>CAZABJ010000005.1:63641-72519 GCA_964483375.1 uncultured Caulobacterales bacterium
TCGAAGTAAACCACGAACGGAACGTCCGAGCAGGTCGGAGCCGGAGCGGGCGTCCTCTCGACCGGCGGCGGCGCGACCGGAGCCGGCGCAGCGCCGAAGGAGTAACGCAGGCCGAACAGAACGTCGTATGACTCATACGCGTCGGTTTCGCCCGGAAAGCCGCCCGGCAGTGAGACGAATTCGACGTCGGGGCCGTAGAAGTAACGGGCTTCGACAAGCGCGGAAATCCGGTCGGTCAGACCAAAGTCCAAGCCGGCCAAGGCCTGGTAGGAGATGCCGCGGCCGTCCGCTTGAACGGTTTCGCCGCCATTGAACAGGCCGGAAAACTCGGTTTGCGAGTAGCCGACGCCGCCGCCGACATAGGGCGTGAAGCGCGTGGCGTTTTCGAAGTCATAGATGAGCGAGCCCATCACGGCCACGTTTTGGAAATCCGTGGAGGCCGGGCCGATGTCGTCAGGAGCGCCGGTGTCGTTGAAACGATCCATGGCGTCCAACTGGACGCGCCAGTTGTTCGTGAATTCGTAACCCAGGCCGAGCATGAAGCGCAGATCGCCTTCGGCGTCCACTTCGGCGCTCGTGTTGTTCAGGGTGTCAAGGATGTCGTTGTCCGGCATCCAGCCATAGCCGACGCCGCCGGTCACGTACCAGCCGTCTTGCGCCAGAGCCGGCGCGGCGAGAACGGCGGCGAGACCGGCCGTAGCGAGCAAACGTTTCATGGTCAAAATCCCCTCTCAAGGCCCCACCGCCTCGGATGCGCCCGCCTTAAATCATGCAATTCCGCCGCCAGCCACCCCAAACCAACCAGAAAAGCGCCGTCCCTGACGTCTGCTGGCGAATGTGGCGTCCATGCAGCGCTTCATCCGATCACTGTATAGCGGCTTCGCCAAAATGGGCCGGCATGCGGCCTGGCGCCCGCAGGCGAATGCGGCGACCCACACGCCATTCCGCACTGATCCCGACCCTTGTCGCCCGTCGAGATCCAAAGCGGCGCTTAGCGAGCTCATAGGCCCAAAAATGAAACGGCCCGGCGCGGATGCGCCAGGCCGTCCCAAACTGCGATGTCTGTGATCAGACGCGATTAGCGCGTGCGGATCACGACTTCCGTACGACGGTTCAGCGGCTCGCGCGCGCCGTCCGGAGTGGCGACAGCCGGCTCGCTCTCGCCCCGTGCCTCGATCGAGATCAGGCTGGCGGCGACGCCGAGACGGATCAGCTCGTCACGAACGACGCGGGCGCGGCGCTCGGAAAGACGGGCGTTGTAGGCCTGCGAACCCGAACGGTCCGTGTGACCTTCGATTTCAACGCGGGTGATGTCGCACTCAGCGGCTTGCTGCGAAGCGCGCGCGATCACCTGACGCGCCTGGTCGGTCAGCGTCGACTGGTCGAACTCGAAGTAAACCACGAACGGAACGTCCGAGCAGGTCGGAGCCGGAGCGGGCGTCCGCTCGACCGGCGGCGGCGCGACCGGAGCCGGCGCAGCGCCGAAGGAGAAGCGAAGGCCCACGAGAAGGTCGTGCGACTGGTAATTGTCGATCGAGCCCACATTGCCGGTCGACGAGATGAAATCGACTTCCGGACCGTAGAAATACCGGTATCCGGCATCTGCTGAAATCCGATCAGACAAATCAAGCGTCAGGCCCAGAAGCCCCTGGAAAGCGATCCCATTGCCGTCGCCTTGAGCATCAGACCCGTCGAAAAACTGGATCGAAGCGTCGGTTTGCGAGTAGCCGAGGCCCAAGCCCGCATACGGAGCGACGAACGAGCCGAAATCAAAATCCCGGATGCCCGAAACCATCAACGCGACGTTTTGGAGATCAGAGGCGAACAAACCGTTGCCCACCGCGCCGGTGTCGTTGAACCGGTCCATCACGTCCACTTGAACGCGCCAGTTGTTCGCCGTCTCGTAGCCGGCGCCGAGCATAAAGCGCGCGTCACCCTCGCCTTGGATTTCACCGCTCAATGACGGGAGCACGGACCGGTTCCCGAAGCCAGCGCTCGACTCGACATCCATGTCCGGGGTCCAGCCATAGCCGACGCCGCCGGTGATGTAGAAGCCTTCGTCAGCGAAGGACGGAGCAGCAAGAACGACCGCCAGGCCGGCCGCCGCGAGGATGCTTTTTTTCATCACGTTCCCCTCTCGAGGCAAAACGCCTCGCAGCCACAACAGTCCGCCGACTGATGTCGTACGGACGCTAACCAAAAACATCGGCAAACCGCCGACGTATGTTCAAAGCGATACACGACTTGCCGAACCTTTGCCATACCGGGATGAGAAATGGCGCTATGCGTTGCAACAAGAACACGCGCCAGCAAACGACCGGCCCAGGCCTAGACGCCGTGATGCCGCCGATACCATGAAACGAAGCGCGGCAGCCCGATCTCGACAGGCGTCTTCGGCGAGAAGCCGTACTCCGCGATCAACCGGTCGACATCGGCGTAGGTTTCTTTGACGTCTCCCGGCTGCATCGGCTCGAACACCGTGTCCGCCTTCCGGCCGATCGCGTCCTCAAGCACGGCGATCATCCGCATCAGCGGCGTCGGCGTATTGGCCCCAATATTATAGACCCGATGAGGTCGGTCGCCGGATGCGAATCGCGGCGGGCGCATGGCCATCGCCGAGAGCGTATCCACCACGTCGCCGACATAGGTCTGATCACGACTCATGTCCCCGTGATTGAACACCTTGATGGGTTCTCCCCGGAGGATGCGCTCGGTGAAGAGCCAATAGGCCATGTCCGGCCGGCCGAACTCCCCATAAACGGTGAAGAAGCGAAGCCCCGCCTGAGGCAGGCCATAAAGATGCGCGTAAGACGCGCTCATCAGCTCGTCAGAGCCTTTTGTGGCGGCGTAGAGAGAGACCGGCCCGTCAACCCGGTCGCTTTCGCGGAAGGGCAGTTGCGCCGAACCGCCATACACTGAGCTTGAGGAGGCGTAGATCAGGTGGGAGAGCCCCTCCGCGCGACGACAAGCCTCAAGGACGCTCAGATGCCCGAGCAGGTTTGAGCGTGCGTATGCAAACGGGTTTTCGAGCGAGTACCGCACGCCCGCCTGGGCTGCGAGGTGGATGACGACGTCGGGCTTTTCCTCACGGACCAACGCGGCGAAGGCTTCGTGCTCGGCGACGTCCATCTCGACAAAACGCGCCCGCTCGCCCATTGCCGCCAGCCGCGCGCGCTTCAGATCCACCGAATAATAAGGGGTCAGCGAATCCACCCCAATGACGTCAAATCCGTCAGCGGCCAGGCGGACTGCCGCATGATGCCCGATGAAACCGGCGATACCGGTAATCAACGCCTTCATCCGCGTGTCTCGACCAAGCGCAGCGAGAGACCCTGAATCACGGCTGCGCGGCCAAGGTTTCGGCGGCCTCGTCAGCCAATCGCTTCAGATACCGGCAATAGGGATTTGAGGGATGGGCGCCGGCGGCGTCACGAAGCTCCCGAATATCGATCCAAGAGTTGTTGAAAGCGATTTCCTCTAGGCAGCCGATGCTCGCGCCCTGGCGGTCCTGCAGCGTCCGCACGAACTCTCCGGCCTGCAGAAGCGTCTCGAACGTTCCGGTGTCCAGCCAAGCGAAGCCGCGACCGAGCATTTCCGCGGTCAACGCGCCCTCTTCGAGATACATCTGGTTCAGCGCCGTGATTTCGAGTTCGCCGCGCGCGGAGGGCTTAACCTCCCGGGCGAAAGCGCTCGCGCGCTCGTCATAGAAATACAGCCCCGTGACGGCATAGTTGGAAGCCGGCCGCTGAGGCTTCTCGACGATTGACTGGACTTGGCCGGTGTCGTCAAACCCCAACACGCCGTAGCGGCTCGGGTCATGGACGCGGTATCCGAAAACCGTCGCGCCCCCGTCGCGTTCGTTCGCCGCGTAGAGGCGTTCGGTCAGGCCTTCGCCGTAGAAAATATTGTCGCCGAGAATCATGACGCTGGGGTCGCCGTCCAGGAACTCCTCGCCAAGCAGATAAGCCTGGGCGAGCCCGTCCGGACTGGGCTGTTCGACATAGCTGAACCGGACGCCCCATTGGGAGCCCTCGCCGAGCAAGCGCCGGAACGCCGAAGCGTCCTCAGGCGTCGTTATGATGAGAATGTCCCGGATCCCCGCCAGCATCAGAACAGACAGCGGGTAGTAGATCATCGGCTTGTCGTAGACAGGCAGAAGCTGCTTGGAGACGACCTGGGTCAGCGGGTGGAGACGCGTTCCTGCGCCGCCGGCGAGCACGATGCCCTTACGTCCGCCCATGCCGGCGCCCTCCTACACACACAACGTACACGGATGAGAAAACCATCGCACGCCAACAGCGGTTTCACAGCATGCGACGGCCAGGGTCAAGCGCGGGAGGCGGTCGCCTCACGCCGGCGCGGCCACGACGCCCGCCAAGTCGTTCACGACGGCGCGCACCAGACCCTCGTCATCGCCCTCGACCATGATTCGAACCACCGGCTCGGTGCCTGATTCGCGAACCACCAACCGTCCGACCTCTCCCAGCCGCGTCTCCGCGTCCCGGATGGCGGCTTTAACCGCCGGACGCGCCAAGGTGCCGTCGCCCGTTATTCGAACGTTTTCCAGGATTTGGGGCACCGGTTGGAACAACTGAAGCCGCTCGCTCGCAGGTTTGGAGCCTGCGACCAAGGCGGCGAGGACCTGGAGCGCGGCGATCATGCCGTCCCCCGTGGTGGCGAAGTCTGACAGCACCAAATGGCCCGACTGCTCGCCCCCGACATTATAGCCCTTCGCCCGCATCTTCTCCGTCACATAGCGGTCGCCGACGCGGGTGCGTTCGAGCTTCAGCCTCTTCGCGGCGAGATAGCGCTCCAAGCCGAGATTCGACATCACCGTGGCGACCACGCCGTCTTTCGTCAGGCGCCCCGCGTCGTGCCAGTCCGAGGCGATGAGCGCCAGAATTTGGTCGCCATCGACCACTTGACCGCGCTCGTCCACAATGATCAGCCGGTCCGCATCCCCGTCGAGCGCGATGCCGAGATCGGCCCTCAGTTCGACGACCTTCTTCGATAAGGTCTGAGGATAGGTGGAGCCGCAGCCGGCGTTGATATTGAAGCCGTCGGGCTCAACGCCGATCGAGACCACTTCGGCGCCCAACTCATACAGAGCCAGCGGAGCGACGCGATACGCCGCGCCGTTCGCGCAATCCACGACGATCCTGAGCCCCTTGAGGCTCAAACGGCGGGGAAACGTGGCCTTCAAGACCTCGATATAGCGGGCGAGCGCATCGTCGATCGCGGTCACCCGCCCCATCGCGCGCGGCGAGGTGAGATGGGCGTCGAGCTCGTCGTCGATCAGCGACTCGATGGCCATTTCCGTGTCATCGTCGAGCTTGTAGCCGTCGGGGCCGAACAGCTTGATGCCGTTGTCATGAAACGCGTTGTGGGACGCTGTCAGCATCACCCCCAAATCCGCGCGCATGGACCGGGTCAAGTTTGCAACCGCCGGCGTGGGCAACGGCCCGAAGGTCTTCACGTCCATGCCGACCGAAGTGAACCCCGCGACCAACGCGGTCTGCAGCATATAGCCGGACAGCCGCGTGTCTTTGCCGACGACGACGTTGTGACGACGCTCGTCTCTCCCGGTAAAATATTGGCCGGCCGCAATGCCGACGCGGAGGGCCATTTCGGCCGTCATGGGATGGGTGTTTGCGGTCCCGCGGATGCCGTCGGTTCCGAAATATTTCTTTTTCTTACTCATTGCCTGTCGGATGTGATCGCGGCGTCGGGCTAGCGACGGTCGACCGCTATAGACATCCCCGCCTGAATTGGGTCAACACGCTAATGCGCCGTCAGCCTGGCGCTCGCCAAACGACCAACGGGAGCAAGCTAGCGTCATGTGCGGCATTATCGGCGTCATTAGCGACAAACCGGTCACGCACCGTCTTGTGGAAGGTCTCAAGCGGCTCGAATACCGAGGGTACGATTCTGCGGGCGTGGCGGTGCTCAACGGCGTCGGCGTCGAGCGGCGGCGCGCCCCGGGAAAGATTGCGGCTCTCGAAGCGGTCATCGCCGCCGCCCCGATCGACGGCATGATCGGCGTCGGCCATACCCGCTGGGCGACCCACGGCGCGCCGAACGAAGCCAACGCTCACCCCCATGTCGCCGGCGGAGTAGCGCTTGTTCATAACGGCATTATCGAAAACTACCGCGCGCTGAAGACCCGCCTCGCCGACCGCGGACACCTCTTTGAGACCGAGACCGACACCGAAACCATCGCCTTTCTGTTGCAGGACGCCCTTGCGACGGGCAAGAGCCCGCAAGAGGCCATGGCCGCCGCCATCGACCAACTTGAGGGCGCATTCGCCATCGCAGCGGTGTTCGAGGGCGAAGACGATCTGATGATCGGCGCCCGGCGCGGCAGCCCGCTGATCGTCGGGCTCGGCGAGGGAGAGGCCTTCCTTGGCTCCGATCCCATCGCATTGGCGCCGTTCACCGACCAAGTCGTGTTCTTGGAGGATGGCGACTGGGTGGTCTTACGTCGAACGTCGTTTGAGGTTTTCGATCAGTCGGGCGCGCGCGTGGAACGGCCTGTGAAATCCGTCGCCGGCTCGGCTGCGCTGGTGGAAATAGGCAATCCCCGGCACTTCATGGAGAAGGAGATCCACGAGCAGCCCGAAGCGCTGGGGCATACGCTCGCAACCTATCTCGATCCGGTCGCTGAGCGCGTGCGCCCTATTGAAGGCGTTGATTTCGCGCGTTTGGACCGCGTGGTTCTCACCGCATGCGGAACCGCGCACTACGCCTCGGCTATCGCAAAATACTGGTTTGAGGGCCTCGCCGGTCTCCCCGCCGATATCGATGTCGCCTCGGAGTTCCGCTACCGCCGCCCCGCGCTCATCCGCAACAGCCTGGCGATTGCGGTGTCCCAGTCCGGCGAGACCGCTGACACCCGCGCCGCGCTTGAACTTTGCCAGGAGGAAGGGCTGCAAATCGGGGCGGTGGTGAACGTTCCCGAAAGCTCAATCGCCCGCATGAGCGACGCTCGCTTTCCGACCAATGCGGGTCCGGAAATCGGCGTGGCTTCGACCAAGGCCTTCACCTGCCAACTTGGGGTGCTCGCTTGCTTGGCGGTCTCCGCCGCGCGCGCCCGGGGCCGGATTGATGAGGACGGCGAAAGAGCGCTCGTCAGGGTGCTCACCGAAACCCCGCGCCGAGTGGCCGAAGCGCTCGAAATGGAGACCGCCGCCCGCAAAATCGCCGCCTGGCTCGCCGACGCGGATGACGTGCTTTACCTGGGTCGGGGCCCGTTCTTCCCGCTCGCGCTTGAAGCGGCGTTGAAACTCAAGGAAATCTCTTACATTCACGCGGAAGGATATCCGGCCGGGGAACTGAAACACGGGCCGATCGCGCTTATCGACAAAGTGACGCCCGTCGTGGTCATCGCGCCGACAGACGAGCTTTTCGATAAAACCGCGTCGTCCGTCCAAGAGGTGGTCGCACGCGGAGCGCCCGTCGCGCTGGTCACAGACGCCGAAGGCGCCGACAAAATCGGGGATTTGGCGAAACATGTGATCATCGGACCGTCCGTCGATCCGCTTATCGCGCCAATCGTCTACGCCGTCGCCGCCCAATTTTTGGCCTATCACACCGCCGTTCTCAAAGGGACCGACGTCGATCAGCCGCGCAATCTGGCGAAATCGGTAACGGTCGAATAGCGTGCGCGCAGAGATGCGCGCCCTCGTCGTCGGTGGATGCGCGTCAGTATCCTATTGTTCGTTTTGCGGCGCTTTGCGCAGAGAGCGCAATTGCACGTCGCCACAGGTGAGGTTTCCAAATGAAGTCTGTGCGTAAGGCCGTGCTACCTGTCGCCGGTCTGGGGACCCGCGTGTTGCCCGCAACCAAGACCGTGCCCAAAGAGATGCTGCCCGTATTCGATCGCCCGGCTATCCACTATGTCGTGGAAGAAGCGCTGGCGGCGGGCGTGGAGCACATCGTTTTCGTGACCGGCCGCAATAAAGGGGCGATCGAAGACTACTTCGACAGCGCCTATGAGCTCGAAGACACGCTGCGCAAGAAGGACAAGACGGAACTCTTGGCCGACCTGGCGCGCGACCTGCCCGCCCCCGGCTCGATGAGCTTCGTGCGCCAGCAGGCGCCGCTCGGGCTCGGTCATGCGGTCTGGTGCGCCCGCGACATTGTCGGCGACGAGCCCTTCGCCGTGCTCTTGCCTGACGTATTGGTGCGCGCCGCGCCGTCATGTCTCGCGCAAATGACCGAAGCCTATGGCCGCGTCGGCGGCAACATCATCGCCGTGGACGAAATCCCGCGCGAAGACACCGGCAAGTACGGCGTCATCGATCCGGACGGGGAAGCGGACGGTCTCATCCGGATGAAGGGCATGGTCGAAAAACCGGCACCGAGCGTTGCGCCCTCGACCTTCAAAATCACCGGCCGCTACATCCTTCAGCCAGAGATCTTCGGCTTGCTCGCGGACCAAGCCAGCGGCGCCGGCGGGGAAATCCAACTCACCGACGCTATGGCGCGGTTGATGGGCGAGCAGCCGTTTCACGCCTTCGCCTATCAAGGCCAGGACTATGACTGCGGCGACAAGATCGGCTACGTGGCCGCAACCCTGGCCTATGCGCTCGCTGACGCCCAATGGGGCGACGCAGCCCGCAACGTAGTGGCCAAGGCGCTTGAGGACGCGAAAGCAGACGCGAACGCGTGATCACAACGCCCCTTCTCCCCCGCCCGTCGCGTCTCCCGGCGCGACGAACCCTATCGACTTGGCTCATGGACACCGAGGCGTCCGAAGCGTAACTCTAGCTAAACCGCCCACGGAGCGTCCGCCGCCGCGACCACGCCTCAACCCGGTGGCGGATCACATCCGAACAAGGAGCCCGACATGCGCGTGGCGATGATTGGAACCGGCTAT
>CAZABJ010000006.1:0-62394 GCA_964483375.1 uncultured Caulobacterales bacterium
GAGCCAGAACCTGAGCCCGAACCGGAACCGGAACCCGAGCCGGAACCCGAGCCCACCCGCCCGGCGGACCCGCTGCAGGACATCCTCAACCGCGCGCGCAACCAAGCCCCGGACCGTGCGCCGCCAGGGTCCGGTCGCATGACGGCGACGGAAATCGACGCCATTCGGCTGACCGTCGAACAAAACTGCTGGTTTGAGAGATCAGACTTGCCCAATGCGTCAGAGCTGATCGTCACCGTGCGCCTCTTTTTGGCGCGTGACGGAACGCTCGAGCGGGCGCCGGAAGTTCTCGACGCGGCTCAGATCCGCGCTTCGGGCAACCCCTATCTGCGGATCGCCGCCCAAGAAGCGGTTGATGCGGTGTATCGTTGCGAGGAGCGCATCGCCGCAATCGTCCGACGCGGAGGCCAGGAACGATACGACGCCTGGCGGCAATTCACCTTGACCTTCCAGCCCGGGGATTGAAAACCCCAAGGCGCAAAGCGCGTGAAAGCGGGAGATACCTGATGAGACGCTTACTCGAAATCGCGGGTCTCGCGCTCGCGTTGTTGGTCGCCGGGCTGGCCCCCGCGCCGGCCGGCGCGCAGGACGAGACCAATATCGTCATCGACCAGGGCACGCTGCGCGCGCGCCCGGTGTCCGTTCCCGATTTCATCGGGCCCGACCCGGCTTCCGCCGAACGCGGCGCGCAAATCGCGGCGGTGATCATCAACAATCTCACAAATTCGGGCTGGTTCAACGTGTCCGATCCGGCCAGCCATGTCGGCACGATCCCGGATATCAACGTGCAGCCGCGCTTTTCCGATTGGCGCGCAATCGGTTCTGAAGCGCTCGTCACAGGCCAGGCCGAGCTTGACGGGACCGGCGGGCTGCGCGTCGCGTTCCGCCTGTGGAACGTTCAGACCCAGCAGCAAATCGCCGGATTGCGCTTTGAGACCAATGACGACAATTGGCGTCGGGTCGCGCACCAGATCTCCGACCGGATCTATGAACGGATTATCGGAGACGAAGGCTATTTCGACACCCAAATCGTGTTCATCCATGAATCCGGGCCGAAAACGAACCCGGTCACGCGTCTGGCGATCATGGACCAAGACGGCGCCAATTCGGAGTTCTTGACCGACGGGGACTATTGGGTGTTCCTGCCGACATTCTCCTCGCGCGGCCGACAAATTGTCTACGTCTCCTATCGGGACGGGCCGCCCACGACCTATTTGTTCGATCTCGATACGGGCGAAGAACAGGCGCTGTTCGAAGTGAGCCAAGAGGTGGAGAGCTACGCGGCGCGCTTTTCTCCCGATGACCGACAGTTGGTCACGACGGTGTCGACACGCGGCAATGCCGATATCCATCTCTTCGACATTCGCTCCGGCAGGCTGCAGCGGCTGACCACTGAAGCCTCGATCGACACCGAGCCCTCCTTCAGTCCCGACGGCCGCCAAATCGTGTTCCGCTCCAACCGCAGCGGGCAGGGGACCGGCAATCTCTACGTCATGAATTCCGACGGCACGAACGTGCAGCGCATCACCTTCGGGGAAGGCATCTATTCCACGCCGGTCTGGTCGCCGCGCGGGGACTACATCGCCTTCACCAACCAGCGTGGCGGCGTTTTCCGGCTGGGCGTCATCCGGCCGGACGGCTCTGGCGAACGGCTGTTGACCCAAGCCTTCAAAATCGACCGGCCGACATGGTCGCCCAATGGGCGGGTGATCATGTTCCCCGTCGAATTGCCGGGCACCTCGCTGCGTAAGGAAATCCGCGCCATCGACATCACCGGGCGCAATGAGCGCATCGTGCCGACCCCGGGCAACGCCTCGGATCCCGCGTGGTCGCCGCTATTGGAATAGCCCCAAGCGTGCGCGCGGGATCTTCGCGTCCCGCGCGAACGCAAGGCTTTTACGGGATCGAAAGGCGGGGCGCCGCTTGATAGCGCAGGGTCGCGTCTATAACGTGCGCGGCGATCTGGGGCCTGCGGCATAAGCGGTGCAGGCGGGTCAAGGGTAGATGGAATCGCGGCGACAGCGCCGAGATGAGGGACATCAAAATGAACGCCAAACTGATCACGGTCGCCGTCGCGGGCTTGGCGGCTGCTGCGTGCGCATCGACCGAGCAATCGCCGACCACGCTGCCGGACACCGGCGTGCGCTCGGGCGCGGCCAACGCCGCTGCTGCGACGCCCGGCTCGATCGAAGACTTTGTCGAGACCGCTGGCGAGCGCGTCTTCTTCGACTATGACAGCTACGCGCTGAGCCCGCAGGCTCGCCGCACGCTGGAAGCCCAAGCCGCTTGGCTCCAAGCTTATGACGCCGAAATCCTCATCGCGGGCAACTGCGACGAGCGCGGCACGCGTGAATATAACCTCGCCCTGGGGGCCCGCCGGGCCAACGCCGCGCGGGACTATCTGGTGAGCCTCGGCGTCGACCCCTCGCGAATCACCACGATTTCGTATGGCAAAGAGCGTCCGGTCGACCCGCGCTCGAACGAGCAGGCGTGGTCGCTGAACCGCAACGCGCATACTCAAATCGTTTCTGACGGCGTCGTCGGCTAAGGCCGGTTGACGTCTAAGGACATGCGAGAGGCCGGCGCGTCGCCACAATTTGGCCGCGCCGGCCTTTTTGATTGCCGATCATGAGACATCCGCACCGATTTGCCGCCGCTGCAGCGGCCGTTCTGCTGTCGCTCGCCGCTTTGCAGCCGGCGATGGCGCAATCCCGCCGAGAACTCGCCGAACGGATCGACGCTCTGGAAAGCCGCCTTGAAGTCGCCGAGCAGCGTTTGCTCACAGGCGACCCGGCCGCGGTTCGTCTGCAGCAACGGGTGGACGAGCTCGAAGGCCAGCTTTTGAATCTCAACGGCTCTCTGGAAGAGGCGCGCAATCAGAACCGCGTGATGCGCGATCAGATGAGCCTGTTGCGCCGCCGTCTCGAACTCAACGGGGTCGATGTGGGGGATTTCGGCGACTTTAGCGCCGGAGCCACCGGCGCGTTCTCCGCCAGCGGAGAGTTTTCAGGCGCCTCGGTTCCATCTGGCGTGCTTGCCGACGGGGGCTTCGCCACGCTGCCGAACAGCGGGTCGTTCGATGCGGCGGGAACCGCGTTCCCGAACGCCGAAATCACCGGAAGCGCTTTTGGCGACATCGACCGTTCCGCGGAGCGATCGCTCGAAGCGGCGCGCGACAACGGCTCAGCCCTGACCCCGGCGCTTTCGCCTGACGAAACCGCATCAGCGTCGTTCGGGGCGACTTACACCGTCATTTTGCCTGATGATCCAGGCGAGGCGCTTGACGTCGCCAAGCGGCTGTTGATCGAAGGCCGCTTTGATGAAGCGGAATCCGCCTTCGCCCAGTTCATCGCACGCTTTCCCGACGACCCCTTGGTGGGCGAGGCCTATTACTGGGAAGGCGAGACCTATGCGGTGCGCGGCGACTATACGCGGGCAGCCTCCGCTTACGCCGAATCCTTGGCCCGCTTCCCCGATGGGGACCGCGCGCCGGACGCCATGATCGGCTTAGCCGCCGCTCTCGCCGCGAACGGCGCGACGGAGGACGCCTGCGGCACGCTCGCTTTGTTCGACGCCCAATACCCACAAGCGGACGCAGCGTTGCGGCGCAAGGCCGACCGGGCGCGCGACGCCGCCGGCTGCCGCTGAGCGGCGGCGACGTCCGCGCCGAGAGAGTTTGGCGGGCGGTTGACCCGCGAACGCCTTGGGCCGTCGCCTTTTCGGGCGGCGGCGATTCCACGGCCCTGCTGATTGAGGCGCTCGCCCGAGCCGGCGAGCGCGCGGTACACGCCCTAATCGTCGACCACGGGTTGCGGCCCGGATCGCGCGCCGATGCGGACGCCGCCGCTGAGGCCGCCGCTGGCTATGGCGCGGTCCCGCAAATCCTCGCTTGGGGCGGGCCGAAACCGGAATCGCGGTTGCAACAAACAGCACGCACGGCGCGCTACCGTCTCTTGGCCCAGGCCTGCAACGCTTTGGGCGCGACCACGCTCTTGGTCGGGCATACCGCCGATGACCAAGCCGAGACCCTAACAATGCGCGCCAAACGCGGGCCGTTGGGACTGCGCGGGCGGGCGGGCGTCGCGCCGCTTGCGCCTCTCCCGGTTTGGCCGGAGGGGCGCGGTCTTTTGCTGGCCCGGCCCCTTCTCTGGACAAGCCGCAGCGCGCTCAGGGCGCAGCTCGCGGCGGGGGGGCGGAAATGGCTTGAGGATCCCGCCAATGACGATCCGCGCTTTGAGCGGATCGAAGTCCGGCGCGCTCTCGTTCCGCAGCGTTTTGCGGCCGTCGACCGGGCCGCATTCCTGGAGAGGGTCGACGCGGCGCGGAGCCAGCTGACCCGACGTCTGGCCGAAGCCGGCGCCTTGCTTCGCGAGGCGGTCGTTTGGCGGGAAGCGGGGGCTGCGCTTTTGGACGCGGTCGCCTTTGCGCAAGCGGGGCCCTATGCGGCCGACGAGGCCTTGCGCGCGGTCGTGGCGGCGGCGGCGGGGCGCGCCGAACCCCTAGGGGCCGACCAGCTTGCCCGGATCCGGGAGACGCTGGCGCTGAATGCAGCGACTGTCGGGCTGAAGGCGTCAGCCGGCGGGGTGTTGGCCGCGCGGCTTAGCGCATCCCAGGTCCTGTTCGCTCGGGACCCTGGAGCTGCGTTCGGTCGGGCCGACGGCGCGGGCAGGGCCACGCTCAAGCTCGCTGAGGGTGAATGCGGCGTTTGGGACGGTCGCTTCGCGGTCGGACCGGCTCCTGAGGCGGGTGAGGTGAGCGCGAAAGGGCCCGTCCATGGGCCTTTGCGCAATTTATGCGAAAGAACCGGCCCGATTCATGTCCGTGCGGATGGATCCGTTAATCCCATCAGGGCATGCTGGTTAGGGCCGGAATTGGCTGCGCGGGCGGTGTTCCCGTATCGGCGTTCGGCATGGGCGGACTTGGCTGCGGCGCAGGCTGCGCTTGGCGCGGGCGGGTAGCCGCCCCAAATAGGGTAAGGCGAGGTCAGGAGCCTCGGCGACGATGACGGGAAGACTCGGTCGATGAATTTGCGAACTTTGGCGGTGTGGGCGCTGATCGCGCTTCTTTTGATCGCACTGGTGAACTTGCTGCAAGGCGGCGGTCAAAGTGCTGCGCGCAATGAGGCGACGTATTCGGACTTCATCCAGGCTGTGGATGAAGGTCGGGTCGAAAGCGTGCGCATTGAAGGCAATCGCATCACTGCGGACCTGACCGACAACCGTCAACTCGTCACCTTCCAACCGATCGAGGACCCTAGCCTCATCGAGCGCTTGGAAGAGCGCAATGTCGAGGTTCAGGGCGCGGACAGCACGCGCCGAATGGGCCCGCTGCAGATTCTTATCCAATGGTTCCCGATGCTGCTGCTTATCGGGGTGTGGATCTTTTTCATGCGCCAGATGCAGTCCGGCGGGCGCGGCGCAATGGGCTTCGGGAAGTCCAAAGCTAAGCTGCTGACCGAGCGGCAGGGCCGGGTGACCTTTGACGATGTCGCAGGCGTGGACGAGGCCAAGGAAGAGCTGGAGGAAATCGTTGAATTCCTTCGCGATCCTTCGAAATTCCAGCGCCTAGGCGGAAAGATCCCGAAAGGCGCGCTGCTGGTCGGCCCGCCGGGAACCGGTAAGACCCTCATCGCGCGCGCCGTCGCGGGCGAAGCGAACGTGCCGTTCTTCACGATCTCCGGGTCTGACTTCGTCGAGATGTTCGTCGGCGTCGGCGCCAGCCGGGTGCGGGACATGTTCGACCAAGCGAAAAAGAACGCGCCCTGCATCATCTTCATCGACGAAATCGATGCGGTCGGCCGTCACCGCGGCGCGGGCCTTGGCGGGGGCAATGACGAGCGCGAGCAGACGCTCAACCAATTGCTCGTTGAGATGGACGGTTTTGAGGCGAATGAAGGCATCATTCTCATCGCCGCGACAAACCGTCCGGACGTGCTTGATCCCGCGCTTCTCCGCCCCGGTCGGTTCGACCGACAAGTGGTCGTGCCCAACCCCGACATCGTCGGCCGGGAGAAGATCCTGAAAGTCCACGTTCGGAAAGTGCCCCTGAGCCCCGACGTGAACCTCAAAACCGTCGCCCGCGGCACGCCGGGCTTCTCTGGCGCGGATTTGGCCAATCTTGTGAACGAAGCGGCCCTCCTCGCAGCCCGGCGCGGTCGCAAGCTCGTTTCCATGGCGGAGTTCGAAGACGCCAAAGACAAAGTGATGATGGGGCCGGAGCGCCGTTCCTCGGTCATGACCGAGGACGAGAAGAAGCTCACCGCCTACCACGAGGCCGGTCACGCCATCGTCGCGCTCAGCGTTCCGGAAACCGACCCGGTGCACAAAGCCACCATCATCCCGCGCGGGCGCGCGCTGGGCATGGTGATGCAGCTGCCCGAGCGTGATCAGTACTCCATGAACTACACCCAGATGGTCTCGCGCTTGGCGATCCTGATGGGCGGCCGGGTGGCTGAGGAGCTCACCTTCGGCAAGGACAAGATCACGTCCGGCGCCTCATCGGACATCACTCAAGCGACCCGACTGGCCCGGGCGATGGTCACGCGATGGGGCTATTCCGACGAACTGGGCACGGTGGCCTATGGTGAAAACCAAGAAGAGGTGTTCCTGGGACATTCCGTGGCCCGGACACAGAACGTCTCTGAAGAAACCGCGCAGAAAATCGACGCGGAGATCCGCCGCTTGATCGATGAAGCCTATGGCACGGCGCGGCGGGTTTTGACCGAGCGCAGCGAAGACCATGAAACGCTGGCCCAAGGGCTGCTCGAATATGAGACGTTGTCGGGCGAGGAGATCGCGGATCTGCTGAACGGCAAGCCGCCCTCGCGTCCGGATCCCGACGAAGCGAGCCCGCCGCCCTCCGGCGGTTCGGTGCCCGCCACGGACGATGACGAAGAGCCCAACAGCGCGCCAGGCTGGAGCGGGCCAACGCCGCAGGGCGCTTAAGGCTCTCTTACGCCACAAACGCCCGGCGCTTCGGCGTCGGGCGTTTTGCGCTTTTTGCCCTGACCCTTAGAGGCGAACGCAAGAGCCCGGCGCGTTCCACACCAAGCTGCCGGCCAGTTCACCGTTTTCGTCTTGGCGGAACTGGATGGCGTCCCAGCACGCGCCGCGATCGTCTTCTCGCGTCAGCACCGACAAAAAGGCGCGCTCCGCTCGGTCGTCAATAATGAGCGGACCAAGCACGGCGTAGACCTCCGCATCCCGTCCCAGGCTCGGCGGCGCATCCGGCTCAACGATCTGAACGCCAAGCGCATCGTCCAAGTGATCCAAGCAGGGTTCCACCGACACCAGACCGTCGCGCAGGCGTCGGCGAATGGCGCGTTGCTCATCGGACAGTCTTGGCGTCGCCATCCAGGCCTCGCCGGTAATGTCCCCCGCGGACAGGGCGCCGATGAACATTTCCGCTTGCAGTTCGGTTTCTGCGCGCACGACTGCGGTCTGCGAGGCGCGCGCGTCGAATTGTTGCATGAGCTGAGCAAGACCGGCGGCGACGAGGTCGCAGCGCTGGCTTTCCGCCTGCGCTGTGATGCGGGGCGCGCCGTCTAAGGAACAGGTCGATGCGCCAACGGCGGCGAGGCCCAGGACGAGAGCTGTCTTCATCATGGCTTCGTCGCTTAAGCAGATTCGTCGCCCTTTTCCTCGCTCTCAAGCCCGGTTTCCCCATCACGGTCTTCGGTGAGGTCCGGCGGCGGCGCGATGGTGATTTCGCGCGCACGCACGTCCACATGGGGCGCGGCCTCCCGCGTGAAGGGCAAATACCACGCGCCTTTCCGACCCGGCGTTCGCCAAATCTCCAACAAGTCCGCCGCGCCGAAATTCTGCACCGCGCGCACTTCGCCTAAAGACGCGCCGTCGAGCCCTTTGACGGCCATGCCGATGAGATCGGCGTGGTAGAATTCGTCTTCCTCAAGTCCCGGCAGGCGAGAGCGCGGCGCATAAAGCAGCGTCGACCGCAACGCCATCGCGTCTTCCCGGCTGGCCGCTTCTTCGCAGTAAGCCGCAAAGCCATCCTTCACATGCCGCCAGGATGCGACCGTCAGGATCACCCGGCCGGCGTCGTCGGTGAAAGGGGCGTAGTCGAAAATGTCCTCGGGGGTCGCGGTGAAGGACTTCACCCGCACCTCGCCGCGCACGCCGAACGCCCCGGCGATCGCGCCGACGCATACAAACTCGTCTGGCTCGCTCATGATGATCGGGTTCCATGGCCCGCCGGGCGCGTCAAGCGCTTGCCTCCTGCGCGGGGCGGGCCATGCTTGTCGGCATGACCCATTGGACGCCGACCCGCGCCGAAGGCCTGGCCCGCCTTCAAGCGTTTCTTCCCCGCGCCGGACGCAGCTATGCGAGCAATCGGAACAGCGATTTGGGCCCGCAAGACCGGTCCAACGTGTCCACGTTGTCGCCCTGGCTGCGTCGGCGTTTGCTGAGCGAAGAGGAGGTGGCGCGGGCCGTGCTGGGGCGGCATTCGCTCACCGCGGCGGCGAAGTTCATCCAAGAGATCTGCTGGCGGACCTATTGGAAGGGGTGGCTCGAAATGCGCCCTTCGGTTTGGACCGACTACAACGCCGACCTCGCCGCGTTGCGGGCGGAATTGGAAGACCAGCCAGGTCTTGCGGAGCGGGTGGCGGAGGCTGAAGCCGGACGCTCCGGCCTCGCCCCGTTTGATGCTTGGGCGCGGGAGTTGGTCGAGACCGGTTATCTGCACAACCATGCGCGCATGTGGTTTGCGTCGATTTGGATCTACACGCTCGGCCTGCCATGGGAGCTGGGCGCGGACTTTTTCTTGCGCCATCTCTTGGATGGCGATCCCGCGTCAAACACGTTGTCTTGGCGCTGGGTTGCGGGCCTGCATACGCGCGGCAAGACCTATTTGGCGCGGGCGGACAACATCAACCGCCACACCAACGGCCGATTTGAATTGCAGCCCAGCGCGCTTGCGCAGACCGCCCCGCCGCTGGAGGGGCGGCCCAACCCCGAGCGCGGCCCGCTCCCCGCCGGAGACCCGTTCCCTCACGAGCCGTTCGTGCTGCTGCTCACCGATGAGGATCTCGACCCCTTCGGCGCGGACCCGCGTATGCAGTCAGCCCTCGCCATCGGGGCGGCGAGCTTTGTCGATCACCTGACCCCCGCGGGCGTCGCACCGCCGGTCAGCGCGTTCGCAAAAGCCGCTCGCGACGAGGCGTTGGCGCGGTTCGGCTCCGCCACCGGCCCGCCGACGACCGTCCTCGAAGCCGCTGACGAGACGTCCCTTGCCGCCTGGGCCGCATCGGCAGGCGTCGCGCATATCGTGACGCCGTACGTCCCTGTGGGCCCGGCGCGATCGGCTTTGGACGCCTTGGCGCCGGGACTGGAAACGCGCGGCGTCACCCTGTCGCGGATCCGCCGTGGTTGGGACGAAGCCTTTTGGCCGCACGCCACGGCGGGCTTTTTCAAACTGCGCGCGCAGATCCCCACGGTGCTCGCTGAGTTGGGCTTCTCCGTCGACCCCGCCGATGACGGGGCCTTTGCAGGGGTCAGCTCCGGCAGACGAAAAGTTTAACCGCGCTGCAGCGGCCATTGGCGTCTTAGCTTTCTTCGGCCGGGGCGGCGTCTTCCCCGCCTTCCTCGCCGTCAGAGACGTTTGCGGCCGCAGCGGTTTCCGCTTCAGCGGCTTTGCGCGCTTCTTGTTTCTCTTTGCGCTCCGCTTCGCGCTCTTTGGCTTTTTGTCCGGGCTCGGCTCTGTTCGGGTTGTTCCCATGTTCCCAAGAGAACAGCTGGCGCGCGCCGGGCGTGTCCTTGTCCACCGCGATGAGGCGGGGCGGGGCCTTGGCTTGCGGCCCATCAGCCTGAGCGTCAGCCGTCGCCGCCTCGCCCTCGGCTGTGGCGGCGTCCGCCGTTTCGCCTCTCGCCTCAGCCTCAGCCGCCGCCACGGCGGCGAGGTCTTCCGCGGTCGGTTCCTTCACGTGGACGTAGCTTAAGAACCGCGCCACCCGGTCGGTCGGGCGGGCGCCTTTCCGCAGCCAATCATCGGCCTTCACGGGGTCGATTCTCACGCGCTCGGCGTGCTCGCGCGGCAGGAGCGGATTGTACGACCCGATGCGGTCGATGAATTTGCCGTCCCGCGGAGAGCGGCTGTCGGCGATGACGATGCGGTAGTAGGGACGCTTTTTTGCGCCGCCGCGGGCGAGACGGATTTTCAGTGGCATGCGGGGTCCTTCTTACTCAGAGGTGTTTGGGCAGTTGGAATGGGATTGGGTGACAGGCGGCAGCGCCCGGGCGCGCCCCGCGTCGTCAAGAACGTCGAACGGAAATTCGATGGTCACGCGGTCGGCCGCCGCGCCCGGCGCGCGGGAAAACCGCCACAGCGGAGCCACACGCTCCACGGCGGCGACGAACAAGCGAGGCTGGCGCTCCGCGTCGCAGCGGACACAGACCAGTTCCACGGTTCCATCGGCGAGAACGTCCATCTCGGCTTGGCACCGCGCCGGTCCGCCATTCGCGCCGGCGGGATAATCCGGCGAAAGGCGGTGCAACACCATCCGGTCGCCGGGCGGCGGCGGGCGAGGATCAGGCGCGGCGTCCGCGCAGGCCGCCGTCGCCGTCAGCGCAGCGAAGGTGAGCGCCATCCGCCTCACTTCTTGTTCCAGCCGATCGGCAGGCCGTCGGGCCCTAAGGGCGGCATGCCGCCGTCGCCGGGAAGGCCCGGCAGACCGCCGGGGGGCTCCCCGCCCGAACCAGGCAGGCCCGGCAAACCGCCGCCGCCGCCGACCTTCTTGCCTTTCGCGCCCAGCGCTTTGAGCGCATTGGGATCGACCCCGCCGCCGGGCATGCCGGCCCCGCCCATGGCGCCCATCAGGCCTTTCATACCGCCCTTGCCCATGGCTTTGACCATGTCGCCCATCTGGCGGTGCATTTTCAGCAGTTTGTTGACGTCCGGCACGTCCACTCCTGCGCCTTTGGCGATGCGGCGTTTGCGCGAGGCTTTGATGATGTCGGGCTTGGCGCGCTCGGCCGGGGTCATCGATAAGACGATGGCCTCCTGGCGCTTGAGCATGGTGTCGTCCATGCCGCCCATGGCGGCGGCGGCGTTTTTCATCTTGCCCATGCCAGGCAGCATGCCCATGACGCCGGCCAGACCGCCCATCTTGCGCAAAGCGCGCAGCTGTTCGACCAGGTCTTCCAGGTCGAACTTGCCCTTCGCCATTTTCTTGGCGAGCTTTTCGGCCTTTTCTTGGTCGACCTGCTCGGCGGCCTTTTCAACCAACGACACCACGTCGCCTTGGCCCAAGATGCGGCCGGCGATGCGTTTTGCGTCGAAGACTTCCAGGCCGTCGAGCTTTTCGCCCACGCCGAGGAATTTGATGGGCAGGCCTGTGACCGCGCGCATGGACAAGGCCGCGCCGCCGCGGCCGTCCCCGTCCACCCGGGTGAGCACAAGGCCCGTCAGCGGCAGACGTTCGTGGAAACGGCGCGCGGTCTCCACCGCGTCTTGACCGGTGAGGCTATCGGCGACGAGGAGGGTTTCATGCGGCGTCGTCGCTTGGGCGATTGCGGCGGCTTCGCTCATCAACTCTTCGTCGATGGAGGTGCGGCCGGCGGTGTCGAGAATGAGCACGTCCTGCCCGCCAAGCTGGGCGGCTTTCAGGGCGCGCCGGGCGATGTCGACGGCGGTTTGGCCCTCGACGATGGGCAGGAAATCCACTTCCGCCTGGCCCGCCAACACCTTCAGCTGCTCCATCGCGGCGGGCCGCCGGGTGTCGAGCGAGGCGAGCATCACCCGCTTCTTGGTTTTTTTGAGCTTCACCGCGAGCTTGCCCGCGGTCGTCGTTTTGCCCGACCCCTGAAGGCCGGCCATCATGATGACGGCGGGCGGGGAGACCTCGATGGCCAGACCTTCGGGCCCGCCGTCGCCGCCCAGCGTGTCCACCAAAGCGTCATGGACGATTTTGATGACCTGTTGACCGGGCGCGACCGAACGGATCACCGCTTCGCCCACGGCCTCGGTCTTCACCGTCTTGATGAAATCCTTGACGACCGGCAGGGCCACGTCGGCTTCCAAAAGCGCCACGCGCACTTCGCGCAGGGCCGCCTCGACGTCCTTCTCCGAAAGCGCGCCGCGCCCGGTGAGGCCGTCGAAAACGCCTGTGAGGCGATCGGAAAGCGTGTCGAACATGGAACCTGCATCCCTTGTCATGAGCGCAACGCCGAACGCCCCGCCGAGCGAGCCTTCGCCGGGCGGGGGACCTCGCCCGCCTCGTCCGTCGCAATCCTTGAAAGGTCGGCGCCGGGGTCGTGCGGGTCAAGGCGCGTCGAGTTCACGCGCATGATGTAAGCGCGCGATATGCGAGGAAGACGCCCGCTGCGTCAAGGGCGGGGAGGAGGAGGGGCGCCCTTGCGCTCGCCTCCGGCGGCGCTGTCCGCCGGACCCGAAGCGCCGCCTTATTGCTTCAACCGATAGCCCGAGCGGAAAATCCACCAAATCGCGGTGAGGCAGGCGAGCATGAAGAGAAGCGTCATACCGATGCTGATGACCACGGGCACATCGCCCGCGCCGTAGAAGCTCCAGCGGAAGGCGCTGACGAGATACACCACAGGATTGAAGAGCGCGATATCCCGCCAAACGCCAGGCAGCATGTCGATCGAGTAGAAAGTGCCGCCCAGAAAAGCCAGCGGCGTGATGACCAAAAGCGGGATCATCTGAAGCTTGTCGAAGCCGTCCGCCCACACGCCGATGATGAACCCGAACAGGCTGAAGGTCACCGCTGTGAGGGCGAGAATCGCCAGCATTGCGATGGGATGGGCGATCTCATAATTCACGAACAAGCGTGCGGTGATGAGGATGATGAGGCCGATGATGATCGACTTCGTCGCCGCCGCGCCCACATAGCCCATGACGATTTCAATCGGCGAGATCGGGGCGGACATCAGCTCGTAAATCGTGCCCGTGAATTTCGGCATATGAATGCCGAACGAGGCGTTCGACACGCTTTGGGTCAGCACCGTCAGCATGCAGAGGCCCGGCACGATGAAGGCGGCGAAACTGACGCCCTCGATGTCCATCATGCGTGACCCGATGGCCGAGCCGAACACCACGAAATAGAGCGCCGTGGAGATGACGGGAGCGGCGATGCTTTGACTGACGGTTCGCCAGGTCCTGTTCATCTCAAAATTGTAGATCGCACGGATGCTGTGGAAATTCATGATGCGTTCCGAACAAGGTTGACGAAGATCTCTTCAAGAGAACTCTGCTTGGTTTCGACGTCTTTGAACGGCAGGCCGGCCTCTGTGGCGCGGCGCAAGAAGTCCGCGACGCCAGGGTCGTCCACGCGGGTCTCATAGGTATAGACCAGGCAGAAGCCGTCATCCTCCAGCGTCAGAGGCTCCCCGCTGAGGGCGTCGGGGATCGCGGTCAGTGGCTCCGTCAGCAGGAGCTTCAGACGTTTTTGACCAAGCTGCCGCATCAGCGAGGCCTTTTCGTCGACGAGGACGATCTCGCCTTTGTTTATGACCCCGATCCTGTCGGCGAGTTCTTCAGCTTCTTCGATGTAGTGGGTGGTCAGGATGATGGTCGCGCCTTGCTCCCGCAGCTGCGCGACCATGTCCCACATGCCGCGGCGCAGCTCCACGTCCACCCCGGCGGTCGGTTCATCCAAGAATAGGATTTTCGGCTCATGGGCGAGCGCCTTTGCGATCATAAGCCGGCGCTTCATCCCCCCCGACAGCATCATGACTTTGTTCTTGCGTTTGTCCGCGAGGCTTAGGTCCTCCAGGATTTTCGCAATCAACGCGGGAGCGGGCGGCTTGCCGAACAAACCGCGGCTGAAAGCGACGGTGTCTTCGACCTTTTCGAACGCCTCGGTGGCGATCTCCTGAGGCACAAGACCGATCAGCTCGCGCGCGGCGCGGTAGTCTTGAACGATGTCGTGCCCGCCGGCGGTCACGCGCCCGCTTGTGGCGCGCGCCAGCCCGCAAATCGTATTGATGAGCGTGGTTTTGCCTGCGCCGTTAGGACCCAGCAGGGCGAAAATCTCGCCGTCACGGATTTCGAGGTCGACGTTTTTGAGCGCTTGGAACCCGCCGGCGTAGGTCTTCGACAGGCCTTCCACCCGAATGATCGGCTTCATGGCGGGGATCCTTGAGCGGGAAGAAGTGAGGATTGGAGGCGTCGGTCTACGGGCTTCAGGCGCGCTTGTCATCTTATCGCGCCGTCGCTGTTCAACGCGGCGCTTTCGTCGCCGCGCGGTCGAGCACATAGCGGAGGCGACGACGCGAAATGTCGTGTATGTCCTGGTAAGCGCGGCCAGGGGCCGCCGTTTTTGAGGGCGTCGGGGCCGTGACGGTCGGCGACATCATCGATCTGTTTGGGGATCTGCTATGAAAAAGCTGCTCGCACTTCTCGCGCTTTCGCTCGCGCCGGCATTGGTCGCGTGCAACACCGTGCGCGGCGTGGGCCAAGACGTCCAATCTGCAGGCGAAGGCCTGCAAAGAGCGTCCGAAGAAGTTCAAGAAGAACTCCAGGACTAACGCGTCGAACCGGTCGCGCCGCCTGCGACGCGGCGCGACCCCTCGCTTCAGCTTGTGACGCTTAGACCGCGCGGAGCCGACGCACGACGCCGGGGAGGCGAAAAACCACCCAGGCGGCCGTGACGACGTTGCCCAAAAAGAAAATCGGCAACGCCCAAGCCAGGCCGGCCCAGAGCCGCCGCTCCGCCGCAATAATGAACACCGCGCAGATGAAAAAGCCGAGATACAGATCGGCGAAGGTCACATAGCCCCAAGTGGGCTCGAGCAGCGCTTGGACTTCTTGGAACAGGCTGCTGTCGGGCGCTTGCTGATTGATGGCGATGAGGATCAGCGCGCCAAGCCCAAGGCCCATGGCGCCGACGAGAATGCGAGAGAGAAGAGTGGGCATAGGGCCTCCGAAATCCACACGACATTGCGGCTTACGCGCGGGGGGACGAGCCGGTTTTTTCCGACGGGCTGGGTTGGAACGGCGGCGGGCGGCGCGACCGCCCAGCGGCGCAATCTCGACCCCTTAAAGCATGCTCGCCACGCGCAGCCGCAGACTTTGACGCGCGTTGAGCCCCCCATGCGATTGTCCGGGCGCGGCGCAGCGTCATCAGGCCGTCATGGGTCGCGGGCACTATGCTGTGAGTGCGAAGTGGCGCGAGGGGGCGTGAGTGAGCATAGAAACGACGATCGTCGAACAGGCGGCGCGTATGGGCGTGAGCCCGGAAGCTCTGGTTTTGTGCACTGCGGCGGCGGCGTCCGTCTTGGCGATGGCGGCGATCCGCGCGGTGCAAGAGGGCGCCAGAGCGGGCCGGGGGACCCGCCCGTCCCCCCCGCCCGCGGACCCGGCGCCCAAACCTGCTCCCCCGCAACAAAAGACCGCCCCGCTCCTAAACGGCGCGGCCGCGCGCACCCCTGTCTATCAAGCTGGGCTCGCGCCCTATGAGCGCGACCCGTGCCTTTCCCCTGCAGCGGAATTCCTGACCGATATGCGGCTCGACGCAGCGCGCCAAACCGCGATGGCGGCTCTTGCCGATAGTGAAAACGACCCCGCCCGCGCCCGCGCGGCGGTGGCGCTGGCCGACATCGCGCTCGCCGCCCGGGATTCCGGCGCCGCGCTCAGCCACGCCTTGACCGCTCGGCGATTGGCCGACGCCTCGGGCGACCCAAGGCTCGCCGCCCACGCCCTCGCGCGTCAGGGGGCGGCGCTGAGGCTGACGACGAACGCGACCGCGGGGGAGGCCCTGCTGGCGGAAGCGTGCGCTGCGCTGCGTGAGCAGGCGCTGGACGGAGAAGCCTCTGCAGTCGCCCAGCGTTTCGCGTGATGCTCCGCTTTGACGCGGCGGCGGCGTTCGGGCTTGCGGGTCCGGCCCCGGGCCGCAATCCTGACGCGTGAGAGAATCTCAGCCCGCGGAAGGGGCGCGTCATGGCCGAACCGCTTGATCTCGACAGTCGCATGACCGCGCTGGAGATCTTCGTCATTCGTTGGATCATCGTGCAGTTGCGGGGGGTCGAAACGGCGCGGTCTCGCGCGAGCGCCAATGAGCTTATCGACACGCTCGAGCATCAGCTCGCCGAAATCCTCGCCGCGATAGGCGAAACCGGAGAAGCCGCCGCCGCCAAAGCCCGACGCGTGGATGAGGGCGTGGGGCATTTGATGGGACTGTTGCGCACCCAGTTCCGCTAAGGGACGCAGGGAGGACGGCATGGACTACGCCTCGTATCTCAAGCTCGACCAAATCCTGGCGGCGCAAGCGCTCGAAAGCGTCAAAGCCGGCCGGCCTGCGCATGACGAGATGCTGTTCATCATCGTGCATCAGACCCATGAGCTTTGGTTCAAGCAGGTGCTGTACGAGCTCGATGCGGTCCAAGCTCGGCTTGCGGGGCCGGTGCTTGAGGATCGTGAAGTCAGCGCGGTCGCGCGTTCCCTCGACCGGGTGCTGGAGATCTTCAAGCTTCTGGTCGCGCAGCTGGACGTTCTTGAGACGATGACGCCGCTCGACTTTTTGGAGTTTCGCGACCTCCTGACCCCGGCGTCTGGATTTCAAAGCGAGCAGTTTCGCATGGTCGAAGCGCGGCTCGGCCTGCCGCGCGCGACGCGTCTGTCCTATGACGGCCGCGACTATGACCAGCGTTTGCCCCACGATGCGCGTGCGCGCGTTCAAGCGGCCGAAGCGACTGACACGCTCTTCTCACAGATTGAGACCTGGCTTGAGCGAACGCCGTTCATGGCGATGGGGGACTTCGATTTTCGCGACGCTTATCGGGAGGCGCTGGAGGCGGGTCTGGCCGCGGATGCGGAGATTATCGGCGCCCAAGCGGACCTGCCTGCGGATCAGCGCGAGACGCAGCTCGCCGGGCTTGAGAAGTCCCGCGCGCTTTTTGACGCGCTCTTGGATCCGGAACGCCATGAAGCATTGGTCCGTGAAGGCGAATGGCGCATGGCGCAGCCCGCGCTCCAGGCGGCGTTGTTCATCATGCTCTACCGCGACGAGCCGGCGCTGCAGCAGCCCTTCCGGCTCTTATCGCTTCTCATGGACGTCGATGAAGCCATGAGCTTCTGGCGGCATCGCCACGCGCTGATGGCGCAGCGCATGATCGGGCGCCGGGTGGGCACCGGGGGCTCGTCTGGACACGCCTATCTCGCCGGCGCCGCAGCCCGGCATCGGGTGTTCGGGGACTTGTTCGCGCTCGTGACCTTCTTGCTGCCGCGCTCAGCCCGTCCGACGCTGCCCGAGGCGGTGCGCGCCGCCATGGCCTATCGCTACGCCGCCCAGAGCGTGGAAACGCCGTGAGTTATAAAGCCCATTTCGCGGGTTCCGTGGGCCGGGCGGGCGCGCCGCTTCATTTCGCAGCCCACAGCCATCACCCCTGGCCGGACGTGACCCGCGCCGCCCACGCCCAAGCCTGGGCGGACGCCGCCCTTCACCTCGACGCGAAATGGGACAGCGTTTTCGAGCGCGTGCTGCCAGACGCGCGCGCCCATATCGCTCGCGTCTTGTCTTTGCCTGATCCTCAGACGGTGGTGTTCGCGCCCAACACCCATGACTTCGTGCGCCGCATCCTTTCTTGCTTGCCCGTCGACCGGACGCCGCGGATCCTCACCACCGACGCGGAGTTCTACTCCTTCGCTCGGCAAACCAGCCGGCTGGCCGAAGAGGGGTTGGTCGCGCGCGAGGTCATTCCAGTCGAGCCTTATGCGACGTTCATCGACCGGTTTGTCGAAGCCGCCCGCGCGGGCGGGCATGACCTCGTCTTTTTCAGCCAGGTCTTTTTCAATTCGGGCTTCGTCGCGCCGAACCTGACCGAGATCGTCGCCGCCGTTCGCGATGAGGATACGCTCGTCGTGGTGGACGGCTATCACGGCTTTTTCGCGCGCGAGACCGATTTCTCGGCCTTGGCGGATCGCGCCTTTTACATGAGCGGCGGCTACAAATACGCCATGGCCGGCGAGGGATGCTGCTTCTTGCACGTTCCCCCAAGCGCGCCGGCCCGACCGCGTGACACAGGCTGGTTCGCAGCCTTCGGCGCGCTGAGCGCCACGCAGGAGGGCCAAGCCGCCTACGCGCCCGGGGGCGCTCGGTTTTTCGGCGCCACCTTCGACCCCACCGCGCTTTATCGCTTGAACGCCGTTCTCGCCTGGGCGGCCGCGCTACCCCTATCGGTGGCGACGGCGGACGAACATTGCCGCGCGCTTCAGCGTCTTTTCGTCGGTGAGTTGGCGGGGCGGGGCGGGCCCCTATCTGAGGCGACGCTGTTGTTTGATCCCAACCGTTATGAAACCGCCCGGTTTCTTGTGTTCGAGACCCCCGACGCTGAGGCGGTCGAAGCGGGGCTGAAAGCGGCTGGGGTGATGATCGACCGACGCGGCGACCGGCTCCGTTTCGGCTTCGGCGTCTATCACGACCCCGAAGACGTGGCCCTATTGCGGGAGCGTCTGCTCGCGCTCACGTGAAAAGGCTTGCGTTGAACGTCGCCCCACGCCGTCGGCATCCTTGGGACGTTCCGCACTCGCCAAGGAGAATGCATTCATGCGTTTGACCATACTCGCCGCCGCCGGATTGCTCAGCGCTTGCGGCTCAGCCGCGGGACAAACCCCGCCGCCGGCCGAAGGACAGGAGCGCGCGGTGTTCGCGGGGGGCTGCTTCTGGTGCATCGAGGCGGCGTTTGACGATTTCCCCGGCGTGGTTTCGGCGATGTCCGGCTTCACGGGCGGCCGGGTCGAAAATCCGACCTATTACGACGTCGTTTTTGGTAATACGGGTCACTATGAGAGCGTTGAGGTCATTTATGATCCCGCCCAAGTGACCTATGAGGCGCTGTTGCGCGAGTTCTGGGTCAATATCGACCCGACCGATTTCGCCGGGCAGTTCTGCGACCGCGGGGACCACTACCGCACCGCCATTTTCGTCTCCAACGACGCCCAGCGCGCAGCCGCCGAGGCGAGCGTGGCGGCGTTGCGCGCCTCGGGGCGCTTCGGCGAGGTGGCCACGGAAGTGCTCGATGCAGAGGCGTTCTACGCCGCCGGACCTGAGCATCAAGACTATCATATCGAGTACGCCGAAGCGTATTCGCGCTACCGGAACGGCTGCCGGCCGGACGCAGCCCTGAACCGCATTTGGGGCGAGGACGCCGACGCGCTTTTGGGCTTCGACGGATAAGCGCAGAGGATGCGTTGAAGGCCTGTCGCAAGGTGAAAGGAGACAGGCTGATGTTAGGTTCGCTGCGCCGCCCGCTCGCCGTTTGTGTAAGCGGGCTGATCCTCTCATTGCTCTCCTTGACCGCGGCGACGGCGGATTATGAAGTCGCCCAGGCCTACTCCGAGGCCCGCCGCGGGATCAGTCTGGTCGTCATGCGGGACGGAGAAATCGTTCACGAATCCTACGCGCGCAGCCGCGACCGTTGGAGCCGTAGAGGCGGGGGGGAGAACCAAGCCAACCTCCTCGCCAGCGGCACGAAGAGCTTTTCAGGCCTGATCGCGGCTGCGGCGGTCCAAGACGGTTTGTTGAGCTTGGATGAGCGGGCGGCGGACACGCTCACGGAATGGGCAAACCATCCCGACCTGTCGCAGGTGACGATCCGCCAACTCCTGCACCTCACCGCGGGCCTACCCGGATTGCGCGGCAGCCCGCGTCGGATGAGCTTTGAGGACGCCGTCGCGGCGACGCCGGTGGCCGCCCCTGGCGAAGCGTATGTGTACGGACAGGCCTCATTTCAGGCGTTCGGCGCATTGATGAGCCGGAAGCTCGCCGCTGCGGGACGAAATCCCGATCCCGTCCTCTATCTCCGGGAGCGAATTCTCGATCCCCTCGGCGTCGCAGTGGCTTGGCGGCGCCATCAGGGCGACGCGCTGCTCGGGGGTGGAGCCAGAATGACCGCGCGCGACTGGGCGCGGTTCGGCGAGTTCGTTCGCCTTGGCGGGCGATGGGGTGGTCGCCAGCTCGTCGACGCTCAGGCGTTGGCGGAGAATTTTCAGGGCTCCGCGGCGAACCCCGCTTACGGCTTGACATGGTGGCTGAACGCACCTGTCGACCCGAGCTTCGCCCGAGCGACCCCGCCCATGGCCACCGCCGCGGATTTATGGACCGTGGTCGGAGACGCGCCGGCGGACACGGTGATGGCGGCGGGCGCCGGCAATCAGCGCCTTTATATCATTCCGTCCCTAGGATTAGTCGTCGCCCGGCAGGCCGACGGCATCACCCAAGCGTTGTTAGGCCGTCAAGAAGAGTGGTCGGACGTGGCGTTTTTGGAGGCCTTGCTCGCGCCCTAGTCGGCGTCGTCGCGGAAGCGGGCCTCATAGTCCGGCCCTCGGTCGAGCGGGGCGAAGTCCCACCCCGTTACGGTGCGCATGCGTCGCTCGCGCTCTCCGCCAAGGGGTACGACGAGGGTTTCGCCCAATTCCGACCGGCCGAAGTCCGCTTGGATCCGCGCGGTTTCATGAAAGCGCTGATTGATGACCAAGACCGGCCCAGGGGCCGGCGCGGCCAAGGGCGCGAACAATTCGGCGTGGCTTTGGGGATAGTCCTGGCGAAGCCACATGCGCAGAGGCAGCGGATCCTCCCGCGTGTAGTAGGCGAGGTCGTAATAGAGCAGACGATTGTCGGCGGCTATCAGCGCGTAAGGCTCCCCATCCGCGCCCGCCTCATAGGTCGCTCGGACCAATGCTGCGGTGTCCTCCCAGCCACGGGCGCGCTTGAAGGCGTTGGCGAGGCCGATGGCGTCGGCGAAGGCGGGGGATAGGGTTGCGGCGGCGAAGACAAGGCCCGTCACGCCCCGCGCCGCGCTGGAGACATAGCCGGCGATCCGGGCCCAGCCGCCGCGTTCGGCTATCCAACCCGCAACGAACACGCAGGCGGCGGGATAGGCCGTCGCCGCCCAGTTCGCATTGGCCCGGCTGATGAACGCCTGGATGGAGACAACGACCAAAACCGGCAGGATGAACAACAGCAAGAAGCGGGTCGGGTCCTGGCCGAGCGCATGGCGTCGCGCAAACAGCCCAGTGACAAGCAACGCCATCGCGACGGGTCCGAACACGCCGAGCTGACTGACCCAAAAGTCCAGAAGCTCCATCGGCTTGAACAGCGAGCCTTGCCAGTTCGCGTTCGCGGCGGTGTGGCCGACGGTGGCGAAGTCGTTCTGCGCGTTCCAGGCGAGGTTGGGTGCGATGAGCGCTAAGGCGCCGGCCAAGGCCAAAAGACCGGGCAGGGAGACCGCGGCGCGCCGAGCCTCGGCGTTCAAGACCAAATACGCCGCTGCGCCGACGACGAAATAGATCATCGCATATTTGGCGAGGAACCCCAGCCCCACCGCCAAGCCGAGCGTGATCCCCCAGACCAGAGCGCGGGTCTTTATCAGCCGGTGAAGCGCAAACAGAGAGAACGTCCAAAACGGCAACAACACCGCGTCGGTGGAAATGACCCCCGACGACAAAAACACCGCCGGCATCAGCGAATAAAGCACCCCCGCCCAGACCGCCGCGCGGGGACCGTAGAGGTCCCGCGCGAGGGCGTAGGCGCACAGGGCTGTAACGCCATGGGCGATGGGCGCGGCGAGACGTATGGCCCATTCGGCCTCGCCGAAGACCCCCGTGGTCGCCCAGATAACCCAAGCAATCAGCGGCGGCTTTGAGAAGTAGCCCCAAGACAGGGTCTGCGACCACGCCCAGTACTGGGCCTCATCGCCATGAAGCTCCACCGGAGCAAGGACGACGCCGATAACCCGTGCAATCGTCAGCACCACTATGAACGCTGCAAACCCGGCATGCAGCCGCTGTGTCTCGCCCACGTCGTTTTCCCCGCCCGTCGCCCGAACCGCGGCAGGTATCATGCCGAACGCGCCCCCTCAATTCCGCATGCGCGTAGGGGGGTGTCGGGAGCCGCGGGGATCGGCCGAAAAAATGCATTGCGTCGGAAGGCGGCTTTTGAGAGAAGCCGCGCTCGTATCGCGCATGCGGTGCGATGGTCGTAATCAGCTTAAGGGGACGCCGATGGCGGACGCAGCCTTGAGCCGTGCGACATTCGACGACGAGGCGGAGCTCGAACAGGGGCTCGCCGCGTCGGAAGGAATGTCCGGCGCGGCGGTAAACTCGAACGAGCAAGATCGCTTAGATTTCTTCGTCACCCGGGACGGGCTGACCTTTGCGGGTCTGCACCTGATCGTCGACCTTTGGGACGCTTCAGGGCTGGACGACCCGGGGCGGATCGAGCGCGCCCTGGTTGAGGCCGCCCGCGCCGCGGGAGCGACGGTGCTCAGCACGGACTTTCATCACTTTCAGCCCAATGGCGGGGTGTCGGGCGTCGTCGTCTTGGCGGAAAGCCACATCTCCATTCACACCTGGCCGGAGCGCGACTTCGCGGCGGTGGACGTGTTCATGTGCGGGGATTGTCGACCCATCGACACCGTGCCCATGCTCAAGCGCGCCTTCAATCCGGGCCGGATTGGGCTGAACGAGATCCGACGCGGCGTCACGGGCTGAAGAAACCGGCGCTTCAGCCGCTCTTGGCTCTCGACAAGCCGTTCGCGACGCGGCCTTTAAGGAGGCGTCGGCCGCAGAGGCGGCCGGCGCATGCGCGAAGGGATACCCGCTGGGATGAGCGAAGCGAACGGACACGCGCCGGCCGAACCGGCCGATGACGGAGAAGACGCCCGCTTTCGGCGGGCCAATCTCATCATCGTGCTCTCCCTGGTTTTTGTCGTCCTCGCCGTCACCACGCTTTTCGGGGTGGTCTTGCGGGAATGGCTGGACGCGAACTTCTCCCTCGCCGGCCGCCCCTTGGGCTTCTGGTTCGTTCAGCAGGGCGTGATCTACGTCAATCTCGCCGCGGTTCTCGCCTATTGCGTCCTGGCCGCGCGGCTCGATGCGGGCAGGGCGGGCGCCGCAAGCGACAAGCGGTGACGGCGTGGCGTCCGGCCCCGTCATTTGGAACGCGACGTTCGCGGCGGGGGTTTTCGTCTTCACCGTGCTTGCGGCGATTTCCGCAGGCTCTGGGCGTCGGAGCGATTTCTTGGTCAGCGGCGGGAACGCCGGACCTATAGCCAACGCTATGGCCGCCGCGGCCGCCGCTTTGTCGGTCTCCGTCCTCGTCGTGCTGCCCAATTTGTTCGCTTTCGAGCCGGCGCGCGCTTCGGCGATGGTGTCGGGCGTGGTTTTGGGCATAGCCCTTCTTGGGCTGCTTTTTGCGGCGCCGCTCAAACGCTCCGGCGCAACGACGCTCGCTGAATTTCTCGGAGAGCGACATCAGTCGGCGTTGGTGCAATTGGCCGCCGGCGTCGGCGTCGCGGTCATCGCGTTTTTGGTTTTGAGAGCCAATGTTCACGCCATCAGCGTCATTTTCGAGCGGTTTTTGGATGCGCCGAGGGAATTGGGCGCAGGCGCCGCCGCCGCGCTTTTAGCGTTTTGCGTTCTCCTCGGCGGGATGCGCGCCAGCACCCATGTGCAAGCCGGGCTCTACGCCATCTTGGCCTTTGCGTTTCTCACCCCGGTGACCTTCGCGACCCTTTTGACCGTCGACGGGTTCTTGCCTCAAGACGCCTTGTTCGCGCCCTTGCGCGGGGAGGAGGTCACGCTTGGGGAACGGCTAGAGCTTGCTCTGTTCGATTTGGGCTTCAGCGCGCAAGAACTCGGGCAGCCCTCCCGCATCGATCTTTTCACCATTGCGCTGTGCGTGGCGGCGGGTGTGGCTGTGGCGCCCCATGTCTTGGGCCGTTTCGTGACCGTGTCTTCGCCTGGAGCGTCGAGGATATCGGCCGCTTGGGCGTTGGTTTTGGTGGCCGCGCCCCTGACCGCCGCCCCCGCGATCGGGGCGTTTTCGCGTTTGGCCGTTATCGAGCAGGTTCATGACACTCGCTTCGACCCTGCTGCGGCGGAGTTGGGCGAGGCCTTGACGCCGGACTGGTTTCGGGACTGGCGCGCGGCGGCTTTGGTTACGTGGCGGGACGTCAATCAGGATGGTCGGGTCGCTTATTTCGGCCCGAACGCGACGGCGTTTGACGGCGCCGACGCGGTTGCGCCGCTCAATGAGACCACGGTGTCTGAGGACGCCTTCGCCTTCGGTCTGCCGTCTGCGTTGCAATTGCCGCGCTGGACTGCGGCGCTCGGCGTGGCCGGGGCTCTGGCTGCGGCGCTCGCAACGGGCTTGGGCGCGCTGTTGGCGTTTTCGCTCAGCGTGGGGCGGGACATTTGTCGCGGAGGGCTCGCGCCGCGCATGCCGGATTGGCAGGAGACCGCGATTGCGCGCTTGGCGGCGGTCGTCGCGGCGGGGGCGGCGGTTGGGTTCGCCCTGGGCGATGCGCCAGGCTGGGGTTGGCGTGAAGCGTTGGCGTTGAGCGCCGCGGGCTTGTTCGCGCCGATGGCGCTTGCGGCGCTGTGGCCGCGGGCGGTCGGAACCGGCGCGCTCGCCGCGATGGCGGCGGGATTTGCAACGGTTTCGGGCGCGCTAGCCTTTGGCGTGGCGGATCATACGTATACGGAGACTGCTGGCGGGTCGGTCTCACTCACCCCCGAATCCGCCGGCGCCGCTGGGCTCTGTGTCGCGCTTTTGGTCGGCGTTGTCGCATCGTTGCTGGGGCCGCGTCCTTCCCCGGACGCCCGCGCCGCAGAGAGAAGAGCAAGCGGGCTCGACCCAACGGGCTAGAATCTCCTTGAACGGAACAATGGGCGAGCCCCGAGTCGCGGCTCCGGGCGCCCGATCCGGATGGGGTCAAAGGCCGGCCCTAAAGCCTCGAAACGGGTTTGCGACAGGTGTATCGCGGGCGCCACATTCGGCGTTCGGAAGTCGACGACATAACGCGAATTCACGCCGTTTCAACGTGTTAACAGCTTAATAATTTCCGTTGTCAGACGAAATTAATTGCCTTGATTTTTGCGCCAGAGGGCATGGCGTTCTGGGCGTCACAAATCATTCAATAAACCGTTGTCGTTCCGTCACGACTAGGCGGTAGCAGCACCCTGCTTAGGTCGGGGCCCGCCCGCATTCGTGCGCGGTCTGCCCCTTGTTTCCGTCAGATCCAATCGGGGGGATCGAACACGATGTCGTTCCTGAACAAACTTTCCGGCGGCGTGGCCGTCGTCGCGATGGCGTCCGCTTTCGGCGGCGCTGCTGTTGCGCAAGACACTGCTGCGGGCGTCCGCGGCGTCATCATCGGCCAAGACGGTTCGCCGGTTTCGGGCGCGACGGTCACGCTGATCCACACGCCGACCAACACGCCGGCCCAGTCCACCACGGGCAACAACGGCTCATTCTTCGAAGGCGGCCTGCGCGTCGGCGGTCCGTACACCGCCACGGTCACGGCCCCGGGTTTCGAGCCGATCGTTCTTGACGGCCTGTTCTTCGAGCCGGGCTCGAACAACCCGCTCACGCTGACCCTGCGTCCGCAAGACGCGGTCGAGCAAATCATCGTCCGCGGCACGGCCGTGAACGCGATCGACCTCAACAACGGCGTCGGCTCCTCCTTCACCGCCGCCGACCTGGCCAACCAGCCGTCCTTCGACCGCGACCTGACGGACCTCCTCGCCCGTGACCCGCTGGTCATTCGTAACGGCGAAGGTCAAATCAACGTCGCCGGCCGCAACTCGCGCTTCAATAACCTCGCCATCGACGGCGTGCGCCTGACGGACGACTTCGGTCTGTCCAGCTCGGTCTACCCGACGCGTCGTTCGCCGATTGCTTTGGACACGGTTGAAGCGGTTTCCGTCTCGGTTTCCGAATACGATGTCACGTCTGGCGGATATGTCGGCGGTCTCGTCAACGTCCTCACCCGTCAGGGCACGAACGAGTTCGACGGCTCCATCTACTACTACTACGCCGACGAAGAATTCTTCGGCACGCGCGCCTTCGACTCTGAAGTCGTCACCCCGGACTTCACCGAAGAAGAAACCGGCTTCACCCTGCGGGGCCCGATCATCCGCGATCGCCTGTTCTTCTCGGTCGGCTACGAAGAATTCCGCACGGCGAACGCTCGAGACTTCACCGGCGGCCAAAACGACTTCGACAGCGCGTTCTTTGACACGTTCCGCCCGCTCATCAATGACTTGACCGGCGGCGTCGACGTCGGCACGCGTCCTGACCAGGTCGCCACGCCGGACACCACCGAGCGCACGTTCGGCCGCCTGGACTGGAACATCAACGCCGACCATCGCGCCGCGCTGACCTACAGCCGTGTTGAAGAGGTCTCCACCTCGGTCAGCTCGAACGAGTTCGAATCCGCCTGGCACGACAACCCGCAAGAGATCAATTCCTACTCGTTGCAGTTGTTCTCTGACTGGACGGACAACTTCTCCACGACGCTCCGCATCGGCTACAAAGACAACGAGCGTCTGCAAAACTGCCGCGCCAACCAGGAAGTCGGCGAAGTCCGTCTCGAGTTCAGCGAAGCCGATCTCGCCGGAACGCAATTCGAAGGCCTGATCGATAACGGCGTTGCGGGCGACAGCACCAGCGACATCAACTTCGTCGCCGGCTGCGACCGTTTCCGTCACGCCAACACCTTCGAAGACGAGCGCCTGCAGGTCTTCGCGTCGGGCGACTATGCGATCGGCGATCACTTGATCACGTTCGGCGTGGATTACGAGAACTACGACCTCGTGAACCTCTTCGCCTCCGACACGCTGGGCACGTTCATCTTTGAAACGCCCGACCAGCTGTTGGCCGGCACGCCGAACCGCATCGACTACCGCAACGTGATCTCAAACGATCGCACGTCGGCCGCTGCGGCCTGGGGTTTCAACCGCACCGCTCTGTTCATCCAAGACGAGTGGCAAGCTCTGCCGAACCTCTCGCTCTCGGCCGGTCTGCGCTATGAGTTCTTCACGCAAGACGATGAGCCGCCTGTCCGTCAGGACTTCATCGACGCTTATGGCCGCACCAACCAGAACAATCTGGACGGCATCGACTTGTTCATGCCGCGCTTCGGTTTCCGCTATGAGCCGTTTGAGCGCACCACCATCCGCGGCGGCTTCGGCCTGTTCTCGGGCGGTGAGCCTCAGGTCTGGATCTCCAACGCGTTCCAGCCGCAGATCTTCTCCGTTCGCGACGAGACCCAGCCGACCCTCACGGATCTGTCGGTGATCCCGCAGAACCTCGTAGACGAAGTCGCTGCTTCGAACCCGAACACGCCGACCTTCGTCGACCTGATCGACCCCGACTTCGAAATCCCGTCGGAGTGGAAAGCCAGCGTCCAAGTCGAGCAAGAGTTCGACGCTATCTTTGGTGGTCTGAACCTCGGTGAGAACTACCTGTTCACCGCCTCGCTCGTGTACACCCGCACGAACGAAGCGTTCCGCTGGACCAACGTTGCGCAAACGGAGCTGGCCACGACCACGCCGGGCGTCGCGCCGGACGGCCGTCCGATCTACGCAGACTTGGACGCGCTGGACATCGACAACGCCATCGAGCTGACCAATACGGACGAAGGCGAAAGCCTGATCTTCGCCACCTCGTTGGCCAATGACTTCGACAACGGCTTCGGCTTCTACGTCAACTACGCCTACCAAGACGTCGAAACCGTCACGCCGGGCACCTCTTCGCGCGCCGTGTCGAACTTCCGGGCTTACGTGTCGTCCGACCGTAACAACCCGGCCTCGTTCACCTCGCCGTTCGAAACCGAGCACTCGTTCGACCTGAACTTCTACTGGGAAGGTCAAATCCTCGACGCCGACCTGACGTCGCGCTTCGACGTGTTCGGCACGATCACCTCGGGCCAGCCTTTCAGCTACACCTTCAACACGGGTTCCTCGAACGCGCTGTTCGGTCGTCAAGGCAACGGCGAATCACCGTTCGACAACGACCTCCTTTACGTGCCGGCCGTCTCCGGCGGCTCGTTCAGCGACCCCAATGTGGTCTTCGCTGCGGGCTTCGACCAGGCCGGGTTCTTGGAGTACATTGAGGACAACGGCATCGCGACCGGCGGCATCGTCGATCGTAACTCCGACGAAAGCGCGTGGAACCAGCTTTGGAACCTGCGCTTCGCTCAAGAACTGCCGGGGATCCGTGGTCTCGAGCGGTGGGTTGGCGACAACAACACCGAGATCACCGTCGACGTGTTCAACTTCCTGAACCTGCTCGACAATGACTGGGGCACCCAGCTGACCGGTCAGCGCTTCGACACTTCGGCGATCGTCACGGCTGATCTCGTTAGCGCTGCTGACGTGGCGCTGAACGGTGTCGATGGCGCCACGGCGCTGACGGGCGACCTGCCGCGCACGACCTGCTTGTCGGCGACGGACTGTGTCTACCGCTTCAACTCCTTCCGTGACCGGGACAACACCTTCGAAGATCGCTCCGACTCAGTCTGGGCCATCCGCGTGGGTCTGCGTTACGAGTTCTAATCAACTCATACCCCTTCGAGTTGATGGGAGGGCGGCCTTCGGGCCGCCCTCTTTTTTTGGCGGTGCGACCCGTACGGAGTGCGCCGTTTTTTGCTGTTCCCAAACCGGGGCTGCGCGGGGGCCGTAGCGGCGTTCGCCAACCGCCCCCGGCTCATGCTAGAGGGCGCGGCGCTCCCTCAGTCCTGGCGCCGCTGCGCCATCCGAGCCCTTTCTGCCTATGTCACGCCGTACGCCCCACGACACCGAACCGGTCTCCGATCTCTGGACCGCCTGGCCGCATCACCCCGATTGGGGCGCGGCGCTAACGCCCGCTCGCGAAGAAATCGCCGCGCTCGCCCAGGCGCTCGCCGGGGGCGGGCCCCAGGCCTTCGCGGCGCCCGAATTCGCGCTAGACGCCGCGGTCGCGGACGGGCTCGCGCCGCGAGGCGGGATTGAGCCCGCCCTGGTGGCCGCGCGCGCGCCGGCCGCCGTAGAACCTGCGCGCAAGGAAGCGCCGCCGCCTCAGGTGAGGGTGCTGGCGCGCAATGCCGACCATTCCCCAGCGGTTCGCGCTCTTGAAGAAAAAGCGTCGGTCGGCCGCAGCAAAGAAGCCGGCGACAACGCCCGCCCGCCGCAGGTGGAGACCGCACGCTTTGGCGATATCTGGCTGCGAGACACCGGGCCGGTGTTCACCCTGACGGCGGATGGCCCGCGCGCGCTCGCGTTCCGCTTCAACGGCTGGGGCGGGAAGTATCGCTACGCCGATGACGACAAAGTCGCCGCCCAGATCGCCCGCACGCTCGATATCGGGCTCGAACCCGTCGATATGGTGTGTGAAGGCGGCGCCATCGAAACCGACGGCGAGGGAACCGCGATCGTCACCCGGTCCTGCTTGCTCGATCGAGGGCGCAATCCCAGCTTTGACGCGAGCGATGCCGCCCGGGTCCTGCGCCGCGCCCTCGGCTTAGAGCGTCTGATTTGGCTCGACCAGGGCCTGGCGAACGACCATACCGACGGTCACGCCGACACGCTTGCGCGCTTCGTGCGCCCCGGCCTCGTCGTCTGCCAGGCGCCGTTCGGGGCCGACGACCCCAACGCAGCGACATTAGACGCCGTGGCGAGAACCCTCGACCGGGCGCGGGACGCCCATGGTCGGCCCATCGATGTGGTGCGCGTGCCGAGCCCGGGCCTCGTCATCGACGATGACGACCGACCGGCGCCCGCCAGCCACATGAATTTCGTTCATGCGGGCGGTCGCGTGATCGTTCCCACCTATGGGGCGCCTTCGAGCGATGTGATGGTGCGGGGGCTCGGCCGCGTCTTTGAAGACCGGGAGGTTTTGCCCTTGCCCGCCGAGGCGTTGATCGCAGGGGGCGGGGCGTTCCACTGCGTCACTTGCGCTGCGCCGGCGGCCGGTGCGCGGCTATGAGCGCGACCGAGGGCGAGCTCGCGCTTGCGGTGTTGCAGGCTCCGTTCGGGCCGGACGAAACGGCCAACATCGAAAGGGTCGTGGCGCTTGTTAAGGCCGCGGCCGCGCAAGGCGCGCGCGTCATCCTTCCTCCCGAGCTCTTTTCCGGTCCCTATTTTTGCAAGATCCAAGACGAGGCGATGTTCGCCCGCGCTCATCCTTGGCGCGAGCATCCTGCGGTGCGGGGATTGTCGGAGACCGCCGCGGCGCTTGGCGTCGTGATCCCGGTCTCAATTTTTGAACGGGACGGTCCGCATTATTACAACTCCGTGGTCATGCTGGATGCGGACGGCGCCGCATTGGGCGTTTACCGCAAAAGCCACATCCCTGACGGCCCCGGCTATCAAGAGAAGTTCTATTTCCGCCCCGGACGCACGGGCTTTCGCGTCTGGGACACTCGGGCGGGACGGATAGGGGTCGGGATTTGCTGGGACCAATGGTTCCCCGAGGCCGCGCGCGCCATGGCCCTTATGGGCGCGGAGGCCTTGCTCTATCCCACCGCCATCGGCGCGGAGCCGCAGGATCCCGACCTCGACACCCGCGGGCCCTGGCGGCGGGTCATGCAGGGGCACGCCGCGGCGAACGTGATCCCCATCGCCGCAGCGAACCGCGTCGGGGAGGAGGACGGCCAGCGCTTTTACGGCCTATCCTTTATTTGCGATGGCGCGGGGGAGCTCCGCGCAGAGCTGGATGACGCCGAAACCGGGTTCGCTGCGGCGCGCTTTGACCGCGCCGCGCTGACCCGCGCCCGCGCGGCATGGGGTTTTTTTCGGGATCGCCGCCCGGACCTGTATGGGTCGATCAGCGAGGCGTAGGGGGGCGGGTCATGAGCCCAATAATGATGACGCTCGCGATTGTCAGCGGGTTGGTTCTGCTGGCGCTCAGTGGGGAGGTGCTGGTGCGCGGGGCGGCCGGTCTCGCCAAACGGCTGGGCGTGTCCCCCTTCGTCATCGGGGCTGTGGTGGTGGGGTTCGGCACCTCTGCGCCGGAACTCATGGCGAGCGTGAGCGCGGCGCTTGCGGGCGCGCCGGGCGTGTCGCTGGGCAATGTGGTCGGCTCGAATATCGCCAACTGCCTGCTCATCGCCGGGGCGGCGGCGATGATTGCGCCGATCGCGACCCCGCCCGCCGCGCTGGGGCGCGACGCGCTTTGGCTGGCGGGCGCGACGCTGGGCGCAGTCGCGGTGATCTTGATTTTCAACCCGATTTCTTGGGGTGCGGGATTGATTTTGACGGCGGGGCTCGCCGCTTACCTAACCCAAACCATCCGCGGGGATATGGCCGAGGCGGATGGACCGGTAAGCGCGCTTCACGCCGCGGAGGCCGAACGCGCTGGGGAAGGCTTCGCCAAGCCCGCATTGGAGGCGGCGGCGCTGCTGGGGGGGATCGTCGGCGTCGTCCTAGGCGCGCGGTTCTTGGTGTCGGGCGGGGTGGCGGCGGCGGAATCTCTCGGCGTGAGCGAGGCCGTCATCGGGTTGACGGTGGTGGCGATAGGCACCTCATTGCCAGAGCTGGCTGCATCTGGGACCGCTGCTTTGCGGGGGCGGGGGGACGTCGCGCTCGGCAACATCATCGGTTCGAGCATCTTCAACGCTCTGGGGATCTTGGGCGTCACCGCCCTTGTGACCGAGGTCCCTGCGCCTCCCGAAATGCGCATGGATTTTCTGTTTCTCATCTTGGCGACGACGGGGTTGTTGGTCGCAGTGTTCACCGACAAAAGGCTGTCGCGCCTGGAAGGGGTGATCCTCATCGGCGCATACGCGGCCTACATGATGTATGTGGCGCTGGGGGCCGGCCGCGGCTGAGGGGTGTTCGGCCGAGAACTAAAAACGCGCCCCAATGGCTTGGGGCGCGTTCTCGGTTTTTCTAATGCCGGGGTGGGGTTTAGCGGACGGGCTGCATCAGCTCGCGCGCTTGTTCCACCCAGCCTTCGCGCTCGACCCGGCCCTTGAAACGGAGCTGGTCGTTCACCCGCTCGATTTCTTCAGCGGACAAAGACGCGATCTGCCAGAAGTGGAAGATGCCGATTTCGTGAAGGGTCTCAGCCACCTTCGGTCCGACGCCCTTGATTCGGGTCAAGTCGTCAGGCTCGCCCACCGGACGGGTGAGCAAGGCCGAGCGTTCGGCGGCGGCCGTCCCTGTGTCGGTTTTCTTTTGCTTGGATGGAGCGGCGGGCTTCGCCGGCGCTTTCGCAGCGTCGATCGGCGCGCTGTGCGGTTCGGGGTGGGCGGTGGAGAACAGCCCCGTGACGCCGAACGGGCTGGGCCCGAATTCCGTGGCGCGCCAAGAGGTGGCGGCGCGCCAAAACTCAGCGTTCGCCGCGAACGACGCGCGCTGGGCGTTGAGGATCGCGGCCATGGCGTCCGCCGCCCATTCCGCGTCCGGGGTCGGAGCGACGGCCGGGCCGCCGGTCAACATGCCGCCCGCTACGCGCGGGGCGATGGTTGCATTATGGGCCGCAACGGCGCTCCAAGCCGCCATCGCGTCGGAAAATGCGCGCATGTAACGGCTCGCCGCTTTGGCCGAATCTTCTGCGAGCTGAAGATGGAACATCCTGGGGCTCCCTAGTTCTCGGCCGCACCAATCGGCGCTTGTGGATAACATTTCGTTACCAGCAATTGCTGCGCCGCACAATAAGCAATGCGCCGCACACGGCACTTCACCACATGTCGCCTATCGGCAACAGAGCGGATTACCGTCGGGCGCCGGCTTCGGCCGCACCGCGGCCGCGTTGGCGACGGGGCGGCGGCGGGTCGACCGGGGCGGCCGCATAGTCCTCGTCATAGAGCGATCGCCAGGGCCAGTCCCGCATGACCGCGAGTTGGGTTTCGCCGAAACCGTTGAAACGGCTGGCCATCGCCGCGCCATAGGCGCCAAGCATGCCGAACTCGATATAGTCGCCCTCGCGCGCGTCGACGGGAAGCGGGAAGGGGCCCGGCATGGCGTCCATCGAGTCGCAGGTCGGCCCGAACAACCGGTAGGGCGCCAAGTCCTCGGATGGTTCGCCGTCCGCCCGCACAAGCCGGGCGGGGTAGCGCCATCGCAGATGCGCCGCGTCGAACAAATGGCCGAACGCCCCGTCATTGACATAGAGCGCGTCGCCCTTGCGCAGTTCGATGCGCGCCAACAGCCCGCCGCCCTCAGCCACCAAGGCTCGGCCCGGCTCGCACCACAACGCGGCGTCTCGCAGCACCGGCATCTCCGCACGGGCGGCGATGATGGCGTCCATGTAAGCGCCCAGAGGCGGCGGTTCGTAGCCAGGGTAGAGCGCGGGCAGTCCCCCCCCGACATTGACTAAGTCGACAGTGACGCCGGCCCGCGTGATCAGCGCGGACGCCGCCGCCATCGCCCGTGCGTAGGCGGCCGGGTCCATGCATTGGCTGCCGACGTGAAAGGTGACTCCCAATTTCGCGGCGTGTCCTCGCGCCGCGCGCAAAAGCGCCGGGCCGTCAAAGACGCTCGCGCCGAATTTGCCGGCCAGGGGCACCGCGGCGGACAGGTTGTCGACCGACAATCGGACGACAAGGGTCAGGTCCTTAGCGGCGCCTGTCTCTTCAATGATTTTCCCCAGTTCTTCGCCATGGTCGAGCGCGTAAGCCCGACATCCAAGGTCGAAATAGGCCTGGGCGATGGCGCGGCGGTTTTTGACCGGATTCATGAACGCCGCCGCCGCGCCGGGAGCGTGTTCGGCCACGAGCGCCAACTCGCTGGGGCTGGCCACGTCGAAATGGGTCAGGCCCGCATCGGCGAGAGCGCGTATCGCCCAGGACGACGCATTGGCTTTCACGGCGTAGTGGATGTCGCCGGGGAACCGCGCGGCCAGCCAGGCGGCGGCGTGGGCTAGACGGTGCGGACGAGCGAGAGCGACCGGTTGGTCCGGGCGCAAGGACCTGACGAGGTCAAGCGGCGTGTCGAACGCGTCCAACGCACGAAGTCTCCTGGGCGGCGCCGAAACCGCGGCGCGCGGGCGTCGAAAAACTCGACCCATGCGGCGCGCTTAGGCGACGCACGTGAGGATGTAAAGCGGGGAGGCGGGCCGCCAACGGAGCCGCAAACACGAGAGGGAATGCCGCGACGCCTGCAGATGAAAAACGCCACGAAGCGTCATTTCGGATCAAAAACAAAGATTGCTCCGGCCGCGCAAAGAATATTTCGCCAGGTCTCCTCTCGTGGGGGAGGGAAAGCGGCACTCCTTAACGCCCCCTGACCCTGGGATGTCTTGGTTAACGCCTTGGTAACGGAACGTGCCTGAGAGAAAGCGAGAAAAGTTTTTTGCTCGAGGGCTGAGAAAAATGCGGATTAAGACCACGCTTCTTGGCGCGGCCGGCGCTGTTTTCGCCGCGGGCGCGTCTGCCGGGCCTGCTTGGACCCAAGAGGTGCTTTGGGGCGGCTCGCCCGAATTCAGGCAGGGCGGGGACCGGTTCAACATCACCGGCCGGTTTGAATATGACGTGGGCTTTGTCGACGGCGAAGACTTCGGCGCGGACAGCTATTTGCGCTCCGAAGCGCGCCGGGCGCGGCTCGGTCTGCGCGGGCGAACCGCTGAGCGGATCGCTTATCGTCTCGAAGTCGCTTTCGAAGAAACCGACGAAGTCAACATTGACGACGCGTTCGTCGAGTTCCGCGGGGCCGCGGCGGCCCTCCGCGTGGGGCAGTTCCGCGAGCCGGTCTCCCTGAGCCGTCAGACCGCCTCGCCGTTTTTGAGCACGATGGAGCGGGCGGCGTTCACCTCCGCTTTCGGCTTTGAGCGGCGTGCGGGCGTGGCTTTGCGCACGGGCGGCGACAACTGGACCGTCGTCGCGGCGGCCTTCGGCGATAATGTGAACAATACCGAAGCCGCGCAGGATGAGTCCTACGCTGTGGCCCTGCGGGGAACCTACGCTCCGATCAACACCGGCGATATGGTGGTCCAAGTCGGCGGCTCGGTCCGCTACCGCGACGCGGGGGATGACGGGCTGTTCGCTTACAACGCACAGCCCAATGTCGGTCTTGCGCCTTCCTTTGTGGGCACTGGCGCGCTGGGGTTCGCTGAGAACGACTTGTTCCTTGGCGTTGAGGCCGCCGGCGTCATGGGGCCGTTCCACGCTTCGGCCGAATATGGCTGGCTTGACGCGGAAGGGCCGCTTCTCGACGCCACCTTCCAGGGCGCCTATCTCGAGGCCGGCTACTTCCTGACCGGCGAAACCCGAAATCTCAACGCCGCGCAGGGCGCGTTCGGGCGCACGCGCGTGATTTCCCCGGTCACCGAGGGCGGCATGGGCGCTTTTGAGGTGCGGGGCCGCATCGACTATTTGGATCTCTCCGATGGGGCGGCGGCGTTCGGCGAACAGCTCACCTATTCGATCGGGTTGAACTGGCACGCCACCAACTATGTGCGCGTGCTCGGCGAATATGTTTACGCTGACATCGACGAAAGCCCCGCTGCGGCAGGGGCTGACGGCGAGGTGAACGCTTTGCAGGTGCGCACAGCAGTCGATTGGTGACGCTGGGGCGGGCGACGCGCTAGACAGATCTGCGGTTGGGGGCGTGACGGTCATGAAAACGTCGCGCCCTCTTCGTATGACCGGGACTGTTGCAGGGACGCGCCAGAAACGCTTGTGAACTCCAAAGGGGACCACGCGATGAGACCATTCGCTTATGTGGCTGCAGCCACCTCCGCGCTCGCTTTCGCCTCCGCCGCTGAGGCGCGGGAACAAATCCGCATCGTGGGATCCTCCACGCTCTTCCCATTCACCACGGCTGTGGCGGAATCCTTCGGCGCCTCGACCGAGTTTTCGACCCCGGTCGTGGAATCCACCGGAACCGGCGGCGGCATGCGCTTGTTCTGCGCGGGCGTCGGCGAGCAGCATCCCGACGTCACCAACGCCTCGCGTCGGATAACCGACACAGAGTTTGAGGACTGCCAAAACAACGGCGTCACGGAAATCACCGAGGTCATGATGGGCTTCGACGGCATCGTGTTGGCCAACGCCAGCGACGCGCCGGACTTTGATTTCACGCTCGCCGACATCTACGCCGCGCTCGCCGCAGAGCTGCCGACGGCGGACGACGATTGCACGATGATCGAAAACCCCAATGAGCGGTGGTCCGACGTGGACCCGTCACTGCCGCCATTGCGCATCGAAGTGTTCGGTCCTCCGCCGACGTCGGGCACGCGGGACGCCTTCGTCGAGCTTGTGATGGAAGAGGGCGCGCGAAGCTACGCAGCGTGCATGGAAACCTTGCGCAGCGAAGACCGCGGCCAGTTCGACCTGTTGTCCGGAACGCTGCGCGAAGACGGCGCTTGGATCGACTCCGGCGAAAACGACAATGCGATCGTCGCCACGCTCGTCCGCACGCCCACCGCGCTGGGCGTGTTCGGCTATTCTTTCCTCGATCAGAACGGCGACCGGATCAAAGCCGCCTCGGTGGATGGGGTGCCTGCGACGTTCGAGAACATCGCCTCGGGCGATTACAACATCTCCCGTTCGCTGTTCTTCTATGTGAAGCGGCAGCATGTGGGCGTGATCCCCGGTCTGCAGGAGTTCATCGAAGCGTTCGCTTCGGATGCGGCGTGGGGCCCTGACGGCTACCTCATCGATCGCGGTCTCATTCCGCTCGTTGACGAAGCCCGCGCCGCCGAAGAAGCGGCTGTGCGCGAAGGCCGGCTTCTGACCGCTGACGCGCTCGTCGAACATGACGAGGCGGGCGCTGCGGCTGGGCCTGACGCGGACGCGGAGGCTGAGGTCGAGGCGGACGGCGAAAGCACGGTGGAAGGCTCCGTTGAGGAGGCCGGTGAAACGCTTGAAGACGCTGGCGAAACCATCGAGGACGCCGTGGAAGGGGCCGCTGAGGCGTTGGAGACCGAAGGCGGAGAATTCACCGGCGGCGGGCTTGAGGCCGCCGAAGAGGCGTCCGAGGATGTCGTCGACGCCGTGGAAGACGCTGTGGAAGACGCCGTCGAAGAAGCGATCGGAGAAGCGCCGGCGGAACCGACTGACGGTTAACGCCTGATCGTAACCCCAAAAAGGACGGGGCGGCTCACTTCGGGCCGCGCCGTTTTTTCTTGGTTTGTCGGGCCGCGTCTGACGGACGCCGCCGACCGTGGCGCCTCGCGATGCCTGTGGGGGGAGGGGGCGCCCCCCCAAACCGGTCACAAATTCGTCGGTTTTCTGGCGTCCCTATGGCGACGCTCGGGGAGGCCGCGGGCGAGGTGCGCCGGGCCGCCGCAACCAGGCTGTCCTTTGAACCGTCGCGGGAGGTGACTAGGCATGGCGTCACGCGTTTTGTTAGCTCTTTTCGCGACTTCGATCGCAGCCGCAAGCGGCGCCGAACGGGCGTCCGCCGACACCGTCACGGGCGCGATCGTCAACGAGGCGGGGCTCTGCCTCGATGTGCACGCGCCGGAAATGCGGGCCAATGGCGGCCGCGTTCAGGTCTGGGCCTGCAACGGAGAGCCCCAGCAGCGCTGGATCGTCGACGCCGCGCGCGGGCGGATTCAGAATGAGGGCGGCGGGCTGTGCCTCGACGTGCACGCGCCTGAGCTCAGTCAGAATGGCGGACGGGTTCAGATTTGGGGCTGCAACGATCAGCCTCAGCAGCGATGGACCGTGAGCCAAGACGGCGCCATCCGCGCAGGATCAGGCTTGTGCCTGGACATCCACGCCCCGGACCTTAATCGCAATGGCGGGCGCGTCCAGATCTGGGGCTGCAATGGCGAGACCCAGCAGCGCTGGTCGATCGTTAGCGCGACCCCGGCCGCGAGCGCGCCCGGCGAAATCATCATGACGCTTCCCGCCGACCCCGCGCGGCGGCCTTCGGTCGCGGATCTGTTCCCGCGCGAGGAACCCGCCGCGACGCCGAACACCGGCGCGGTCGTAACCGCGCCGAGCGCGCCGCCGGCGGAGGAAAGCGTAACGTTCAACACTGGCGCGGTCGTGGAAGCGCGACCGAGCCCGCCGCCGGAAGAGTCGGTGGTGCTGAACACCGGGACGTCGCAGGTGCATGAAGGCCTCAGCCCCGAAGACGCGTTTTATGGAAGTCCGCTGTTCGACTGCACCGCGCCCAGGGTCATTTCTGAGCGCCAGGGCGAGGAGGGCGGCGCGCGCCACCACAGATATGTCACCTGCGTCGGACGGGCGGTGGGTCGTGAGGCGTGGATGCTCGTTGGCGAGCCCGACTATCGTCCCGGTTCGTCCGAGGCGTCACGGCGGACCGGCGGGATCCTTTTCGACACCCCGCCAGAGCGCTTAACGGACAACAACCCGTTTGATTTCGGCCGCGGCTGGAATTGGTTCCGCCATACGTCTCTCTTCCGACCGATTTGCAGCGACCGGTTTGAGAAACCCCATGCCGGCGCCGTGCCGCGAGAGAATTATCGGCGGTGCGTGCTTGTCACCGAGGAGGGGAGGTTGGCGTTCCTGACCCCGGTGGATGGAACCGGTCGCCCCGCCGGCCTCGTAGGCTCGGCTGAAGGCGGCGCTCGATTAGGGTGGAGCGGCGTTTCGTTTGACGACTATCATTGGCGTCCAATCGACCGATATCTCCACAATCAGCCGGGGCGCCTCGCCAGTTCGCCGGAGTGTTTTTCCACTTTGGACCGCAACCAATTGCCCGAGAGCCTGGGCCCGCTTGACCACGGGCTGTGGAACAACACGGACTTCGAAACGGGGCGGCAGGCGACCCATTGTTTCGGTTTGTTTGAAGACGGTCGCATCCGCGTCATCGCGCAAACGGATTGGGCTTACGGATTCAGCGACAGAACCCGTCATAATCTCCCCGTCGCTGAGCCGCTCAATTGGACCGAATTGGGCGGCCCCGCCGACCGCCGCTACATTCGCAGGCCCGAATGCGCCGTCTGGGATGACCGTTGGAACACAATGGACGTGCGGTGTTTCACCATGGTGGAGGGCGGAGACGTCATCGTCTCCGCATTGGTGGGCTTCGCGGTCCATCCGGGGTGGGCCGGCCTCGGGCGGCCGCCCGGCGCAATTCAAGGCGAGCTCGAGTGCGAAGCGCAAATCGGCCAGGTCATCATATGCCTTGCGGTGTCGGACAATGGCGGGGTCTACGCGCTCCGATATCGGCCCGACGAGCCGGAGACGGCGGGGTGGGTTCGCCTGCCTGATCCGCCTTCTCCCCCGGCGTCAGCGCCCAGCTGCGCGCCCGTCCAGGGTCGCGAGTTCGCCTGCGCGATCCTCGGGGCGGACGGTACGCTTTATCTCAGCGACGTTTCCGCGACATTGGGGGCGTCGGCGGGGGGAAGCGTCTTTGCGACGTCGTGGTCGAGCGTGGGCGCGCCCCCTTGGCAGCGCATCACGTCCGCGCCGGAATGCGTCAGCAGCGACACCGCGCGCGTCGACTGCTTCGTGCGGGGCGAAGACGGGGAACTGTGGCTCGCCTGGGCTGACCCAAGCGAGGGCCGCAATTTTGGGGACGGCTGGGTCGGGCTCGGCGCGCCGGACGGGCAACGCTTGCAGTAAAACCAGCGGCGGCTTCGCGCACCCAAGAAGGGGCGGGCGGTTTAAGCGTGCTCTCGCCGTCGCCGCCGCTGCAGTCGCACCGGCAAACGCGGGCGGACGCGATTGCCCAAGCGCCGGAGCCGACGCCAGAACCGGCGGCGCTCGGGCTGGGGCGGGGTTTCGAGATTGCGCAGGAATTCCTCGGCGCAGGCGCGCCAGGAAAACCCCTCCGCATAAGCCCGAACCGTCTCGCGATTGAGCTCAAGGCACGCCGTGGCGCTTGCGCGCAAGTCCTCGCCCACCGCGCCCGCGTCAGACCCTGGAATGATGTCTTTTGGTCCCGGTACGGGAAAGGCCGCGACCGGGGTGCCGCAGGCCATGGCTTCAAGGATGACCAAGCCGAAAGTGTCGGTCAGACTTGGAAACACGAAAACGTCGGCGTCGGCGAAATAGCGCGCCAGCTCTTCGCCGAATTTCGCGCCGGTGAACACCGCGTCGGGATGTTTGCGCTCCAGCTCCGCACGCTGCGGGCCGTCGCCGACGACCACCTTGGTGCCGGGAAGATCCATCTCCAAAAACGCCGCCATGTTCTTTTCCACGGCGATCCGGCCCACATTCACGAAAATTGGGCCTTGGAGGTCTTTATAGACGCCTCCGTCAATCCCGCGGCGCGAAGGGTGGAACATCTCGGTGTCCACGCCCCGCGCCCACGGGGTGATGTTCTTAAAACCCCGCCCGGCGAGCTCCTCGCGCATGGAGTTGGTCGCCACCATCAGCCTTCCGCCGGAGTTATGGAACCGGCGCATATACCAATACCCCGCCGAAAGCGGCACGAAGGGCAGTCGCGCATTGACGTATTCGGGGAATTTGGTGTGGTAGCTCGTCGTGAACGGCCAATCCCACTTTTGACAAATCGACCGCGCCGCCCAGCCTAACGGGCCCTCGGTCGCGATATGGATGGCGTCGGGCTCGAACTCGCGAATGCGGCGCTCGATGTCTTTCTTGGCGCCCAGGGCGAGCTTGATCTCAGGATAGGTGGGGAGAGGGAAGGTCTTGTAGCCATTGGGCGAGATGACCTCCATCCGGATGCCCATTTCGCCGAACTCGTGAGCGACGCGGGACAGCGTCCGCACCACGCCGTTCACTTGCGGCTCCCACGCATCGGTGACCAGCACCACCCGGCGGGGAAGGCTGTCGCGCTCTTCCTCGCTGAGGAGCGGGGCGTCCTCGGACGCGTGCGGGGGGACGTCTGAAGCGGCGTCGCTCATGGAAGGCCTCCTGGGGAGAAGCGATGCGGCGCGGCGCTCGAGGGCGCGCGCATAAACACCGTGCGATAGCGCGTCCGTTTGCGCGAGGCCAGCCTAACTGACCGCGGCGCCGCGCGCGCCCCGGGCGGGCGGCGCGGTTCTTCCGCGCGAGGAGGGTTTTGAACAGGGTTTCGCAGCGGCGCGTTTACTCCTCGCTAACCAAACCCACACGATGGTCATCGCAGCAGATGTTGCCCCCGCGCCAAAAACGGTCACTATATATAGTGGCTGCGGCGGAGCGGGGGCGGCGGCCGCATCATTCGAATCAGCGCGCGCAAACCACCGCTCGTTAACCGCGGAAATCGCGTGCGTGTGTCGCGTAAGGAGAACGTCATGACGCCATTGGACGCTGTCGCGCCCCAAGACGATACGGCCGCCGCGCTTCCTGAGCGCGCGCCGAGCGGCAAGCCGAGCCCGGCTGGAGCGCATCTGCGCGTGGTCGAGGGCGTTAAGACCGATCCGAGCCGAGACGCCCTGCTGACGGATTTCGGCAAAACCACGCTTGAGGACCGCTACCTGCTGCCCGGCGAAAGCTTTCAGGACATGTTCGCACGCGTCGCCACGGCGTATGCCGACGACGCCGCGCATGCCCAACGGCTTTATGACTACATGTCAAAGCTCTGGTTCATGCCGGCCACGCCGGTTCTCTCGAACGGCGGCGCCGAACGCGGACTTCCCATCTCGTGCTTTCTCAACGCCGTTGACGATTCCCTGGAAGGGATCGTCGGCGCTTGGAATGAAAATGTCTGGCTGGCGTCCAATGGCGGCGGCATCGGCACCTATTGGGGCGGGGTGCGGTCCATCGGCGAAAAGGTCGGCCGCAACGGCAAGACGTCCGGGATCATCCCCTTCGTGCGGGTGATGGACAGCCTGACCCTCGCCATCAGCCAGGGGTCGCTGCGGCGCGGTTCCGCGGCGGTGTATCTCGACATCCACCACCCAGAAATCGAAGAATTCGTCGAGATCCGCAAAGCCAGCGGGGACTTCAATCGCAAATCCCTGAACCTCCATCACGGCGTCAATGTCACCGACGAGTTCATGGAGGCGGTGCGCGACGACGCGGACTTCGCTTTGCGGTCGCCGAAAACCGGCGAGCCCATGCGCACCGTGCGCGCGCGGGCTCTTTGGCAAAAGCTCTTGGAGCTGCGGCTGCAGACGGGCGAGCCCTACATCGTGTTTTCCGACACCGTGAACAAGGCGCTCGCGAAGCACCAGCGCGACCTGGGTCTGAAGGTCACCCAGTCGAACCTGTGCTCGGAAATCATGCTGCCCTCCGGGATTGACCATGAAGGCAAGGCGCGCACGGCGGTTTGCTGTTTGTCTTCGCTGAACGCTGAAACCTATCTGGAATGGCGCGAGGACGAGCGTTTCATCGAGGACATCTTCCGCTTCTTGGACAATGTCCTGCAGGACTTCATCGACCGCGCGCCTGCGGAGATGGAGCGGGCGACCTACTCCGCCATGCGTGAGCGGTCGGTCGGTTTGGGTCTGATGGGCTTTCACACCTTCTTGCAGGGGCAAGGGGTTCCCTTCGAATCCGCGCTCGCCAAAAGCTGGAACCTGCGGATGTTCAAGCATATCCGCCGTTACGCCGACGCCGCCTCCGTCAATCTGGCGAAGGAGCGGGGCCCCTGTCCGGACGCCGCCGAGCGGGGGGTGAACGCCCGCTTCTCCCATAAGATCGCAATCGCGCCCACGGCCTCGATTTCGATCATTTGCGGCGGGGTGTCGGCGGGTATCGAACCCATCCCCGCCAACATCTACACCCACAAAACGCTGTCGGGCTCCTTCCCGGTGAAGAACCCGCATCTCAAGGCGCTGCTTGCTGAGAAAGGGCTGGATACGCCCGCCGTCTGGGCGTCGATCCTAGAACATGAGGGGTCGGTGCAGCATCTCGACGGGTTGAGCGAAGACGAGAAGGCATGCTTCCGCACGGCGTTTGAAATTGACCAGCGGTGGGTGATCGAACACGCCGCAGACCGGACGCCCTATATTTGTCAATCTCAGTCACTAAACGTGTTTTTGCCAGGCGATGTTGATAAATGGGACCTGCATATGCTGCATTGGACGGCGTGGACCCGGGGCGTGAAGTCGCTTTACTACTGTCGCTCGAAGTCGGTGCAGCGCGCCCAGTTCGCCGGCGGAGAAACGGCCGCCGAAGACGAGCGCCCCATCCTGAACGAACGCACCGATTATGAGGAATGCTTAGCCTGCCAGTAAGAAATCGTCGGCATTTTCCTGACGCGTAAGCGACGGGATTTCGGTGGCGTCGCGTTTGCATGCTATGGTCGGGGGACGGCAACGTCGGGTTGGCGCTATGAAGCTGCGGATGCGTATCACTGCGATAGCCTTTGTCGCCGCTTGCGCGTGTAGCGCGGGCGCACGCGCCGACGCGGATGATTTCGTCTGGGTGGCGGAGTGGCAGCGGGCCTATGGCGACGAGCTGAATGCGTCCCAATCACCCATTGTGTGGCGCGCGATGCCCCTAGACGTGGCGGGAGTGAGCGAGCTCATCGGTCTGCGGCGCGATCCCGCCGGCGATGCTTTCGGTCGCGCCACGCTCGTGCTTGCTGCGCCAGAGCGCTTGGACGAAGCTGCGTCTTGGACGGTCCAAGACGAAACCTCTGCGTCGGTCGGGTTCGTCGGTCTGTACGACCGCTCCGAGGAGGGGCGCTTTGCGCCGCTTCATTGGGAGCCCTCCGGCCTTTCGGTGACTGACTCGGTTGACCCTGACGCCTTGATTTTGACCGGGCGTCTCGGCGCCATTTGGCGGTTTGGCGAGGGTCTCGCCGAGCCGCGCGATCCCGGCGAGGCAGGGTCTTGGTACATCTATGCCGGGGCCGACGCTCAAGCCTTGACGTGGCGATTGGGCGATGGGGCGATCGTCGCGGCTGCAAGCGACAGCCTCCGGCTCGAGGATGTCGCGATGATCGGAGACGCCCAAGCCGGGGTCGCCTATCGCCTTGGACCGGGCGATCTAACGCTGGGTTTCGTCCATCGCGAGATCCGCCACGAATCCGCCAGTGCGGATGAGCAATTCGGCGGCGTCAGCTTCGTCGTCTCGCATTGATAGGTTGCAGCGCAACCTTGCGTTCAGGTTCCATGACAACGTGTGGCTGAAATGTCGTGCCCCCGCTTGAAAGCGGGCTTCAACGATTCGTCGCGACGGAGAACCGCCCGAATCACGTATTCTTCGAGTGATCCGACGGGATGGGAGGCTCGGGGTCCATGAAGCGGAACGTGGTGCAAGTAACGTCGTGTGCACTGGCCAGCGCCTTACTCGCCAGCGGTGCGGCGGCCGCTCCGATAAGCGAGGAGCTCCCGGTTAGGCGGGGCGACCGCGCGCCGGGCGCCATTATGCAAAAGGTCTCTCCAACGGTGTTTGGCGGACCTGCCGCGGTCGAAGTCAGCCTGGACATGGTCGATCTCTTGTCGACGACGGGGTTTGTCGCTGAGGGGACCGAAGCGGACGCTCAGTTCGGCCGTCTGTCTCTCCGGTTCAATCCGGGCGTCGAGCATGAGCGGCCTTATGCGCTTGACGATTTGGCTTACGACCCAATCCAAGATTTCGCCGATCCCGAAGACCGAATGCCGATTGGGCTCGCCGACGTGGCGAACCCGCTCCGCGGCGGAAACACGATCGTCGGCGGCCAAGGCGTTGACGTGCGGTACTATTCCGGATTCGCGCCGTCGACGACGATCGGCGACTTCGAAGTGCAAGTCCGGCCGCAGGCGAGTTTGACGGTTCGGGATGACGTGTCCGGCGCCGGCGCCGGGGCGATGGTCCGCTTTGGGCGAAACCTCACCGAACCCCGCCATCCCGACGAGACGGGCGGTTGGTACATCTTCGCCGGGGCCGATGCGCAGGCCCTGACCTGGCGGTTGGAGCCTGGCATGCGGTTCAACGACGCGGTTCGACTGGAGGACCGCACGCTTGTCGGCGACGCCGAGGCGGGCATCGCTTTTCGCGTCGGACCCGCGGACATCGCGTTGGCCGTCGTTCATCGCGACATCCGCTATCGGGACTATTCCACCGACGAACAATTCGCCGGGGTGTCGGTCTCAATGACACGTTAGTGGATCCCGCGCGCGCAACGGCTTGACGGCGCCTGCGCGGGAGCGCCTTCTCTCAACATCGGCTTGGGAGGGGGCATGCGCGTATTTGCTATCACCGCCGCGACGTGGCTTGGCGCGCTGTCGGCCGCCGCGCCTGTCGGCGCTGACGACGCGTCCGCTGAGGGGCTTTCGCGTTTCAATCTGAGCCTTGCGCTCGTGTCGGACCTTTCCGCCGAGAGCGGCGGCGGGCCGATCGCACCGGAACCGCGCTCAGCGTCGCCCGAAGAACCGCCTGGTTTCTGGGACGATGCGACGCTCTCATTGGTCACCGAAAACGATCTCTTCGGCGGCACCGACCGCAACTACACGAACGGTCTGCAACTCACCGTCATTTCAGGGCCGGAGCGGAACCTCCCGCTAACCCGGCTCTTAGGCGACCTCCTGCCCGATCGTTACGACCCTAACCCCGACAGCGACCGGCTGTGGCGTACGGGGTTGTCGCTCGGCCACGCGATGTACACGCCCGAAGACATCAGCCTCGTGGCTCCTGACCCGCTGGACCGTCCCTATGCGGGGTGGCTTTATGCGGAAGCCTCTCTGATTTCCTATAACCCCGCGGTGCGCGGCCTCGACACCGCGCAGTTCCAGTTGGGCGTCGTCGGCCCATGGGCGGGCGGGGAGTTCGTACAAGTCAACTGGCATCAGCTGATCGACGGCCAAGAGCCCAGAGGCTGGGACAGCCAGTTGGAGAACGAACTGGCGTTCGTTTTACGGTTGGAGCGGCAGCGCCGGACGCCGGCGTTCGATATCGGGCCTTTGCAGCTTGACGCCGACCTTCACTACGGCGCGGCGCTCGGGACGGTCGAGACCAGCGCCACGGTCGGGCTCGGCATGCGCTTCGGGACCGACCTTGCCGGCAATTACGGCCCGCCGCCGCGGCTGCGGCCTGCGCCCTCCGGCGGTCTCGCCTTTCTGGACGATCAGCGCGGCTCGTTCGGTTGGTACATGTTCGCCGGCCTGTCCGGCCGCGCGGTGGCGCGCGATCTCTTTTTGGACGGAAACACATTTCGCGGCGGGCCGAGCGTTACCGATCGGCGGCCGGTCGTGGGGGATTTGCAGGGCGGGATGGTGTTGACGGCGGGGCGCGCGAGCGTGTCGTTCACCTATGTCCATCGCACCGAAGAGTTCGCTTTCCAAGACGGCCCCTCCCGGTTCGGCGCCGCCTCAATGAGCTGGCGGTTCTGAGCGGAGACCCGCGCCCGATGACGCCGGGCGCGGGCTTCGCCTCAACGGCGCGCCGGCAAGAGGCGGGGATTGCGAAGCAGCGCGGCGGAGACGAGCGCGACGATCGCGCCCACCGGCAGCACTTCAGTGAACGTGATCGGGATTCGGAACAGCGGGTTCTCATACAGGCGTCCCGCGGCCTCAACGCGTTCGGCGAAGGCGGCCAGTTCTTCGGGGCTGGCGCCCCGTGCTTCCCGGGCCGCGAGCTGCGCCTCGGCATATTGGTCGAAAAAGGCGTAGTCGGTCGCCGCGAGAAGCGCTTCCCAGGCGACGACATAAATCACGCTGCCGACCAAGGCGATCGCGAGCCCGGCTCCGAGCGCCGGCCCGAACTTGATCACGCCGCCAAGCGCGACGTCGCGATGGCGTTTGACGCCGACGAATATGAGTGACGCCGCGACCAACATGAACAAATAACCGAACAGAGGGGAGGCGTGGAAATTGGTGACGTCATGGAAAATCTCTCCAATGACGAGCCCCACCGCCATGAGGCCGCCTGAAATGCCGCCAAAGATGAGCGCGTTGCGAAGCATGATCGGTTCCTTTCCTTCAACAGGGTCAATCATGGCTCTCGCTACGGCTGGTCCCGCGAATCCGCTATCACCCGAAAGGGTGAGTTGAGCTTTCTCATCCCATTGCTGTTACGCGGGCGTCCCGGCCCTAGGGGATGAGAGCCAGTAACCGCGCCTTTTCCACCGCCTGGGTGCGTCGGGCCACGTCAAGTTTGGCGTAGAGATTGGCCACATGGGTTTTGACGGTGTTCGGCGAGACGTCGAGCGTCCGCGCGATTTCCTTATTGGAGTGTCCCGCGGCGAGCAGACCGAGAACCTCCCGTTCCCGCTCCGTTAAGCGCAGTGCGCGTAACGCCGCTTCATTCGGCCCGGGAGGAGGGGCTTCATGGCTTCGGCGCAGGCGCAGGCCGAGCCAAACGCCGAGCCCCATAAACGCGACCGCGATGACGGCGAAATACGCCTCGATCGACACCACGCGCAGGGCGTAGCGTTGCTCCAGCCATTCCAGGCCAAGGGCGGCGACCGCTAATACGACGCCGTAGGCAAGGATCGTCCTGCGCATAGGCGAAAGCCTCGCCAAAACCGCGCCGCGAATCCAGCGCGTCGCGCGCCTAACCACTTGTTTACCGAATCCGCGCGCCTTGAGCCTAAATCTTGGGGGTCATTTGCGTGACGCCCCTATATCTAGCCTACCCTAGTCGCTCGAACCGCGTAATCGGAGTCCGCTCATGTCGCTTGCCGCCGCAGCCACGCCTGGCCTTCTAATCCCCAGCAAAGGCTACAAGCCGTTTCGCTATCCCTGGGCGTACGATTTTTGGCGGCGACAGCAGCAAGTGCACTGGATGCCCGAAGAAGTGCCTTTGGGCGAGGACTGCAAGGATTGGGCGGGCAAGCTGAGCGATGGCGAGCGCAATCTCCTCACGCAGATCTTCCGCTTCTTCACCCAGTCCGATGTCGAAGTGAACGACAACTACATGGACCGCTTCGCGCGGGTGTTTAAGCCGACCGAAGTCAAAATGATGATGGCTGCGTTCTCCAACATGGAGACGATTCACATCGCCGCATATGCGCTGCTTCTCGAAACAATCGGTATGCCTGAGTCGGAGTTTTCGGCCTTCCTCGACTACCAGGCGATGTCTGATAAGCACGACTATATGCAGGAATTTGGCGTCGAGACCAATGAAGACATCGCGCGCACGCTCGCCATGTTCGGCGCGTTCACCGAGGGGCTTCAGCTGTTCGCCTCGTTTGCGATGCTGATGAACTTCCCGCGCTTCAACAAAATGAAGGGCATGGGCCAGATCGTGTCCTGGTCGGTGCGCGACGAAAGCCTGCATTGCGAAGGCATGGTGCGGCTGTATCACGCGTTCCGGCGGGAAACCGGATGCGTCACGCCATCCGTCGCAGACGACATCGTCGATTGCTGCAAGACCGTGGTGAAACTCGAGGACGCCTTCATCGATCTCGCCTTCGAACTCGGCCCGGTGGACGGCATGACCGCCGAGGACGTCAAACAGTACATCCGCTATGTCGCAGATTGGCGTCTTGGCCAGTTGGAGCTGCCCGCGGTTTACGGCGTCGGCGAGCATCCCTTGCCGTGGCTGACTGAGATCTTGAATGGGGTCGAACACGCCAATTTCTTCGAAACGCGCGCGACCGAGTACTCAAAAGCCGCCGCGCAAGGGGAATGGCACGGCGCGGACGGGGTCTGGGACGCGTTTGACAAGATGAACGAGGCCGATCGCGAGGACGAACCCGTCTCGGCCGCTTAGCGCGGCGGGGCGTCTCCGAAGCGCGCCACGGGGGTTAAGATCTCCGCGGCGCGCAAGTCCTCGATGGCGATATACGCCAGGTCGCCGAATTGGCTTTTTTGTGGGGCGACGTCTTCGCCGACGGCTTCGGTCAGAGCCCGCCAAACCAACTCCGTACAATACAGACGGTCCTCGCTTTCAAGCGAGAAGGCGCCGTCGAACCGCGCGCCGCCCTCGGCATAGGCTAAAGCGCGGGACGCCGCCGCGGCCGCCCGAGGCGTTTGCGGGCGATACACCGCCGCGCGCTGGGCTTGGGCGGCGAAGCGCGCGGCCGGCTCTGCGGCCACTTCGGCTTCGGCGTTGGTCGGGCTGCCGGCGGCGTGAACGATGACCAGCGCGCCGCCGCGCTCCGCGGCCATGCCGACATGGGCGTAGACATGACGATCGCCGGTGATGAGCGCGCCGATCTGTCCCCACAACGCGTCATCGGCTCCGATAAAGACGACGTCCCCGGGTTGGAGAACCGCCTCGAGCGCAGCGGCGTCTATGGCGGGGGAGGCCTCGCCCTCGCTTGAACCGGACAGGCGGACGGCGGCGAGAGCGATAACAATCGCGCCCGCCACAACACCCCCTCCGACGATTAACCTTCGGCGGAAAGGGAGCACTCTTTCGCCGCGCCGATCATCGCCATGGCCATACCCTGGTTGTCCGCGAGCGCTTCCTCATAACGTTCGCGCTCGTCCTCCGGCGCCGACATCGCTTCGGCCAGATAGGCGAGGTCTTCGTCGTTAAGGTTCGCGTCGAGTTGGTCTGCAAAGCAAACGCATTGCTCTCGCGTATTTTGTTGGTCTTCAGCCTCAACGCAGGCGGTCACGATCTGGTCGCGCGGGCTGCCTCCGCCGCAAGCCGCCAGGAAGGCGGCGGCGAAAGCAGCGGTCGCGAAAAACTTCGTTTGAGCGATCATCAGCGTCCCCTATCCGCCCGGACCGTCCGCGCGGCTGAGCGGGACCATGACCGATTGGAGCCGCGCCCGACAAGGCCTGCGTCGCGCGGCGGGCGCGACAGTCCTTTTGCGCCGGTAACGGACCATTAACGGTTGAGGGCGCATTTCTTAACCGACCCGGTCGGAACGCCGATGGGGGTTAACGAGGGATCGCCGCAGGCGAGCGCGACATGACCGATACCGTGGCAGAGCAAAACGCGGAACTCGAGGTGATGGACCCCGCGGCCTTCGCGCCGTTTTCGGAACCGGAGTTGGCGGACCTGGCGCTTCTTTTGCAGGCCTTGCCTCAACCGCGCCGTGAAGACGTCGCCCGCGCCCACGCCATCGGCGCGATTCTGCTCGAGGCCGCTGGCGACATCGAAACGTTGATGCGTCCGCTGACCTTGGTCTGGGGCGTCGCCACGGCGGGCGAGGACGCGCCTGCGCCGGCGGACGGCCTGCGCGTCGCGGCTGCGTAACGGATAAGGGGGAGAACATGTCGATGAACGTTGCTGTCATTGAACCCGCTTCGAGCTTTGTTGAACGCATCGCGCGGGAGCGTGCGAGCGGTTCGTCCGAACCCATGGGGTTGACGCCCAAACGTTGGACCGAACGCATCGGCCAGCGCGGCGATAAGCGCGCGCCCGTGCGCGTCTTGGGCGCGTAAGGCCGCCGTTTCACTTGCTCTCAGTAGCGTGCTGAAGACGCTTTCGCGCGCAGGCATGGACGCCGCGCGCCAGCGGCGGCATTGTGCGGCTCCAATCGCGTCCGGCGCGTCCGCCGTCCGCGCGTCTTTCGACATCGAGGATCACGCCATGGCTGAAGCGCCTCACCGCATCACCATTCTCGCCCGCACCTTCTCCGCCGCCGCCATGGAGTTCCATCGCTCCCGCATGGCGGAGCGGGGCTACCGGATGGAGGGCCGGATCGAGCCCGCCACCTTCCAAATGATCGAAGATGACGGCGGGTCGTCGGATCTCTTCGAGGGCGAGCCGTTGTGGTCGGTGACCTTCGTGAGACGCGACCAAGACTGACATGGGGCGCTCGGGCGAGCCTGCCTTCACGGCTTGCGCGGATGCGGGCGAAGCGGTCGCGCGGCTTCAAAGCCTTTATGAGGACGCCTGCGAGCGCCTGCGCGCCGCTTTGCTGGATTTCGCCGACAACGGCGTCGCGCCGGGCGACTATGGCGGCTCGATCGCCTATCCCGAACTGCGCGTGTCCTACGCGCCCGAAGGCGCCACGCCGAAACTCTCGCGGTCTTATGCAAAGTTCTCCGCGCCTGGCGTTTACGCGGGTACGATCACCCGGCCCAATTTCTTTCGCGACTATCTCGTCGAGCAGCTTTCGCTGATTGCGGAAAGCTACGAGGTCACCCTTGAGGTCGGCTCGAGCCGAGAAGGCATTCCGTTCCCTTACGTGATGCGTCCTGAAGACGAAGAGCGGGTTGGGAGTTGCGATCCGGCGGCGCTGGCGTCCTTGTTCCCAGCGCCGGACTTAGCGGCGGTGGGCGATGAACTCGCCGATGGGGCTTGGGAGCAAGATCCCGGCCGGCCCCTGCCGCTCATGCTGTTTGACGCGGCGAGGGTGGACTACTCGCTCCACCGATTGCGTCACTACACCGGGGCGCCCGCCGAGCACGTCCAGAACTTCATCTTGTTCACAAACTACCACCGCTATGTGGACGAGTTCGTCCGGTGGGCGAGCGAGCAAGTCTCCGCGGACGGACCCTATGAGGCGCTGTCCGCGCCAGGCGGGGTGATGGTGCGGCCGGGCGACGAGGACCCCGTGGGCGCCGTCGAAGCCGGTCCGTGGCGTCGGTTCCAGATGCCGGCCTATCACCTCATGGCGCCGGGGCGGAACGGCGTGACCCTGGTGAATATCGGGGTGGGTCCGTCCAATGCGAAGACCATCACCGATCACCTCGCGGTGTTGCGTCCCCAGTGCTGGCTCATGATCGGGCATTGCGGCGGACTGCGGCATTCTCAAAAGCTCGGCGATTATGTGCTCGCCCACGCCTATCTTCGGCGGGATGCGGTCTTGGACGACCATCTGCCGCTCGACATTCCCGTTCCGCCCATCGCAGAGATCCAAGTCGCCCTGCAAGCCGCAGCCGCGGAAGTGACGGGCGAGGCGGGCGAGGCGCTGAAACATCGGCTGCGCACCGGGACCGTCGTGACCGATTGCGATCGCAATTGGGAGCTGCGTGCGGGCATTGAGACCCGGCGGTTCAACCAGTCCCGCGCCATCGCCATCGACATGGAAAGCGCGACGATCGCCGCCAACGGGTTCCGCTTCCGCGTGCCGTACGGAACCTTGCTGTGCGTGTCCGACAAGCCCCTCCATGGGGAATTGAAACTGCCCGGTTCAGCGCGCCGGTTCTATGAACGCGCGGTGTCCCAACACCTCCAAATCGGCTTGCGCACCATTGAGCTGTTGAAGCGAGACGGCGCCCAGGTTCTGCATTCGCGCAAGCTGCGGGCGTTTGACGAACCGCCCTTTCGATGAGGCGATGGTCGTCGGGGCTCGTTGCCAGTGACGCGGAAACCGATACGGTGCCGCCGACGGCGGAGGGTCAGAAGCGTGTCCGAACGGCTCATCCCCCTTGAGGGGGTCTTTAACTTCAGGGATTTTGGCGGCTACGCGGTGATGGGCGGCCAGGTGAAGCGCGGGATGTTGTTCCGCTCCGCCAATCTGCATCGTGCAACCGCGGCCGATCAGGAAAAACTGCAAGCGCTGGGGCTCGCCGTGGTGGTCGATTTGCGGCGGGCCGGAGAGCGCGCGTCTGAACCATCCGCCTGGTCCGCCCAAACCCAGCCTCGCGTCATCGACAGCGACGAGGGTCACGCCGACGCGGCGCCGCCCCATCTGAAGGCTCTGTTGGCCGCCGAAGAGGTTTCCGCAGATAAGATGCGAGACTACATGCTCGACATCTACGTTCGCATGCCCTTCGAGGCCCGGCATCGCGCTTTGTTTTCCGGTGCGTTCGCGGCGCTGGCGGCGCAAGAAACGCCTGCTCTGGTGCATTGCGCAGCGGGCAAAGACCGCACGGGCGTCTTGTGCGCCCTTGTTCTGCACGCCTTGGGGGTGAGCCGGGAAGACGTGTTCGCCGACTACGCGCTGACCAATGACGCCATCGCTTCGTCAGGCGTTCTGGAAAAAGCGATCGCGCGATTCTCAAAGCGGCTCGGACGACCGCTCACCGCGGATCAATTGCGCCCCATGGCCGGGGTGGAGCCGGCCTATCTTGAAGCGGCGCTTGAAGAAATCGAACGCCGCTCAGGCTCGCTCGACGACTATTTGCGCGAAAGTCTGGGCGTGAGCGAACAGGCGCAGGCCGCGATCCGCAGTCATCTCGTCGCCGAAGACGAGACCGTCGCCTAACCGTGGCCGGCCTCGCCCTCAAATGCGATCCGACAGCGGCGTTCGCGCCTTTCGCTGGGCGACCCCATAGCCTCTTGTTGCATTCGGGCGGGGCGGGGCCGTCCTTCCTCTACGCCGACCCTGTTGAAACGTTCATAGCGCCGGCGTCAGAGGAAAGACCCGCCGACCCCGAGCCGTTTTTCGCCGAGGCGCGCGCGAACGGGGCCTATGTCGCAGGGCTAGTCGCCTATGAGTGGGGCGGGCCGCTCAACCAAGCCCCGCGCGCGCCAGGGAGCGCTTGGCCCGACCTTGCCTTTGGCGCCTATGACGCACGGCTTGAGATCTCGGCTGACGGCGATGTCACCGTCCAGGGCGCGGCGGATCCCGGCGGGCGGCTCCTGGAAGCGGCCGCGGCGGGCGTGGCGCCGCCCGCATCAAGCCCTGAGCGTGTGCAGTTTGCGCCCTTAACGGCGCGTGAGGGTGTCGAAGCCGCAACCGCCGCGTTGATCGCGCGCATCCATGCGGGCGATCTCTACCAGGCGAACTTCTCCCATCCATTCGCCGCCACCTTGGCGCAGGGCGATGCGCCCTACGCCGCCTGGGCGCGTCTGGTGGCCCACAGTCCCGCGCCTTACGCCGGGTTCTTCCGCCTTTCCGAGGGGCTGGCGGTGGGCTCGAACTCGCCCGAACTATTTTTGAGCGTGAGCCCCGAGGGGCTGGTGACGACGCGGCCGATCAAGGGCACGCGTCCGCGGAGCGCGGAACCCACCGCTGACGCTGCGCTCGCCCAAGCGCTTGCCGCCTCCGCCAAAGACCGCGCGGAGAACCTCATGATCGTCGACCTCATGCGCAATGATCTCGCCCGGGCCTGCGAGCCGGGCAGCGTCAAGACGCCGGCTTTGTTCGAGGTGGAGAGCTACGCCAACGTCCACCACCTGGTGTCGACGGTGGTGGGACGGCTTTCTCGCGGATGCGGTCTGGGAGGGCTTCTCGCGCGGACCTTTCCGCCAGGCTCCATCACCGGCGCGCCAAAACGCCAGGCGATGGTCGAGATTGCGCGGCTCGAAGGCCGGGCTCGCGGGCCCTATTGCGGGGCGATGGGCCATATCGCGCCCGACGGTGCGGCGACTTTCAACGTCATGATCCGAACGATGGCGTTTTCCCGCGACGGGGATCGTTGGCGGGCGGAGGCGCGAGCCGGCGGGGGCGTGGTGGCGGACTCCGAGCCCGCGGATGAATATGAGGAGACCTTGGCCAAAATCGCCTCGATCCGCGCGGCGTTGTCGGGTTCGTGATGATCGTCTGGGATGACGGCGCGCTGAGGCCCGCTCAAGACGTGCGCATTTCCCCCCATGATCGGGGCTTTCTGATCGGGGACGGGGCATTTGAGACGTTTCGCGTTTTGGGTGGAGGCGGCGTGCGTCTTCACGCCCATGCTGAGCGACTTTTTGCGACCCTTTGCGGCTTGGAAATCACCGTCGCCTGGTCAGCCGATGATCTCGCCCAGGCCGTCGCCGAGTTGTCGCGCGCCAATAACCAGCTTGATGGGGTCGCTCGTTTGACCGTCAGCGCCGGGGAGGGCGGACGCGGACTGGACCGTCCCGCCCCCGCTCAGGGACGTGCGGTCATGACCTTGTCGCCGACGCCCGCGCCGCGTCCGCCGCTCTGCTTGCGTGTCGACCCCTCAATCCTGCGCCCCCGCGGCAATCCTGCGAACGCGATGAAAACCCTGGCGAGCTACGCCGATGCGCGCTTTGCGTTGCGACGGGCGCGCTATGCCGGGGCGGATGACGCTATTTTTCTGGACGACGCTGGGTGCGTGGCGTGCGCGACGACCTCTAACGTCTTTTGGATCGCCGAGGGACGCGTGTTGACGCCCGCGCTGACCGGCGCTGTCTTGCCCGGGGTCACCCGTGGAGCGGTGTTCGCCGCGGCTGCGGCGGCGGGCGTTGCGTGCGCGCCGGTTGAAGCTGGCGCGGATGCGATGTTTTCCGCTGACGCCGTCTTTCTCGCCAACGCCGCGCGCGGCGTGATGTCAGCGGCGACGCTGGTTGCGGAGAACAGGCCGGCGACCCCAATCGATCCTGACCATCCCCTGCTGGTCGAGATTGCACGGGGCGTGCGCGCGTCCGAGCTTGATGGGCGCGGGCTTTCCTGGAGGACTATGGACTAAGGGCAGGGGTCCGGATTGAAGACGACTTCGGCGGACCGGCGGGGACGAAGGTAAAACTCATCGCGTAAGACCACGGGGCCGGTGACGATGTCCCCGATCGGCGGGGTATAGTCGAGCCGCGCTTCGGCGAGCACCACGCTTTGGCCCGGCGTCAACAAGCCGTCTGGAATCGCGACCACCGATCCGCAGGCCAAGGGCGAAAAGCCGCGGGCGTAGCTCCAGGTCACGCCGATATCGCCGTCCATATCCATCGCGACGTTCGTCACCCGCAGTTCAAGCGCCTCGGCGTTGGCGGCGTTCATGATCGCGCCAGCCGCGGCGAACACCGCCTCCATTTCATCGGCGTCAACCAAGTCGTCCTGCGCCACCAAGTCGCCCACGGCGCTGGCGACATTGGTGACCTTGCGGTCCACCGAGAGCATCAAGCTGATTTCGATGCTCGCGAAGTAGAAGAGGAACAAGATCGGGGCGACCAGGGCGAACTCCACGGCGGAAACGCCGCGCGTGTCGCTGCGCCAATGGCGAAGGCGCGCCAATGCGGTCATGGCGTAAGGTCTCCGAACGGCTCGTTGCGGAACGCCGAGGAGGTGACGATCAACCGCCGTCCGCCGTCGAGATTGGCCAAGCCGGTGCCGATCCCCGGCGTGAAGACTTTCCAAATGTAGTAGACCCGCGCGACCACGATATCGCCGGCGTCTCCGAAGTCGGCTTGCAGGCCGCTGGGATCGAACTCGCCGTCCGAAACAAGGTCGGGGTTCGAAACGGAATCGAAGTCGTTATAGACGCGGACGTCCACATACACGTTTCCTTCGCAGGAAATGACGACTTCAACCTCCTCGCAGACCGCGTCGCGAAAATCCGCGGCGGTGCCCCCGTTCATTTGCAGCTGACCCGTGCGCACCAGGCGAGAGGCCTCCATGGTGCCGTTCTCCATCGTCGAGGTGACGAAGAACAGGAACGTCGCTTCCAGAATGGCGAAGATCAGAAAGAAGAACGGCCCGGCCACCAAAGCGAATTCGACTGCCGTCGCCCCGCGGCGCGCGGCGAGAAAGCGTCGAAACAGACGAGAGGGGGGGATGACCATGCGGACGCTCGCGAAGCAATTTCGCATAAGACTGTCGCAGCGCGCTTAAATCGCCGCTAACGCCGATGGTTAAATGCGAACAAATTCAGGGCCGAACGCGCCAGGCCCGAACAGCTCGACGCTATTCTTCGTCGCCTGCTTCCCGCGAGGCGGCTCCCATCGCCGCGTCAGCGGCGTCGATCAGATTGCGGAACCGGCTGGTTTCATCGCCCGGAATGGCGACGGCTTCGCAGGCGGGCGCGCAGCGATAGCTTTCACGGCCGCGCCCGCGATGCAGCGTCACCCGACCATGGTCGGCGGCGGTGACTTCCACTGTGGCGCTCAAGATCGTCTCGCCCGCCGCATTGAGCGCGATGACGTTCGTGACGCCGAAGGACTTGCCTGTCAGGAAGAGAAGCTGGCCGTTATGAGCGGCGATGTCGGCGATGGCGGGATTACCCACCACCACTGCCGCTGCGTCTTCGGTCAATTGAACCGGATACGCCGTGTCCACCGCGACCGTGAAAGTCTGGGCGGCGGCGGGGGCCGCGAGCAGGGCGGCGCCGGCGAGAGCGAAGGCGCGGAACATGGGCGGACTCCGGTTTGACGCTTGGTCTCGTAATCGTTCGAAACCGACCTTCGTCCGTTGTGGTGAATGAAGCCTAAACAATTGGCGGGAAAAGCCTTGTAAAATGGGCTAAGTGTTTTGTTAAGGATAATGAGAATTCATATATTGTCGAGGATCAGTTTAAGAGGGCGCCAAGGGCCTGCGTGTACTTTGGGGATACGGCTCGGGAGAGAATTCCAAGCCAGTGTCGCTAGCAACACCACGTGGGAGACTAACCATGAGCAACTTCTTCGCTCGTTTCGCTAAAGACGAATCCGGCGCCACCGCCATCGAGTACGGCCTCATCGCCGCCCTCATCGCGGTCGTCCTCATCGGCGCTCTGGGCGCTCTGGGCGGCAGCGCCAAAACCAAGTTCAACGAAATCAGCACTGCGATCGACGGCGCGTCGTCTTCGTAAGACGCAACGCTAACGCCGCGTTCCGCTGTTGCGGGGCGCGGCCGATCGATCGAATTGGCCGACGCCGCTTCCAGGCCTGGGGGCGGCGTCGCGCTTTTTGGGCGATCCCCAAGCGCGCGACGTTCCCGCAATGACGGCGGCCGAGACCCTTTCTTAAGGGCGTTTCGGCACACTGCGGGCGTATTGAACACACGGAGCCCGCCATGCTCGCCGCCCTCTGCCTGCTTATCGTCCCCTTGGCGCTGTTCGCTGCGGCGTATTGGGATCTCACCACCATGACGATCCCCAACCCGTTGAATCTGGGCCTCGCTGCGGCCTTTGTCCTCATTGGACCCTTCTTTTTGAGCTGGGCGGTTTACGGCGCGCATGTCGGGGCGGGCGCGGCGATGCTGGTCGTCGCGATGGCGCTGTTCGCCTTCGGCTGGATTGGCGGCGGCGACGCAAAGCTGTTCGCAGCGACCTCGCTCTGGTTGGGGTGGGACGGCATGCTGGGCTTTGTGTTGGTGACGGCCGTGGCCGGCGGCGCGCTCACGCTGGCGTTGATGGCGTTGCGGAATGTCCCGGTCGTGCCGGCGGTCGCTCTCGAGCGGGCTTGGGTGGCGCGCCTTCTCAAGCCAAAAGGCGAGGTGCCCTATGGTCTTGCTTTAGCCACCGGCGGCTTGATCATGTTCCCGCACAGCGCAATCTTCGCCGCCGCGCTGAGTTTTTAATCAAGACCCGGCAAATCATGCCGCGCCATTAACCTTGCTTTGACCATAGCAAGCGTTTGATCGCCCCGAACCAGATGGCTGACTATTCGGGGGTCCTCGACATGGGTGTCGGGCGCATTGCAGTACTCGCTCTTGCCGCAGCGGCCGCCGCCTTTGTCGGCTTGTATGTCCGCAACGCCGGATTGACCTCCGGCCAAGCCGCTCCGGAAGTTCAACAAGTGGTGGAGCGCGTGGAGACCCCCACAGAGCGGGTGTTGGTCGCGCGCCGTGACCTCACCGTGGGCCAGCGCGTGTCGCCTGATGATTTGACGTGGCAGCCTTGGCCGCTCGACGCCTTGTCCGAAACCCATCTGACCCAAACCACCGCGCCTAACGCTTTGGCGCGTTTCGCCGGCGCGATTGCGCGGGTGGACGTCGCTCGCGGCGAGCCGATCACCGGCCGTCGTCTTGTGAACCCAGGCGAAGCCGGCTTCATGGCCGCGATGCTGACCCCGGGAATGCGCGCGGTCGCCATCCCGATTTCCGCTGAAACCGGCGCCGGCGGCTTTGTTTTGCCAGGCGATCGGGTCGACGTGATCTTGAGCTACGAGGTCGAGATCGAGAACGGCCGCGAGACCCGAAACGTGCCGGTCAGCCGCACCATTCTCGAAAACGTTCGCGTTCTGGCGATCGACCAACTGCCCGGCGGCGATGAAGACGCCCAGGTCTATGTGGGCTCGACCGCGACCTTGGAAGTGACCCCTGCTGACGCTGAGATCGCCGCCCTGGCGGTCACCATCGGCGATGTTTCGCTGGCGCTGCGCAGCGTTGCGGATCGGCATCCCGATGCGGATCTGGTGATGGGCCGCGGCGCGGAAAGCGGGGAGGGCTTGTTGTTCGCCTCCGAAGGCCAGGGCCTCACCGTCTATCGCTACGGCCGGGCTCGTACGGATTCCCTGGGAGGCGGCCGATGAGCCCTCGCATGCGCATTGGCGCTGTGTTCGCGCTGGCTGGTTTGAGCCTCGCCGGCGCCCTCGGGCTCGGCGCGCCCGCCGCAGCCGACGCTCCCGGCAACATCATGCGTGTGGACATCACGCGCGGCGGCGAGAGCCCGATGTCGCACACCCTCGACCTTTCGCTGTCCAAGACCGCGATCATCGAGCTGCCGGAAGACGCCCATGACGTCGTCATCGCCAATCCCGAAATCGCGGATGCGATCATCCGGACGCCGCGCCGGGTCTATGTTTTGGGCGTGGCGGTCGGTTCGACCAACGCATTCTTCTCTAATGAAAACGGCGACCTTCTGTTGAACTTGGAGATCCGCGTCGAGCGTGACCTCGATGCGGTCCAAGAGATGATCGACCGTCTGCTGCCTGACGCGCGGGTCCAGGTCGACGCGCTGAACGACCAGGTGGTGTTGACCGGCATGGTCGGCTCGACCGCCGAGGCCGATCGCGCCGTCCGGATTGCGCGCAGCTTTGTCGAGAACCCCGAGCACGTCATCTCCATGCTCTCCATCTCCGGCGGCGAGCAGGTGTTGTTGCGCGTTCGCATCGTGGAGATGCAGCGCACCATCGCCCGTCAGCTCGGCGTCAACTTGAACGCGTCGCTCCGGTTCACCGAGGACCTGACCTACAACATCGCCACCAACAACGAGTTCAGCCTTGTCGGACAATCGTTGGGCGGCCTCACCGGCACCGGCAGCTTCATCAATAGCGGCGGCGGCGACATTCGGTCCGCCGACACCGTGCTTCAGGCGCTCGAGCGCGTCGGCTTGGTTCGGACCCTGGCGGAGCCCAACATCACCGCGATTTCAGGGGAAAGCGCGGAGTTCTTGGCCGGCGGTGAGTTTCCTGTCCCGGTCGGGCTCGACAACCAAGGCAACATCATCATCGAGTACAAGCCCTTCGGCGTCGGGCTGTCCTTTACGCCGATGGTTCTGTCGGACGGCCGCATTTCGCTCTTCGTGTCGACCGAAGTCTCCGAGCTCACCAGCCAAGGCTCCATCGACCTCTCCGGCGGCGCCATCGACACTGACGGCGACGGCGTTTTGGACGCTGCAACCCCTGGACTGACCCTGCCGGCGCTCAACGTCCGTCGCGCGCAAACCACCGTCGAGATGCCGTCCGGCGGCAGCTTGGTGATGGCGGGCCTCATCCAGGACACCACCCGCCAGAACATCGACGGCGCGCCGGGCGCGCGCAACATTCCCGGCATCGGCGCGCTGTTCCGGGCTCGCGACTATGAAAGCCAAGAAACCGAACTGGTTGTCCTGGTCACGCCCTATCTCGTCGACGCCGTGCATCCCGACGCCTTGCAGACGCCCGCGGACGGCTACGCCACGCCCAGCGAGGTGGAGACGATTTTCTTCGGGCGTCTGAGCCGCGTGTACCAAGCGCCGGGCGCCGACCTCGGCGATCGCCGTTGGCGCGGTCCGGCCGGTTTCATTCTCGACGATACGTCCACCCCGTGAGGAACGCCGCGATGACCGCCATGTCTTTTACCCATCTGGCTCGCATCGGCGCGGCGTCGCTGGCGGCGCTGACCGCGGCTTGCGCAAGCGCCATCCCTGAGCGCTTGCCCCATCAGCGCCATCAGATCGCCGTGCGGGAAGTCCGCGAGCATGTCGAAATCCGGGTGCGGCCGGGCCAATCCACGCTTTCCTTCCAAGCGCTGGACGCTTTGCGCGCGGTCGCAGCCGACCACAGGCGCACCGGCCATGGACCCATCGCCATCGCTCTGCCGATCGGGGCCGCCAATGCTCAGGACGCTGTCAGGCTGGCCGCAGAGGCGCGGGGCGTGCTGCAGGCCGAAGGGCTCGCTTTTCGCCACATCACCGGGGCGGCGTACGACGCGGAAGGCCGCGCCGATGCGCCTTTGGTGGTGATGTACACCCGTTATGTCGCCGAAGGCCCGCGCTGCGGCGAGCGGTGGGAAGACTTCAACGTCACGACCTCAGGCGACAACACGCTCAATTTCGGCTGTGCGCACCAGGCGAATCTGGCGGCCATGGTCTCCAATCCCCGCGACTTGATCGATCCGCGCGACCTGGACCCGAGCGACTCCCAGCGCCGCCTGGAGGCCTTGGAGCAGTACCGCACCGGTCAAACCACCACGACCCAGCGCAACGACAACGAAACCGCAGGCGTCTCCGACGCCGTCGACTAAGCCCGCCAGCCCTTTGCGTGAGAACCACGGAATGAGCGTCATGAACGAGCCATTTGAATACGAAGACGCGCCCTTGGAGACCGAAGGCGCGACGGCGCTGGCCCCTGCGCCGCTGGGCGAAGACGACGTTGCCGACCCTTATGACGCATCGCCAGGCTTTGCGGACCAGCCGGTGCCGCGGATCAGCGTGGCGGCGTTCTGCGAAATGCCGGGCACCATGAAGATGGTCGAAGAAGCCGGCGCCGACCGGCGCATGGCCCGCGCCCATGTGACGGTGCAGGAGGGCGGACTGCCCGCGGCGATCGAGCGCTATTACGACGAGGCGACCCCGAACCTCATCATCATCGAAAGCGGCATGCGCGGCCGCACCCTGTTCGCGCAACTCGACGAACTCGCCAATGTTTGCGATCCGCACACCAAAGTCATCGTCATCGGCGCGGCCAATGACATCGCACTCTATCGCGAATTGATGCGCCGCGGGGTTAGCGAATATCTCGTGCCGCCGTTGAGCTCGGTGCAGCTGATGCGCGCCATCGCTGCGCTCTACCTTGATCCCGACCAGCCCTTTCACGGCAGGGCCGTGGCCTTTGTCGGGGCGAAGGGCGGGGTGGGTTCGTCCACCTTGGCTCACAATGTGGCGTGGTGCGTGTCTGAGTACGCAGAAGTGGACGCCACCATCGTCGATTTGGACTTGTCTTTCGGGACCGCGGGGCTCGATTTTAATCAAGATCCCATGCAAGGCGTGGCTGAAGCCTTGTCCCAGCCCGAACGGGTTGACGACGTGCTGCTGGACCGGCTGGTCACCCGCTGCACCGACCGCCTGACGCTGTTCACCGCCCCTGCGACGCTGGAACGCGAATGGGAGCTGTCCACCGACGCCTACGCCACCGTGATCGAAGCGGTGCGCAAGACCGTGCCGTTGGTGGTGCTCGACCTGCCGCATGTCTGGGCGCCGTGGATGCGCGAGACCCTTTTGGGTGCGGACGACGTGGTGATCACGGCCACCCCGGACCTCGCCAGCTTGCGAAACGCTAAGAACATCTTCGATCTCGTGCGTTCGGCGCGTCCCAACGATCCCGCGCCGAAGGTCGTGCTCAATCAAGTGGGCGTGCCCAAGCGTCCGGAAATCCCTGTCAAGGATTTCGCCGAGGCGCTCGGCGCCGAACCCGCGCTGGTGCTGCCTTTCGAGCCGCAAATCTTCGGCGCGGCGGCGAACAACGGCCAAATGATCCCGGAAGTGAAGCTCGACGCAAAAGCCGCCGAGGGCGTGCAAATGCTCGCGATGTCTTTGATGGGGCGCGAGGCGCCCGCGCGCGCCGCTTCCTTCGTCGACAAGCTGTTGAAGCGGAAGTAGGCCGGTCATGTTTGGCAAGCGCGACATCGCTCAGGCTGCGGCCCCGGCGCCTGAGCCGCAGCCCGCCAAGGAAAGCAAACCCGCCGCTGAACCCGCCCCTCAGCCGGTCAAGGCGGTCGCTGCGAAGCCGCGCCCTGCGCCGGCGCCCAAGCCGGTCGCGCCTGCACCGACGCCGCAAAGCGAAGACCCCAAAACCGACGCCTACTACGACATCAAGACGACGATCTTCAACGCGCTGATCGACACCATCGATCTTGGGCAATTGGCCAAGCTCGACAATGATGCGGCGTCCGAAGAGATCCGCGATATCGTCACCGAGATCATCTCGATCAAAAACGTCGCGATGTCGATTTCCGAGCAGGAGGCCCTGCTTCAGGACATTTGCAACGACGTGCTCGGCTATGGCCCGCTCGAGCCGTTGCTGGCGCGCGACGACATCGCCGACATCATGGTCAACGGCGCCGACAACGTGT
>CAZABJ010000007.1:0-10478 GCA_964483375.1 uncultured Caulobacterales bacterium
GTCTCACCCCGCACGCCCCGCCTGTAACAACGGCGATGGGCGCGCTTTTGGGGCATATCACGGGGGGACATTTGTCCGATGGCGGCGCGTTTCAGCCGATGAACGTGAATTTCGGCCTGTTTCCGCCGGTCGAGGCCCCGACACGGGACGCGTCGGGCGCCCGCCTGCGGGGCAAAGCCAAGGGTGTCGCGCGCAAACGCGCCTGGTCCGCCCGCGCGCTTGCGGATTGCGACGCCTGGCTCGCCGCCCAACGTCCCCGTCAAGCAGCGGAGTAGCAGAGCCGAACCCACATCGGCGCATGGCGCATAGTGTCGGTATGTTCGAGCGTCGGACAAAACGCGCCGCCGATCGCGGAAACGCTTGACGCGGCGGCGGTGTTCATGGCCGGTGACGGCATGAGCACGAACGACCCCGATCGCCCCGAAGACGACGAACGCGACGCGGCTGACGCCGAAATCGCGCGAGAAACCGCTGATGAGGACGCGTCGTCCGAGGCCGAACCCGTGAGCGCGAATGCATCCGATCTCAATGATGCGGATGTCGAAGACGACGGGTCGGAGACCGATGAGCGCACGGCTTCAAAGGAAGACGCCGTAGGGGATGCGGAACGCGAGGACGACCTCGAAGACGAAGACGACGAGACCGACCTTGAGGAACATGACGCTGACGATGCTGGCGTTGATGAGGATGATCTCGAAGAAGACGAGCTCGAAGAAGACGACCTCGATGAGGATGACTTCGACAGCGAACATGCCGAGATAGACGACGACGTCGTCGGCGAGGCCGAGCTTGAAGATGAGGCTGAACCGGCCGAAGCCGATGGTGAGGCTGAGCCGGTCGGGGCCGAGCTTGAAGATGACGTTGAACCGGCCCAAGCCGATGATGCGGCTGAGCCGGTCGAGGCGGCGGCGGCTGAAGACGCGCAGACCGTCGAGGCCCCGGCCTTAGAAAAAGACGCCGCAGGGTTCTGGGCGGCCCAATTCGCCAAGGGCGAGTTGGGCTGGGAACGCGACAACCTCAATCCCGCGTTTGAGGCTTGGCGCGCTGCGAACGCGATCGTGCCGCCGCTTAAAATCATCGTGCCCGGCTGCGGTCGCGCGCCTGAAGTGGCCGAACTCGCCGCTGAACCGAAGATTGACGTCATCGCGGTCGACATCGCTGACGCTGCGGTGGATTGGCAGCGCTCGACGCTCAAAAAAGCCGGTCTTCAAGCTCAGGTGGAGAAGGCCGACATCTTGAGCTGGAAGCCGAAAGGCTCAGTGGGCGCGGTGTATGACCAGACCTGCCTCTGCGCATTGCCGCCGGAAACCTGGCCGACCTATGAGCGGCAGGTCCATGGCTGGTTGCGCCGCCAGGGCAAGCTGTTCGTGCTGTTCATGCAAACCGGACGCGACGCCTCCCAGGGCCCGCCCTTCGATTGTCCCCTGGAGCGGATGCGCGAGCTGTTTTCAGAAGAACGCTGGCGTTGGGACGACCCGCCTTACGTGCCGTCTCCCCACCCGATGGGCCATTTGACCGAAATCGGCGTGGCGCTCACCCGCCGGTAAGCGCGCTTCGGCGTCCCGGCGCGCTCAGGCCTAACACCCAGCTCACCGCAAGCGCTCCGGAAATCACATTCGCAATGGCGATGCCGATCAAGGCGCCCTTGAGCCCCGCGACATTGCCGCCTATCCACGCCGCCGGCGCGAGCAGCAAGAGCGCGCGACAGACGGTCATGGTCAGGCCGGGCAAAGGTTTGCCGAGCCCGTTGAACCCGGCCGATGCGGCCATGATCACGCCATAGCCGATGGCGGAGAGGGGAACGATCAAGAGATAAAGCCGGGTCGCCGCCTGAGCCGCCTCATTGTCGGTGAACGCCTCGGCGATGAACCCGCGCGCGAGCATCAAAACGCCGGCGATCGCCACCCCCCAAACGGCGGCGATTTTGAAGCTCTCGACAAACGCTTCGCGGACGCGATCGTTCAACCCCGCCCCGCTGTTCTGGCCGGTCACCGGCCCGATGGAGGCCGACAGCGCGAACATCGGGATGATGGCCATCGCCTCCACCCGGGTGGCCGCGCCGAACCCGGCCACGGTGTCCGAGCCGAACCGAGCGACCGAGGCGATGACGAACGTCATAGCCATGGGATTGATGGCGTTTGAGCCGGCCGCGGGAATCCCCACCCGCGCGACTTCTCGCCAAGAGGCCCGTATCTGAGCCCAGCTCGCGCGCGAAAAGGCGATGAGTTTTTCCCGCCCCGCAATGAGAAACGCCGAGGCGACGAAGGCGATCAAATTCGCAATAAGCGTGGCGAGCGCGGCGCCGGAAACCTCAAGCCGGGGAAAGGGTCCGATTCCGAAGATCAACAGCGGGTCCAGGATCAGGTTCACCACCGCGATGGAAACCATGATGATGCTGGGAGCGATGGCGTCGCCGAGCGCGCGGAGCACGTTGTTCGCCATTAACGGCGCGACGATGAAGACGATGCCCAAATACCAGATCCGCATATAGTCGCGAATATGGACCATCAGGGCTTCGCTCGCGCCCATGGCGGTGAACAACGGCTCAATCGTCGCCAGCCCCAAAGCCGAGACGGCGAGCACGATGATGAGCGTCAGAACGAGCGCGTCGGTCGTGAGCCTGCGGACACGCTCGCGATCCCCGCCGCCCGCAGCCCGCGCGACAACCGAGGCCGTCCCCGCCCCCAATCCGATGGCGATTGAGAACACCGCCATCGTCACAGGAAAGACGAACGAGACCGCGGCGAGTTCCTCAGGGTTCTCCGGGTTCAGCCGGCCAAGCCAAAACGCATCGACCAGGCCTGTGGTCATGCTTGCGAAGATGCCCAGGCACATCGGCCCCAGAAGCCGCATCAAATGCCCGAACACCGGCCCTTCGGTGAGGTCCCGTCCCCGTCGTCCCGCCACGCGCATGCTCCTCAGCCGGTCATGAACGGCCGGGCGCAGCGTGCGGCGCGACGGGTCTCCGCACGCCTACTCCGCGGCCACCGGCGCGTCGAGGACGGGCGCTTCGCGCCCCGCCAAGTCATAAGCAGCGATGGCGGCCATTGTCACGATGTCCGACACCGCGCTGCCCAATCGACAGATTTGCACCGGTTTGGACATGCCCATCAGCACCGGGCCGATGACGGTGGCCCCGCCCGCCGCGGCGAGCAGCTTCGTGGAAATCGACGCGGAGTGAATAGCCGGCATGATCAAGATGTTTGCGGGCTCGGACAGGCGCGAGAACGGGTAGAGACGGCGATGGTCGGTATCCAGAGCGACGTCCGCGGCGATGTCGCCTTCATACTCGAAATCCACGCCCTGCTCGTCGAGCAAGGCGACGGCTTCGCGGACTTTCTCGGTCCGCACGCCTGGGGGTTGGCCGAAGCTTGAGTAGGACACCATCGCCACCCGCGGGGTGAAGCCCAGCCGCGCCGCCGCTGCAGCGGCTTCTCGCGCGATCGCGGCCAGCTCATGGGCGTCGGGAAACTCCACCACATTGGTGTCGGCGATAAACAAAGTCCGCCCGCGCGTGAGGATCACGGACATCCCCATCACCCGCTCGCCCGGACGAGGGTCGATCACGCGGCGGACATCGGACAGCGCGGTGTCGAAATGTCGAGTGACCCCGGTGACCATGCCGTCGGCGTGGCCGGCCGCCACCATGCAGGCGGAAAACACGTTGCGGTCTTGGTTGACCAAGCGCTGAACGTCGCGATGGAGGAAACCGTCCCGCTGCAGCCGCTCATAGAGGAAGTCGACATAGCCGGGGTTTTCGTCTGAAACCCGCGCGTTGACGATTTCGAGGTTCGCATCGGCCGGCACCCCGACCAGACGCATATTGCGCTGAACCTGCTCATCCCGCCCCACGAGAACCGCCTTCCCCAGGCCTTGGGCCTGGAAGGCGTGGGCGGCGCGAATAACGGCGGGTTCCTCGCCTTCAGCGAACACCACCCGCTTGGGTTCCGCGCGCACCGTGCTCTGAATGCGTTGCAAAAGCCTGGCGGATGGATCCAACCGGCGCTCAAGCTCGCGACGATAGCCGTCCATGTCCCGGATGGGCTTGCGCGCCACGTCGGTGTCCATCGCCGCTTGGGCGACGAAGGGCGGCACATAGGAGATCAATCGCGGGTCGAACGGCGCGGGAATGATGTATTCCCGCCCAAAGGCCAACCGCCGTCCGGCATAGGCGGCGGCCACCTCGTCGGGAACGTCCTCTCGCGCGAGCTGGGCCAAGGCGCGCGCGGCGGCGACTTTCATTTCTTCATTGATGGTGCGCGCCCGCACGTCGAGCGCGCCGCGAAAGATGTAAGGAAATCCCAGAACATTGTTGACTTGATTGGGGTAATCCGACCGACCGGTGGCCATGATCGCGTCGTCGCGCACGGCCTTGACGTCTTCTGGCGTGATCTCCGGGTCCGGATTGGCCATCGCGAAGATGATCGGGCTCGGCGCCATGGACGCGACCATCTCCTTGGTCACGATCCCGCCGACCGATAGCCCGAGCATGACGTCGGCGCCTTTGAGGGCGTCTTCGAGCGTGCGCTTATCGGTTTCCACGGCGTGCTGCGCGAGACGGGGATGGAGGTTGTCGCCGCGGCCGACATGCACCACGCCCTTGCGGTCGGTGACCAGCGCGTTTTCATCCCGCACGCCCAAGCGCTTGATGAGCTCGAGCACGGACAAACCCGCAGCCCCCGCGCCGACGACGGCGACTTTCACGTCTTCCATGCGCCGATTAGTGAGGTCGCACGCGTTCAGAAGGCCCGCCGCGGCGATGATCGCGGTGCCGTGCTGGTCGTCATGGAAGACGGGAATGTCGAGCATTTCTCGAAGCCGGGCTTCGATTTCGAAGCAAGCGGGCGCGGAAATGTCCTCAAGATTGATGCCGCCGAACGTGGCCCCGAACCCCGCGACGCATTGAATGAATTCCTCCGCGTCTCGGTACTCGACTTCAATATCGATGGAGTCCACGTCGGCGAACCGCTTGAACAGGACCGACTTGCCTTCCATCACCGGCTTTGACGCCTGCGCGCCCAAATCCCCAAGGCCCAATATCGCGGTTCCGTTAGAGATGACCGCGACCGTGTTGCCTTTGGAGGTGTAGTCGTAGGCGAGGTCGGGGTCTTTGGCGATCGCCTTCACCGGCCAGGCGACGCCGGGGGAGTACGCCAGCGACAAGTCCCGCTGGGTCGCCATGGGTTTGGTCGCGTGGACGGCGATTTTGCCCGGCGTCGGATATTTGTGAAACGCCAGAGCTTCAGCTTCCGTGAAAGCCGGAGGCGCGCCGGGGTCGCCTTTATCCATCAGGGTCGGGCCTTTGATTGGCCGGCGCTGGAAGGACGTGGCGCGCTCACGCCCGGAGCGACGGCGGTAGAAGACGTCGGCGCGCTCTTAAAGGTCTACCGCCCCCTTACCGCTTTCGGAACCTGCCGCGCGCGCAGTTTTGCGTGATTGTTCGTGATCGCCGCCCAGACCTCCGCGCTCACGCGCCGAAAAGCGAACGCTCCTCGAGCTTTCGCCAGACCCGCCGCGGCAACTGCCCCATGCGCTCAAACGGCGTCGCCGCAGCGATCGTCTCCACCCCGCGCACCATCGCCATAACCGCGCCCGTCACCGGTCCAACCGTGACCACGCCGCGGCCGACCGAGATCACCCGGCTGGCCAGGCGCTCTTTGTAATCGCTCTCCCCCGTGCCCAGCCGCCAGTGGCGGACGCCTGAAGCGGCGGCGGCTTGGGCGACCTGAAACAAGGTCGTCAGGCCCGGGCTGTAGGCGCGCAGTTCAGGGTCGAACGCCATGAACCAGCCCTGCATGCAGGGGCCGTCGCGGAGATTCACATTCACCGCCGCCAGCCGGTCGCCTGCGCGCAATGTCGAGATCAGAGCCGTGAGGCGCGCGTCCGTACTGTTCGCCGCCGCCTGCTCCAGCATCAAACGCGGCCACGCCGCCTTGAACACGTTCAAATAGCCGGCCCGCGCCAATTTGGGGGTCTTCCATTGGACGAGCGCGTCCACCGCTGCCGGGTCGGGGTCGCGCAGCGTAAAGCTTAAAGGCCCCACCTCGCGAGCGAGCTTGCGCGAGAGCCGCTCTGCGGTCTGAACGAGTTTTTTCCGCGTCCGCTTTTTCTCTTCATAAAAGGCGTCAAAACCCTCGGAGAGATCGACGAGGTAGTCAGGCTCGGTCTCCTCCGCACGGTCGCCGAGCATCGGACAGGCCGCGCTCGCGGCGCTGAAGCCGAACGCCCGCACGCCCGCAAGCCGCAACAGGTTGTCTGCACGCAACATCGCGGCGGGCGCGCCTGGGACGGTCACGAAGCCTTGGACTTCATTGAGGCGCGGGGCCAGGGGCCGGGCGAGACCGGGACCGCAGAGCTCCAAGGCGGCGAAGGCGACCGGCGCGTTGTGGCGTCGGGCCACTAAAGCCCGCGCGCCGGGACGAAAGCGGGCGGCGAGGCGCAAAAAGTCGGGAGACAAAAACGGACTAGGCTCGAGCGCGGCGTCAAGCGCGTTCCGCCAAGCGTGGATCTCGCGCGCGGTGAGCGCCTCGGCGGTCTTCAGCGACGCGCGGATAGCGGTATCCGCGGAGCTGCCGGTCATAGCATCCCCCAAAGAGCCTCCCCCTGGCCCTTGAATTTTTTGCGGGTGCGAATGGCCAGACACAAGCCGAAACGCCGGTGAGGCGAGGACGCGCCGCAGGCCGCAACTTGACAGCGCGTCCGGTCAGGGTAGGAGGCGCTGCATGCCGCTCGTGTCCCTTTCCGAGCTGCCGCGCGAGGGCGCGCTCCTAGGGCTCGACCCGGGGACGAAGACCATCGGCGTGGCGGCCTGCGATCCCTCGCAACTGATTGCGAGCCCCGTTGAGACCGTTAAACGCGTTAAGTTTGGCGTCGACGCCGGGCGCGTCTTCGCGCTGTATGACGAGCGGGCTTGCGTCGGCATGGTGCTCGGTCTGCCGCTCAACATGGATGGCGGCGAGGGCCCTCGCGCCCAGTCCGTCCGCGCCTTCGCACGCAATCTCATGGGTCTGCGCGACGCCCCGATATGTTTGTGGGACGAGCGTTTGTCCACCGCGGCTGTGGAACGCACGCTGCTGGCCGCCGATGCAAGCCGCGCCAAACGCGCCGCGGTCATCGACAAGCTCGCCGCCGCCTTCATTTTGCAGGGCGCGCTTGACTGCCGCCAAGAAACCCGATGAGCGCGACATTCGCCGGCGTCGCTCCGGTGTTTCTCATCATCGCCGCGGGCTGGGCGATCCGCGCGAGCGGATTGTTGCCGCGGCCCGCCTGGGCGGGCATCAACCGCTTGGCCTATTGGGTGATGTTCCCCGCGGTTCTGTTCACCCTCTTGGCCGAAGCGGATCTCCGCCAAGCCGAAGCCGCCCGCTTCCTCGCCGCCGTCGCTTTGGGCTTTGTCGTCATGGGGCTCTTGGCCTTGAGCCTCCGCCCGATGATGCGGTCGGTGGAAGGCCCCGCATTTTCGAGCTTTTTTCAGGTCTGCGTCCGGTGGAACGGCTTTGTGGTGCTGGCGGCGGCGCCCTTCGCGTTCGACGCGGAGGGGTTGGCGTTGGCGGCCTTGGTGTTCGCATCCGCCGTTCCCATTGTGAACGTGCTCAGCGTTTGGGCGTTGACGCGTTGGGGAGAACCGGGCGGACGCCGGGATGAGGCGCTGGTTTGGCGCATGCTGCAAAACCCGCTTATCGCCGCCAGCTTGGCCGGCGCGGCCTGGAGTTTGGCGGGTCTCCCGGTCGGAGGGCCTGCGTTCGACGCGCTGTCGCTGATAGGTCGCGGCGGCATGGCGGTCGCGCTGTTGGGCGTTGGCGCAGGGCTGAACCTGGCTGCGCTGAGAGCCCGGCCCGGCTTGGTGGCGCTTGGAACCGGCATGAAGATGCTGGTCATGCCGCTCGTCATGGTCGGACTTGCGATCGCGTTCGGCCTCAGCGCCTCGGCCACAGCCGTGATGGCCGCGATCGGCGCCTCCCCCAGCGCCGCGGCGTCCTATGTTTTGGCGCGCGAAATGGGCGGAGATGCGGAGCTGACGGCGGGCTATGTCACCGCCACCACCCTGTTCGCCGCGCTCGCCATGCCGCTGGCCATCGGGCTTGTTCTCGCCTAATGCGGCTTGCCCGCGGGCGCGACCGGGCGTACCCAGAGAAAAATCTTGCGAGCCGGCCATGACCGCCAGCACCGTTTACCTCTTCCCGCACCGCAACCTGTTGAGCATTCACGGCCTCAACCGGGTGGACGCCGAGATTTTGCTGGATCTCGCCGACGATTACGTCGCGCTCTCGCGCCAGGAAGACAAGAAAAAGCCCGTCTTGCGCGGCCGAACTTTGGTGAACTTGTTTTTCGAAGCGTCCACGCGCACCCAAGCTTCTTTTGAGATCGCAGGAAAACGATTGGGCGCGGACGTGATGAACATGTCGGTCCGCACCTCTTCGGTCGCCAAGGGCGAAACGCTTTTGGACACCGCCGCCACGCTCAACGCCATGCGGCCCGACCTGCTCGTCGTTCGCCATCAATCCTCCGGCGCGGTGAAGCTCTTGTCGCGGAAAGTCGACGGCGCAGTCGTCAACGCCGGGGACGGCGCCCATGAGCATCCCACCCAAGCGCTGCTTGACGCGCTCGCCATCCGCCGCAGGCGCGGTTCGGTGGAAGGCGCGCTCGTCGCAATTTGCGGGGACGTGCTGCACAGCCGGGTCGCGCGCTCCAACGTCATTTTGTTGCAGCTTCTTGGCGCGCGGGTGCGTCTGGTCGCCCCGCCCACCCTGCTGCCTATGGGGGTCGAAAACTGGGGCGCGGAGGTGTTCACGCGCATGGAGGACGGGCTCGCCGGGGCTGACGTGGTGATGATGCTGCGCCTGCAGCGCGAGCGCATGGACGGCGCGTTCCTGCCCTCCACCCGCGAGTTTTTCCGCTTTTACGGCCTCACCCATGAGCGGCTGCGCGGCGCCGCGCCTGACGCGTTGGTGATGCATCCCGGTCCTATGAACCGCGGGGTTGAGATCGAATCCGCCGTCGCCGACGACCCCGCCGTCAGCGTCATCGAGGAACAAGTCGAAATGGGCGTCGCCGTCCGCATGGCCGTGCTCGACATCCTGTCCCGCAGCGACGCGGACCGGGAGGTTTTGGCATGAGCCCGCGGACGCTTTTCGCCAACGCCCGCATCATCGACCCGGCGAGCGGTCGGGACGCGGCAGGTTGGCTTTTGACCGAAGGCGCGCGCATCGCCGACATCGGACGCGGGGACCCGCCGCCGATCGAAAGCGCCCAGCGTCGCGATTTGGCCGGGTTGACGCTCGCCCCCGGCCTCATCGACATCCGCGTGACCACGGGCGAACCGGGCGCTGAGCACAAAGAGACCTTGGCGACCGCCAGCGCGGCCGCCGCGGCGGGCGGGGTCAGCACCATTGTGGTCACCCCTGAAACCGAGCCCGTCATAGACGATCCCGCGCTCATCGATTTCGTACTCAGACGCGCGCGCGACACCGCCATGGTGCGGGTCCTGCCGGCCGCCGCCCTCACCAAGGGGTTGGCGGGCGAAGCGATGAGCGAAATCGGCCTGCTCTTGGAGGCCGGCGCGGTGATGTTCTCAAACGGCCCCAAGCCGGTGGCGGACGCCCGGCTGTTCCGACGCGCGCTCTCCTACGCCAAAGCCTTTGATGCGCCCTGCGCAAGCCGCCCCCAGGACGCCGCCCTGGCCGAGGGGGGCGCCGCCCATGAGGGGGAGTTCGCAGGACGTCTGGGGCTCTCAGGCGTGCCTGCGCTCGCCGAAGCGATCGAGACCGCGCGGGCGGCCATGATCGCGGAGGACGCCGGAGCCCGGCTGTTGTTGGACCAGCTTTCCAGTGCGGCGGGCCTCGAAGCGTTGAGCGGGGCCAAGGCGCGCGGCGCGCCCGTATTCGCGTCGGTCAGCGCCGCGCATCTGATGATGAACGAGCTCGATATCGGCGACTACCGAACCTATGCGCGGCTTGACCCGCCCCTGCGCAGCGAAGCCGATCGCCGGGCGCTCGCCGATGCGGTTCGCTCCGGGCTCATCGACGTTGTCGTCTCCGCCCACGATCCCCACCCACCGGAAGAAAAGCGTCTTCCCTTCGATGAAGCCGAGCCTGGGGCGGTGGGTCTCGAAACGCTGCTGCCCGCCCTTGCGTCGCTGGCCGTGGACGGGGCGATGCCGCTGATAGAAGCGCTGCGCGCCGTCACCGTGGCCCCGGCGGCGTTTTTGGGACTGCCCCAAGGCCGGCTTGCGCCCGGCGCGCCCGCGGACATCACGGTGTTCGACCCCGACGCCCCCTGGGTCTGTCGGCGAGAGGCGTTGGTTTCGCGGTCGAAGAACACGCCGTTTGACGGCCGTCGTCTGCAGGGTCGGGTTCTGTTGACCATGGTTGACGGCGCAGTGGTGCATGACGTCTTGGCGGAGGCCGCGGCGTGAGCGCGGCGTTCGCCTACGCGCTCGCGGCTGCGGGCGGGTATCTCTTGGGCTCCATCCCCTTTGG
>CAZABJ010000007.1:10578-31822 GCA_964483375.1 uncultured Caulobacterales bacterium
GCTTTAAGGGCGGCAAGGGTGTGGCGACGTTTTTCGGCACGCTCTTGGTCGCGGCCTGGCCGGTCGGCGCTTTTGCAGCCTTAACTTGGCTCCTCACCGCCCGGCTGTTTCGATACTCCTCCCTCGCCGCGCTCGTTGCGGCTGGGTCTGCGCCCTTGGCGGCGCTCGGTTTAGGGGCTTTGGGCGCGCCGGTCGGCGCGTTGATGCGCGCGCCCGCCCAGACCGCAGGGGTCGTCGCGGTGGCGCTTTTGTGCGCAGCGATGGGCGGGCTCATCTATTGGCGGCACCGGGCCAACATCGCGCGCCTCATAAGCGGGGCGGAACCGAAAATCGGCGACAAGAAACCATGAGCGCGGCGCCGCAGTCCCGCGCCGCGCGGCTGGACTGGCTGCGGCTCGCCCGAACGCCCCAAGTGGGACCGGTGACGTTCGCCGAACTTTTGCGACGCTATCAGGACCCCGCGAGCGCCTTGGCCGCGCTGCCGATGCTCTCACGTCGGGGCGGTCGCGCCCAGCCGCTCAAGCCGCCAACGCGAGAGACCGCGGACGCCGAACTGAGCCGCATCGAGGCGGCGGGCGCACGACTTCTGCTCAGCGCGGATGAGGAGTTTCCCCCCTTACTCAAAGCGCTCGATCCGCCGCCTCCGGTGCTCACCGTGTTCGGCGCCACGCACCTTCTCAGCGAACCCGCCGTCGCCATGGTTGGGTCGCGGAAAGCCTCGGCCATTGCGATGCGCTTCGCTCAGGATATCGCGCGGACCGTCGCGGGGGCTGGCTTCGTCATCGTTTCGGGATTGGCGCGCGGACTGGACGCGGCCGCCCATGAAGGCGCGTTCTTGGGAGAGGGGAAGACCGTTGCAGTGGTGGCCGGCGGAGCGGACGTCGTCTACCCGCCCGAGAACCACGCGCTGCAGGAGCGTATCGCGCGGGAGGGCGCGGTGCTGTCGGAGCGCCCGCTCGGCGCTCGGCCTCGGGCTGAGGATTTTCCGCGCCGAAATCGGCTGATTTCAGGGTTGAGCCTGGGGGTGGTGGTTATCGAGGCGGCGGAGCGGTCCGGTTCGCTTATCACCGCACGCTACGCCGCCGAGCAAGGCCGCGAAGTGATGGCTGCGCCCGGCTCCCCGCTCGATCCCAGAGCCAAAGGGGCTAACCGCTTGATCCGCGACGGCGCGGCGTTGATCGAAAACGCCGAGGACGTGCTTGAAATTTTGCGCGGGCTCAGACGGCCGACGGCGTATGAACCAAGCGACCCGCCCTTCGCTGACCCGCCGCGCGATGAGGAAACCGCCATGCGAGCGGCGGACGACGTGCGGGAGCGCGTGGCGGAATTGCTTTCGCCCTCCCCCGTGGGCAGGGATGAAATCGTTCGTTTCGCCGGCGCGGACCCCGGCGCCGTCGCCGCCGCGCTGATTGAGCTGGAGCTTGCCGGCAGAGCCCTCCAGCATCCCGGCGGTTATGTTTCTTCCGCGCCGTCCGCCCGGTCTGAAGAAGGCGACGCGGCGTGAGCGGCTTGCTCAGCCGCTCGCCCAAGCGCCGCACCGATTTCATCGGCCAATTTCGCATTTCGCGCCAACTCGCTGAGCTGGCGCGCCATGTCGCGGATATAGACCGCCACATCCCTTTGGGAGGGCGGCGCATAGGGCGATGCGTCGCCCCGAGGCTCAGATAAATCAACCATGGCGAGCACTATATCTGGACACTCGCATAGAGCAAGCGCTGCGCGAGGCGTTGACTCGGGCCGCCCGCTTAACCAGGTTCCGGCCGCGCCGCGGGGGCGGGACGCGTATCGAATGAGGCCCTCATGCAGGTAGTCGTGGTCGAATCGCCGGCCAAAGCGAAAACCATCAACAAGTATCTCGGCGGCGACTTCACCGTGCTGGCGAGCTTTGGTCATGTGCGCGACCTTCCCTCCAAGGAAGGCTCGGTGCTGCCTGACGATGATTTCGCCATGAGCTGGGAGGTCGACGCCAAGTCGGCCAAGCGTCTGAAGGACATCGCCGATGCGGTGCGGGACGCTGACGCGCTGATTCTGGCCACGGACCCCGATCGCGAAGGCGAAGCGATCTCCTGGCATATCCTCGAGGCGCTGGCCAAAAAACGCGCGCTGAAGGACAAACTGGTCAAGCGCGTCGTGTTCAACGCCATCACAAAATCCGCCGTGCTCGACGCGATGGCCGCCCCCCGCGACGTCGACATGGAATTGGTCGAGGCCTATCTCGCCCGGCGCGCTCTTGACTATCTGGTCGGCTTCACGCTCTCCCCGGTGCTCTGGCGCAAACTGCCCGGCGCCAAATCGGCAGGCCGCGTGCAGTCCGTCGCGCTGCGGCTCATCACCGAACGCGAGATGGAGATCGAGGCTTTCACGCCGCAGGAGTTCTGGACGGTCGACGCGGAGGTGGACGCGGGAACCGGGCCCTTCCAAGCGCGTCTGACGACGCTTGACGGCAAAAAGCTCAAAAAATTCGATCTCGGCGACGAAGCCGCCGCCAAAGCCGCCGTCGAGGCGGTGAAAGCGCGCGACTTCGCCGTCGCTACAGTCGAAGCCAAGCCCACCAAACGCCATCCCGCCCCGCCCTTCACGACATCGACCCTGCAGCAAGAAGCCGCCCGCAAGCTTGGCTTCGACGCCAAGCGGACCATGCAGGGGGCGCAAAAACTCTATGAGGGCGTGGATATCGGCGGGGAGACGGTCGGTCTCATCACCTATATGCGGACCGACGGGGTTTCTATGGCGGGGGAAGCCATCGGACAGGCCCGCCGCGTGCTCGGCGATCGGTTCGGGGCGGACTATGTGCCGGAAAAGCCGCGCATGTATTCCACCAAGGCCAAGAACGCCCAAGAGGCGCACGAGGCGGTGCGCCCCACCAGCTTCGGGCGCGCGCCGGGGTCGCTGCGGCTGGATGGCGATCTCGCCAAGCTCTACGACCTCATCTGGAAACGCGCGCTCGCAAGCCAAGCGGAAAGCGCGCGGCTGGAACGCACCACCATCGACATCGCCTCAAAAGACGGCCAAGCGGTCCTGCGGGCGACCGGTTCGGTGATTTTGTTCGACGGCTTCATCAAGATTTACGAAGAGGGGCGAGACGACACTGCGGATGAAAAAGAGAGCCGCCTACCCGAAGTCAAGCAAGGCGCGCCCGCCAGTGTGGAAAAACACAAGCCCGAACAGCATTTCACCCAACCCCCGCCCCGGTTCTCAGAAGCCTCCCTCGTGAAGCGGCTGGAGGAGCTCGGTATCGGCCGGCCCTCGACTTACGCGTCCATTCTCTCGGTCCTTCGGGAGCGGGAATATGTCCGCATGGAGCAAAAGCGCTTCTTGCCCGAGGACAAGGGCCGCTTGGTGACGGCCTTTCTCGAGCAGTATTTTCGCCGCTATGTGGAATATGATTTCACCGCGGACCTTGAGGAGAAACTCGACAAGGTCTCTGCTGGCGAGCTGTCTTGGAAAGCGCTTTTGCGAGCGTTCTGGGCGGAGTTTTCCGCCGCCACCAACGAAGCCGGCGAGCTGAAACGCTCCGAAGTGATCGACGCCATCGACGCCGCCCTGGCGCCGCACGTGTTCCCCGCCCGCGAGGACGGGGCGGACCCGCGGATCTGTCCGCTCTGCGCCGACGGACGCCTCAGCCTCAAGGCCGGCAAATGGGGCGCTTTCATCGGCTGCTCCAACTATCCCGAGTGCAAATACACCCGCCAACTCGGCCAGGATCCCGACGCTGCGCCGGCGGCCGAGGGCGCCTTGGGAACCGACCCCGACACCGGGCTGGAGATCGCGCTCAAATCGGGTCGGTTCGGCCCTTACGTGCAGCGCGGCGAGGGCGAGGAGCGAAAAATGGCGGGTCTCCCGAAAGGTTGGGAGCCTGCGGACGTGACGCTTGAAAAGGCGCTTCTGCTCTTGTCGCTGCCGCGCGAGGTCGGGCTTCATCCCGAAGACGGCCAGATGATCCAGGCCGGTCTCGGCCGATATGGGCCGTTCGTCTCGCATACCAAAGATGGCGCGGCGAAACCCACCTACGCCACCTTATCCTCCTTCGAGGAAGTCTTTGAGGTGGGGCTCAATCGCGCGGTCTCGCTGCTTGCGGAGAAACGCGCAGGCGCAGGACGGCGACCGGGGCAGGCGCCGCCGCTGAAAGAGCTGGGCCCGCACCCCGAGACGGGACAACCCATCGCCGTGATGAGCGGACGATACGGGCCCTACGTCAAACATGGCAAAACGAATGCGACCCTGCCTAAGGGCGTGGATCCGGAGGGCGTGACGCTGGACGTCGCTCTGCCGTTGCTGGCCGCGAAGGAAGCGAAATCGGGCGGCAAAGCGCCGACCAAGGCGAAATCAAAAGCCGGTGCGAAATCAACAACCAAGGCGAAATCGACCAAATCCAAAAGCACCGCCAAATCGAAAGCCAAACCAGCAGCAAGCGAGGGCGAAACGCCTAAGCCCAAACGCAGAAGCGCCAAGAGCTCAGGCGATGCGTAATGTCTGAAAACCCCGCGGCCGAGGCGCTGGATCGCGATGCGATTATTGCGTTGGTGCGCGAAAATCCGGGCGTTTACGGCAAGCGAGAGATTGCGCGCGCCCTCAAACTGGACGCCGATCAAAAACTCGAGCTGAAACGCCTCCTGCGTGAGATGGAGGCCGACGGCGCCATCGAACGTCGGGGACGACGCGGCTACGCGCCGCCCGGTGCGCCGCCGCGGGTCGGCGTGGCGGAGATCATCGACCGGGACGCCGACGGCGAACTGCTCGCCCGCCTTGTCGCCGCCCCGCCTGAGGCCGCGCCGGACATCCGCATTCACGCTGGCGACGCAAGCGGCCGCGGCGCCGGCCCTGCGCTTGGCGTCGGCGACCGCGCCTTGGTCCGTGTCAGCGCCTCACCCGGGGATGACGGGGTCTTTGAAGCCCGGGTCATCAAGCGCTTGGGTCGCGAGGGCCGTCGGCTGCTGGGGGTGGTTCGCCTCGAAGGCGCGCGCACGCTTATTGAGCCCGTGGAGCGAGCCTCCAAATCCGCGCTCGCCGTCCGCAAGGAAGACGCGGGCGGCCTTGCGGACGGTCAACTCGTGCTCTGCGCGCTTGAGCCCGAGCGCCGCTACGGGCTGAAAACCGCGCGCGTGATCGAGGTGGTGGGCGATGCGAACAGCCCCAAGGCCGCCACCCTCATCGCATTGTCGATGCACAACATCCCGCTGGGCTTCAGCGCCGAAGAATTCGCCGAGACCGAAGCCTTGGCCGAAGCCGGTCCCGCCGGCCGCGAGGACCTCACCAAGCTTCCCCTCATCACCATCGATCCCGAAGACGCCCGCGACCACGACGACGCGGTGTGGGCGGAGCCCGACTCGGACCCCAACAACCCTGGCGGTTGGGTGGTCATCGTCGCTATCGCAGACGTGGCCGCGTATGTGCGCGTTGGCGGGGCGCTCGACCGGGGTGCGGAGATGCGAGGCAACTCCGTTTATTTTCCCGACCGCGTCGTGCCCATGTTGCCCGAGCGGCTTTCCACCGACCTGTGCTCGCTGCGCGAAGGCGAAGCCCGCCCTTGTCTGGCGGTGCGCATGACGCTGTCCGCCCAAGGCGACAGACGCAGCCACGCCTTCCTCCGCGGTTGGATGCGGTCCGCCGCGAAGCTCAGCTATGAGCAAGCGCAGGCCGCCATTGACGGAAAGCCGGATGACAAATCCGGACCCTTGGTGACGCCCGTGTTGAAGCCCCTCTGGGGCGCTTACGACGCGCTGATGGCGGCGCGTGCGCGCCGAGCGCCGCTGGACATCGACGCGCCAGAGCGCCGCATTCGCCTTAATGAAGCCGGGGAAATCGTCGAAATCGCCAAGCGTGAGCGCTTCGACGCCCACAAACTCATCGAAGCGATGATGATCGAAGCCAATGTGTGCGCTGCGGAAAGCTTGGAGCGAAAAGGACGGCCGCTCGTCTACCGAATCCATGACGCCCCGGCTCGGGAGAAAATCGACGTTCTGGCGGACTTCCTGCCTGAAGTCGGTCTGCGCTGGTCGAAGGGCGAAGCGGCCACGCCTGCGCGCTTCAACCGGCTTCTCATGAAGGCCGCGACGACCGACCATGCCGAGGTCGTCAATGAAATGGTGCTCAGAAGCCAGAGCCAGGCGGTTTATTCGCCCGAAAACATTGGTCATTTCGGCCTGAATTTGGAGCGCTACGCTCACTTCACCTCCCCCATCCGCCGCTACGCCGACCTGCTCGTCCACCGCGCCCTGATCGGCGCGCTGGGACTGGGCGAGGAGCGCCTGGACCAAGAGACCGCCAAGCGCCTGCCCACCATCGCCGAACGCATTTCCGTCGCCGAACGCCGGGCGATGGCCGCCGAGCGCGACGCCACCGACCGCTATCTCGCCGGCTATCTCGCAGCGCGGGTCGGCGCGACCTTTGCCGGCCGCATCACCGGGGTCACCCGCGCCGGCGCCTTTATCCGGCTGAGCGAAACCGGCGCGGACGGCCTCGCCCCGGTTTCGCTTTTGGGTCTTGAGCGCTTTCACCACGACGCTCGCGCCCATGCGTTGATCGGAGAGGAGACCGGCGGCCGCTACCGTTTGGGCATGCCGGTCGAAGCCAAGCTGGTCGAGGCGGCGCCGATCACAGGCGGGCTGATTTTCGAGATCGAGACCCCGCCCGAACCGGGCCCTAAACCCCGCGGACGACGGTCCGGCGGCCGGCCCAGCGGTCACCGACGCGGTCCTCCCAAACGGCGCGGAGGACGGCGATGAGCGCTTCGAAAACCCAAGAACCGCCCAGCTCGCTCGGTTTGGAGACCGACGCCCCGCGCGTGGCGAAACGCGACGCCCAGCGCTCTCGACCAAAACTCGCCGCATCGCTGTTGTTGGTTCGTCAACGCGTGACCGGGCCGGAGCTGTTGATGGGCCGCCGGGCCTCCGCCCATGCCTTCATGCCGCAAAAATTCGTGTATCCCGGCGGCCGGGTCGACCGGGCTGACGCCTATGGCCCTGCCGACGGTCCTATCGACGCTGCAGACCGCGCGCGGCTTGAAACCGCGCTCTCCCCCGGCCGCGCCCGCGCCGCGCCGCTGGCGGCGTTGCGGGAAACCGCGGAGGAGACCGGCCTTCTCGTCGCCCGCGAGGCCCCCTGCGACCGCCACAGCCGCAATCCCGAATGGTCGCCCTTTCTCGACCGAGGGCTGGCGCCGGCGGTGAGCCGCTTACGATTGCTCGCACGCGCCATCACCCCGCCAGGACGGACCCGCCGGTTCGACGCGTTCTTCTTTCTCGCCCGCGCCGAGGAGTTGGACCTGGCTGAAACGCGCCCCGCGACCGCAGAGCTGGAAGACGTGGGCTGGTTCTCCTTTGACGCCGCCCGAGCGCTCGATTTGCCCCTGGTCACGCGATTTGTGCTTGAGCAAGCCGCGCTGCGCCTCAAGGATCCCTCCAACGCGCCGCCGCCTCCGTTCCTGAGGGTTTTGCGGGGGCGCGAGCGCATCGAGCCGCTTTGAGCGAATGGGGGGACCATGCCGGCACGGCCTCGCGACGCAGCGAGCCTCATCCTCGTTACGCGCGCAGCTGACGGCTGGCGTGCGCTGACGGGGCTGCGACGGACTGCGTCGGGTTGGACGCTCGCCTTTCCCCAAGACGTGGTCCGGACCGAAGACGCCGACATCGCGCCGCTGCACCCGCTCTCCGACACCGCCCGCGAGCATGCAGGGGCCCCCGCCGACCGCGCCGCCGCCTTGGCGAACGCCGCTTTGCGGGCCGCCTATGAGGAGGCGGGCGTTCTGTCCGCCTGGCCCGCTCCACGCACCGACGCGGCGCCTCGCGGGTCAGTCTGGCGGCGGGTACGGGAACACCGCCTGGCGCCGGATCACGGACGGTTGCGCGTCCTGTGCCGAGCGATTTGCCCCGCTGAGGCGAAGATACGCACTCACACCCGCTTCTTTCTGCTCGACGCGGCGCATGCGCCCGCAGCGCTCTTCCGCACCCCGGCATTGTCAGACGTCGAATGGCGGACGATCGGCGCCTTGGCGCGCGACGCCGGCGACCACGCCGCACGCATTGTCCTGGCCCGGCTAGACGATGCGCTGGGCGCGCCCGACGCCGCCGTCGCAGCCGCAGCGGCGGATCCGTTCTTAATCTCTTATCGCGGCGGACGCGCGCTGGTGCGCTCAATCGCGGAATGAGCGCGCTCGCGCTGTCGCGATCAGCTTTGCGGGTAAGGGGATACGCCGCCGCCTGTCTGATCGGCGGTCTGGCGGGGGCGTCCATCGGGCTCTCCTTCCCGCTTCTCTCGCTGGCGCTGGAGAACCGGTTCGCTTCGGGACCAATCGTCGGCTGGAACGCCGTGATGGCGGCGGTCTCAACGGTCATAGGCGCCGCGGCGGCGCCGTGGCTGTTGTCTCGGTTCACCCCGCGAGGCGCGGTCACGCTGAGCGCGCTGGCAGGGGCGGCGACCTTTATGGGGTTCGCCGTCGCGACCTCCTTATGGAGTTGGATGGCGTTGCGTTTCGCTTTCGGTTTCGGCGCGACGGTCGTGTTCATCACGGCTGAGATTTGGGTGAACCAGCTTGCGCCCGACCACCAACGCGGCCGGTTGATGGGGCTTTTCGGGGCTGCGCTCGCCACCGGCTTGGGCGTTGGGGCCGGCTTATTCGCGCTTCTCAACGGCGTTGGGGCGGCGGGCTATGTGGCGGGCGCGGGTCTGCTTGCCTTTTGCGGCGTCGTGATTTGGGCCCCCGCCCCGCGTCCGCGTCCGCCGACCACTCGTCATCTGGGTCTTCGCGCCATCTCAGTAGCCGCACGCGGCGCGCCGTTGGCGATCGCCGCGGCGCTGGCGTTCGGTGCGATTGAGACCGTCAGCCTCAACTTTCTGCCCGTCTTCGCCTCGCGCGCGGGCTATGGAGAAAACGGCGCAGCAGCGCTGATGATCGCCGCTGCGGTCGGCAACATTGCGCTCACCCCGCTCATCGGACGGGCCGCGGACGCGGTGGGGCCTGCGCGCATGCTCATCGGCTGCGGGGCGGCCGCCTGTGTGGGACCCCTCTGTTTGATCCTGGTTCCCGCCGGAACGCTCTGGGCGGCCGCTCCGGTGGTGTTCGTGTTCGCGGGCTTCGCCGCAGGCCTCTACGCGGTGGGCCTCGCCCATCTGGGGCGACGGACGCCCACAGGCGCGCTCGCCAACGCGAACGCCGCTTTCGTGATGTGCTACGGGCTAGGCTCGCTGGCGGGCCCAGGCGCCGCGGGCGTGATGATCGACATAATCAATCCCAATGGGTTGTTGTTGACGCTCGCCGCGTTCGCCGGCGCGTTTTTGTTGGTCGGGGCCGGCATCCTGCGGCGGAAGCATTGACAGCGCCAAGCCTGACGCTTATTCAGCCGGGCTCTGTCAAGCGAGAGTGCGGGAGCCCCCCATGGCCAAGCCGACGACCATTAAGATCCGGCTGAACTCAACGGCCGACACGGGCTACTTTTACGTCGCGAAAAAGAACACGCGCACGATGACGGAAAAGATGGTCATGAAAAAATATGACCCCGTCATCCGGAAGCACGTCGAGTTCAAAGAAGGCAAGATTAAATAGGCTGACCGCCAAGCAAACGCTGCTTAGGCCGCCTTTTTGCCGTCCGACGCGATCTCGACCCGATCTCGCCCGCCTGTTTTTGCGTCATAAAGCGCGCCATCCGCCCGCTTTATGAGCGTGTCCAAGTCCTCAGCCGCGTCAAACGCCGCGACGCCTGCGCTGACGGTCACGTCGAGCGTTGCGGAATCCGCAGCCGCGCCGAGTTTGAACGGCTCGGCCCGCACCGCCGCGCGGACTCGCTCTGCAACGCTTTTGGCTTCATCAAGCGAGGCGCCCGGCATGATGACCACGAATTCCTCCCCGCCATAGCGGCACGCGATGTCGACCGCCCGAACGTTCGCGGCCAGCCGGCGGGCGAACTCCTTCAGCACGCGATCTCCCGCGTCGTGGCCATGGGTGTCATTGACGCGCTTGAAGTGATCGATATCAGCGATGACGACGGCCAGTAGCTCGTCGCGCGCCGCCGCAGCCTCGCCAAGCTCTCGCAATTGAGAGGTCATGAAGCGCCGGTTGTGCAGCCCCGTAAGCTGGTCGGTGACGGCCAGCTCCAAACTATTATCCAGGGTTGCACGAAGAAAGTCCGCAAACCGTTTGCGGCGAACCAGCGTCCGGACGCGGGCCGACATCTCGCCGCGATCCACGGGTCTCGTGAGCAGATCATTCACGCCCATTTCCAGCGCGCGCACCATTTTCTCGCGGTCGCTCGCGTCGACGATGGCGAGAATGGGGATGCTCCGGGTGCTCTCATCCGACAGCAGGCGGGCGACAAGCCTCAAGCCGTCGAAAGTATCCGCCGCCAAATTGATGATGATGAGGTCCCAAGCCCCCAGCGCAGCATGGGCCGCCGTGCGTGGGTCCGTCTCAAGACGCGGCCGATGTTCGGCCTGCAGCCGCCGCGTCAGACGCTCCCCGGGGCGTCCAGGGTCGTCGACCACAAGGATCTTCGCGTCGCTTTCAACGCGTTCGGCCTCCTCGGAGGTTTCGATTGCCCCGAGCGCCCGACCGCTGGCTTGGCGCTGCCGGAGTTCGTCCATCACCGACTTCAGGCGCAACTGGCTGCGCACACGCGCAAACAGCGCGACCTCATCCACCGGCTTGGTGAGAAAATCGTCTGCGCCCGCCTCTAGCCCCGCCACCCGATCTTCCCGCTGATCAAGCGCGGTGACCATGACCACAGGCACATGGCGAAGCCGCGGGTCGGCCTTCATGACCCGGCAGGCCTCCAGGCCGTTCATGCGGGGCATCATCACGTCGAGCAGGATGAGGTCAGGGGGATTGGCGCGCGCCTTATCCACCGCTTCCTGCCCGTCATTGGCCAGGTCGACCTCGTAGTATTCCGCCTCCAACCGAACCTGAAGCAGCTTACGGTTGGGCTCTAAATCGTCGACGACCAAGATTCGGCCGGTCAATCGCGCCCCCCGTCACCCGATGAATCGGCGGACGGTCTCCAGGAAAGACTGAACGGTGATCGGCTTTGAGATGTAGGCTTCACAGCCGCCCTCTCGAATCCGCTCCTCGTCGCCTTTCATCGCGAAGGCCGTCACGGCGACGACGGGGATCCGGGCGAGGCTCTCATCTTCCTTAATCCAGCGGGTGACCTCGAGGCCGGAGACCTCAGGCAGCTGGATGTCCATCAAGATGAGATCGGGCTGATGCTCACGCGCCAGCTCGAGCGCTTTCAGGCCCTCGCGCGTTTGCAGGACGTCATAACCGTGCGCGTCGAGCAGATCATGAAACAACTTCATGTTCAGCTCATTGTCTTCAACAATCAGGACGGTCTTGGGCATGGCCTGCAGCATGACGCGAATAGCCCCTCGCGCCGACGATCCCTGTCGGCGGGAGGGAGAGTGCTCGCAAACGGTTAAGGTAGGATTTAGCTCCGTTGCGGGATCCACGCACTGGATGATGCACATGAACGCCGCCCTCGCGTCGCGTCAAGCAGGACGCGTCGCTTGCCCCGGGTCGGGACGGTCTCATTCAGCCGACCGGTCGGTCGGAAAGGGTCGACACTCACCCGTAAGACGCTGAACGAAATAGCATTTTCTCAGAGCCACCTGTTCCATCGGAGCCGGTGTGGACAAACCGGCCCTTTTCGGTCTGCCCACATATCTGAGAAACCATACCGTCGAAAAACGCCCGACGCGCCGGCGGCCCGACCGAATCAGCCCGCGCCGGACCCGGACGGCGACCCCGCCCCCGTCCGACAAATCGGGGAAGAATGACTTTTAAAGAAATGGCGCGAGTGACGGGGCTCGAACCCGCGACCTCCGGCGTGACAGGCCGGCACTCTAACCAACTGAGCTACACCCGCGCAGGCGCTCCGCGCGGTGGCGGAGGAGCGTCTAACTACGGATTTCGCCATGGCGGGTCAAGGGTCGTCTCCACGCCTTCCGTAAACTGCGCTTGCGCCCCATGCCGCCCCGGCGAGGAAGGCGAGGGCGCGCTCGCACCAGAGCGTTCCCGCCCTTACGCCGCTTGCGGAATGTCCTGCGACGCCCGCCTTAAACCCTCGCCCCCCGTGAACGACCCTCTTAGCCGGCGTTGCTAGTCGGCCGCTTCGGTCGCTTCGCTCGCCCCGCTCTCTTCGCCCAAATAGGCGACGACACGGATTTCAAGAAACAGCTCGTCCGCCCAGAGTTGCTCCACGCCGATGGCGGTCCAGGTTGGGAAGGGCGGTTCCGCGATCAGCTCTCTGCGCACATCCACGATGATGTCCTGGTGCTCGCGCATGTTCACATGGAAGGTCGTCATCTCGACAACGTCCTCCCAGCCCGCGCCAGCCCCGGCGAGCACATGCTCGGTCCGGCGGAAGGCGTCGCGAATGGCGGCTTCAAAGGCCTCCGGCGTCCGTTCGGTCTCCGGGCGCAAGCCGCCCACAACGCCGGAAATGAACACGAAATCCCCCGCACGGACGGCCGGGGCGGCGCTGAACTGCTCAAGCAAGAACTCCGTCCCTTCCGGCGCGAACATCTCAAAGGACTGGGCCGCGCTCGGAGCGGCGAAGGCGAAAGCCGCAGACGCGGCGACAATCGAACGGAGCTTGGGGAGACCTTTCTGGCGCTTGGGAGCTGTGTCGACGCCTATCTCGCCGCCCCAGCCGAGCCTGTGAACCCGGCCTTGAAGATATTACGCAATGTTCATCACCCGGACATGCCCCGAGACCGCCCAGATTTCTTCATACACGGCCGCTGAATTGTGCGGCGCAGCAGAGGAGCGACGGCATGCGCGCATTGGGATGGTTGGCGGTGATCGCGCTTACCGCAGCGACCGTGGCGGGGTTTCTCGCCCGCATGGGGTATCCCGCCGAGCTGTTCAGCCATTTCAGACCCCACTACGCCGCCGCGGCGCTGCTGGGCGCGTGTCTCGCCGCGGCCTTGCGCTATCGCTGGCTGCTCGCGGCGGGGCTTGGCGTGTTCGCCGTGAATGCGACGGCGACATTTCTGCCGCTCGCCGGCGCGGTTCCCTCGTCCCGTGGCGAGGCGCCCCCTTCCCTGACTGTCGTTTGGGCGAACGTCCAAGGCCGCCTCAGCGCGCTGACCGCCGTCGCCAGGCTCGCAGAGGCGGAGAACGCCGACGCCGTCGCGCTGACGGAGGTGGCGTTCGCCGACGCCGACTTTTCCGCCCTCTTCCCTTCCCATCCCTGCCTTGACGACCCCGCAGCGTCTGGGCCGTTCAATGTGGTCTTGCTCACGCGCGCGCCTTGCGCGGACGCCGGCACGGCCAGCCCGGACTTTTGGCCATGGGCGGCGCGCATCGTTCAAACGGAGTTGGGCGGCGTCGTGGGGACCCACCCTGCTCGACCCTTTGAGATTTCCGCCCTCCACCCTCGCCCGCCGCTCGCATCCGACGAGCGTCGGTCCCAGCGCGACCGGGTCATTCACGCCGCCCTCGCCACAGCGACCGCACGAGAGGCGACGCTTTTGGTGGGCGATTTCAACGCCACGCCGTGGTCGCCCATCATGGTCGACGTGGTCCGAGCCGGCTTTAGGCCTGTGGATTGCGGCGCGCCTTGGCGGTCGACTTGGCTTTCGCGCGCGCCCCTGCTGGGGCTTCCCATCGACTTGGCCTATGCGGGCCCGACCGTGCGCGCGGCGCGCTGCCGAGTGGGCGCGGCTGTCGGCTCCGACCACTTCCCGCTCGTCATCCAGCTTTGGCTCTCTGAGGCTCCGTCATGAAAACGCCCCCTCTCAAAGAAGAGAGGGGGCGTTCGCCAGGCTTGGATTGGGGAGGGAGCCTGGCGCTCGCGAGACCTAGTTGACAGTGAACTCGGTCAACTCGCCGTCGCGGAAGTTGTACTCGCAATAGACGCTGACGCGGTTTTCAGCGACGCCGCTCAAACGCAGGTCCAGCTTGATGACCGACCGGCGCGTGCGGCGGTTGGTGACGCGAACGCTCACCGCCTCTTGCGCCTCCTCAGCGACTTCAAAGTGAGCCATGGCGGCGGCCGTGCAGGCGGCCTCAGCGGCTTCATAGTCTTCGCCGTCAGCGGCGAGGGCGGGAGCGCCGGCGATCAGGGCGAAACCTGCGGCGGCGGCGGCGATGCGAGCAGAATTAATCGTGTTGAGAGCAAGGACCATCGATCCATCTCCGGTTAGCGGTGACGGCCCCAACGGCCGCCGAAGCACCTTGACCCTATGACGATCGGTCTACTTATGTAAACCGGTCTAATTAGGGGTTTCGCGTCCCGAATCTCGTGTTAGGCTCCAGGCTTATGCGCAAAATCTCGGATAAGAAGAGCGACATCGTAAGCGCCGCCGCCGCGTTGTTTCGGCGACAGGGCTATGCGGGCACGGGTCTGTCGGAGATCCTGGGAGAGGCCCAGGCTCCAAAGGGCTCGCTGTACCACTACTTTCCCGAGGGCAAAGAAGCGATTGGCGTCGCCGCCGTGGAGGCGAGCGGCGAAATCTTGGAGCGTCAGCTCCGCGAGTTCTGCAAGGACGATCCGCCTTCGGACGTTTTGATGATGCGCATGGCTGAGCATTTGGGCGCATGGCTCGAGCGCTCGGGCTATCGCGAAGGCTGTGGGATCGCGACGGTGGTGCTCGAAACGACGCCATATGTGGAGAGCATTCGCTCCGCCGGCGAGCGCGCCTATGCGAGTTGGCGGGTCATCATCGAAGAACGCTTGCGGGCGGAGGGGGTCGACCCGGAACGCGCGCGTCGTTTGGCGGGTTTCGCCATGTCGGTCATTCAAGGGGGGCTGCTGTTCTCCCGCGTCGCGCGATCGACCCGGCCGCTGATGGAAGCGGCGGAAGAGGCGTGCGCGAGCTTGCGCCGGGAACGCCCGGCGAACTGAGTACGCCGCATCCGATCACGCTTCGGCGCGCATCCTCGATACCAAAGCCGTGGCGCGATAGTCTCCCCGCCAGCGCCGGCGTCTGTTCAAGGAGCCTTCTCTTGCGACTCAATTCCGCAATTCTCGGTGTGTTGGCGACTTTCGCGAGCCAAGCCACCGCCAGCGGACAATCTGCGCCGCCTGAGCTCAACGTGGAGCCGCACCTGTTCGAATCGCGAGGCGGTGAAACCGTCGATGCGGAGATCGGCCGGTTTTTCGTCCCTGAGAATCGCGACGATCCAGACAGTCGGTTACTCGAACTGGCGTTCGTCCGCTTTGCGTCCACCTCTGAAACGCCCGGCAACCCAATCGTTTATCTCGCCGGCGGACCGGGCGGGTCGGGGACCGGAACCGCAGCCGGCCGCCGCTTTGAGATCTTCATGGCGCTGCGCGAACAAGCCGACGTCATCGCATTCGACCAACGCGGCACGGGGCTTTCCCAAAGCCCGCCCGATTGCATCGACGAGGATCCGCCAGGCCTGGAGACCCCGCTCACGCGCGAGACGATGGTCGCCTATTTCCAAGAAGAAACGGCGCGCTGCGTGGCCTGGTGGCGCGAGCAAGGCGTCGACATCAATGGATGGAACACCGCCCAAAGCGCAGCGGACATCGACGATTTGCGTCTCGCGATCGGGGCTGACGACATCGACCTTTGGGCGATTAGCTACGGCGCCCATCTCGGCGCGGCTTACCTGCGCGCGTTTGAAGACCATGTCGGGCGCGCCGTTTTCGCCGGCTATGAAGGGCCGGACGATACGGTGAAGCTGCCCTCGCGCACCGACGCTCTGTTGACGCGCGTCGCTGACCTGATCGCCGCAGACCCCGAGGCGAGCGCCGCTTATCCCGACCTTATCGCCATGATGCGGCGGGTTTTGACCCGCCTTGAGGCCGAGCCGGTCGAGGTCACAGTCGCTTCTGACGACGGAGATACGCCGAGGACCATGACCCTCGGCGCGTTTCCCATCCAGCTCTTGACCGGATACTCAATCAGCGACCCCTTCACCATCGCGCGCCTGCCGGCGTTCTTTGCCGCGATGGATGCGGGCCAGTATGAACAAGCCGCCGCGAGCCTTCGCCAAATTCTGTTTTCCGGTCCGGCAAGCATGCGCGCCATGTCGACAGCCATGGACTATGCGTCCGGCGTCTCCCCCGTGCGGCTTGCGCAAGTCGAAGAGGAAGCCGCGTCTGCGGTGTTGGGCGATGCGTTGAACTTCCCGATGCCGCACATTTGGGGCGTCGCGCCGGATTTGGATCTGGGAGAAGAGTTCCGGGCTCCGCTTTCCGTTGAGACGGAAATCCTCTTCATTTCCGGCACCCTTGACGGTCGCACCTCCCCCGACGCGGTGCGCGACGCCTTGCCCCATTTGCCCAACGCTCAGCACCTCGTCGTCGAAAACGGGGGGCACAATATCTATGAAGCCGACCCGCGCATGACCGACGTCGTCCGGGATTGGCTGCGCGAGGGCGTCGCGCCTGACAGCATGACGTTTGCCCCCCCACGGTTCTTGATCCCCGGCTGACGCCGAGCTTCGCTCAGAACAACGCGCCCACGCTCATCGCTGTTTTGGGGGCGGGACCCGACCAGGTTCCTCCTCCATGTGCATCAGGGTCCTAAAAGTCCGCCTCAAGGACCATGCGGTAGCGGACATTTCCGGCTTTGAGCTTGGCGAACGCTTCATCCGCCTTCGCCATCGGCAAATGCTCGGTCACCGCGGTGATGCCGTGCCGCGCGCAAAACGCAAGCATCTCAGCCATTGTCGCCGGGCTGCCCAATGGCGAGCCCGAAATGCTCAGCTGGTTCGAAATCAGGCCGAACGCGGGCGCCGGTATCGGCTCGGCCGGCGCGCCGACGACGTGGAGACGCCCCCGTGGCGCAAGCGCGCTGAGATAAGCGTTCCAGGGCAAGGTGACGTTGGCCGTCACCAGAATGAAATCGAGCGCGCCGTTCAGACCGGCGATGGCGTCTTTGTCGCGGCTGTCGACGATATTGTGCGCGCCCAGCCGCCGCGCTTCCTCCGCCTTGGCGCCGGTGGAGGTGAACGCGGTCACCTCGCATCCCCATTTGTTGAGGAACTGCAGGGCGAGATGCCCCAAGCCCCCGACGCCGACCACGCCGACCCGCCATGTGGGGCGCACGTCAAACTGCACGATGGGGTTGAACACCGTGATGCCGCCGCAAAACAGCGGCCCGGCTTTGGCCGCATCGATGGTTTCGGGCAGCGGCGCCGCCCATTCCGCGCCTGCGCGCACCCGTTCGGCGAAGCCGCCGAACCGGCCGACGATCGTTTGCTCCCGGGAGGGGCAGAGATTGTGGTCTCCGCTCATGCACTGCCCGCAGGTCATGCAGGAGCTTGAAAACCACCCCAGACCGACCCGATCGCCCTCGCGGAGATGGGTCACGCGCGCGCCTTTCGCGGCGACGCGCCCGATGACCTCATGACCGGGGACGAAGGGATAGGAGGCCATTCCCCAGTCATCCGACCAAACGGAGATGTCCGAATGACAGACCCCGCAGCTTTCCACCGCGATCTCAACGTCGCCGTCGTCCAACGGGGCGGGCTCGTAAGTGAAAGGGCGGAGCGATCCCCCCGGTTCTGAGGCGGCGTAGGCGCGGATCATCGGAAACCCTTTGACGAAAGAGACGCGGTGGAGTGGTGTTTACCCCGGCGCCCGATCGGACGCGCCGTGTCATCATAGACGACGTCAAGTCTGCTCAAACAAGGGGGTCTCCGCCCGCCATGCGCCTCTTCGCCGACCATGAGCGCGTCGCACACGTCCTCGATCGCGCTCGAGACGCCTCCGCCGCCACGCGTCGCGGCGCGCCGATGGGCCCCGCGCCCGCCGACGTGGCCCGGGACGCCTGCTCGCTCGCCGACATGGCGGAATGGCCTCAAACCCAACCCGACGTCATCACCATTTCGCCGACCAAACGCCGCCGACAAGGCCGTCGGGTGTTCGTGGTGGCCTCTCCCTTCGTTTATCTCCAAGACGAGCGCTTCGATTTTATCGCCGTCGTCCCGCACACTTACGAAACGGATTTCGCGTCGATCCCCGGCTTCATCCGGTGGCTTATCCGCCCCGCCGCGCCGACCACGCGGGTGGCGACGTTGGTGCATGACTGGCTCTATTCCATCGGTCGGCTCGGAGATCGGGAAGAACGCCGCACCGCCGACCGCGTTTTCCGGATCGCCATGGGTCAGTGCGGCATCGACCCCGTCCGTTGCGCGATCATGTTTTGGGCGGTGCGGTGGTTCGGCGGCCGCTCTTTCGGCCGAACGGACGAATTCAAAACACGCTTTGTCGACTTGGAGACGTTCGAGCAAATCGTGCCTGCGCCTTTCGAAAAGGACGTGATGCGCCAAGTCAGCGTTTGCCCCTCGCTCGGCCCTGAACAGGCCGGGGGCGCTTAGAGACCGCCCCTCAGCGCGGCCAAGAGCAAAGCCGTTTGACGCCCGAGCAGCCCCCGCTCGGCGCCGTCGCGATAGGGATCGCGGGCGGGCGCGGAGAGACGCCGCAAATAGCCCGAGCACAAAGCGACGTAGCCATAGGCCGGCCAGAGGCCCGCCGGAGCGCCCTTGGCGGCCTTGCGCGCCTGTGCATAGGCGCGCTGCGCAGCCTCCCCGATGGTGTCCAATACAGCGCGAACGGCCTCCGGCGCGCGCCCTGCGGCGACGTCCGCCGGCCGCAATCCTTCGGCCCTGCAGAGCGCCTCGGGCAGCACCGAACGGCCAGCGGCTGCGCGCGCGGCGAAGGCCCGCATCAAACCGGTGAGCCCCCAAGCCTCACCCGCCGCAAAAGCGAGACCGTCAGGCGCCGCCTGCGCATCAAGCGCGGCGAGAGACGCCGCCGTCACGCCCCCCGCGGTGGCCGCGGCGTAGCCGCTCAGGGCCGCCAAATCCGGGAATGGGCTGGGATCCAAGTCCCGGGCCCGAGCGTCGATAAGGGCGTCGAGATGAGGACGCGCGCGTGCAAACGCTTCAGCGCTCAGATCGGTTGCAAGCGCCTGCGCCACGTCATGGGCGCGGACGGCCCCGCCGTTCCCTATCTCCGTCAGCGTCTCACGCCACCACTGCAGCCGGATTTCCCCAAGCATCGGCTCAGACACGATTTCGGCCACACGCGCGATTTCATGATTGAACGCCAAAACCGCAACCAAACCCGGACGGGCGTCGGCCGAGGCGAAACGGGTGGCGAGCCAGCGGTCCTCGTCAACGGCGCGAACGCGCGCTTCAAGGCTCTCTTCGCTCATGCGTCACCGTCCAAGCAGGGCGTAATCGCTCGGATGAGGATGACACCGCCCCAACCACGCTTATGTTTAGGAACGTCACGCGCACCAAGTCGCGCGCGCGCCCGCGCACCCCATCCGAGGAGAACTCCCATGGCTTTCGAACTTCCCCCGCTGCCCTACGCCCGCGACGCGCTGGCTCCGCATGTTTCGTCCAACACCATCGACTTTCACTACGGCAAGCACCATCAGGCCTATGTGACGAATTTGAACAAGCTCGTAGACGGCGCCCCGCATGCGAGCCAATCGCTTGAGGAGGTCATCCGCGCTTCCGCCGGCGGCGCCAATCCCGGCGTGTTCAACAACGCCGCTCAGGTTTGGAACCATACCTTCTATTGGCATTCGATGGCCCCGAATGGCGGCGGCGCGCCCACCGGCCACATCGCGGACAAAATCAACGCAGACTTCGGCTCCTACGAAGCCTTCAAAGAAGCGTTCGCCACTGCGGGCGCGACCCAATTCGGATCGGGCTGGGCCTGGCTGGTGCTGGCGGGCGGCAAGCTCGACATTCGCAAAACCCCCAACGCCGAAACCCCGTTGACCGAGGCCGGCGTCGCCCCGCTCCTGACCATGGACGTCTGGGAGCACGCCTACTACCTCGACTATCAAAACGCGCGCCCCAGCTACATCAACACCTTCCTCGACAAGCTGGTGAATTGGGAGTTCGTCAGCGCGAACCTCACCGCCGCGGCCGCGGACGCGCACTAACTTGGTCTAGCGCGAGGCGCGCGATGGGCGTGCTCTACATAGTCCTCCCTTGGACCGAAGAGGCGCGAGAGTATGCGCGCAGCTTTGGGACGCTGGCGGCGGCGGTGGCAGACGCCGCCGCCACGTCGCCCGTCGAACCGCGCTTGCCGTCCGTTGAAGAATGGGTCGCGGCGGCCGCCTCACTGACCGGTTTCAAGACCGACGAGATCCAGTCCGGGTCGGACGGCGCGACCTATCTGTCGCTTCAGAAAACCGGCGAAGAGGCTTGGTGTGCGGGCCATGTGGCCGCTGGAAAGGCGGACCAAGAACCGTTCGCGAGCTTCAAAGGCTGGCCCGAAGCGATCGAAGCGCTGGTGAGCCACGCCGCAGCCCTTCTCGGCGCGCCCCTTCTGGTGACCCTGAGTTCCGGCGATCCGCCGATGGTCTGCGCACCCGTGCAGCCCTAGCCGCCCGGTTCAATCAACCGCAATCAATCCAGCCGCAATGAACCGGCCTTCCCCGATCAGCGTGGTGTAAACCCGACAGGCCGCGCCGGTGATCATGAACTCAAGACCAATCCCGGCGTCGCGTAGAGCGTCGGCGAACGCCACGGGAGGGCGACGCAGGGCCGCGCCCACGCCCAAAAGCAAAAACTCCGGCTTCGGCTCGGCTGAGATGACGCTGCTCACGTCAGCCGGGCTCAGCGCGTCCAACGCGGCCGGCGACCAGGATGCGACTTCGCCATTTAGAATGAGCACCGACCCCACATAGCGACGGCCCGCGATCCGGAAGCCGCCGTCGCCGTAAGCCTCAAGCGCGGGGAACGCGATGAAGCCGGGGCGTGCGGGCTCCTGCTCCCCGCTCACGGCGTCGTCGCGGGACTGGCCCCCTCGCCTTCCTCCTCGGAGAAAGAAGAGCTGCGGGCGCCTGTCAGAAGCAGGAACGGCGCGGCGATGAAGATCGAGGAGTAGGTGCCGATCACCACGCCCCAAATCAGCGCGATGGCGAAGCCGAACAACACGGGGCCGCCGAAGAGAACCAGCGCGATCAAGGCCAACAAGGTGGTGACGGAGGTCATGATGGTGCGCGAGAGCGTCTTGTTGATCGCGAGATTCAACAGCTCCGGCAAGTCCATCTTCTTGTATTTTCGCATCTTTTCACGGATGCGGTCATACACGACCACGGTGTCGTTCAAGGAGTAGCCGATGATGGTCAAGATCGCTGCAACGGTGGAGAGGTTGAACTCCAGCTGCGTGAGCGCGAACATCCCGATGGTGAGCACGACGTCATGCACGAGCGCCGCAATGGCCCCGAGTGCGAACCGGACCTCAAACCGCCAAGCGATGTAGATGAGGATCAAAGCGAGCGCGATCACCATCGCCAGCACGCCCGAGCG
>CAZABJ010000007.1:31922-60397 GCA_964483375.1 uncultured Caulobacterales bacterium
CGAATAATCGCGATGTCAGGCAAGTTCGGCGGCAGGCTGAACACGAGGCTCGCCCCAGCGTCCGTCTCCGCAACACCTTGAGAGGCGGCGCAGGCGAAACGGCCGCCCGAACGGTCGCCCTCCTCGCCCTCGCCGACCATGGCGGCTTCGGCGCGCTCGGCGGCCTGCACCGCGCCCGTTCCCGCAAAGCCAATGCTCAACAGCCGGCTCTCAGGGTCTTCGGTGATCTCGGTTGCGACCTCGTCCCCAAGGTCGAGCCCGCCGATGAAATCGCGCACGTCTGCGGCTTGCGGAACCCCAGCCTGGATGGCGACCCCGCCGCGGAAGTCGATGCCGAAATTGAGCCCCTGGGCGGCGACGATGGCGATTGAGGCCAACGCCAACACGCCCGAGACGGCGAAGGCGACCATGCGCCACCGCAAAAAGTCGATGCCCGCGCCGTCGGGGAGCTTGCGAATGAGACCGAACGCCATCGCGCGCCCCCCTTAAGCCGCCAGCGTGCGCGGCTGGCGGAGCGTGAACCACCACGACACCAGGAGCCGAGAAAGCACGAAGGCGGTGAACACCGAAGTGACGATGCCGATGGCGAGCGTCACCGCAAAGCCCCGAACAGGACCAGAGCCGACCTGGAACAACACGATCGCCGCAATGAGCGTGGTGATGTTAGCGTCCAAAATCGTTGTGAGCGCGCGGGAGTAGCCCGCCTCCACCGCATTGGCCGGCGTTCGCCCGTTTCGTATCTCCTCGCGTATTCGCTCGAAGATGAGCACGTTGGCGTCCACCGCCATGCCGATGGTGAGAATGATGCCCGCGATGCCGGGCAAAGTCAGCGTCGCCTGCAAGCCCGACAAGGCGCCGAGTATCAGAATGACGTTGGCGAACAACGCTGTGTTCGAGAACACGCCGAACAGCCCGTATGCGGCGAGCATGAATGCGATCACACCGACGAAACCGATAATCATGGCGTTGCGCCCGGCGATGACGGAGTCCGCGCCGAGTTCAGCGCTCACAGAGCGCTGCTGAATGACTTCCAACGGCACCGCAAGAGCGCCGGAATTCAGCAACGACGACAGATCCTCCGCCTCCGCGATAGTGAACGAGCCCTCGATGAAACCCTGGCCTTGGCAGATCGGCGAGCGAATATTCGGTGCGCTGATGACATTGCCGTCCAACACGATGGCGAAACGCCGCTGCACGTTGTTGCGGGTCAGTTCGCAAAAGCGACGACCGGCGGACAAGCTGAAACTGAAGTTCACCACCGGCTCGCCGAAATTCACGGAGTCCGGGTTTTGGTTGAAGCCCTGGCTCGCTCGGGTGAGGTCCTCACCGCTCATACGCGGCAGCCGCTCGACAAGCAGATAGGGCTCGGCGGGCTCTTCGGTGGGCAGGAGCAGCTGACGCGGCGAAACGCGTTCGGTTTCAAGCGCTTGGTCGATTTCGCGGGGGTCGTCGGAGGCGACCATATGGAAGGTCATTTGCGCGGTCCGGCCGATGATGTCGCGCAAGCGCTGAGGGTCTTCAACGCCGGGGGCCTGAACGAGCACCCGCTCCAAGCCCTGGCGTTGGATGGACGGTTCAGTCACCCCTAAAGCGTCAACCCGCCGGCGGATGACTTCGATACTGTCATTGACCGCCGTGCGTCGCTCCAGGTTGAGCCAAGCCTGGGTCATGGCGATGCGGACCTCTCGGCCTTCAGCGCTGCGGATTTCAAGGTCCGTGGCGTCGCTCAGCCGTTCGAGCGGCTGGGGCAACGCATCAAGCGCGCCCAGCGCTGCGGTCATCTGGTCTTCGTTCAACACCGTGAACCGCAGCACGACGTCGGTGGCGACATCGTTTGGCACGACTTCATATCCGCCCGCGCGCACGTCGGCCTCGCGCAAAAGCCGCGCAACATCGTCGATCACCCGCTCCAGCCGCAGCTCAGCAAGCGCAGCCATATCGGCCTCCATAAGGAGGTGCGCGCCGCCGCGCAGGTCGAGACCCAGATTGAGCGACGTGTTCGGCAGAAACCGCCATACCCCGCGCGGCGTAAGCTCACCGGTCTCCGCGTCCTCCACGAACCGCGCTTCGGGCGACGTGAGGTTGGGGACGGCGAACAACGCGCCCAAAAAGACTAAGAACAGAACGAGGGCCGTTTTCCAGCGGGCGAAGTAGAGCATGAGCCGAACGCGCCTATTGCTCGTTGGACGAGGGTTCGGAGTCGTTGGCCGGCGCCGGCTGGGTTTTCGACGTCACGTCTTGGATGGTCGATCTGACCACGCGAACTTTGACGCCGTCGGCGATCTCGACGGTGGCTTCGTCGTCCGACACATTCGCCACTTTGCCGATAAAGCCGCCGCCGGTGACCACGTGATCCCCACGGCGCAGATTGGCGATCATCTGTTGATGTTCGCGCATGCGCTTGCGCTGGGGCTGAATGATCAAGAACCAGAAAATCAAGACGATCAGGATGATCGGCAAGAAATTGATGAGAGTAGCGGTCAAGCCGCCGGCAGGCGCCGCGGCATGCGCGACCCCGCTGGTCAAGAGCGCCGCCGCCAATCCGAGCGCGCCCGCGCGCGCTGTTAGTGAGAGAGCTTTCATGAGAGAATCCCGGAGGGCGCGCGATCCGTGCGCGCGTCGACGTCGGCGCGGACTATAGGCTCCGTGCTTGCGAATGCAATCCGCGGCGCGATGACGCCCGCTCAGCGCCGTTTGGCCGGGCCCACGATCCGCTGTTCAAGCACCGAGACCCGCGCAGGCAGCGTCCAGCGAAGCGCGTCGGCCAAGTCCCTGGCCTGTTCGGTCGAAAAGCCGCCGGTCACGACCATCGCGCCGGCGCAAATCGGCGTATGCACAAGCGGGGCGGACAAGACCTCGCCGTCAACCACAATGGCGATGCGCTCCCCCTCATGCGCCCGGGTGAGCGCGCAGAAGCGTTCGCTCGCCTCATCTCGCAGCGTAATCTCGATCTGGGGCGCGCCGTTATAGTCCGACCACCCCGCCCGTGCGGCCTCTATAACGTTCCCGCTCAGCGCAGCAGGGAAGACCGCAAGCCGCCCGTCAGGTTCGTCCGGCGCGCTTAAGGTTTCCACGCGGCGTCTTGCATCCTTCGGGTCGGCGACCACATGCAGGCCGAAATCCGTGTTGCGCGTGACCAAATCGCGCAGCTCGGCGATTGAAGCGCCGGGTGCGGCGGTGACCACAATCCGGCCGCCCTCCACCGCAGCATCCGCTTCCGCGCCGACGCGATGGTGGTGCTCGCGGAGCCGCTCACGCAACGCCTCGGCGGTCTCCCGAACCGTCACCGGGATTGAGGCGTCTTCCGGCGCCTCCACCAAAAGCACCAGGGCGACCCCGCCCTGGTCAGGCGCGGCGTTTTGCGCCAGGGCCGCGCACGGCGTCAAAGACGCCAAGAAAGCCGCCGCCGCTGCGACTATCGTGAGAACCCGTCGCGTCACCGCTTGTTCCTCCTACCCCGGGGTCGCGGCCATACGCTGGGAATGCGGCGAAAGGCGGGAGGCTCAGCCCGCCCGCTGCGGAAGATGCCGGAAAGGATCCACCGGCCGGCCTTGGTGGCGGAGTTCGAAATGCAGTTGCGGGTCGTCGACGGCCCCCGTGGCGCCGGCCTCTGCGATCACGTCGCCCTGACGGACGACCGCGCCTTCGCTCACCCGCAGCGTCTGATTATGCGCGTAGGCCGACACCCATCCCCCGTCATGTTGGATGAGCAAGAGCCGCCCATAGCCTGCCAGTTCGTCACCCGCATAGACCACCGACCCGTCTGCGGTCGCGCGCACCGCATCGCCCGCACTCGCGGCGATGTTGACGCCGTCATGCCGACGGCCGCGTTCTTGAACGCCGAAGCCCTCAACGACCGGCCCGTCAAGCGGCCAAGCGAAGCGCGACGGCGGAGCCGCACTCTCCTGGGCCTCGTCCGGTTCAGGGGCGGATGGATTTTGCGGGGGAGAGATATCGACCGGGCCATTCGCCAGAACGGGCGCAGCCGTCGCCTCCCAATCCCGCGCCAGAGCGGGCAACACCAAAGCCTGACCTGGCGAAACCGCGTAAGGCGGCTCAATGTCATTCAAATAGGCGAGCGAGCGCAGCTGAATGCGATAGCGCCGAGAGACGCCGTACAATGTCTCGCCTGGCGCGATGACATGCGTATTGGGCGCGGGGAGGCGCAAGGTCTGACCTTGGCTCAGGCGGAACGGCGGCTGGAGATCATTGAGCTCAATCAGCGCGCGCAAGCTGGTCATATGCCGTTCCGCTAGAAGGTACAGCCCCTCGCCCTCCTGAACGACAATCGTATCTCCGCTCAGCGTTTCCACCCCCGGCGCGGATGGCGGAACGGCGGTGTCATCTGGTCTGGCCGCGGTCATGGGGGCCGGCGAAACGGGGATCACCGCCACGCGCGTCTCGGCGGGTTCTTCCTGCGGCGGCGCGGTGGCGACGGAATGGGGCGGGCCGGCTCCGGCGCGCCCGCCCGAGCGATACTCGATTTCCGCGGGCGCACGCGGGGGCAGGCAAGCGACGAGCGCGAAAGCGCCTGCCAGAGCGATGGAGCGGAACAGCGTGCGGATAACCATGATCCACACGCTATGGCTCGATTCTTCAACGAAGTATTAGCCTTAGCTAACCGCTAGACGTCCGCCGACGCGGCGCCGAGGGCCGCCTGAAGATGGGCGCGGGTGTCCTCATGGGTGAGGTCGAGCCGCAGGGGCGTCACCGAAATCTCATTGCCGTAAACCGCGTGCAGGTCTTCCCCCGGCGCGGTGTTTGACCGCTTGCCTTCAAAGCCCAGCCAATAATAGTCCCGCCCCCGGAGGTCTTGCCGTCGCTCAGCGTGCATCCGCCATTGATCCCGCCGGCCATGCCGCGTGACGGCCACGCCTTTCACCTCATCGGGCGCGCAATCGGGGAAGTTCACGTTCAGCACCACGTCCTCAGGCCAGCCCGCTTTAATCAGGCGACGCAGCAAGTCCGGGGCGTGAGCGCGCGCGGTTTCGTAAGGCGGTTTGGCGCCGTCCCGCCAGAAAAAGGTCTGGGAAAACGCCACCGCGGGGATGCCGAGTTGCATGGCCTGAAACGCCGCGGCGATCGTGCCCGACACCGTGACGTCCTCGGCGAGGTTTTGACCGCGATTGACCCCGGAGAGCACCAAGTCCGGGCGCTTGTCGCATATCAGGTCATGGATGCCCAAAAACGCCGCGTCGGACGGCGTGCCGAACACCGCAAAGCGCCGGTCGTCCAAGCGCCGGACAGGAATAGGCTCTGACAAAGACATCTTGCGCGACGCGCCGGACTGTTCATGCGCGGGCGCGCAGACCCAGACATCGTCGGACATCTCCGCGGCGATTTCTTCAAGCGTCTTAATGCCGGCGGCGTCCACGCCGTCGTCATTGGTCACCATGATGCGGGGATTGTCGGGGATCATCGGCCGCGTCCTTTCGTTCATCAGACGCGCTGTGCGCCGCTGTCTTCGACTGCCGCTGAGATGGATGCGATTTTCCGCCAGCGTGGCAAGGCCTCGCTCGGTCACAAATCGTTAATGCGCCGGGACGATCCCCGTCGCTCCGCCCATATAGGGTCGCAAAACGTCGGGGATGACGACCGATCCGTCGGCTTGTTGGTAGTTCTCCAACAGGGCGACAAGCGCGCGGCCGGCGGCGACGCCGGACCCATTCAGCGTGCAGAGGAACTCCGGCTTTTTCTCGCCGTCCCGGCGGAAGCGCGCGTTCATGCGCCGCGCCTGAAAGTCCCCGCAGACCGAGCAAGAGGAGATTTCGCGATAGGTCTCCTGGCTTGGGAGCCACACTTCGAGGTCATAGGTCTTGCGCGCGGCGAAACCCATATCCCCCGCGCACAGCGTCATCACCCGATAAGGCAGCTCTAGACGCTGCAGCACGGTTTCGGCGCAGCGCGTCATGCGCTCCAGCTCCGCCTCGCCCTCTTCGGGTTTGACGATGGAGACCAGCTCGACCTTTTGGAACTGGTGCATGCGGATCATGCCGCGCGTGTCCCGCCCCGCCGAGCCGGCTTCGGACCGGAAACACGGCGTCCAGGCCGTGTAACGCCGCGGCAGCGTGGCTTCCTCGACGATGCGCCCGGCCACGATATTGGTCACCGGAACTTCGGAGGTGGGGATGAGGTAGTGATCCGTCGTCGCTTTGAAGAGGTCCTCTTCAAACTTCGGCAGCTGGCTTGTCCCGAACAGCGCGTTGTCGCGGACCAGGAACGGCGGGGCTACTTCCGTATAGCCATGCTCGCTCACATGCAGGTCGAGCATGAACTGGGCGAGCGCGCGTTCGAGCCGGGCGAGCTGGCCGGTGAGCAACACGAAACGCGAGCCGGACATGGCCGCGGCGGTCTCGAAATCCATCTGGCCGAGGCCTTCGCCGAGCGCCACATGGTCTTTGACATCAAAATCAAAGCTTTTGGGTTCGCCCCAGCGGCGCGCCTCCACATTGGCGCTTTCGTCGGGTCCGTCGGGCACGTCATCGGCGGGGATGTTCGGAAGGACGGCGAGCTTGCCCTCAAGCGCGGCCCGCGCGGCGTCTTCGGCCTCGCCTTCCTGCTCCATCACCTCTTTGAGGCGCGCGACTTCGCCACGCAGGCGTTCAAACTCCGTCTCATCGCCGGACGCCTTGGCCTTGCCGATCGCTTTGGACGCCGCATTGCGCGCGGTTTCGGCTTCCTGTTTCGCGGTCACCGAGGCGCGGAGCTTCTCATCCAGCGCCAAGAGGTCGGCGGAAACGGGAGCGGCGCCGCGACGGGCGAGACCGGCGTCAAAGGCGTCCGGGTCGGACCGGATCGCGCGAATGTCATGCATGGGAGAGCGTCCTTGGAGCGAAGCGCCGGCGTGATAGCGCGCATCGCCGGTGAGGGTCCAGCCGGCTCAGGCCGCGCCGGCCTCGGCTTCTTCGGCTTCCCGGCGGCGTTCGACCATCCGGACGATCAGGATCGACAGCTCATAAAGCAGCAGGATCGCGACGCCCAAGCCGATCTGAGAAATCGGGTCGGGCGGGGTGAGAAAGGCGGCGAAGGCGAAAGTGGCGACGATGGCGTAACGCCGGAAACCGACCAGCTGCTCTGATGACACGATGCCCACCCACCCCAGCAAGGTCAGCACCACCGGCAGCTGAAACGAAAAGCCGAACGCCAGAATCAATGTGGTGACCAAAGTCAGATACTCAGACACTCTCGGCAAAAGCTCAATCGCCGCACCCGCGCCTGTCACTTGCTCCTGGCCGAGCGCAAAACTCAGAACAAAGGGCAGAATGAAATAATATACGAGCGCCCCGCCCATCGTGAACAAGACAGGCGCCGCGACCATGAAGGGCAGAAACGCCAGCTTTTCATTTTTGTAGAGACCTGGCGCAACGAACTTATAAACCTGGTACGCGATGAATGGAAAACACAGTATGACTGCACCGAACAGGGCCAGCTTGAGTTTCACGAAGAAGAACTCAAGCGGCGCGGTGAAAATCAGCCTGAGCTCGGCTTCGGTCAGCCGTCGCTCTCCCGCCTCGGTGGGCACGATGCCGTCCAAGAACCCGCGCGAAACCCCAGCGAACACGCCTGTCGGCGCGCCGTCCGCGGTCGCCTCGATGATATCCGCGCCTCCGGCGTTTAAAAGCTCGACGACAGCGTAGAGATCCATCGTCACCTCACGCATGGCGATGGTGTTGGCGAGGCGGGTTTCCCCGTCGGCGAGATCGATGACGATCGGTCGGCCCGGCGCGGCGATATCGAGATCGCTGGCTTGGGGCAGCGTCGCGTCTTCGCCCCAGGCGGCGAAGTCGAGCCCCTGACCATAAATGACGCGGCCTTCCGCGGCGCTCGCCGCCACCCGAGCGATGCGCGCCTGCAAACCGGGCAACCCGCTGACGCCGTCCAAATCCACCATCGCCCGTTCAATGGCGGAGTTTTCCCGGGTGATGGCGATTTCGCGGGCCTCCCGCTCAAAGGGGCCCAAAAGCACGTTGTAGATCTGCGGCGCGAAGATGAAGCAGACGATGAACCCTGCGCCGATGGCGATGAGGACGGCCACCAAACGCTGACGGAGCTCAAGCAAATGATCGAGCAACGGCGCGCGAGAGGCTTCGACCTCATCCGGCGGGTCCTCGCTCGCGCCCGTTTCGATGACGTCGTTCGTCACGGGGCGTCAGCTCTTTTTCGGGTTTGGCTCTGAGGAGGAGGACGCGGCGACGGCTTCCTCGCGGTCGTCGTCGGGCTCTGGCGGTCCTGGCGGTTTGGCCGGCGCGGGGCCGGTCATCATTTCGCGCTGAGCGTCTTCGAACGGCCGGCGGATCTCATTCATGGGGTTGAGCCGCTTGATCTCTTGGATCTCGCGCCGCAACTCGTCCAACTCCGCTTCCCGGCCGATTTCGTCGAAAGAGCGCTGAAACTCCTCCGCCAACCCCCGGGCTTTCCGGGCGAAGCCGCCGAGCTGCCGCATCAGTTTCGGCAAATCGCGAGGCCCCACGACGATGAGCGCCACCGCCATGACCACGAAGAATTCCGCAAAGCCGAAAGACGGGAGCATGGCCGTCAGCGATCGGCGTTGTCGCGCTCAGGCGTGACGTCGACTGTTTCCCCGCGGCCCGGTTCGTTCAGCGAGCGCGGCTGGTCAGAGGTCGGGGTTTGCTCGTCTTCCCCTTCTTTCAGGCCGCGGCGGAAGCTGGTGATGCCTTTCGCCAAGTCGCCCATGATCGAGGAAATCCGTCCGCGACCGCCGAACAACAACAGAGCCAACGCCAAGACGATGAGAATTTGCCAAATGCCGATGCCGCCCACGGGACCACGTCCTCCATTTTCGGCGCAACGCGCCGGTCGAGCGCTCTAGACGTAACGCCGGCTTTGCCCTGAAGCAACGCGAGGCCGCGGCTTACGCGCCGTCCTCGTCTTCCAAAAAGTCGGTATGAAATGCGCCATCGGCGGCGAAGTCCGCCTCGCCGTCCAGCGGTCCGCCCTCACCCTCTCCAAGCGACCGGCTTGGATCGGGCACGTCAAAGTCGGGCGGCAAACGGGCGTCGAGGAGCCCCGCGGCTTTCAACTCGTCCTTGCCCGGCAAATCTTCCAGCGACTCCAAACCGAAATGGACCAGAAAGGCGTCGGTGGTCGCATAGGTCAGCGGTCGGCCTGGCGTGCGCCGGCGGCCGCGCGGCTTCACCCATCCGATCTCGAAAAGCTGGTCGAGCGAGCCCTTAGACACCGCGACCCCTCGCACCTCTTCGATTTCCGCTCGGGTGACGGGTTGGTGATAGGCGACGATGGACAGCGTCTCGAGCGCGGCCTGGGAGAGCTTTTTCGGCTCTTTGCGCTCTTGCACCAAATACGGCGCAAGGTCGGGCGCGGTCTGGAGCCGCCATTTCTCGGCGACCCGAACGAGGTTCACCCCGCGGCCGGCGTAAACCTCGCTCAGCTCGGCCAATAAGGCCGATACATCGGCGTCCCGCGGCAAGCGCGCGCGCAGGGTTTCGGTGTCGAGCGGTTCAGCCGCGGCGAACAAAATCGCTTCCAACAAACGCCGGTGTTCCAAGGCGGCGGTTTCGGGGGCGGCGCGCGCCACCGCATGCCCGGCCGGTCCGTCTTCCCGGGCGAGCGCGCGCACCGCCGCCTCGATCTTCTTCAGCGTTTCGCTTTCTCCGGTCACGAAACCGTCTCCAGTCTCTTCCGCCCGCGCAGATAGAGCGGGCGAAACGCGCCATCTTGTCGCATGTCGGCCCGACCATCCCGGGCGAGTTCGAGGGCTGCGGCGAAGGCGCTCGCGCGCCGGGACGCCTTTGGCGGCGGCGAACCGGAAAACGCCGCCTCGCCGGGAGCCAAGTCGTCCAGCGAGCGCCAGTCTTTGGCCGCGGCGAGTTCTTGATCGAGGCGACGCCGCGCGTCATCCAAGGCGTAAACGTTCGGCCTGGGTATGCGCACTCGCGCTTGGGCGGTCTGGGAACGCCGCCGGCCATAGGCTTTCAGCAAGTCAAACAGGCTCGCATCCCATTCCCGCACCATGCGCACCGAGGGTTCCGGCGCGCCTCGCCCGTGCACCTCAAGCCCGTCGCGATCCTGCTCTTCAAGCCGCTGGGCGGCGACGCGCATGGCTTCGAGGCGACGCAGGCGGAAGGCGAGCCGGCGGGCGAGTTCTTCCGGGGGCGTATCGTCCTCCGGCGTTTCGGGCTTGGGCAGGAGCAGCCGGGATTTGAGCAAAGCGAGCCAGGCGGCCATCACCACATAGTCCGCAGCGAGCTCCAGCTTCACCTGACGGGCGGCGTCCATGAAGATGAGATACTGATCGACGAGTTCGTCGATCGCGATTTCCAACAAGTCCAGTTTCTCGGTCCGGGCGAGCGCGAGAAGCACATGAAGCGGGCCCTCAAAGGCCTCCAGATCAACGGTGAAGCCGGTGCCGTCGGCGGCGGCCTCCTCAGCCGCGGCGAACAGGTCGAGCTGATTGGCCGAAGCGACCCGTTTGGAACCCGGCCCTCGTCGTTTCATACGCTCGCTCCGCCGAGCAAAGGAGCCAGAAGCGCGTCGAGCCGCGCCCGCGCCGCCTGGGGGTCGATGTCGTCCGGCGTCCCGCGCGCCGCCGCCGCAGCGTCCGCGCGTCGCAGAGCCTCACCGGACAACCGAGGCGACGCGCCGACCACCGCTTCCATCTCCGCGGGATCCCCATTGCAGTGCAACGCCATGTCGCATCCAGCGGCGAACGCGGCCTTGGCGCGCGCAGCCATATTCCCCTCAAGCGCCTTCATCGAGAGGTCGTCGCTCATCAACAGCCCCTCAAACCCGATATCGCTCCGGATGACGTCGGCGATGACGCGGGCCGACGTGGTGGCGGGGCGTTCCGCGTCCCAGGCCGCGTAAACCACATGAGCCGTCATCGCCATTGGAGCGTCGTCGAGCCCCTCAAAGCAGGCGATGTCGCGGGAGAGCGCCTCGGCCGAGGCGGTCACGACGGGCAGTTTTTCATGGCTGTCCACATCCGCCCTGCCATGACCGGGAATGTGTTTGATCACCCCGGCGACCCCGCCCTGGGCCAAACCCTCAAGCGCGGCGCGACCGAGCGCGACGATGTCGGCGGGTTCGGTCGAAAAAGCGCGATCCCCGATGATCGGGTCGGCCCCTTCGATGCGAAGATCCGCACAGGGCGCGCAATCGCAGTCCAACCCGACGGCCCGCAGCTCATGGGCGAGAAGCCGGTGGTTGAGCCGGGTCGCCTCCAGCCCCGCCTCAGCGTCGCGTTGGTAGAGCCGGCCGAACGCCGCCGCCGGCGGCGCCCCCCGCCAAGTCGGAGGCTTAAGCCGCTGAACCCGTCCCCCCTCCTGGTCCACGAACACCGGGGCATCACGCCCCACGGTCTCGCGCAATGCGGCCGTCAGCCCCCGCAGCTGGTCGGGGCTCTCGACATTGCGTGCGAAAACGATGAAGCCCCAAGGGTCGGCGTCGGCGAAGAACGCTTGCTCATCAGCGCTCAACGACGTCCCCGCACAGCCCAATATGCAGGCGCGCGCGCTCAACTTCGCACCGTCAGGCAGTTTTGGCCTCGCCCGCGCAACAAGTCGCAGAACGCGTTCGCGTCAGTCCGGTCCTCAAAGCCGTCAAGCCGAATTCGGTACCAGACCCCGCCTCTGTCGCCCAAATCCACCTCAATGATGAGCGGCTGGCGTTCCCCCAGAAGATCCGCGCTTTCGCTTTGGATTTGGAACCAATCGTTTTCCGCGGCTTCGCGGCTGCGGTGGGAGGCGAGCTGCACGTAATAGAGCGGACCCTCGGCGTTCGCCACGGGCGGGACCTCCCGAACAACGCTGTCTTGCGGCTCGCTCGCGGCCTCCGCGACCGTTTCAGCCACAGCCTCCGCTGCGGCTTCCCCAGGGGGGGCGGGCCGAAGGCGGATTTGCGGGGCGTCCGGCTCGAACGCGCCGGCGAATTCCACCGTCGCGTCCTCCGCCTCGGGCGCCGCCTCTTCCGGCGGATCGTCCGCTTCGGCTTGTGTCTCCGCGGCGGGCGGGTCAGGGTCGGCGGGCTCGGTTTCGAGGCTCACCTCCGCGAGGTCGACCTCCCCGGCGAATTCCACCGTCTCTTCGCTCGCCTCGCCCTCGGCGGGGGCGGCGTCCTCTTCAGGGCTTAGCTCGATAGCGGGCGCTTGCGCGCGCGCGGTCGCGTCCGCACCGGCGCCCTCGAGCCGTTCGAACACCTCGATATCGAGATGGGGGGTGGGCTCCCCGCCGGGATTGGCGGGACGTTCGCGGAAGGGCTGTTCATCGGCGAGAATGAGCGGCGGCGCATCGCGGCCGCCTTCGCGCACGCCTTGATGATACGCGCTCCAGATCACGGCGGAGAACGCCACCACCACCGCGGCGGCGACGCCCAAAAGCAGCGGCCCGCGGCCGCGAGCCTCCTCGTCGGCATCGTCATAGGGGACGCCGTCAGCGTCTCGTCCTGGCGTGTATGCGCCCCGCTCTGCGTAGCTCATGCCCTCACCTGACCTTCGCGGCCGACGCGCGTCGACGGCGCGCGAACACCAAACTGCGGCGATGCTTCACGTCAGGTTACATCGCCTGATCAAGCGCGAAGAGCCTATGATGCTCCTCCATCGCAAATCGATCCGTCATCCCCGCCACATAATCGCAAACAAGCCTCGCGGTGGCTTCCTCGCCCGGCGGTCCGGCCCGCCGCCGCCATTCCGTCGGCAACAAACTTGGATCCTCCAGAAATGCGGCGAAAAGATCGCGGATCACGCGTTTCGCGCGGCTCATCATGCGATTCACTTTGTAGTGCCGATACATGTTCTCCCAAAGGAACGACCGCAGCGATTTCTCCGCTTCAAGCCGCTCGGCGGTGAACGCCGCGACCGGTTTGTCGGCGGCGCGGACGTCCTCGACCGTCTGCAACCCCATGTCCTCAACGCGCCGGCGCGTCTCGGACACGCAGTCGGCGATCATCCGTGAGATGATCCGCCGCACCGATTCATGGATGAGCCGTTCCTCGCGAACCCCGGGATAGCGCTCCATCACTTCGGCGAAAACATCGCCCACAAACGGTAAGGGATAGAGGTCCCCGGCCTTGAACAACCCTGCGCGCAGCCCGTCGTCGATGTCGTGATTGTTGTAGGCGATGTCGTCGGCCAGCGCGGCGACTTGGGCTTCTAAGCTCGCATGGGAGTGCGGCTCTAAATCGGCCCAGCCGGCATAGGCGGTGAACGCCCACGGCGCGGAGCCCAAATCTTTGCCCGAGGGAACGACGGGGCCGTTGTGCTTGACGATGCCCTCTAGCGTCTCCCAGGTCAGGTTCAGACCGTCGAACTCGGCGTAGCGGGCCTCCAACTCCGTCAGCACCCGCAAGGTGTTGGCGTTGTGGTCAAAGCCGCCATAGGGCTCCATGGCTTGGGCGAGCGCGGTCTCGCCGGCATGGCCGAAGGGCGGATGTCCCAAATCATGGGCGAGCGCCAAGGCCTCGGCCAATTCTTCGTCCAAGCCGAGCTCGCGCGATATCGACCGTGCGATCTGAGCGACTTCCAAGGAATGGGTCAGCCGCGTGCGATAGTGGTCGCCTTCATGGGCGACGAAGACTTGCGTCTTCAACATCAATCGTCGAAAGGCGGCGGAGTGAATGATCCGGTCCCGGTCTCGCTGAAACGGCGAGCGCGTTTCGCTCTCCGCCTCGCGATGGCGGCGTCCGCGCGACCGTTGCGGATCGCTCGCATAGGACGCGCGCCAGCGCTCGCCGGGGGCGCGGCCTGTCTTCTCCAAGGCGGCTGTCGTATCCATATGAGTCTCAATAGACGGACTCGCGCCCCTGGTGAAACGGGAGATCCAGCAAATGAGCGAAACTGCGCCCTCGGTGACCCTGAGCGAACGGGCCGCCCGCCGCATCAATGCGATTATGGCCGAGCAAGGCCGACGCTTTCTGCGCGTGGCGGTGAATGGCGGCGGCTGCTCGGGTTTTTCCTACGCTTTTGATTTCGCTGATGAACCAGAAAGCGACGACCTGGTGATCGAGCGGGATGGGGCGAAGGTCGTCATCGACGACGTCTCGCTGCCGTTTTTGGCGGGCTCCGAAATCGATTTTGTCGATGAGATCATCGGCGCGGCCTTTCGAATCAACAATCCCAACGCCAAGAGCTCCTGCGGCTGCGGGACCAGTTTCTCGGTGTGAGCGAGGACGTCGAAGCCCAGCCGCGGATTCTCCGCTTGCGTGTCGGCGAAGGCGACGACGCGGCGATCGCCCATGCGCCCTATCCGGTCGCCGAGCCCTCTCTCCCCCGCCCCGCCCCTGCGGAATGGCGGCTTGGCCCGCCAGGCTCGGACGCCGCTCTCATCGTCCCCGGCCTGCCCTATCCGCTCGCCCAATTCCGCCTCGTGCATCAAGGGCATCATCTCTATTGCCGCGCGACGCCGAAGCTCGACGCCTCCATCGATGCGCTGCCGGCTCAGCACAAATGGAGGCCAGACGACCCTTGGACGGATGCGGCTTGGGGTCCCGCCCGTCCGTTCGGCTATCAGCTTCGGATCGACTGGCGACCGTTCCGGCTTTGCGGGGTCGTCATGCAAGCCTTGACGCGTTCCACCCCATGACCGAACCGACCCTAAGCGACGTTCTGGCGCGCCGCCGCTCTTGCCGCGGCTTTCTACCAGATCCGGTCGAAGCGACGACGGTGCGCGAGATCCTCGCCGCCGCCTCGCGCGCGCCGTCAGGCGGCAATCTGCAGCCTTGGAAAGTCATCGCCGTGGCCGGCGCAGAGCGCGAGGCGGTCAGCAAGCTGGCGATGGACGCACTCGCCGCGAACCCCGCCGGGGAAATGGGCGATCGGCTGGTCTACCCGCCAAGCCTGTGGGAGCCCTATCGGGGGCGGCGCTTCGAAAACGGCGAAGCCCTTTACGCGACTTTGGGGATCCCACGGGAAGACAAGACCGCCCGCTTCGCCCATCTCGCCCGGAACTACGCCTTTTTCGACGCGCCGGTAGGGCTTTTCTTCGTCATTGACGCCAAACTCGGCCATAGCCAATGGGCGCATTTGGGCATGTTCATGATGGCGGTGATGCTCGCCGCGGAGGCCCGCGGCCTGGCCACCTGCGCGCAGGAAGCCTGGGCGATGACGCGCCGCAGTCTTCACGCCCATTTCGCCTTGGAAGAGGAGGAACTCCTCTATTGCGGCATGGCGCTTGGCTATCCCGACCCCGATCATCCCACCGCCAAGCTCGTCACGACGCGCGAGCCGGTGGAGGGGTTCGCCCGTTTCAGCGGCTTTTGAGCCGCTCTCAGCTTCCCTTAAAGCAGCCCCGACGCATACGCGCCCCCCGCGACGACGACCGGCCAGAACCCCGCTGAGGCCGCGTCATGGGTTGGGATGAGATCGGGATTGCGGTTACGGATGAGCAAGCGCTGGGAGATGAGCGCGTAGACCACGCCCAGCAACGTGAAGCCGAACACCGCTGCGCTCAATAGCCACGCCGGGAACGCCGCGCCCGGCTCGCGATGCAGCGCCGCCCGCACCGGTCCACGCAACAGAAGCGCTGAGGCCATCAGCGAAAAGCCCGCCAAATCGGAAAGCCAAACCGGCAGCGCCACCGGCGAAAACCCATAGACGAACGCGGTCAGCCGGCCGAGCGTCGCTCGATAAATCCCAGTGATCGTGGGGGCCGCCCCGGCGAAGTCGAGTTCGAAAGCGTGCTGGCTGGCGCTCAAAAGCGCGCCTGCAGCCAACAACACGGCGATGACGGTCAACACGATGCCGATGACGCGCATGTTCATCCCTTCGCTTGTCGGGCGAATTTGTAGCCCGCCCGGTTTCGCGTGGCGAGCGGGCGGCTTTAAGTTCCGGTAACCGGCTCACCCTTGTATGTCGACTTGTGACCGGGGCCGGGCGCCGCCAGTGTCGCGGCGAGGAGTGTTGGAGCTTCGCAATGACGGTGAGTTTCAAAACCGCGGCGCGGACGCTTGCAGCCTTGTTGGCCAAGGGCGATCCCCAAGCGCTGGCGGCGCGCTTCGCGCAAAACGACGCGCCCGCGCCGCCGCGGGTTCGCCACCACGGCGACATCACCGAAGAACGCGTGAGCGCGCGCTGGGCCCGGTTGTCCACGCCTGACGGCGTCCGCGAGGCCCTGCTGACCGACGCCACGCGCGCCGACATGGGCGCTTATGCGGGGAACATCGAGAATTTCATCGGCGAAGCCCGCCTGCCTGTGGGGCTCGCCGGTCCGCTGCGGGTGAACGGGGTCGCAAAGCGGGCGGACTATTTCGCGCCCCTGGCGACAAGCGAGGCGGCGCTGGTGGCGTCCTACGCCCGCGGCGCGGACGTGATCACCAACGCCGGGGGGTGCGCGGCCTGCGTGCTCAGCCGCGGGGTCGCCCGCGCGCCGGGTTTTCGGTTTCGCGATCTCGGCGAAGCGGGCCTGTTCACTCATTGGGTCGCAGGGAACATCGACCCCATCACCCAAGCCGCCGAAGCCACGACCCGACATGGGCGGCTTATCGATATCGCCGTGAATATGGAGGGCAATCACGTCTTCCTCGTCTTCACCTATGAAACCGGCGATGCGTCTGGCCAAAACATGGTGACCATCGCGACCGACGCAGCCTGCGCGCACATCATCGCGCATTGCCCGATCACCCCGCTGCGTTGGTTTGTCGAGGCGAACCTCTCAGGCGACAAGAAGGCGACCACCCAGTCCTTCCAAGGCGTCCGCGGCCGAAAGGCGATCGCCGAAATTCGGGCGCCGCGGGCCTTGGTGCGCAAGAAGCTGCATACCACCCCTGAAGCCATGGTGGACTATTGGCGCATGTCGGCGATCGGCGGGGTGATGTCAGGCCAGATCGGCGCCCAGGGCCATGTCTCCAACGGTCTCGCGGCCCTCTACATTGCGACCGGCCAAGACGTCGCAACCGTGGCGGAGGGCGCAGTCGGGGTCACACGCCTGGAAATCGACCCCGCTGAGGATGCGCTTTACGCCAGCGTGACCTTGCCCAATCTCATTGTCGGCACCGTGGGCGGGGGAACCAAATTGCCCACGGCGGCGGCTTGCCTGCAGCTGTTAGGGCTGCAAGGCGACGGCGGCGCGGACGCCTTCGCCGAGTTGTGCGCCGGGCTGTCGCTTGCGGGCGAACTCTCCATCATCGCGGCGTTGTCCGCGGGACATTTCACGCGCGCGCACGCCTCGCTTGCGCGCGGGAAAGGCACGCCATGACCGCCGCCGACGCTCCGCTGCCCGCTCGGCTTTGGGTCTATCAGCGCGAACGCTTCCCTCTCATCGCTCATGGGGCGCTGACGATTGCGCTCGCGGCGGCGGCTTCGCTCTACGCGGCGGGGATTTCCGGCGGCAGGCCGGACATCGGCCCCATCGCCGCCGGCTTCGGCCTCGCCTTTCTGCAATTCGCGCTGCTGCGGATCGCTGACGAGCACAAGGACATCGAAGAAGACGCCGCCCACCGCCCCTATCGCCCCGTCCCTCGAGGGCTGGTGTCCTTGGCGGAGCTGCGGCGCGTCGCGCTTGCGGCCTATATCGCGCAATTCCTGATTCTCGCGTCGCTCGCCGCTGCCTGGCCGTTTCTTCTGTGGTCGGGCTTGCAGCTCTATTTCGCGCTGATGACGGCGGAGTTCTTTTTTCCCAAGCAGCTGTCGCGCGCGCCCATCCTGACGCTGTTCTCTCACATGCTGATCTTGCCGCTAATCGCCTGGCTCGCCGCGGCGCCCTCCATCGCCGCGTTGGCCGTCCCGGGCTGGACGGAGGATCTCTCAGCCTTCGCGCTCGCCGGGTTGGGCGTCTTCGCACTCGGGGTCGCGCTCGAAATCGCCCGAAAAATCCGGGCGCCCCAGGGCGAGGAAGACGGCGTTCTCACCTATTCCAAGCTCTGGGGACGCCGCCGCGCGGTCTTCGCCCTTCTGGGCGCTTGCGCGTTGTCCATCGTCGGGCTGGGTTTCGCCGCGCAGGCCGCCGGTGCGGGATGGACCGCCGTGATGCCCGCCTTCGGCCTGTTGGGCCTCGCCGCCCTCGCCCGGCCGCTGCTCAAAGACGCGCCGCCGGACGGGTCGGGAAAACGCCTGGGCTCGGGGACGAATCTGTACGGCTTGACCTGGCTCGCGGGCCTCGCCGCGGCGGGCGCATTCGCCACAGCGCCGATATGACCGACTTCGTCATCTGGCCAGGTCCGGACGCGGTCCGAGAGACTGTCGGGGGCAAGGCGGCGAGCCTCGCCGCGCTGGGCGCTGCGGGATTGCCGCCGCCGGCCTGGTGCGCGGTGTCGCCCGCGGCGTTCCACGCCAGCGTCGACCCCGAGCGCGCCGCTCGAGCGGCGTCCGGGGACCTTGAGGCGCTGGCGGAGCTCACCCCAAGCGACGCGGTGCGCGACGCGGTTCTCGCCGCCGCCAAACGCCTCTCCCCCGATGGGGCGCCGTTGGCGGTGCGGTCGAGCGGTGTGGATGAGGACGGGCTGGGCCATTCCTTCGCCGGGCAGTTCGATTCCTTTTTGAACGTGAGCGTTGAGGCGCTGCCGGACCGCCTCGCCGATGTGTGGCGTTCAGGATTCTCTGACCGGGTTCGCGCCTATCGCGCCGAACGCGACTTGCCCGCCCCCGGCCCTCCCGCGGTTATCCTGCAGCGCATGGCGAAGGCTGATGCGGCGGGCGTGGCGTTCAGCGTCGATCCGATCACCGGCGACCCCGACATCGCGGTTGTCTCAGCGGTGCCCGGGCTCGCCGACAAACTCGTCCATGGCGAGGTGACGGGCGACGATTTCCGCGTCGCCGCCGACGGCGCGGTGCGCGAACGCCGGTTGGCGGGCGATGCGGCGTGCCTCACCGACGATCAAGCGCGCGCAGTCGCCGCGCTGGCGCGCACCGCGGAAAGCGCGTTCGGCGCGCCGCAAGACGTGGAATGGGCGATAGAGCAAGGCCGGCTGGTCGCGCTTCAGGCCCGCCCCATCACGACATTCGCGCTGGGGGGGCTCTCACGCATCCTGTGGGACAACTCAAACATCGTTGAGAGCTATCCCGGCGTCACCACGCCCTTGACGTTCACCTTCGCGCGCGGGGCCTATGAGGCCGTTTACCGCCAGCTTGCGCGCGTTCTGGGCGTGTCCCAAAAGCGCGTCGACGAAAACGCCGCCGTCTTCGCAAACATGATCGGCTTTGTGGACGGGCGGATCTACTACAACCTCGTCAACTGGTACCGCGCGCTTGCGCTCCTGCCCGGCTTTGGTCTGAACCGGGCCTTCATGGAGCAGATGATGGGCGTGGACCAAGAGCTGCCCGCCGCCATCGCGCGAGAAATCGCTAAAAGGCCGGCCGCATCGGCATGGTCAAAGATTGCCGGTGGTTTCGCGCTCGCCGGCGCAGCGACGGGCCTGATTTGGGCGCGGCTGCGGCTCAAAGGACGGGTGAGGCGCTTCCACGCTGAGGTGGACGCCGCGCTGGAGGGCGGGCCCGACCTCTCCCGCGCGCCCTATGACGCGCTTTTGGCGGAGTATGATCGGCTGTCTGAGGCGCTTCTCAAGCGCTGGACGCCGCCCTTGGTCAACGATCTGTGGTGCATGATCGCGTTCGGCGTCGCGAAAAACCGCGCTGCGAAATGGGCGGAAGACGCCGATGGCGGCCGCCTCAACGCCGCGCTGGTCGACCAAGGCGGGGTCGTGAGCGCTGAGCCGGTGAAGCTCATCACCGCGATGGCCGCGCTAATCGCCGACCGCCCCGACCTCCAAGCCGCGCTCGCCGAGGCCGACCCGGAGACGGTCGCACATGCGCTGGACACAGCCCCGGAACTCCAAACCGCGCTGCAAGCGTATCTGGCGAAATTCGGCGACCGCTGCGCTGCGGAGCTTAAGCTGGAAGTTGCGACCCTGCATGAGGACCCCGGGAGCCTCTACCGCGCCGTCGCCGCAGCGGCGGCCGCCCCGCCGCGCGCCGCAGAGGCGGGGAACGGCGAGGACGCCCTGGCCGACTTGCTCGCCCCGGTGAAGAACCCGTTCTCCCGACAGGTGCTGCGCAGCGCCGCCAAAGCCGCCGCGGCGCGCATTCGCGATCGGGAGAACATGCGGTTCGAGCGCACCCGCGTGTTCGGCCGCGTGCGGCGCATTTTCCTGGCTATGGGCGAACGCTTGGAGGCGGCGGGGCGACTGGACGCCGGACGCGACGTCTTTTTCCTCACCCTTGATGAATTGCGCGGCGCCGCTGACGGCTCCTATCCCGCTGCGGAACTCGCTGGGCTGGCGCGCGCCCGGCGCGAGGCGTGTGACGCGCAACGCCGCGCAACCGCCCCGCCGCGCCGGTTTGAGAGCGTGGGCGCCCTCAGATTGGCGGTGTATGCGCCGGTTCTCGGCGGGGCGCCCCCAGAGATCGAGGATGTCGGAGCCGGCGCGCGGAAGGGGCTCGGCTGCTGCCCCGGGGTGGTGACGGGTCGGGCCCGGGTGGTGACCGATCCCGCCGGCGTGGCGCTTGCGCCAGGCGACATCTTGGTGGCGGCGTTCACCGATCCCGGTTGGGTCACCTTATTCGCCCAAGCCAGCGGCCTGGTCGTCGAACGCGGCTCCATGCTCTCCCATTCCGCCATCGTTGCGCGGGAGATCGGCCTGCCCGCGGTGATCGGCCTCACCGACGCCTGCGCCTGGATTGAAGACGGCGAGATCATCGAAATCGACGGCGCAACGGGAATCGTCCGCAAGCCCGAGGAGGCCGTCGCCGCAGCGCCGGAAGCTGCTGCATGAACCAAAGCGCCGCCCCCGCCGAGAACGCGCCCGAGGACATCTCCGCCCGCGCGAGCTTCGACCGCGTTCGCTATGCGATGTGTTGGGAGGACGCCGACATCCTGCTTGAGGCGCTGGACATCCAGCCCGGCGACGCCTGCGTGTCGATCGCCTCAGCCGGGGACAACGCGTTTGCGATGCTCACCGCCGACCCCGCACGCGTCCTCGCCGTCGATCTCTCCCGTCCTCAACTCGCCTGCGTCGACTTGCGTCAAGCCGCCTATCAGGCGCTGGACCATGCCGCCTTCCTGGAGCTCTACGGCGCGCGCGCCAGCGCGCGCCGCGCCGCGCTTTACGACGCTTGCCGTCCGCTCATGCGAGAGGATGAACACCGCGCGTTTTGGGACGCTCAGAGAGGCCTTCTTGAGAAGTCCGGCTTTGGCCCGCTGGGCAAGTTCGAAAGCTATTTTCGGCATTTCCGCCGCTATGCGCTGCCGCTCGTGCATGGCGGAGGAACCGTCGACGCGCTGTTCACGCCGCGCGACCGCGGTTCGCGTGGCGCATTCTACCACACACAGTGGGCGAGCTGGCGGTGGCGGCTGATGTTCGCGGTGTTTTTCTCCCGCCCCGTCATGGGGTTGTTGGGTCGGGACAAAGCGTTTTTCGACCATGTGGAAGGCGGACCCGCGGCGCATTTGACCGAGCGGACCCGGCACGCGCTCGTCGAGCTTGAGCCCTGGGAGAACCCCTATCTCCACTGGATCCTCAAAGGGACGTTCGGGGACGCTTTGCCCTTGGCGCTCCGCCCAGCGCACTTTGATGCGATCCGCACCCGGGTGAACCGTCTTGAATGGCGTCTGAGCGCACTGGAAACCGCGACCGAGGATCTCGCAGCGGAAGGCGTCAGGCCCTCTCGCTTCAATCTCTCCGACATTTTTGAGTATATGAGCCCCGAAGCGGCCGGCGATCTCTTGGAACGGCTCGCCCATGCCGGCGCCCCGGGCGGTCGGTTGGCCTATTGGAACATGATGGCGCCGCGCCGCAGACCTGAACGCCTCGCCGAGCTTCTCATCCCGCAGACCGACTTCGCTGAACGCCTGCACGCCCAAGACAAAGCGTTCTTCTACTCCGCCTTCGTCGTTGAGGAGATCGCCCGGTGAGCCCATGGCTGGCCGTCCTCGGCGTGGCGGGCGGTTTCGCTCTTGCGAGCGTCGCGCTCAGCCGGCTCGCCGCCGCCCAAATCCTTCACCCCGAGGTGGCGCGCAAGGGGCTGCATGTGGCCATGGGCCTCGCGGCTCTCACGTTCCCTTGGCTCTTCCCGGACTGGCGGTGGTTCGCGCTCGCCTTCGGCGCCGTCGTCGCGGGGCTCTTCCTCATGCGCTTCACCCCGCGCTTGCTCGCCGGCGCGGGAGGCGCGCTGCATGGGGTGAAACGCGCGGGCTCATCGTTTGGGGAGTTCGGTTTCGCCGCCGCGGTCGCAGGGCTTTACTTCTTTGCACGCGAGGAGCCGGCGCTCTACGTAGCGCCGCTTCTCGTGCTGACTTTGGCCGACGCGACGGCCGCGCTGTCGGGGGTCTTTTACGGCAAGGCGCGCTATGACGCGCCGCATGGCGGGGAAAAGAGCTGGGAAGGCTCAGTCGTCTTCTTTTTCGTCTCGTTCTTGGCCGTGCACATCCCGCTGCTTTTGATGACGGACATGTCTGATGCGGGCACGTTGTCGGTGGCGCTTGTGCTCGCGCTTTTGGCCACGGCGACCGAGGGCGCGTCTTGGGACGGGCTTGACAATCTCTTCTTGCCGCTGGTGCTCGCCCTGCATCTGCAGGGCTTTCTCGATGTAGGCCGGCTCCCCGGCGAGCCCTTTATCGGCTTTTACGCCGCGACCATTCTGACCGCGCTCATCGGGCTCGCTTGGCTTCTAGGTCGCACGGAAAGCCTGCGCACCGACGCGCTGATGGCCATGGTGGTGTTCGGCTACACATTTTATGTCGGCGGCGGGGGCCCATTGGTCGCGGCCTCTTTGGCTTTGGTGGCGGGGTGGCTTGTTTGCGTCCACGCCCGTCCCGCCCTTGGCCGCTCCCCCCCCGACGCCATCGCCGTCGCAGTCGTCGCCGCACCTGCCGCGTTCGCGGTGTTCTTGGCCAGCCAAGCCATGGCGATCGACGTGTTTTTGACGGGCGGCCTAGCCTTTTCGACCAGCCTGGGGTTGTTGCTGGGCTCGACATTCGCCGCCGATCGCGAACGCTCCGGCCTCGCCTTCATCCATGGCGCAGCCTGGGGCGTGGGTGGTGCGGGCGTGATTGCGCTCGCCATCGGGCTGTCGATGATTATGCAGGGCATGCCCGCTGAGTTCCGTGTCGCGCCAGCCCTCTTGGCGGCCGGAGCGCTGGGCGGCGCGATCGGCGCGGATCGCGGCGCGAAGCGGGCGAGGATCGAGCGCTTCGCCTCCCACCTTGTGTTGGGCGCCGCCGCGGTGGCGATCGGCGTTCTCCTCAGCCACCTGCCCACGGCGACCCCCGGATGACAATGCTTGTTCCCTGGACAGACGATCTCCCGCTGAGCGAGGGTTTGCCGAGCTATCCCGCCCAGGATGCTGAGTTGGAGCGCCCCGCGCGGCGCGTCGCGCTCACCAACCCCAGCGGCGGACCGGCGCTTGCGGCCGCCGCTCTGTGGAGGCCCGACGCGATGCGCGACCCCGACGGACGGCCCGTGGCGCGCATCGGCCGGTTCAGCGCGGTTTCTCGCCAGGCAGGCGCTGCGCTCCTGGCGCAAGTCTGCGACACGCTCGCCGCCGAAGGCGCCAAGCGGGTCGTCGGGCCCATGAACGGTTCGACGTGGTTCCGCTACCGTTTGGCGGACGCGCCTCTCTCTCAAACCGGATTTCCCGGCGAACCGCCCTTTGAGCCGCATATGAGCGAGGCGTTCGCCGAGGCGGGCTTCACACTTTGCGAGCGCTATGTGTCGGTCGCCACGGACCGACGGCCCACGCCAGGTCAGGCTGACGTCGCCGCCGCGGCCGCGGGCGTGGCGCTCACCAGTGTTGCGCCCGACACCTTCGATGCGGCGCTTGATGACATTTGGGCCGTCGCATCCGCCGCGTTCGTCAAGGCGCCCTATTTTCAGCCTCTTAGGCGGGCGGCTTTCGACACGCTCTACGCGCCCGCCCGCCTCGCCGTGGGGGCCGGCGCCACAGCGCTCGCTCATATGAACAGCGCGCCGGTGGGGTTCATGTTCGCATTTCCCTGGGGAGATACGCTCGTCGCCAAGACACTCGCCGTCGCGCCAGGCTATGAGGGCGGGGGCGTCGGCGCCGCCCTCACGCTGCGCGCGCTGGAGGACGCCGCACGGCTTGGGCTGTCGCGCACCGTTTTTGCGACCATGCACGCGGATAATCTCTCCGCGCAGTGGTCTGGCGAGCGCGGCGCCGTAATCGCGCGATACGCCCTGTTTGGACGTGACTTATGAGCGACAGCGCCAATCTCGCCGCCCGTTTCCTCGATCACGCCCAATCAGCGCCGGGTCGTCCCGCGCTGATTTGGGGGCTTGGCGGCGGCCGCGGATCCATGACCTACGCCGAGCTCGAAACCCGGTCGGCGCGCGCGGCCGCGCGCTTGCGACGGGCGGGCGTTTCGGCTGGGGACCGGGTGTTGGTGCTGCAATCCATGTCGCCTGCACTCTATGTCGCGCTTGTCGCGGTCTTCCGCGTCGGGGCCGTCGCGGTCTTTCCCGACCCGCAATCCCTGCGCAAAACCATCGCTGAGGCGGCGACGCGCTTGCCGCCGCGAGCCGTTTTAGGCTCCTCCGCGGCGATGCTTCTGCGCTGGACGACGCCGCGGCTATGGAGCGCAAAAGCCCTGCAGACCGAGGGCGCGCTTCCCTTGGCCCCAAGACTGTCGACAAACAACGACGCCTTCCCCGGCGTCGCGCCCTTGACCGCCGACGCCCCAGCGCTCGCGACGTTCACCTCCGGCTCCACGGGCGCGCCGAAAGCGCTTGTACGGACGCATGGCCTGTTAGGCGCGCAACAAGACGCGGTGGCTCGCGGGCTTGGTCTGGCGCCCGGCCAAACCTGGCTTTGCACCCTGCCGGTGTTTCCCCTTTCCATTCTCGCCGGCGGGGCGACGGCGGTCCTGCCAGCCGCAGACGTGCGCGAGCCTGCGTCATGCGAGGTCGAACCGCTGCTCGATCAAATCGCAGCCGAACAAGCCGACGGCGTGATCGCTTCGCCGTCTCTCGGCGCGCGGCTCGCGCTGACCGCAGACGAAACGGAAGCTCGACTTGCGGGATTGTCCCGCGTGTTTCTCGGCGGTGGGCCGGTGTTTTCTGACATGGCGGGGGTCTGGCGGCGCGCCGCGCCTGAGGCCGAACTCAATATCGCGTATGGATCCAGCGAAGCCGAACCCATCGCCCATCGCGCGGTCGTGGGTTATGACGACGAGGCCGCCGCCGTCGCTTCAGCGGGCGGGGGCCTGTTGGTCGGGGCCGCCACGCCGGAAACCCGGCTCAAAGTCATCATGGACCGTTGGGGCGAACCGCTCGGCCCCATGAGCGCGGCGGCGTTCGCAAAAATCGCCTGCGAACCGGGCGAGCCCGGCGAAATCGTCGTGAGCGGCGACCATGTGTTGCCCGGCTATCTTGACGGGCAAGGCGATGCGGAGACCCGCATCCACGTGGACGAAACGATTTGGTTCCGGACCGGCGACGCCGGGGTCTTGGACGCAAAAGGCCGGCTTCTGCTCTTAGGGCGCTGCGCGGCGAAACTGCCGGGGCCCGGCGGACGGTCGGTCTATCCCCTTCAATTGGAAGCCGCCGCCCGCGCGCTTGTCCCCCACGCCAAACTGGCCGCGCTGCAAGGCCCTGACGGACGCCTTTACATGATTTGCGAGGGGGTGGACGAAGCGGCGCGCGGGACCTTGCGCGAGGCGCTGCGTCCCCTTGGCGTGGATGAGATCATAGATTGCCCGGTTCCCATGGACCGCCGGCACGGCTCAAAGGTCGACTATCCGCGTGCGCGGACCGCATTGAGGGCGTATCTGTCGGCCTGACAGTGAAATCGTGAGAGCGAGGGCCGTGACGATGCGCGCGGAGAGTTTGAGCGCCGATGCGCAAATCGTCGTGGCGGGGGCAGGCGCCATCGGCGTCTATGTGGGCGGAAAGGCCCTCGCGGAGGGCCGACGGGTCGCCTTTCTCGGTCGTGACCGCTTCGTGGCGGCGGCGCGCAGCGGCGGGGTGACCGTCCTTGATCCCGACGGCCTCAAAGCCCACACGCCCGCTTCAGAGGTCGACGCCAACTCCGATCCCGCCATTCTCTCGGGCGCGGATGTCATTCTGGTCGCCGTGCGCAGCAACGATACCGACGAGATGGCCGCCCTCATTCGGGCGAACGCCAATCCCAATGCGACCGTGGTCAGTCTGCAAAACGGCGTCCGCAACAAGGCGCGGCTCGTCGATGCGCTCGCCGGCTGGGACGTGCGCGGCGGCATGGTGCCCTACAATGTGGTGCTGGAGGGCCCCGCGACGGCGAAACGCGCCACGACCGGCGCCACGGTGGTGGAGACTGGCCCGCGGTCAGGCCTCGCTGCGCTGTTGGACGCGCCCGGCGCGCCAGCGCGCGAAGTCGCCGACATAGCCCCCATCCAATGGGGCAAACTCCTGTTAAACCTCAACAACGCGCTTAACGCTCTGTCGGGATTGCCCCTGGTCGAGCAACTCGGCGATCCCCAGTGGCGCAGGGTGTTGGCGGACAATCAGACCGAAGCCCTTGGGCTTCTCAAGCGTGCGGGACTACGGCCGACTTCGGCGGTCAAAGGGGCGCCCCCAACGCTGATGCCGCATATTTTGCGGCTGCCCACCCCGCTGTTCCGCCGCATCGCAGCAGCCATGTTCCGCATCGCGCCCGATGCTCGGTCGTCCATGCAGACTCATCTGGAAAAGCGCCAAACCACCGAAATAGACGATCTGCAGGGCGAGATTGTCCGTCTCGCCGAGACGCTTGGGCTGGATGCGCCCATCAGCCGGCGCGTGGTCGCGGCCATCTCTGCAGCGGAAGCCGCCCAACAAGGTCCGCCGCGCCTGTCCCCAGAGACGCTCAAAGGCGCCTGACGGCGACGGGGCGGGCCGGACGGCGCGCCTTTATGCGCTCCATCCGACCGGCCTCGGCGTCAAATCAGCGCGATGCGAGGCGACCAAACGCGGTGCGGCGACCGTGCTGGTCGTCGTAAACCGCATACACGGTCGGCGCATCGATTTGAGCGACCGCGCGCGCCATCGTGTTGCGCATGCAAGACCGCATCGCGCGCTGATAACGCTGGCGGCCGTTTTCCCGACGGCAGAGGTCTTCCACCATTTCGGCGAGCTCGAAATAAACCCGCTCCGCTTCGGCGATATCAACCAAGGCATCGCGGTCAAAAGAGAACCCGCTGCGTTCGGGCTCGTTAGCTTGGACGGCGGCGGACGCGAACAGGGCGCATGCTGCGCCAAGGAAGAGCTTCTTCATGATCATCCCCTTCAGGTGAGAAGCGTTGCAATGCCAACCGGCGCAACCCCCATCACTGCTGCGCCGCAGCATGGGCATACACCCTATTGCTGCGCTTGCGAACTGCACCGTTTGGACGCTGAAAGAGGTAAACTCTGTTCCTGACGGCGAAGCGGCCGTTCAGGCGCCATTTCCCGGCGGGAATGCGTCAGAATTCTTACAGGCGCGCGAGGCGCTCAGCGTGGAAATTCGCATCGCCGTATAGCTCGCAGCCGACGCGAATGCGCTTCATGAAAAAGCCGATGTCATACTCGTCGGTCATGCCGACCCCGCCATGCATCTGCACCGCCTCATTGGCGGCGAGACGGGCGACGGAGGCGACTTTGGCCTTTGCGAGGCTGACCATAGGACCGGCGAATTCCGGCGTGGCGTCCATGTCTTGAAGCGCCTTGAGCACGGCGGAACGCGCCAATTCAATCTCTGAGTACAAATGCGCGCAACGGTGCTGCAGGGCCTGGAACGAGCCGATGGTCGCGCCGAATTGCTTGCGCTCTTTGATGTACTCGACAGTGCGATGGAAAGCTTCCTGAGCGGCCCCGCTCATTTCCGCGGACACCGCCGTGCGCCCCGCATTCAGCACCAGCTCCAAAACGCCATGCCCCGCGTCAACCTCGCCAAGAACGGCGTCGGCGGTGACCTCCACACCCGTAAAGGCGGCCCGGGCGGCGTTGCGGCTGTCGACCATGATCGTGCGCTCGATCTCTAGCCCCTTGGCCCCACGTTCCACTAAGAACAAGGTTATGCCGTCAGGCTCCCCGACCGCGCCGGCCGTCCGCGCCGCCACGATATGCGCATCCGCCACATGCCCATCGCCGATAAAGGTTTTCGCGCCGTCGAGCCGGAACCCGTTGCCGGCCCGCTCCGCCGTCATGGCGGTCTTGGCGGGATCGTGCTTTCGGCCCTCATCCACCGCGAGCGACAACACGGCTTTGCCGGCCGCAATATCGGGCAGCCAGCGCGATCGATGCTCCGCAGAGCCGGCGCGCTTGAGGGCCGTGGCGGCCATCACGCTGGTTGAGAGAAAGGGCGACGCCGTCAGCGTGCGGCCCATTTCTTCGGCGATCACGCCGGCCTCGACGAAGCCCAAATCGCTGCCGCCATGGGCTTCGTCCACCAAGACGCCGGCCCAGCCCATCTCCGCCATCTCACCCCAGGTCTCGCGCGAGAACCCCGTCTCATCGGCGGCGTCGCGCAGCTGTCGAAGCTGAGAGACCGGCGCTTTGTCGGTCAGATAACCCCGCGCCATGTCGCGAAGCATGTTTTGCTCTTCGGTGAGAACGAGAGGCAT
>CAZABJ010000008.1:0-60174 GCA_964483375.1 uncultured Caulobacterales bacterium
GAGACGACCGAAGCCTTCGGCGTCGCGTCTGTCGAGTTGGAAGGCTATGAGGCCGACTATCTCATCGCCTCCTATGCGCTCAAGGCCGAAGCCGCCGGCGCTGAAGTGGTCATCGTGTCCTCAGACAAGGACCTGATGCAGCTGGTCACGGATAAAGTGACCATGCTGGACACGATGAAAGGCGCGTCCATCGCGCGCGAGCAGGTCATCGAGAAATTCGGCGTGCCGCCTGAACAGGTGGTCGAGGTGCAAGCGTTGTGGGGCGACAGCGTCGACAACGTGCCCGGCGTGCCCGGAATCGGACAGAAAACCGCCGTGGCGCTGCTTGAGGAGTTCGGCTCGCTGGATGCGCTCCTGGAGCGAGCCGAGGAAGTGCCGCAAAAGAAGAGACGGGAAAACCTCATCGCTCACGCCGAGGACGCGCGCATCAGCCGCGACCTCGTCACGCTGAAAGACGATGTGGACGTGCCGCGCGGCTTGGACGGCTTTGCGATCGTCGAACCCGACCGGGAGACGCTGGTCGGGTTCTTAAAGTCGATGGAGTTCCGCACGCTCACCCGACGGGTCGAAGAGGAGATCACAGGGCGTTCCTCCGCCTCGAATGAAGCGGCTGCGGAAACCGGCGTGGATCGCTCGCGTTATGAGGCGGTGCAGACCGCGGCGGCGCTTGAGGCCTGGGTCGCGCGCTGCCGGGACGCGGGCGTGTGCGCCGTCGACCTGGAGACCGACGCGCTGGACGCCGCCGGCGCCGGGCTTGTGGGGGTCTCGCTTGCGGTGGGAACGAACGAAGCCTGCTACATCCCGCTCGCCCATCGCGCGCCTGGCGAAGATCTCCTGGACGAAGGCGGAGGGGAGACGCCGCTGCAAATCCCGATGGACGAGGCGCTGTCCTTGCTGAAGCCGCTGCTTGAAGACCCCTCGGTCCTCAAGGTCGGACAGAACATCAAATACGACCTCTTGGTTTTCAGCCGCTACGGGATTGATGTCGCGCCGATCGACGACACGATGTTGGTCTCCTATGTGCTCGCCGCCGGATTGCGCGGGCATGGCATGGACGAGTTGTCCGAACGCTTGCTCGGCCACACATGCATCGCGTTCAAAGATGTGGCCGGGGTCGGCAAGAAGCAGAAGTCGTTCGACTTGGTCGCGCTCAAGCCCGCGGTGGAATACGCCGCGGAGGACGCCGACGTCACTTTGCGGCTGTGGCGCACGCTGAGGCCCCAATTGGTCTCTGAGCGTCGGCTCACCGTGTATGAAACGCTCGAGCGAAAGATGCCCGCGGTGTTGGCGGCGATGGAACGCGCCGGCGTTAAGGTTGATCGCAGCGCCTTGTCCCGGCTTTCCGCGGATTTCGCGCAAAAGATGGCTGGGCTTGAAGCCGAAGCGTTTGAATTGGCGGGCCGCGACTTTAACATGGGGTCGCCGAAGCAGATCGGAGGAATCCTCTTTGGCGAACTCGGACTGCCGGGCGGGAAGAAAACCAAGACCGGCGCCTGGTCGACCGACGCCAAGGTCTTGGAGGAACTGGCGGAGCAGGGCCATGACTTGCCGACGACGCTTTTGCGCTGGCGGCAGTTCTCAAAGCTGAAGTCCACCTATACCGAGGCCTTGCAGGAGGCGATCAACCCCAAAACCGGACGGGTGCACACCTCCTTCGCGCTCGCCGCGACCACGACCGGACGGCTCTCAAGCTCCGACCCCAATCTGCAGAACATTCCCGTGCGGACCGAGGAAGGCCGCAAAATCCGCGAAGCCTTCATCGCCGAGCCGGGCCATGTGTTGATGGCGGCTGACTATTCGCAAATCGAGCTGCGGCTGTTGGCGCATTACGCGGACATTCCCGCCCTCAAACAGGCGTTCAAAGACGGGCTCGACATTCACGCGATGACGGCGTCGGAGATGTTCGGCGTGCCGATTGACGGCATGGACCCGATGGTCCGGCGGCAAGCCAAAGCGATCAATTTCGGCATTATCTACGGCATTTCCGCCTTCGGCTTGGCGAACAATCTCGGCATTGAGCGCGACGAAGCGGCCGCTTACATAAAAGCCTACTTTGAGAAATTCCCGGGCATCAAAGACTACATGGACCGCACCAAGAAGTTCGCCAAAGAACACGGCTTTGTCGAAACCATCTTCGGCCGGCGCTGCCACTACCCAGAAATCAACGCCAAAAACCAAGCCCAGCGCGGTTTTGCCGAGCGCCAAGCCATCAATGCGCCGCTGCAGGGCTCGGCCGCCGACATCATCCGTAGGGCGATGATCGTGATGCCGAAGCGGCTGTCAGAGGCCGGCCTCCAGGCTCGGATGCTGCTCCAAGTCCACGACGAATTGGTGTTCGAAGTCCCCGAAGACCAAGTGGATGCGACCGAGGCGCTTGTCTCGGAGGTGATGAGCGGCGCATTCCGCCCGGTGCTGGAGCTGTCGGTGCCGCTCGATGTCGAAACCGGCGTGGGGGAAACCTGGGCGGCGGCGCACTAAGCGCCTTTTACGCGACTTTCGCCGCGCTCGGAGTGGCCGGGCCTAAGGTTCTCACGAGCTGCGCGATTTCCTGCGCGACGGCGCGGGCCTTGGGGTCGGTCGCGATGGCCTGTTTGGCTTCTGGCCGCGCAAGCAGCTTCATCGCTTTGGCTTGGGCGGCCTGAGAAAGCGTGCCGCGCGGAAGCACGCCCTTCGCGGCGAGGCGCAAGAACGCCGCGGCGATGTCCACCGGCGGCGCGTTTCGGCCTTCGATTTTGGCGAACAGCTGTTCGCGGTCTTCAATCGACACTGCGAGCACGTCGATTTTGGCCGCGACTTCTTGCTTATCCCGAGCGCTGAAGCCGGCGGCGTCCAGCTGTCGGCGGATTTCGGCGAGCTCGGCCAGACGCTGAAGAGCGGGCTCGGCGGCGAAGATGAAATGCGTCTCCACCTGATGCGCGCCGCAGCGCGCGCGCAAATATGCCGCGAGTTTCGTCTTGTTCTGCTGTCCGACGACGTTCTCTTCGAGCTTGATCAGTTTTTGGAGTTCGTCGCTTGGATCGGCGGCTGAGGCCAGATAGCAGCTGATGGACTCCGGCTCCACCAGCCGGGTGGACCGTGTGACGAAGGCTTCGGAGATCTCGCTGGCCGCCAGAAGAGGGCAGGCGGTGCGAATGAGCCGGTCCGCCAGCGAACGATTGAGCGCGACTTCGCTGTCGAAGTCTGACGGCCGCAGCCGTTTGGGGCTCTTAAGCTCGCTGAGAATGCGCCGCGCGACCGCGGTCCGGGCTTCATCGAACAAGTCTTCGCCGAAGAACCACGCCAAGCGCGCGCCCGTCGCGCTTAGTCGGCCCTCATGCTCGGTCTGGCCGCAGAACAGATCGGTCAGCGCGTCGAGCTCCGCGCCCAAATCGGCGGGCTCCGCCAGAAGGGCGCCGCGCGCCGCATCCGTCGCCGCAGCCTCGCCGATGAATTCGCCGATCACGGCGAACGGCCAGGCCATCGTTTCGCTGAGAGAATAGGCCTCCTGGGCCAGATCGAGCAGGCGCTCAAACTTCCCTTTCCAGCTCTCTGCGCCCTTGAGCCGTTGCGCGACCACCCCGCGAAGCCGGCGTTCGCGATCCGGCGCGCCGGCGATCCGCGCCGCAAAGTCGCCGAGCTCGCCCTTTTTGATTTTCTCAAACGCCGCGTCGCGCGTCTCGCGATAGAGCATGTCCACCGCTTTGGTGATGAGCTCGTTGAGCTGTTTGACGAAATGTTGGGCGGACGCGTCGTTGGCGTTGGCCTGGGCGATCGCGATCTTTTGGACCGCGTGCTGCATTTCCGAGCCGGTGGCTTCGAGCTGCTCGACCAAATCCACACGATGCAGCAATTCCAGCGTCGTCGCTTTTTTTCGGGTCAGCCACCCCCGCAGCGCACGCGCAATCGCCTCGCGCGCATGCGGCTTCACCAGGTCAGCGGGACTGCGGCAGGGCAATTCCGCTTTCCGGTCCGCCCGGCTTTCTTCGCGGTACTTTTCGCCGCCCTCCTCGAAAATCGTCACCGGCGCGAAGGTGTTGCTGTTTTCGCAAAACGTCTCTTTCGAGACCCGGACCGAGCCCTTCGGACAGGTTTTCAGCGCCGCCTTGGCGCGGGACAGCGCAGCCTCCCGGTCCGCAAGCGCCTCCAACAGCACCCAAGCGTCCTTAGCGTGGCGTTTCAGGTAGATCTCGAAATGAACTTTGCGTGACGCCATTGAGCGCGCCTCCCCAGGGACGGCCTAGTAAGTCGCAGGCGCCTTTAAGGTCGCGTGAAAACCCGAAACCGACGTAACGTTCGGGGCATTGGCGCGTCCGTTCGCAGCAAGCTAGAGTGCGGGCGTGTTGTTAAGGAGGACGCCGCGCGTGACCAACATCGCCTTGGTTGACGATGACGAAAACATTCTGACGTCGCTTTCCATTTTCCTGGAAAGCGAGGGCTATGTCGTGACCACATTCACCGACGGCGCCGACGCCTTGGACGTTCTCGCCGAAACGCCGCCCGACCTCGCGATTTTGGATGTGAAAATGCCGCGCATGGACGGCTTGGAGCTGCTGCGGAGGCTGCGGCAATCCACGGACCTTCCTGTGATTTTTCTCACCTCGAAGGATCATGAGATCGACGAAGAAGTCGGCCTGAAGCTCGGCGCGGACGACTACATCACCAAACCGTTCTCTCAACGCCTTTTGGGCGAGCGGATCAAAGCGGTTTTGCGCCGTTCCCGGCCCGACGTGGCGCCTCCGCTCGAGCAAGAGCAGAAAGTCATCACGCGCGGGGGGCTCACCCTCGATCCCAACCGGCACGCCTGTTTCTGGCATGGCCAGCCGGTGCGATTGACCGTGACCGAATTTCTAATTCTTCAAGCGCTCGCCCAGCGTCCGGGTTATGTGAAGAGCCGTGACCAGCTCATGGACGCAGCATACGACGACTCCATCTATGTCGACGACAGAACCATCGACAGCCACATCAAGCGGCTCCGGAAGAAGTTCCGAGAGGGCGACGACAAGTTCGACGCCATCGAGACCCTCTACGGCGTCGGCTACCGATATAAAGACGAGTGACGGGGCGGCGCCGGCGTTAACCGACGCTGCGGAGGAACCTGGCGGGCGCATCGGTCGGCGCGCGCGCGCGTCGGTGCGTCATTCGATCAGACGGCTGTGGCGCGACGTCTCAAACTCGCGCATCGCGCTGTTCATCATGATCGCCAATTTGACGGCGCTGGGGGTGCTGATCTTGGGCGTCATGCTCAATGACGGCATCCGCAGAACGTTGACCGATCGTTTGACGGACGTGGTCTACGCCGAGGCGAGCCTGCTGACGAACGTCATCGAGGCCTCGCTGGAGGAGCCCGGCGAGGAAGAGACCGACCTCCGCGGTCCGCAAATCATCCGCATCATGCAGCGTCTGGCGTTGCACGAACTCGCCCGGCCCGTGGAGGACGGCGACGACAACCAGGCGGTGCGCCTGCGGGTCCGCGTTTTCAACGTCAATGGGGAAATGTACGCCGGCGCCGACACGGAGCTGATGGCCAACCGGATCGAGGTCGAGCCGTTGGAACCGTTGCAGGAGGCGGGCGGCGGGTTCCGCGCATGGCTTTCCTCGCTGCTGCGGGGGCGCATGCGGTCCTATGACGCCCAGGCGGAACTCTCCGAGGAGGTCGCTCGCGCGATAGACAACGCTCAGAACCGGCTGGCGTGGGAGCGCGAACCCGTCACCGGCGTGGTGCGCCGGAATGAAGACGGCTTGGAGGTCGTGTCGGTCTCCCTGCCTGTCCAGTTCGTCAGCGGGCGGGTGAGCGCGATCGTGGTCGTGGAGGCCGTCAACTTCACCGCCGTGGCTGCGGAGGCGAACCGCGCGATCATGCCGTTCATCTTCATGGCGGTCGCGGTGACGTTGGTGTCTTCGCTTGCGTTGACGGTGTTCATCGCCCGACCGATCCGCAAGCTCGCGATGGCCGCGGAGCGGGTGCGGTCCTTAGGTCCGACGCGGGCGCGCATTCCCGATCTGTCAGCCCGTCGAGACGAAATCGGCGAACTGTCCTCGGTGCTGGGTTCGATGACCGATGCGCTGTCCCGGCGCATGGCCGCCATCGAGGATTTCGCCGCCGATGTGGCGCATGAGCTTAAGAACCCTCTCACCTCGCTGAGGAGCGCGCTGGAGACGTTGCCTAAGGCGAAGGACGAAACCCAGCGCAAGCGCCTAGTCGATCTGATGCATCACGACATTCGCCGCATCGACAGGCTAATCACCGACATTTCCCGAGCGTCGCGCATGGATGCGGAGTTGGCCCGCGAGGTGGCGGGACCGCTCGACCTCCGCGGCGCGGTTGCCTCCATCGTCAGCGTCTATTTGAGCACGGCCAATGCGCGCGGGGTGACCGTCGCGCTGGTCGACGAAACCGAAGACGCGCCGATGTTCGTCACTGCGATCGAAGACAAGCTCGGCCATGTGTTCCGCAATCTGATCGACAACGCCATCACCTTCAGCCCTGAGGACGGGGAGGTGCGGGTGGTGCTCGAAGGCCGGTACCAGGGCCCCGGCGGGGCGCCCTGCGCAGCGGTGGTGGTGGATGATTCAGGTCCCGGCGTTCCGCCGCAAAACCTCGAGAAGATTTTCAGCAGATTTTACACCATGCGTCCGGATGGCGCGGCGTTCGGCTCTCACTCCGGTCTCGGCCTTGCGATCGCCAAACAGGTCGTTGAGGCGACGGGCGGCCAGATCTGGGCGGAAAACCGGACCGACCCGATGGAGCCGGGCCGTGTGATCGGCGCCCGTTTCGTGGTGTGTTTGCCCCTGCGCTGGCGATGAGGACGCATGCAACCTGCGTCGCGCTGCCGGACCCGGCCGGCGTAGAGGCGTGGGCGGGCGTGTTGCTGCGCGGTCCCTCCGGAGCCGGGAAGAGCGATTTGGCCCTGCGATTGATCGACGCGGGCGCCCGGCTGGTGGCGGATGATCAAGTCGAGCTTTCTCGACTTGGCGACGCCGCCGTCGCGCGGGCTCCTGACGCCATCGCCGGCCTGATTGAAATGCGCGGGCTTGGGGTCGTTCGTCTTGATGCGCTTGACCAAGCGCCGGTGCGATTGGCCGTGGACCCCGCCGAGCCTTCCCTCCAGCCGCGATTGCCGGAGCGCGCCTGGGTCGATCTCGCAGGCGCGGAAACCCCGCTCGTCGAGATTTCTTACGGCGCGCCAGCAGCTTGCGCCCGTGTGAGGATCGCGCTGCGCGCCGTGCGGCTTGGCCTTTTCGCAGACGCCGCAGCGGGATTAGATGGGGGGACGAACCCAACGTCGAAATCGCCGCAAGAATGATTGGTCTTGTCATCGTCACCCATGGACGCCTGGCCGACGCGCTCCTGGCGGCGGCTGAGCATGTGGTCGGTCCTCAGACCCATGTGCGCTCCCTCTGCGTGGGGCCCGACGATGATTTGGAGGAACGGCGCGCAGAGATCCGCGCGGCGATAGAGGAAGTGGATGTCGGACGAGGGGTGGTGATCGCCACGGACATGTTCGGCGGCACGCCGGCGAATCTCGCGGTTTCTCAGATGCAGCGGGGACGGGTGGAGGTCTTGGCCGGCGCCAACGTACCGATGCTGATTAAGCTGATCGAAGCCCGCGGCGAGGCGAGCCTCTCAGAAGCGGTCGAAAGCGCGCTAAGCGCCGGTCGCCGCTATATTGCGCTGGCGCGGGCGATCCTCGACGGCGATCACGCATGAGCGCGTCGCGAACCTTGGACATCGTGAATGAGCGGGGGTTGCACGCCCGGGCTTCCGCGAAATTCGCCGAAACCGTCGGGCGCTTCGACGCCGTGGTCACCGTCTCTCGCAACGGCTATTCCGTCGGCGGGCGCTCGATCATGGGTCTCATGACGCTCGCCGCGGCGAAGGGCTGCAGCATCGAGGTCTCGGCGGAAGGGCCGCAAGCGGAAGACGTGCTGGATGCGCTGGCCGCATTGCTCGCGGACCGGTTCGGCGAGGAGCGCTGAGAGGGTAGGCCGCTCGGTGAAGCCTAGGGCGCGTCATCACCCGCTGCGGCGGCGAGAAAGTCGCTGAGCAGGCGCGAGAACAGCGCGTGGTCCACCAAAAACGCGTCATGCCCGTAAAGCGACTCCACCGGCACATAAACGCCTTTTGGGGTGCGCTCCGCTGCAATCCGCATGTGCTCGGCGGGAACAAGGCGGTCGCTCGTCACAGCGGCGTAGTGAACCAACCCGGTGATCGCCGTTACATCCGCTTGGTGTTCGTCCAGCGATTGAGAGAGCGCCAAAAAGCGCTCCGCGCTAGTGGTCTCGGCATAGGCTTGCCCGCGCGCGGCGAGATAGGCGGCGACCCCCGCACGGTCCCGCCCCGCCGCGTTCTCCCCGAAACGCCGTTCAAACTCTTCCGCCGTGCGGTAGGTCGTCATCGCCATCCGCCTGGCCAACGCCAGCGCGGCTTTCGGATCGCCGGCGCGGAGGCCGAACTCAACGACCGCCCGCTGTGTGGAGCGTGACGCCCGGGCCATTTGCGACGCCTTCGCCGCTGCGCCGGTGACGAACGTCCCCACGACGCGGCTGGGAGCGAGGGCCGCAAGAGCGAGCGCCACCATCCCGCCATAAGACGCGCCGATCACGCGGAAGCGCTCCACTCCCAAGGCGTCGACCAACGCTAAGATCGCACGCGCTTGATCCTGGGTCGTCGGGAAGGGCGCGACGGCCTCGCCGAGGAACTCCAAGGACAGAAGGCGCCAAGCGCAGACGTCGAGTGCGCCGCCCGGCTGGGCCTGCTCGCGCCACCAGCCCTGCATGCCTCCGGCGTCGGCGGCGTAGCGGTGCGCGGACACCCCGCCGAGAACGACCGCCAGGGGCGCGTCGCGAGGGCCGACCACGCGGCCGGTGACGGTCTCCTCCCGGTCGCCGGGGAGGCGGACCGCGGCGACCAAGTCTCGCCCTTCGCTATGCTCGCAAGGAGCGACCGCAGATGTCATGGCCGGTTCTTCCCTCGCCGGGCCTCAACGGGTCGTTCCCACATGTGGCGCGCCAGGAGGACTGCAAGCCGCGATCGCCGGAACGTGAACTTGGCCATGTTGCATGCGCTAAAGCCTTGCCGCAATGCAGCACGGAGGCGCGATCGCAGCTCGCTTGACACCCAAGCGGCCTCTGCCGATACCGACCCGCCATTCGCCCAGGGAGGCGTTTTCGCCATGGCTTCCACCGTTCGCTCAGTCGTTTCCTTGATTGGGAACACACCGCTCATCCGCTTGGACGGCCCGTCGCGGCGCACCGGGTGCGAGATTTTCGGCAAAGCCGAATTCGCCAATCCTGGCGGGTCGGTGAAGGACCGAACGGCGTTGGGCATGGTGCGCGCGGCGGAACGCGACGGCCGGCTTCGGCCCGGCGGCGCCATCGTCGAAGGCACGGCGGGCAACACCGGCATCGGCCTGGCGCTTGTCGGCGCGGCGCTCGGCTACAAGGTCGTCATCGTGATGCCGAACAACCAAAGCCCGGAAAAACTCCAGACCTTGGCGTCGCTGGGCGCCGAAGTGGTGACCGTCGATCCCGCGCCGTTCTCAAGCGACAAACACTTCGTGCACACATCGCGACGGATCGCGGTGTCTCTCGCAGACAGGCCGGGCGGCGCCTTTTGGGCGGACCAGTTCGATAACCCCGACAATCGCGCCTTCCACTATGAAACGACCGGGCGCGAGATTTGGGAGCAAACCGAGGGCCGGATCGACGGCTTTATCTGTGCGGTCGGGACCGGGGGCACGCTGGCGGGCGTCGCCCGTCGGCTGCGCGAGCACAAGCCGGACATCGCCATCGGCCTCGCCGATCCGGCCGGCGCTGCGCTTTACAGCTATTTCACGACAGGCGAGCTGAAATCGGAGGGGTCCTCCATCACTGAAGGCATCGGGGTGGGGCGGATCACTGGCAATGTCGAGGGTTTCAAGCCCGATCACGCGTTTCAGATTCGCGATGAGGAGTTTTTGCCGGTTCTGTTCGACCTGGTTCAAGAAGAGGGATTGTCGCTGGGGGGCTCGGGGGCTTTGAACGTCACCGGCGCGATGCGCCTGGCTGAGACGCTCGGTCCGGGCAAGACCATTGTGACGGTGCTGTGCGATTCCGGCGCCCGGTACGCCGGCCGGCTGTTCAACCCCGCCTTCCTCGCCGAACGCGGGTTTCCCAGCCCGCCTTGGATGCAGAGCGAGAACCCCGGCGACGCGCCGCGCCAAGCCTAAGTCAAGCGGTGCGGCGCGGGCGCGTTAGTTCCGCCGCGGTCCCCCCGGCCGGCCGCCCGCCCGCAGCTCTTCCCGGTCGACCACTAAAGCGGTGAATGGCAACGCCGCGCCAGGCTCCGGCGCGAGCCTGGCCGCCAAATCCTCGAACCCTGCGCGGAACTCGGCGGGGCTGATGCGGTTGTCTTGGTCGCGGTCAAATCCAAGGACGCCAGGCTGGGCGTCGCGCGCGCCCAACGCGCGCTCGGCGAAATCGGCGTACTCAATAAGCGACAAATCGCCGGAGCCGTTTCGATCCGCGGTGGCGAACGCCGCTTCGACCCCGGCGATGCGCTCAGCGGTCGAAATCAGGAAATCCCCGTCAGCGTCCAGGCTGGCGAAAAACAACCCGCCGGGCCGCAACACCAGCCCGCTCGGCGGCGGCGCCTCGCGCGCGGCTTCCTCAGGACCGCTCGATGAGCCGCCCAGGGTGATGAGGTCGTCATCCTGCGCCGATACGCCCGAAACGGCGAAGGATGCGGCGATGAGGGCGAGTGCGAAGCGCATGGGCGTTCTCCCGAGAGCGGCCGGATTTGGACGGCGGGAGCGGACTTTACCGCGGCCTATCCTGGGCGCGAGCAGGGGATGCAGCAGGGCCGCATAAAGAAGGCCTTATGGTTCACATAACAAAATCCTTATATCCCCTTGCGCGATGCGCCGACCTCGGTTAGGACGGCATTGAGGAAGATTGCATGCTGCACGCGGAGGAAATCGTGGCCGACGTTCAAGAACGCGACTACCAAATCAAAGACATCTCGCTCGCCGATTTCGGCCGGAAAGAGATGGATATCGCCGAAACCGAAATGCCTGGTCTGATGGCGGCGCGTGAAGAGTACGGCGCCGACCAGCCTCTCAAAGGCGCGCGCATCGCCGGATGCTTGCACATGACCATCCAAACCGCGGTTCTGATCGAAACGCTGAACGCCCTTGGGGCTGAGTGCCGCTGGGCGTCGTGCAACATCTATTCAACCCAAGACCATGCCGCCGCAGCCATCGCCGTCGCGGGCACGCCGGTGTTCGCCCATAAAGGCGAGACGCTTGAAGAGTATTGGGACTTCGTCGACAAGATTTTCGACTGGCCCAACGGCGAAACCGCAAACCTCATCCTGGATGATGGCGGCGACGCGACGATGTACATCCTCCACGGCGCCGAGGCGGAGGCCGATCCGTCCTATTTCGGCGAGCCGGGGTCTGAGGAAGAGAAAGTGTTCCAGGCGCAGGTCCGCGCCCGCATCGCCCGCACGCCGGGTTGGTTCGCGAAAGTGCGCGGCGCCCTCAAGGGCGTCTCGGAAGAGACCACGACCGGCGTGGTTCGTCTTTATGAGATGCAGAAGAAAGGCGCGCTCCCTTTCCCTGCGATCAACGTCAATGACAGCGTCACCAAGTCGAAATTCGACAACAAGTATGGCTGCCGCGAGAGCCTGGTGGATGCGATCCGGCGCGGCACCGATGTGATGCTGGCCGGCAAGAAAGCCTTCGTCGCCGGTTACGGCGATGTGGGCAAAGGGTCCGCCGCCTCGCTCGCCGGCGCGGGCGCGCGCGTGACGGTGTCGGAAATCGACCCGATCTGCGCATTGCAGGCGATGATGGAAGGCTTCGACGTCAAAACCCTCGACGACATCGTCGGGGACATGGACGTGTTCGTCACTGCCACGGGCAACAAGGACATCATCACCGTCGATCACATGCGCCAGATGAAGGACATGGCGATCGTCTGCAATATCGGCCACTTCGACAATGAAATTCAGGTCGAGGCTCTGCGGAACTTCAAGTGGACCAACATCAAGCCGCAGGTCGATATGATCGAGTTCCCCGACGGCAAACGGATCATTCTGTTGTCCGAAGGGCGTTTGGTGAATCTCGGCAACGCCACCGGTCACCCCAGCTTTGTGATGTCCGCGTCTTTCACCAACCAAACGCTCGCGCAAATCGAGCTTTGGGCGAACGGTTCGGCGTATGACAATAAAGTCTATACGCTACCCAAGCACTTGGACGAAAAAGTCGCTTCTCTGCATTTGGAGAAGCTTGGCGCTAAGCTGACGGGTCTGTCCGATGAACAGGCCCGTTACATCGGGGTCGCGCCGGCGGGGCCGTTCAAGTCTGACCAATATCGGTACTAGAACGAGGGCGTGGGGGGCGGCGCTGCGCGGCCTCGTCGAACCAAGAACGTCGTTCCTTAGTGTTCCGACGATTGCTGGGAGGCGCGGCTGTCTTACCCCCCACCGCCTCGCCGCGTAACCGATCTCGGCCCAGCGGTCGCGCTGATGGCCGAGCGGCCCTTTGCGCATCTGTTCACCGCCAACAGCGTGTTGCGTTCGACCCGCATCCCCTTTGTTGCGGACTGTGACGCGGGAACGCCAAAGCGCCTCCGCGCCCATTTGAACGCGAACAACCCGCAAGCCGGCGAGCTTGAGGGCGCCCAGGCGCTTGTCGCGTTTTCCGGGGCGGCGACCTATGTGTCCCCGCATTGGCGCGGCAATTTGGATCGCGGCGGGACGTATGACTATGAGGAGGTCACGGTCCGCGGCCGGGTTCGCGTTGTGGACGATATCGTCGCCTTCCGCGCCCTCATCGACGATCTTTCCGCGCTGATCGAGCCGCAATACGCCGAGGTGGGCGACTATGAGGTTTGGCGCACCTCCATGGCGCCGGAAGGCTACATTGAACGGCTCTTTCCCCATATCACGCTGTTTGAAATCGACATTGAAAGCGTCGAGATGATCTCGAAGCTGCACCAGCATTTCCCCGACGCTGACCGGCGCTCGATCGCGACGCATCTCGCCCGCGCCCATCGCGAGGACGCCCGTGCGATCGGTGAGAAGATCCAACGCCTCTGCGACGACTAGCGGCGAACGCGAGCTGGGTCGCGACAGGTGTCGCATGGGCTGCTAAGTGATCGCCATGCGCTTGTTCGTCTTATGCCTTCCTCTCCTTCTCGCCGCCTGCATCGGGGGCGGGGATCCCGACGTGTTCGTCCCGCAATCCGACTACGGCTTGCCGCCGGTCCCCGCCGCTTACGCCGAGCCTGGCGATTGTCAGGGCGGGTCGCGGTTAGAGGCTCTTGAGATCGAAGACCCCGAATATCCCAATCGCGCCTTTGGACGGGGCCTACAGGGTTGGGTCGTGCTTCGCTTGGACGTGGATCCTGAGGGCCGTCCGCGCAATGTGCGCGTCCTCGAAGCCCAGCCGAGCGGCGTGTTTGAGCGCTCCGCCCGCGGCACGGTGCGCCGCTGGCGTTTCGCTCCGCCCGGCGAGCCGGGATTGGAGCGCTGCGTCGTCGTGCTCGACTATCGCTTAGGCCGGGGGCGAATCGGGCTGTAGGGACGTTTGGGAGGGACGGCCCGGCGTCGTCGCTGCGTTCACGCGGATGGCGTGGCGTCGTTCCCAGGGGGAGCCGCCGCGCAATCAAGACGCGGAGGATTGACCGCCCCGGATTTCTGCGCCGTTTGCCGAGACGTCGACAGGCGGCTATCCCATGAACCCAGGGCATGGCGCGCGGGGAGAGGCGGACTTTGGAAGTACTTGTCGAGTTCGGCCTTCGCGTCGCAGGCCAATTCCAGTCGCCGACCCTTGCTTTCCTAATCGGCGGCTTTCTCCTGGCGGCGTTGGGGTCAAAGCTCGTCATCCCCGACGCGATCTATAAGTTCGCCGTTTTTATGCTGTTGATGCGGATCGGCCTGAACGGCGGCATGGAGATCCGCGAGGCCGATTTCGGCGACATGATCCTGCCGGCCTTGGCCGCCTTCGCACTCGGCGCGATCATCGTGCTTCTTGGGCTTGTCACGCTTGCGCGGTTGCCGGGGGTTCGACGAGACGACGCTATTGCGACAGCGGGCTTGTTCGGGGCCGTCAGCGCATCGACGCTCGGGGCCGCGATGGTGCTTTTGGAGCAGGACGGGATCGCCTATGAGGCGTGGGTCCCCGCACTCTATCCCTTCATGGACATCCCGGCGTTGGTTCTCGCCATCGTTTTGGCGCGTCTTCATTCCGAAGCTCAGGGCGCGTCGAAGGGCAAACGCGCGAGCGTTTGGGCGATCGTTAAGGACAGTCTTCAGGGCTCGGCTCTCTCCGCGCTGTTGCTGGGACTGCTGCTCGGCCTGCTCACGCGCCCGGATCGTGTCTTTGAGACCTTTTACGACCCGTTGTTTCGCGGGCTTTTGTCGGTTTTGATGTTGATCATGGGCATGGAGGCGTGGCAGCGGCTGAACGAGTTGCGCCGGGTCGCGCATTGGTACGCGGTCTATGCGGCGATCATGCCGATGGTGCACGGATTGCTGGCGTTCGGCCTGGGCTACCTCATCCACTTGGTGACGGGATTCAGCCCGGGCGGCGTGATTCTGCTCGCCGTCCTTGCGACCTCTTCCTCAGACATTTCAGGCCCGCCGACCCTTCGCGCCGGGATCCCCAGCGCGAACCCCTCAAGCTATATCGGGTCGTCGACAAGCGTCGGGACGCCTATCGCAATCGGCATCGGCATCCCGTTCTTCATCGCCCTCGCGGAAATCGTGTTCTGACCCGATTGCGCCGCACCTGGCGAAAGCGCATGTCAGACCTTGAACTTTGCGGGGCGAAGGATCTCCACGGGCACGATGTAGGTGATTCCAGAGTAGTGCTCGAAATACGCATCAACAACGGCTTGCGTTATACGCTCGGCGACTTCGCGATCGGGCACGATCGCTTCAATTTTGACGTTTTCGAGAATGCTGGCGACTTGAGGCGCCCGGTCAATCCGGCGTTTGCCCCGGCTGCCTTTGCCGCCGGCGGCGGTGTAGGTGTAGCCCGTGGCGCCGTGCTCCTCGAGGAGGCTGGCGACGCCGTCGAGAATGGACGTCTCCGTGATGATGACGATCTTTGTCGCAGGATACATGGGCCGTCGTTCCCAGATGCTTGCCTAGTCGTGCGGGAAGGCGCCGAGCTTGGCAAGGGCGCGCGGCGGCCGCGCGTCTCCGCCGTCGCCCCCAGCGCCCAGCGCCCAGCCTAGAAACATCAATCGCATCGCGCTCGCGGTCGCATCGCCCCTCGCATTTCCGCTCTTCGCGACGATCAGAGGCCAGGCGAGGAAGTGGATGCGATGGTCTCGCGCCACGTGTGTTCCGGGCTCGCCCTTGGGGATGACCGGCCCGCGCGGGCCCCGCCTCGGCTAGGCTGGCGATTCGAGGCCAGTTCGCCCGGTTAACGCGTCCTTAAGGCGCGACGTGGGCTGAGTATCGACTGGTCGGGGGCAGCGGAGCGTCGCGGATCTCATGGAGTTGCAAACGGCTTCCCTATTGGTGACTGGCGGAGCGATGGCGTTCGCTCTGGCCGTCGCCCTGTGGGCGTACCGCCTCACGGACGGCGCGCGCGCCGCGCATAAGCGCTGGGATACGCGCTTGAAGTCCCTCGATGCGCGCTTAGAGCGCGCCGATGCGATCGTGGGCGCCTATTCCGGCGTCGTGATCGTGTGGGAGAGCGACGATGACTTGGATGCGCCGGCGTGGTCGGAGCCTAAGGCCTATGGGTCGGATCTTGCCTTGGGCGCGTTGCTGCGTTTTGTCGACGCGTCCGACGGGCCGGACGTCGTGCCGCGGGTTCTCGACGGGCTTTCCGACTATGAAGCGCGGGACGCCTTGGGCGCGGACACCACCTTGCGGCGCGCTTTGGCCAAACTCTACCAAGAAGGCGCGCCGTTCTCGATGACCATCATGGGGCCGAGCGGACGGTTCATCGAAGCCCATGGCCGCCCGGCGGGCGGCCGGCTGACCTTATGGCTGACGGACTCCACCATCCGACAGTTGGACATTTCAAAAGAAACCACGCGGATCGAAGAGAACCGCCGTCAAGTCGGCGAAGACCCCGACGCCTTCATCAATATGCTAGCGCGCGCGCCGTTCCCGGTGTGGCGATTGTCGTCGGGCTTGAAGCTCGAATGGGCGAACGAAGCCTATCTCCGGGCGGTCGGCGCGGATTCCCTTAATGACGCGATTTCGCGCGACTTGATGTTCGACGCTGAGATTAAGGACCAGGCCCGGGTGGCGCTTGAGTCCGAAGGGCGCGCTCATGACGCCCGGGCCGTCGTTGTTGCGGACGGCTCGCGGCGGCATTTCTCCATCTCCTTGTTCCACGTCTCCGCCGGCGCCACGGGGCTTGCGATCGACACCACCCGCGAAGTGGTGGCGCGCGAGGAATTGGAGCGCTACGCCCAAGCCCAGGAAGACGCCCTCAACCGGCTCGACGAGGCGGTGGCGGTCTTCGACGCCGACCAAAACCTCACATTCCATAACAACGCATTCGCCAAGCTGTTCGATTTGGACCCGGCGTGGCTCCGGGGCGGCGTCGCCCATGGGGCGCTTTTGGACCATTTGCGCGAACGCCGGCTTTTGACCGAGGCCTCGAACGCGGATTATCCCTCTTGGCGCGCTTCGGAGCTGGCGCGTTACGGCGATATCCACAATCTGGGCGGGGAGGAGATTTGGAGCCTTCCTGACAAACGGATTTTGCGCGTCTCCAGCTTGCGGCACCCGTTGGGCGGTCTGTTGGTGATCTTCTCCGACGTCACCGAGACCGTCACGCTTGAGCAAAAGTACAACACCCAGATCCGCGTGCAGACTGCGACCCTCGACAAATTGGCGGAGGGGGTCGCGGTGTTCGGGTCGAACGGGACGCTTCGGCTGCACAATGCGGCGTTCGAAAAGCTCTGGGAGCTGCTCCCGGGGTCATTGAGCCGCGGGGTGACGTTCGACGAGCTGATCGGCTTGTGCAAACCGGTGTTCCATGACCTCTCAGCCTGGAACGACCTTAAGGCCCGTATCACCGATGTCAGCCCGGAAACCCGGCAACCCAGTTCAGGCGAGTGGGAGCAACCCGCCACCGGGCGGATCTTGTCGTACATTTCGAGACCCCTGCCGGATGGCGATACGCTGATCGCATTCGCCGACATCACCGCGGCGCGGACGCTCGCAGAGGCGTTGCAGGAACGGGCGGCCGCGCTGATGGCGGCTGACAAGATCAAGTCGGATTTCGTCGGTCACGTCAGCTACCAGCTGCGCGCCCCGCTGCAGACCATTCTCGGCTACGCCGAGCTTCTCAAGCGTTCGCTTGGTCCGGATTTGCCTGAGCGGGAAACCGGACAACTGGGCGCGATCCTGCTTGCGGTGGCCGAACTGAACAAACTCGTCGAGGACATTCTCGACATCGCCGCCATCGAAGCGGGCACGGTGGAGCTGGAAGTCGCGCGCATGGAAGTGCGCCCGGCGCTCGAAAGCGCGGTCAACCTCGCCCAGAGCAACGCCGAACACACCCAAGTGCGGGTGACCATCGGATGTCCGCCCGAAGTGGGCGCGATCTATGCCGACGCCAAACGCATCAAGCAGGTGGTTTACAATCTTCTGCTGAACGCGTTGCAGCACAGCGAGCCCGGCGAGACCGTATCGGTGGGCGCCGTGCGGGAAGGCCCCAACATCCAGCTCTGGGTGGAGGACGAGGGCGTTGGCATTTCGCCGGCCGACCAGGCGCGCGTGTTCGAGCCTTGGGAGCGCGGCCGCGGTCGCGGCGCGGGTCTTGGCCTTGCGCTGGTGCGGGAGTTCGTGGAGATGCATGGGGGCTGGGTCGATCTGATGTCCGAGCAGGGCAAAGGCACGCGCGTCACCTGCCATTTGCCCGAAACCCCGCCGCCGCCGCGCGAAGACGATGAAGAAGACGGCGAGAGCGGCGAACCGGGCGGCGGCGCCCCGCTCAGGACGCTCACTGAAGCCTGACGGGGAACGCCGAAGAGGCGGCGCAGGCGCTCGCTTGCGCTGCGCTCTGGCGCGCGGGATCGTCGGACGTTAACCACCCTTCCGGGAACACTGAAAGCACCTGACCCGGAGGAACGCCATGACAGGGCGCTTACTGGCCGCTGCGAGCGCGGCGGCGATTGCGAGCGGCGCGTCATTCGCCGATGAAGGCATGTGGACGCCGGACCAGCTGCCGGACATCGCCGAGGCGCTGCAGGCTGAGGGTCTGGAACTCGACCCCAACACCCTGACGGACCTGACGGCGTTCCCCATGGGCGCGGTGATTTCACTCGGCGGCTGCACGGCGTCTTTCGTGTCTCCGCAAGGCCTCGTGGTGACCAACCATCACTGCGCCCGTGGCTCCATCCAGTTCAATTCGACGGAAGAAAACAACTATCTCCGCGACGGCTTTCTCGCCCGAAACCTTTCCGAGGAGCTTCCCGCCGCGCCGGGCTCGCGGGTTTATGTGACCGTCGCCGTCACCGATGTCACCGACCGCGTCACGGGTGATCTCGGCGAGGACATGGACGGCCGAACACGGTTCCAGGCGATCGAAGACCGTCAGAAAGAGATCATTGAGGAATGCGAGGCGCAACAGGGCCACCGCTGCCAAGTCGCGTCCTTCTATGGCGGGGCTTCCTACCGCCTGATCGATCGGCTTGAGATCCGCGACGTCCGCCTGGCTTATGCGCCCGCGGACATGGTGGGGCGTTATGGCGGAGATGACGACAACTGGCTGTGGCCGCGTCATACCGGCGACTTCTCGTTCTACCGGGCCTATGTGGGACCTGACGGGCAGCCGGCTGATTACGCCGAAGAGAACGTACCTTTCGCCCCTGCGCATGTGTTGCGGGTGTCAGCCGCGGGCCTGTCGGAAGGCGATTTCGTCATGGCGGCGGGCTATCCCGGAACGACGCGCCGCTACGCCCGCCTTTCCGAAGTCACGCAGAACTTCGATTGGTACTACCCCAACATGCAAGCGCTGTTGCAGGACTGGATCGCGACCATCGAAGGCGCGTCGGCGGAAGGGTCGGACGCGCGCATTCGGTATGAATCGCGGCTCCAAGGCCTCGCCAATTTTGAGAAGAACATCGGCGGCCAGATCACGGGCGCGCGTCGGGGGAACCTAGCGGAGCGACGCGCTGAACGCGAAGCCGCGCTCGACGCCTGGGTCGCTGCGGACCGCGCGCGCGCCGACTACGCCGAAGCCATTGCAGCGATGGACGCGTTGGTCGCAGAAAACAACGCCGCCGCGCGACAGGATTTCTGGTTCGACAATGCGCGTCGGCCGCAGCTTCTCGCCGCGGCGCAGCGGCTTTACCGGCTCGCGCATGAGCGCGCCTTGCCCGACGCCGAGCGTGAGCCGGGCTATCAGGAACGCGACATGGCGTTCTTCACCCAAGGCCTTCAGCGGATTGAGCGGCGCTATCACCCCGAGGTCGACCGCGCCGAGTGGCTGTTGTTCTTGGAGCGCTACATGGGCCGGCCGAGCGAGGAGCGCGTGGCGGCTTTCGACCAAGCGATGGGTCTGCCTGCGGCATTTGACGCCGACACGGTCGGCGCGATCCTCGACGCCTATTACGATCAGACGTCGCTTGGCGACCTTGATGCGCGGCTTGGCTGGATGGAAGCCGAGTTGGCCGCCTTCCAAGCCAGCGACGACCCCTTCATTCAACTCGCCGTCGCGCTGCATGACACGCTGATTGAACGCGAGGAGGCGGAGAAGGACCGCGACGGGCGCATGCAGGCGCTGCGGCCGGCCTATATGGAGGCGATCACCGCGTGGGCGGACGCCGAAGGCCGGGCGATCTATCCCGACGCGAACGGCACGTTGCGGGTGACCTATGGCACGGTGTTCGGCGGCTCCCCCGCCGATGGGCTCATCTATGAGCCGTTCACCCGCCTGGAAGGCATCGCCGACAAGCACACCGGGGAAGAACCGTTTGATGCGCCCGACGCCCAGCTCGCGCTCATCGAGGCGCGGACTTTCGGCGACTACGCGCTGGACGCCATCGGCTCGGTGCCGGTGAACTTCCTCTCAAACCTGGACGTGACCGGCGGCAATTCCGGCTCCGCCACGCTCAACGCCCGCGGCGATTTGGTCGGGCTGTTGTTCGATATGACGATCGAAAGCGTGAACTCCGACTGGAACTACTCGCCTCGCACCGCTCGGACCATCCATGTGGACAGCCGGTATATGCTTTGGGTGATGGAATACCTCGACGACGCCGGTCATCTCATCGAAGAAATGGACATCGTCCGCGAATAAAAAGGGTGCTGGCGGCGCGTCGAAAGGGGCGCGCCGCCACGCCTCAGCCTTGCATTTTCGGGGTGCGGACCACGAGGCCGTCCAGCGCGTCGGTGACTTTGATTTGGCAGGACAGGCGCGAGTTGGGGCGTTTGTCGGCGGCGAAATCGAGCATGGACTCCTCCATGGCCTCGGCTTTGCCGGTTTTCTCAACCCAGGCGTCATCCACATAGACATGGCAGGTGGCGCACGCGCATGCGCCGCCGCAATCTGCGTCGATGCCGGGGATCATATTCGACACCGCGCCTTCCATCACGGAACGGTCGGCGGGCACGTCCACGGTGCGCTCGGTTCCTTCGGCGTCGATGTAAGTCACTTTGGGCATGGTCAGTCCGTGTCAGGGCCGGGAGCGGCGGGGGTGGAGAGAAGCGATTTGATCGGCGCGGAGGTATCGCTTAATCGCGCCGGGGCAACCTTCGCCCGCTGCGTAATGAGCTGGCGGGCGACGACGAATTCGGCGGGCGCGTTCACGGCGTCGCAGGCGATAAGCACGCCGTCTTTCAAATAAAACGCGGCGAAGCCGCCGTCTTCCGGCGCGCCGCGGATGACGCGCATGTCCGCGCCCTCCGCCACGCCGGCGATCTGCAGCTTCACGTCATATTGGTCAGACCAATTCCACGGGGCCTGAGGCTTGGGCGGGGCGACGCCCAAAATGGCGGCGGCGGTCGCCTTCGCTCCGTCAATGGCGTTTTGTACGCTCTCAAGGCGGAGCGGACGTTCGTAGAGCGGGCTCCAGGAGCGTGCGCAGTCGCCGACGGCGAACACGTCGGGATGGGCGGTGCGCCCCACCTCATCGGTCATGATCCCGTCTTCACAGGGTAGCCCGGCGCGCTCGGCGAGCCCCGCGCGGGGCCGCACGCCCATGCCGAACACAACCATGGTGGCGGGCACGCGTTCGGCGCGCTCAAGCCCGCCGCCGGCGCGGACCGCCTCCACGCGCATGTCGCCGAAAAGGCCGAAGGCGGGCGTTTCGGTCCGGATCTCAACGCCCCGTTCCCGATGAAGCCTCGAGAAGAACGCCGCGATTTCAGGGCCGGAGACGCGGGACAGCAACCGGGGCGCGGCCTCAAGAATGGTCACGGGGTAGTCCCGCTTGCGCGCGGCCGCGGCGACCTCGAGGCCGATATAGCCCCCGCCGACGACCGCCACTCTGCGGTGACGTTCCATAAAGTCCGCCATCTCATCGGCGTCGCGCCGCGAGCGCAGGGTGAACCAGCCCGTCAAATCCCGTTCGTCGCGCGCGAGACTGGGCACGACGGGTTCCGCGCCCGTGGCGATGATAAGCTTCGCAAAGTCCACATGCGCTGAGCGTTCGCCGCGCCGGTCCACCCGGACGCGTCGCTCCGCAAGGTCAATTTCAGACACCAGCGTGTCGGTCATGATCGACACCGATTGGCTTTCGTAAAAATCGGCCGGTTTGAGCGGCAGTCTGTCCGCGTCCAAATCGCCCAAGAGATATGCCTTGGAAAGGGGCGGGCGCTGATAGGGCGGATGGGGCTCGTCGGTGATGATGGTGATGGGTTCGCCATACCCGCCTGCGCGCAGGCTGGTCGCTGCTTGGGCGGCTCCGTGGCCGCCGCCGATGATCACTACGCCGCGCGCATCCGCCATGGCGCACTCCTTTCGTGAAGGGCCGCTGATCGCGCGCTCGCGCGCGCGGTGTCAAGCCGCTAAAGCCTATCCCATGAACGCGAATAAGCTGTTGAGACGGATGGCGGAGGGCGCAGAAGGCGTTGCGTTTGAAGCGATCCTCGACGGTCCCGCCGCCGCCGATGCGTTGGGTCGCCGGCTGGCCCAGTTGCTTCGCGCTGGGGATGTCGTGTGTTTGCGCGGCGCTCTGGGCGCGGGGAAAACGACGCTCGCGCGCGGCGTGATCCGGGCGTTAAGCGGAGAGGACGACGCGCCGAGCCCGACCTATACGCTGGTGCAGACTTACGCCGCTCCGGGCGCGGAGATCTGGCATGCCGACCTTTATCGCCTGGAAACGCCGAGCGAATCCGAGGAATTGGGACTTGACGACGCATTCGAAGAGGGGATCGTCCTGATTGAGTGGCCCGAGCGCATCGAAGATCGCCTTCCGCGCGATCGGTTAGAGGTGCGATTGGAGGCCGTCGCGTCCGGCGACGCCCGCCGGGCCCTATTGAGCGAGCGAGGACGCTGGCGTGGACGCATCACAGGCGACTGAGCGCGGCGAAGCGCTCGCCGCATTCCTCAAGGCCGCCGGCTGGGGGGAGGCTGAGCGCGCCGTGCTGGCGGGCGACGCCTCCACGCGTCGGTATGATCGGCTGAGATTGGGCGACCGCACCGCGGTTCTTATGGATGCGCCCCCGCACGCCGAACGCCCCGCCTGCCCGCCTGACGCTTCGCCCGAGCAACGCCGCGCGCTGGGGTACAACGCCATGGCGCGCCTGGCCGGGCCGAATGCGGCGGCCTTCGCCGGGCTCGCCCGGGAGCTCAAAGCGCGCGGGTTCTCCGCCCCTGACATTTACGCCGCGGACGTCGAAAACGGGTTCCTGCTGCTCGAAGACCTGGGCGATACGTTGTTCGCGCGCGCCATCGAAGCGGGGGAAGCGCCCGATGCGCTGTACGCCGCCGCGGTGGACCTGCTCGCCGCACTTCGTCGCGCCAGCTTGCCCGACCGCGTCGCCGAGCAGGGGCGGGAGTGGTCGGTGCTGAGCTATGATCCCGTGGCGCTCCAAACTGAAGCGGACCTGTTTCTCGAATGGTACGCGCCTGAACGCTTGCGCATGCGCGTATCTGAGGACGCCCGCGAAGAGTGGCGGCAGGCATGGGCGGGCTTGTTCACCCATCTCAACGCCGAGCCGGGCGTGCTCGCGCTGCGCGACGTGCATGCGGAGAACCTCATCTGGTTGCCCGAGCGCGAGGGGCTCGCGCGGGCGGGGCTCTTGGATTTCCAGGACGCGCTGTTCGGCCATCCGGCCTATGACCTGGTTTCGCTCCTGGAGGACGCGCGCCGCGACGTTCCCAAATCCCTCGCCGATGCGATGATCAAGCGCTATGTGGAGCGCGCCTATATCGACGACGAAGCCGGGTTCTATCGCGCCTATGCGGTGCTCGGCGCGCAGCGCAACGCCAAGATTTTGGGCATCTTCGTTCGGCTCGCCGTTCGCGACGGCAAGACCGCCTATCTCCGCCATCTGCCGCGGGTCGCGCGTCACTTCCTCGCCGACCTGGCTGAACCGGGGCTTGAGCCGCTTGCCCAATGGGTGCGCCGCCACGCGCCGGCCCTTGCCGAGGAGGTTCGGGCGTGACCGCCAGACTTGACGCGGCGTTGGTGCTCGCCGCTGGGCTTGGCACGCGCATGCGGCCTTTGACGAATGATCGCCCAAAGGCGCTGGTCGAGGTCGGCGGCAAGGCGTTGGTCGACCATGTGCTGGACCGGCTGGCCGAAGACGGCGTGCGCAGGGCGGTGGTCAATGTCCACCATTTCGCCGACCGGCTGGAAGGGCATCTGGCCGGGCGCTCCCGCCCCGCGATCACGATTTCTGACGAGCGCCCCAAACTCCTGGAGACCGGCGGCGCGCTCGTCAAAGCCCGTCCGCATTTCGCAAACGACGCGGTCATCGCCACGGCCAACATCGATAGCGTGTGGACCACCGATGTCGGCGCGCCGACGGCGCTGCAAGCCCTTAGCGCGTTGTGGCGGCCTGATGAGATGGATGCGCTCCTGCTGCTCGCGGCAACAACCCGGTCGATGGGCTATTATGCGCGCGGCGATTTCACCGCGGACAACCGGGGCAAGCTCGCCCGGCGTTTGCCCGGCCGCGTGGCGCCGTTCGCCTATATGGGCGTGCAGCTTGTCAAACCCGCGCTCGCCGACGGCCTCCCTGAAGAACCATTCTCGATGAACAAAATCTGGGATAAGGCGCTCGCCGCCGGCCGGCTTTATGGCGCGCGGCTTGACGGTACCTGGATGCATGTGGGCGATCCCGAAGCGCGGGCGATGGCCGAAGACCGGCTGGCGCGGATGGCCGCCGCGCCCGCCGTCGCGCTGGCGACCTCGTGACCGACACGGTCAGCGGGCCGGCCCCGCGCATTTTCACGCTGCCCCCGCATGTGCGGTTTTTGGAGGCGTTGGGGGCTGACCTGCTCGACACGTTCGGGTCAGGCGAGGCGCTTTCGGATGTTTGGGTGTTGACGCCGACCCGCCGGGCGGCGCGCGCCTTGGCCCGTGCGATCGCGGATTTGGCGGGCGGTGCGGCGTTTCTGCCGACGATCCGGCCGATCGGCGATGTGGACGCGGACGACCCGCCGTTCGAGCCGGGCGAAATCGCCCTGGAGCTTCCCCCGCCGCTTTCGCCTGCACAACGCCGGTTCGAACTCGCCGCGCTCTTGCACGCTAAGGCGCGGGCGGTCGACCCCGCCGTCGACCCCGCCGCAGCCTTGCCCCTCGCAGAAGAGCTCGGGCGGCTTCTGGATGAGGCCGCCGGGGAGGGCGGGGCGGATTTCACCGCCGTCACCGCCCTTTATGACCGGTTGCCTCAGCATCTTCAGGACGCCGCGACGTTCCTGTCGATCGTAGAGAAGGCCTGGCCGAACCGGTTGGCCGAACTCGGCCGACTTGACGCCGCGGCGCGTCGCGATGCGCTCATCCGCCGCCTGGCGGCCCGTTGGCGCGAACGGCCGCCGCGCCACCCTATCATCGCGGCGGGTTCCACCGGTTCGGCGCCGGCCACGGCTGAGCTGTTGGAGGTGATTGCGCGCGCGCCGCAAGGCTGCGTGCTCTTGCCGGGCCTCGATCAAGATCTCGACGAGGCGGCCTGGTCGGCCGTGGATGAGCAACACCCGCAAAACAACCTCAAGCGCCTGCTTGATAAGATGGGCGCTCGGCGATCCGCCGTCCGACTGTGGCCTGGCGCGGCGGAGAACCCCGCCGCGGCGGGGCGGCTGCGCGTCCTGAACGAGGCGCTGAGGCCTGCGGACGCCACAGCCGATTGGCCCGCTCGGGTCGCTGAATTGCGGTTGGCGTCGCCGTCCGGCGATCCCATCGCCGCGGGCCTGAACGGTCTCAGCCTGATTGAGGCCGCAGACGAGGATCACGAGGCCCGGGTCGTCGCCCTCGCCATGCGCGAGGCGCTTGAGGACCCGAAGGCGACTGTCATGCTGGTCACGCCCGACAGAGGGCTCGCCCAGCGCGTGGAGACAGCGCTTCTGCGCTGGGACGTGACGGCGGAAGCCTCAGCGGGGCGGCCTCTGCCTGAGACCGTCGCGGGCGCGTTTCTCCGCCGGGTCTTGGATGTGGCGGGGGACCCCGGCGATCCGCTCGCCCTGGCGGCGCTTCTGTCCCATACCGCCTGCGCGCTTGGACGCTCGGAGAATGCGATCCGAGCGGAGGCCGCCGCCCTGGAGTGCGTCGCATTGCGCGGCGTCCGCGCCGGAGACGGCTGGTCGGCCATCGCCCAGAGGCTGCGAGACAGGCCCGACGCCGATGTCGCACGCTACGAGGCGCCGCGCAGCGCGCTGTTGCGCCTTGTGGAGGATCTGCGCGCCGCCTTCGCGCCGTTCGAGCCGCTTCACCACGGCGCGGCCTCTCTCGCCGCCTTCGCCGAGGCCCATGCCCGCACCGCCGAAATCCTCGCTGCATCGCCTGAACAGACCGGGGCCGCGCGGGTCTGGGTCGGTCCGGATGGGGAAGCCGCCGCGGGTCTGATGAGAGAGCTCCTCACCGAGGCCGACGCGTTTCCCGCGCTGACGCTTTCGGGCTATGCGCGCGCCTTTGATCGGTTGGCGGAGACTAAGGCGGTGCGTCCCCCGCCTTCGCCGGGCGCGCGGGCGCGCATTTTGGGACCGTTGGAGGCGCGACTGCAAAGCGCCGATCTGGTGGTTCTCGGCGGACTGAACGAGGGCGCTTGGCCCGGCCCAGCGCCGCAGGACCCCTTTCTCTCCGCAGGCATGCGTGACGCCGCTGGCCTTCCTCCGGTCGAACGGAAATTCGGGCTCGCCGCCCATGATTTCGCGCAGCTCGCCGGCGCGCCGCGCGTGCTCCTAACCCGCGCCGAACGCGCCGAGGGCGCCCCGGCTGTGGCCTCTCGGTGGCTTTGGCGCTTGAAGACCTTGGCCCAGGGCGCTGGGGTGTCGATCAGCACAACAAGCCCGACCGGCTGCGACCTCGCCGCGCTCGCCGCCGAACTGGACCGTCCCCTTGAGCCCGCCCCCGCGCTTGAGCCTCCTGCGCCGCGCCCTCCCGTTGAAGCGCGGCCGCGCCGGCTTTCGGTCACCCGCATCCGCGATTGGATCCGCGACCCCTACGCTCTCTACGCCCGCGAGGTGCTTCGACTTCGCCCGCTCGAGCCACTCGGCCGGCCCGCAGACGCGCGTGAACGCGGCAACGCCTTGCATGAGGCGCTCGCCGAAACCCTGCATGCGGCGGGCGACCCTCTGCCCGGCGACTTTGAGGAACGCCTCCGCTCCGACGCTTTCGAAGCCTATCGACGGTTCGGGCTCGACCCCGCCGCGCTCGCCCGCGAAGCCCCGCGCATCGCCCGCGCCGCTGCTTGGTTCGCCGCTCAAGAACGGTCGCGCCGCGCGGAAGGCTGGCTGCCGGTGGCTTATGAAGTCTCAGGCGCCATGACCCTTGATGCGCCGGCGGGACCCTTTCTGCTCACCGCCAAGGCCGACCGACTGGATGCGGGCCCAAGCGGGCATGCGGTGTTGGACTACAAGACCGGAGAGCCGCCCAGCGCCAAAGAGGCGCGGCAGTTCGACCCCCAACTTGCGTTGGAAGCGGCGATCCTCGCCGCGGACGGCTTCCCCGACATCGCTGGGGCGAGGCCGGTGTCGCTTCTCTATGTGCGCGTCAAGGGGGGGCCGAAACCCGGCGATGTGCGCGCGTTGGAGACTGAGGACGCCGACGCGGGGGCCTTGGCGGAGGAGGCGGTAGCCCGATTGGCTGGCCTGGTCGCGCGCTTCGACGACCCCGCAACCGCCTATCGGTCTCAGCGTTTGCCGAAATTCGCCGAACAGGCGGGGGACTATGATCGCCTTGCGCGGCGGAAAGAATGGGCGCGCGCGGGCGCTGAGGAGGATGCGGCGTGATCGCGGGGCTCAATCAGATTTCAGCCGCCCGCCAGGCCCAGCTTGCGCAGCTGACCGCCTCGGACCCGGCGCTGAACGCCTTCGTGTCCGCCAATGCCGGCTCGGGCAAAACGAAGGTGCTTGTCGACCGGGTCATCCGACTTCTCCTCTCAGGCGCGAAGCCGGAGCGCATACTCTGTCTCACCTACACCAAAGCTGCGGCCAGCGAGATGCAAGCGCGGCTGTTCAAGCGCTTAGGCGCTTGGTCGGTGAGCGATGATGCGGCTTTGGCTGAGGACCTCGCCGTCTTGGCCCCTGAACAAGGTCGGGCGGGGGCTGAGGCGCTGCGCGCCGCGCGCGCGCTATTCGCCCGGGCGTTGGAGACCCCAGGCGGGCTCAAGGTCCAGACCATTCACGCCTTTTGCGAGCGTTTGCTGCGGCGCTTCCCCCTTGAAGCGGGGGTGCCGGCGGGCTTTGAGGTTTTGGATGACGCAGACGCCGCGCGGCTTGGCGACCGCGCCCGCGCCCGTCTCGGCGCCGCCGCGCTCGCCGGCGGGCCATTGGCTGAGGCTTTCGAAGTTTTGGCCGCGCGTGTGAACGATGACGCCGCGGACGGATTCTTGGCCTGGGCGTCGGAACGACGCGGCGCGCTGCGGGATTGGTTCGCCAGCCAAGGCGGGCGCGAGGGCGCCACGGCCCGGCTCGCCGAGCGGCTCGGACTATCGGTTGGAGACCGAGCCGCCGATGTGAAGAGCCAAGCCTGGAACGAGACGCCGCTCGACGAGCTGCGCGCTGCGGCGAAGGCCCTGCGCCTGGGGTCGCCGCAAGACGGCAAGCTCGCCGATGCGCTCGAAGCCGCCGTCAGCGCCGCATCGCCGGAAGCGGCGTTCGACGCCTATTGCGCGGCGGTTTTCACCAAAGAGGGCGCCGGCGATCTCCGCGCAAGCTACGCAACGAAGCCCACCCTCGAGCGGGCGCCGTTTTTGGCCCGTCTCTTCGGCGGCAAGGCGGACGGTTATGGCGTGGAGCCGACGCGGATGGAGGCGGCGCGCGACCGCGTTCGCGCGGCAGCCGCGCTTGAGACGACCGACGCCGGCTTCGCGTTGGCCGAGGCGTTCGTCGCGGCCTACGAAGACGAAAAATCGGCCCGCGGCTCGCTTGATTTCGCAGATTTGGTCGGCGCGGCGCGGCGGATGCTGGGAACGTCCCAGGCGGCGGACTGGGTGCTCTACAAACTCGACGGCGGCGTGGACCACGTGCTCGTCGATGAAGCTCAAGACACCGCGCCCGAGCAGTGGGACATCATCAACGCGCTCACCGAGGAATTCTTCGCCGGGGCGGGCGCGCGGGAAACCGTGCGGACGGCCTTCGCCGTGGGGGACGAGAAGCAGTCGATCTACTCCTTCCAGGGGGCCGATCCGGCGCGGTTCTTAGAAGAAACCCGCAAGCTCGAACGCCTCTCCCGGGAAGGCGGCGCCCCCTTCAAAGCGCCGCGGATGGGCGTCTCGTTCCGCTCTGCGCCGGCCATATTGGAAGCCGTTGACGCCGTTTTTGCGAGCCAGGCCGCACGGGAGGGAATCGTGCCGGGCGGCGAGCCGCCCGATCTCGACGTCGTCGCCCACCAGGCGGCGCGCGCGAATATGCGCGGTTGCGTCACGCTCTGGCCGCTTCTCGAAGCCGAGGAGCTTGATCGCAGCGAGCATGATTGGAGCGCCCCGCTCGACGACGCAGCGCCGGATCACCCGCGCGAGCGTCTGGCCCGCGGCGTGGCTCAGCACATCGCGGACTGGCTCGCACAAGGCGCGAGCGTCAGCGAGGAAACGCTCGACGCGGAGGGCGCCCGCAAGCGCGTCACCCGGCCGATGCGGGCGGGCGACGTGATGATTTTGGTGCGCAAGCGCTCCGCCTTGTTTCATGCGCTCATCCGGGCGCTCAAACGCGCCGGCGTGCCGGTCGCCGGCGCTGACCGAATGACGTTGTCCGCCGAGCTTGCGGTTGAAGACCTTGTCGGGGCTATGCGGGTCGGCGCTTTGCCCGAAGACGACCTGGCGCTCGCGGAGCTTCTGAAGTCGCCGTTTTTCCACCCGATCGGCGCGCCGCACCCGCCGATCGATGACGCCGCGCTGTTCGACCTCGCCCACGGCCGGACGGGCTGCCTCATAGACGCGCTGCGCCAGAGCGATGACCCTCGCTTTCACCAAGCGCGCGCGTGCATCGACGATCTGGTCGACCGGGCCGCTGTCGAGGGGCCATACCAGTTCTTGGCGGGGTTTTTGGACCGGGCGGCGGGCGAGGACGAGACTTATGCGGCCCGCTTGTTCGCCCGTTTGGGCGTTGAAGCGGAAGACCCGGTGAAAGAGCTTTTGTCGCGCGCGCTGGCCCATGAACGCCATGGCGCGCCCTCGTTGGTGCGCTTCGCTCACGAAACCGCTGCTCAGGCGGCTGAGGTCAAACGTCAGACGGGCGGCGACCGGGACGAAGTGCGCGTGATGACCGTACACGCCTCGAAGGGCCTTGAAGCGCCTGTCGTCATTCTGCCCGACACGCTGCCCTCGCGGGGGCGGAGCGCGACTGGCCCGCTCGCGGATGAGGACGCTGGTTTCGTGTGGTCGCCGACGAAGCGGGAAGACCCCGCGCTCGCCGCAAGCGCGCGTGCGCGACGGGAGGCGGCGGAGCGAGCGGAAGACTTTCGGCTTTTATACGTGGCGATGACGCGCGCCTGCGACCGCTTGGTCGTCTGCGGCGCGGCCGGCAAACGCGCGCCCGCGGCGTTGGGCTGGTACGGACACATTCGGACGGGTCTGGAGGCGTTAGGGGCCGAGCCTTGCGACACCCCCGCCGGCGAGGGCCGCGTTTGGGGATCCCTCCCGCCAGCGTCAGGCGCGGAAACGCCTCAGCGTCGGGACCGCCTCGCCCCGCCTGCATGGTTGTCCGTGTCCGCGCCGCAGGGCGACCGTCCCGCCCGCATGCGCGCGCCGTCTGCGGGCCTCGTCGGCGGCCCGGGGGCGTCTCCCGCCTTATCGCCGCTCGCAGCGGGCGGCCCCGACCGGTTTCGCCGCGGCGTGCTCATCCATAAGCTTCTCGAAACGCTGCCCGATCTTCCGCCGGCGCGGCGGAAAGCCGCCGCCCGCGCTTATCTCGCCGCCGAGGGGCTCGACCGAAAGACCGCCGCGGCCTACGCCAAAGAGGTCTTCGCGGTGATGGCCCATCCCGATATCGCGCCCCTTTTCGGGCCTGGCTCCAAAGCGGAGGCGGCGATCGCAGGCGCTGCGCCGGGGCTGCCGGAGGGGTTTGTGGTTAATGGCCGGGTGGACCGTTTGTCGGTCCGGGACGACGCCGTGATCGTCGCCGATTTTAAGACGAACCGTCCGCCTCCGGAGCGCGTGGAGGACGCCGATCCAGCCTATCTGCTGCAGATGGCCGTCTATCGCGCCTTGCTCGCCGAGCTTTATCCCGACCGCGCCATCATCGCCGCGCTGATCTGGACGGACGCGCCCAGGGCGGACGTGCTCCCACATTCGTTACTCGACGAGCGCCTGAGGGACTGCTTGATGGAAGACGACATCGTCCATACTTGAATGCCAACGCGAATTGAGACTGTCTGCGACGCTTAAGCGCTAAGCGCGGCGGACGCTTTGTCAGGAGAGCGAACATGGCCACGACCCAGGTCACCGACGACAGTTTTGAGGCCGATGTGTTGAACGCAACGGGACCCGTCCTTGTCGACTTTTGGGCGGAATGGTGCGGACCGTGCCGCGACATCGCTCCGGCGCTCGACGCCATCGCCGAGGAAATGCAAGGCAAACTCACCGTCGCAAAGCTCAATATCGACGAGAACCAGCTCGCGCCCAGTCGGTACGGCGTGCGCGGCATCCCGACGATGATGATTTTCAAAGGCGGCCAGGTCGTATCGACCAAGGTCGGCGCGATGATGAAGTCGAAAATCGAAGAGTGGATCGCCGATACGATCAGCTCACAGACCGCGTAGGCGGCTCGCCTCGCTAGTCGGCCGGCGCTCGTCCCGCATTCAGGGCGAGCGCCTCCCCAGCCAGATAAAGCGATCCGCAAATAACCAATCGCGCGCCAGGTTCATCTGCGTAAGCATGGCCAGGCGCGGCGGCGACTGCGCTCAGCAAGTCGTCCGCCGCTGCGGCCTCAATCCCGATAGCTTCTGCGGCTTCGGCGATCTCGGCGGGAGACCAGGCCGTATCCGCGCCGGCGATCGGCGCGCCGTCGCCGGCGCGCCGCCGCCCCGAAAACGCCTCTAGAAACGGCTCCCGCGCCTTTTTCCGTTGCATGCCGACGATCAGCACCAACGGGCGGGGGTCCGCCTCGTCCATATCGGCCAAAGCCCGGGCGAGCGCGCGCGCGCCCATTTCGTTGTGGGCGCCGTCCACGAGCAGCATGCACCCGACCGCGAGCGCGGGCGCGGCGAGAGGGCCGTCCTCCAAGGCCTGCAGCCGAGCCGGCCATTGCGTTTGGGACAGACCGCGCGCAATGGCGTCGTCATCGGCGTAGCCCACCGCCAGAGCGGCCGCGATTGCGACCCCGGCATTGGCGATTTGGTGGCCGCCGCGTAGGGCGGGGATCGGCAAATCCATCAGTCTGGCGTCGTCCTCGAAGACGAGCCGGCCGTGTTCGGCCCGGGCGTGGAAGTCCGCCCCCCACATGCGCGGGCGCACGCCCAAACTTAGCGCCTCAGCCGCGATGGAGGCGCGGGCGACGGGTTCTTGCGGCCCGACCACTGCGGGACAGCCGGGTTTGATGATGCCCGCCTTCTCGCGGGCGATCTGCGCGAGGTCGTCGCCGAGGAATTCCATATGGTCGTAGCCGACGGTGGTGATCGCAGCGCAGGCGGGCGCGGTGAAAACGTTGGTGGCGTCGAACCGTCCGCCAAGCCCGACTTCAATGAGCGCGATGTCGGCGGGCGTGTCGGCGAAGGCGGCGAGGGCGGCGGCGGTCGTAATCTCGAACTGCGTGATTTCAGCCCCGTCATTGGCGGTCTCAATCCGCGTCAGCAGCGCCGCCAAGGCCTCATCGGAAATCTCGCGGCCAGCGAGGACGATGCGCTCATTGAAGCGCACCAGATGGGGGGACGTGTAGACATGCGCGTTCAAGCCCGCCGCTTCGGCGAACGCCCGCAGCATCGCGATGGTTGAGCCTTTGCCATTGGTCCCGGCGACATGAATGACGGGGGGAAGCTTGTCTTGCGGGCGTCCCAGCGCGTCGAGCAAACGCTGCACGCGGCCAAGCGACAAATCGATTTTGCGGGGGTGCAACGCGGCGAGCCGCGCAAGCGCCGCTTTGACTGCGGCCTCCTCGCTAATCGTCGCGCTCCTCGTCAGGGGCGGGGTGGCCGGCGCCATTGGCGGGCGCATCGGGATGCGGCGGCGCCTCACTCAGCCCATGAGCGCCGTTCGCAGCGCCGTTCTGAGCGCCGTTGGGACGCACGACCGGACCGGAGACGTCCGCCTTGATGAGGATGGACAGAATGTTTGCGAGCGTCCGCTTCAGGTCGCGCCGATGCACGACGCGGTCGACCATGCCCTTTTCGCGGAGATACTCCGACCGCTGAAAGCCTTTGGGCAGTTTTTCGCGGATGGTTTGCTCGATCACCCGCGGCCCGGCGAAGCCGATAAGCGCACCCGGTTCGGCGAGCTGAACGTCTCCCAGCATCGCGAAGGACGCCGTCACGCCGCCGGTCGTCGGGTCGGTGAACACCACGATATAGGGCAGTCCGGCCTCGCGCAGGCGCTGCACGGCGATGACGGTGCGCGGCATTTGCATCAGCGATAACGCGCCTTCCTGCATGCGCGCCCCGCCCGAGGCGGTGTAGGCGACCAGAGGCTGTCCGCGCTCCACAGCGGTGTCGGCGGCGGTGACGAACGCTTCCCCGGCCGCCATGCCGAGCGATCCGCCCATAAAGGCGAAGTCTTGCACCAACACCACTGCGTCCACGCCGTGGATTTGGCCCGCGCCGACGGCCATGGCGTCATCGCGGCCGATTTTGCGGCGGGTCGCGTCAAGTTTGTTGGTGTAGGAGGGTCTTTGCCCGCGAAAACGCAAGGGGTCCCGAGGCACGGCGGGGAGCTCGATGATCTCAGGCTCGCCGTCAAAGGTGATGGCGAAGCGCTCCGTGGGGCCGATGCGCATATGGTGCCCGGCCGGCGTGACGAAGTGAGCGGCCTCAAGGTCCTTCCGGAAGATCATCTCTCCGGACTCGGGGCACTTGATCCACAGATTGTCCGGCGTCTCGCCGCGTTGCGGCAGAAAGCCCTTCAGACCCGGGGCGACCCGGTCAATCCAGCTCATGTCGTCGCTCCAACCCGTGCTGCGCGCACGGCCTCCGACAAAGTTCGCGTCAACGCTTTCCCGCCTGCGACGCCGTCTCGCGTCAAAGCGTCGACGATCGCCGACCCCGCCACCACCGCATCGGCGATTTTGGCGTAGGCCTGCGCCTGTTCCCCGGTGCGCACCCCGAACCCGACCGCAATGGGCAGATCGGTTTCGGCGCGGAGGCGTTCAAGGTCGCGGGTCACTTGATTGGCAGCGCCTGCGCCCGCGCCCGTCACGCCGGTCACCGATACGTAATAGACGAAACCCGTTGCATTTTCGAGAACTCGCTTGACCCGACGCGAATCAGTGGTGGGCGTCGCCAGGCGAATAAGCGCCAGATCATGCGAGGCGAAGGCGTCTCGCAGCGGCGCGTCTTCCTCAGGCGGCAGGTCGACCAGGATGACGCCGTCGGCCCCCGCTTTCGCGAGCGCGCCCGCAAAGTCGCCCCAACCGCGACGAGCGGCGGGGTTGGCGTAACCCATGAGAATGAGCGGGGTGTCGGAGTGGGCGGCGCGAAATCTCGCCGCCAGCGCCAAGACGTCGTCAAGGGTCACCCCGGCGTCAAGCGCGCGCCGGCCCGCCGCCTGAATCGAGGGGCCGTCCGCCATGGGGTCGGTGAACGGAAAACCCAGCTCGACCACATCCGCGCCCGCCCCTGGCAGCGCGTTCAACATCTCCCAGCTCGTTTCCAGGTCCGGGTCCCCTCCCATCACATAGGCGATGAAGCCTGCGCGGCCTTCAGCCTTCAGCGCGGCGAAACGAGCGGCGAGACGGGCGGTCATGGGGTGTCCTGGCGCGGGAAAGGGCAGCGGAGGGTATAGGCCCCCTGGCGATGGGAATCCAATCTCACGCGGCGCCGCGGCGCATCGCCAGGGCCAGACCGCGGGCGAACGTCGCGGAGCGCGACAGCGAGGCAGGGATTAAAGACGCCTCGCTTCCTCTTCTGGCAGCGCGCAGAAAATCGCGAGCTTGTTGCCCACCGGGTCGCGGAGATAGCCGACATAAAAGCGATCGCTGTAATCGGTGCGGAAGCCGGGCGCGCCCTCGTCGGAGCCGCCGGCCTGGAGACCCGCGGCGTGAACGGCGCGCACCAACGCAGCCGTCTCGGCTTCGAAGGCCAACATTGAGCCGTTTCCGACGGTCGCCTTCGCCCCGTCATAGGGCTTCCCCACATATATCTCGGTAGGGCGCGCGGACTGGCCGGGGGCGACCGGCTGGGCGAATTCGACGCCGGATGGCGTTTCCTTTTTCTGGTAACCAAGCGGGGTCAGGACAGCCGCGTAGAAACGTCCCGAAAGCGGGATGTCGTTAGCGCCGACCCTGATGTAGCCGAGCATGCCGCCGTCCCTCTCTGCGAGGCGCCGTCCGTGCGACCTCAAACGCGCGCCGGCAGCCTGGCCGTCGGGTCAGACCCCGTGCCCTAACGCCTCGGCCACGGTGAAGATATCCTTGTCCCCCCGCCCGCATAGGTTCATCAGCACCAGGCCTTCGGGGCCGAGTTCGCGGCAGAGGTCGCCGGCGCGGGCCAGCGCGTGGGCGGGCTCGAGCGCGGGGATGATGCCTTCTTCGCGAGAGCAGAGTTGGAACATCGCGAGCGCTTCTTCGTCGCTGGCGGTGAGGTATTCCACCCGGCCGGCGTCTTTCAGCCAGGCGTGTTCGGGGCCGACGCCGGGATAGTCGAGACCGGCGGAGATGGAATGGCCGTCGCGGATTTGGCCGTCCTCGGTTTGGAGGAGATAGGTGCGCATGCCGTGCACCACGCCCGGCGCCCCTTGGGTGAGGCTCGCGCAGTGACGGTCGCCGTCGAGCCCCTCGCCAGCGGCCTCCACGCCGATGAGGCGCACCGAACTGTCGTCCAAAAATCCGTGGAACAGCCCCAGCGCATTGGACCCGCCCCCGACGCAGGCGACGGCGGCGTCCGGCAGCCGGCCTTCGCGCGCCATAAGCTGGGCGCGGGCTTCGCGGCCGATGACGCTCTGAAAGTCCCGCACCATGGCGGGGTAGGGATGCGGCCCCGCGACCGTGCCGATGACGTAGAAGGTGTCCGCCACATTGGTCACCCAGTCGCGCAGGGCTTCGTTCATGGCGTCTTTCAGCGTTCGCCCGCCGCTCTCCACGGGACGGACCTCCGCGCCCAGCAGTTTCATGCGAAAGACGTTCGGTTTTTGCCGCTCCACGTCTTCAGCGCCCATGTAAACCACGCAGGGCAAGCCGAAACGGGCGGCGACCGCGGCGGTGGCCACGCCATGTTGGCCCGCGCCGGTCTCCGCGATGATGCGGGTCTTGCCCATGCGCTTGGCGAGGAGCACTTGGCCTAGGCAATTGTTGATCTTATGCGCGCCGGTGTGATTGAGCTCGTCGCGCTTGAACCACAGCCGCGCCCCGCCAAACGCTTCGGTCAGCCGTTCGGCGAAATACATCGGCGAGGGACGGCCGACATAGTCCTTCAAAAACGCGTCCATCTCCGCTTGGAAGGCGGGGTCGGCTTTGGCGGCCGCATATTCGCGCTCCAAATCCAGCACGAGCGGCATCAGCGTTTCCGCGACATAGCGCCCGCCATAATCGCCAAAGCGGCCGGCGGCGTCAGGAAGGGCGTGCGAAGCGTTTGAGAGCGTCGTGGTCATGGGGAGGACGTAGCACTCCAGTCCCGCCCAGGCGAGCCGCAGGCTAAGCGACGGCTCACTCGCCGCTTTGGCACTGCTCCCAGGACGCCGTCGACAGGGCCTGCTCCGCCCAGACCGGATTGAGCGTGGCGAAGGTGCAGCGGTAAAGCTGAGCGGCTTCTTCGTCGCCCATGCGTTCGGCCAGGGTCGCGGCGGTGCGCCAAGCGCGGTCCCAGTCAGGCGCGCGTTGCAGGGCCATGGCGATGAGATCACGGGCCCAGTCCTCGTCGCGAGGCGCTGCCTCGCCGGCGCGGTTCAAGAGGATGCGGGCGTAGTGAGCGTCATAGGCCCGGCGGAGGTCGGCGACCGCGGTTCCATGGGCGTAATCGACCCGAAGGTCGATATCGACCGGCCAGCCCTCGGGATGGGAGACCAACAGGGCGGCGGACAACACGCCGATGGACTGGCCGCCCGCCGCCTGGCCCGCCTCAAGGGCGAGCAGGAGACGCTCGGCAAGCGGGCCGGCGGCCTCAACGAACGTGGTCTCCATGGCCGACAAGACCTCGGGGCCCGCAAGCCCATTGCCGGCGATGACGTAGTCGCGCCCCGTGCGATGGCCCGCCCAGTCATCGGCGCGCTCCCCGGTATGGGCGGCTGAACTGCCGTCGATGGCGACGACCCCGACCTGGCGCAGCGCGGGCCCGGCGCCGTCATTGAACAAGGAATCCGCATCGAGCGCGCTCTCAAGCGCCGCTTCCGCCGTACCCTCAGGGAACAGCGCCATGAGCGCAAAGCGGCTGTGGACGGGATTGGTCTCCAGCTGGGAGAAGCCCGCGCCGCGCGCCGCGTCGGCGAAGGGCACGCTTCCCCCAACCGCGAGATTGTGCGTGGCCGTCGCCGCGCCGCACTCTCCGGTCTGCGCGTCGCAGGCGGCGATGGAGAACGTGGCGGCCGACGGGGCGGGGAGAAGGAGGGCGGAAACAAGCGCCATCAGGGCGATGCGAAGGCAAAGCGACATGGAGCAGCGTCTCCGGCTTGGGCGGGCCCCTTTGTCGTCCGAAAAGAATGCGGCGCAAGGATGGCTCAGCCCGACGCTGCGGCGCGAGCGGCGGCGATGAAGTCGCGGATTTTAACGGGGTCCTTCACGCCCGGCGCGCGTTCGACGCCCGAGGCGACATCGACGCCCGGCGCGCGGGTCGCGGCGATCGCTTGGGCGACATTGTCCGGCGTGAGGCCTCCCGCGAGAAGCCAGGGCTTCGGGGCGGACCAGCCTTCCAGCACCGTCCAGTCGAAGGTTCGCCCATGACCGCCGGCATAGGCGGCGCCTTTTGGCGGCTTGGCGTCCAGCACCAAGCGCTCTGCGTTTGACATGTGCGCGGCGGGGTCAAGGTCCTTGCGCGTGCGCACCGCCAGCGCGGCCGCTAAGGGCCGTCCGCCGGCATGCAGTTTCTCTGAAGCAAGCGTCAGCGGGCGGAAGTGATGGACCTGGACGCCGATGGCGTCCGGGCCGTTCGCCAGGAATGCGCAGACGGACTGATACCGCTCGGCGTCCTCTACGAAGTGCGTTTGTCGCACCTGAAAAACGATCCAGGGCCGGAGGCCGGCCGCCAACGCCGTTTGGGCGAGAGCGGCGGCGCGGGCCGCATCCATATGCCGGGGGCTCGCCGGGGCGACCACGAAGCCCGCATCGTCCGCACCCGCCGCAATTGCGGCGTCAAGGCCGGCCTCGTCGGTCAATCCGCAGATCTTCACCCGCATAAGCCGGCCCGCCTCGGATGCGTCTTAGGCGGGGTTCGGGTTCTCAAGGCGGGCGGCGTCGATGCGCTCGCGGAGTTCTTTGCCGGCCTTGAAGAAGGGCACATGTTTGGCGCGCACCGTCACCGGCTCGCCCGTGCGCGGATTGCGGCCGTCGCGTCCGTCGCGGAAACGCACGGAAAACGCGCCGAAACCGCGCAGCTCCACGCGCTCGCCGCGTTCCAGGGCGGCGGCGATTTCGTCCAATACGCGGTTCACAACGCGCTCCGCTTCGCCGTGCTTCAGCTCGGGATGGCGCTCGGTCAATTTCGCGATCAGCTCGGATTTTATCATTGAGGGTCAGGGCTCTGAGTTGTGCACATCAACGCCTGCGCCCGCCGCCCCCGCGCGGACCGACCGAGGACGCGCCGCTTAGCGACGCGCCCCGGCGGCGTGGTGAGAGAGTGCGCTTCGGCGGGCGGCCACGTCAACCGCCCGCGCGTTCGAAGCGTTTGAATTCCCACGCGGAACGCGGGAAGGGATGAGCGGCTCAGCTTTGAGCGTCTTCCTCGTCGTCGTCGGACTGTTCGCGCTCGCGCATCGCCGCGCCGAGAATGTCGCCCAGAGACGCCCCGGAGTCAGTCGAGCCGAACTGCTCAACCGCCTCGCGTTCGTCGCGCGCTTCCAGCGCTTTGATCGACACCGAGATCTTCCGCGCCGCCTTGTCCACATTGGTGACCATGGCGTCGACTTTGTCTCCGACCGCGAAGCGCTCGGGACGTTGTTCGGAGCGGTCACGGGACAGGTCGGACTTGCGGATGAAGGCTTTCATGCCGCCGTCATCGCCGAAGGTCACTTCAATGCCGCCGGAGGTCACCTCAGTGACGGCGCAGGTCACGGTGTCGCCGCGGGAGTAGCCGCCCTCATTGAGCGGATCGCCGGCGAGTTGCTTGATGCCCAGGCTGATCCGCTCTTTCTCCACGTCGATGTCGAGCACCTTGGCCTCGACCTCATCGCCCTTGGCGTAGCGCTGGATGGCTTGGTCGCCGGCTTCGTTCCAGTCGATGTCGGAAAGGTGGACCATGCCGTCCAGCTCCGCATCCAGGCCGATGAACAACCCGAATTCGGTGATGTTGCGAACTTCGCCTTTGACTTTGGCGCCCGGAGGATTGGCGGCGGCGAACGCTTCCCAGGGATTGGCCTGGCACTGCTTGAGCCCCAGCGAAATCCGACGCTTTTCGGGGTCCACGTCAAGGACCAGCACTTCGACTTCTTGGCTGGTGGACACGATTTTGCCGGGGTCGACGTTCTTTTTGGTCCAGCTCATTTCGGACACGTGGACGAGGCCCTCCACGCCCGGCTCGAGCTCCACGAACGCGCCGTAATCGGTGATGTTGGTGACGCGGCCGGAATACTTCGCGCCGACGGGGTATTTCGCCTCGACGCCGTCCCAGGGGTCGGACTGGAGTTGCTTCATGCCCAGCGAGATGCGCTGGGTTTCCGCGTTGATCTTCACGATCTGCACTTTGACCGTATCGCCCACCGCCAGCACTTGGCTGGGATGGTTCACCCGGCGCCAGGACATGTCCGTGACGTGCAGAAGCCCGTCGATGCCGCCCAGGTCCACGAAGGCGCCGTAATCGGTGATGTTTTTCACCACGCCGTCGCGGATCTCGCCTTCTTTCAACTGATTGACCAGTTCGGCGCGCTGTTCGGCGTGGCTCGCCTCCAACACGCTGCGGCGTGAGACCACGATATTGCCTCGGGGGCGGTCCATTTTCAGGATGGCGAAGGGCTGGGCCTTGCCCATGAGCGGACCGACGTCGCGAACCGGGCGCACGTCCACTTGGCTGCCCGGCAAAAACGCGTTCGCACCGCCCAAATCGACGGTGAAGCCGCCTTTGACCCGTCCGACGATGGCGCCCTCGACGGGTTCCTCTTTCTCGAAGGATTTCTCCAGCCGGTTCCAGGCTTCTTCGCGGCGGGCCTTTTCGCGGCTGAGGATGGCGTCGCCAAGCGCGTTTTCGATGCGCTCCAGATAGACGTCCACGTCCTGGCCGACTTCGATTTCTTCTTTTTCGCCTTGGAAAATGAACTCAGAGAGCTTTACGCGCCCCTCCGTCTTCAGCCCCACGTCGATCACGACGAAATCGTTTTCGATCGCCGTCACGCGGCCTGTCACCACTTTGCCTTCCTCCAGCTTTCGACCGGCGAAGCTGGCCTCTAACAGTTCGGAGAAATCCTCGGTGGTGGGGTTGAAGGACGTGGTCTCGGTCATGCGCTCGCTGCTCCGTGGTTCACATTTAGGCCTCCGTCAAAGAGGGCGGCGTCATCGCCTGGGGTGGTCGGCCTCTCGGTCACTGGATACTCTTATACGCTCTCGAGCGGCTTAACGCCAAAAGCGATGCGCGCCGAAGGGGCCGCCCCTCGACGTCCGCGCACGGCGTCTTAGCGTTCAGCTCGCGCGTTTGCGCGACAACGCCGCCTCGACAAGCAGCCGGGCGGCGTCAAACGCCGCGTCTATACTCATCTCAGTGGTGTCGAGCAAGCAGGCGTCGACAGCCGGCTTCATCGGGGAAAGCGAACGTTCGGCGTCGCGCCGATCGCGTTCCGCCAGATCGGCGGCGAGAGCGGCTTCGTCGACCGTTTCGCCGGCGGCGCGCAGCTCCAGGGCGCGGCGGCGGGCGCGTTCTTGAGGCGAGGCGATGACGAACAGCTTCACATCCGCGTCGGGGCATACCACGGTGCCGATGTCCCGCCCGTCCAAAATCGCGCCGCTATCCTGAGCGGCGAAGGCCCTCTGCAGGGCGACCAAATGTGACCGCACCGCCTGGTGGACGGCGATCCGGGAGGCCGCCGCGCCAGCCTCAGCCGTGCGCAAGCGCGCATCGTCGAGATCTTCGAAGGCCAGCCGCAGCGCGAGGTCGGCCACCGCGCTTGCATCACCGAGATCGAGACCTGCATCCGCAGCGGCCAATCCCACCTTTCGGTACATCGCACCCGTATCGAGGTGCGCCAGCCCATAGGTCTGGGACAACCGTCGGCCGATCGTGCCTTTGCCCGCGCCTGCAGGCCCGTCTATTGCGACGACGATCATGCCGCCACCCGCGCCACATCCGCGCCCAAGGTCCGGAGGTCGTCGAAGAATCCAGGATAGCTGGTGGCGATCATGGACGCGTCGTCGATCCTCACCGGCGCTTTGGCGGCGAGCCCCAAGACCAACGCGCTCATGGCGATGCGGTGGTCGCCAAAAGTCGTGACCGTTCCGCCGCCAGGGACGCCCGCGGCGCCGCATCCGTTAACCACAAAACCGTCCTCGCGTTCCTCCGCTTGAACCCCGTTGACGCGCAACATGCGCACCACCGCGGCGATGCGATCGCTTTCCTTCACGCGCAGCTCTTTGGCGCCCGCGACCTTTGTTTCGCCCTCGGCGAAAGCCGCAGCGACGGCGAGGATGGGAAACTCGTCAATCATCGAGGCGACGCGGGCGGGATCGACAGCGACGCCCTTGAGCGAGCCTGAGCGCACGCGGAGCGTCGCCGCCGGCTCCCCGCCGGCGATGCGCTCAGCGCTCAATGTCAGGTCCGCGCCCATCTCCGCGAGCGTCTCATACAGGCCCGTGCGGGTGGGGTTCATCATCACGTCGGTCAAGGTCACTTCCCCGCCCGGCGTCACCGCTGCGGCCACCGCCAAAAAAGCGGCGGAGGAGGGGTCGCTGGGGACGTCGGTCGCGCACCCCGTAAGCGTGACGGGACCGGCGAGGTGGATCAGACGTTTCGCCCCGTCTTCCTCTACGCTCAGCGCTGCGCCGAACGCCGGCAGCATGCGCTCGGTATGGTCGCGGGACGCGCGGGTTTCGAGAAACTCGCACTCCCCCTCAGCGCTCAGCGCGGCGATGAGATAAGCCGACTTCACCTGCGCCGAGCCCGACGCCTCAATCCAACTCCCCGCCCGCAACGGGCGCCGCCCGCGGATGCGCACGGGGAGGCGGTCGTCCTCGCTCCAAGCCCCCGCGCCCAGCGCGCGCAGCGGCGCGAGCACCCGCTCCATCGGCCGTGCGCGCAAACTTTCATCCCCTGAAAACCGCGCTTCGATGTCATGACCCGCTGCAGCCCCCATGCTGAGGCGGCAGCCGGTGCCGGAATTGCCGAAGTCCAGGACCCGGGCCGGAGAGGTGAAGCCCCGCGCTCCGACGCCCGCCACCCGCCAAATGCCGGGACCGGTCTGCGACACATGAGCGCCGAGAAGGCGCATCGCATCGGCCGTCCGCAACACGTCGTCGCTTTCAAGAAGGCCGGTGATGCGCGTTTCGCCTTCCGCCATCGCGCCGAAGATCAGCGCACGGTGGGAGACGGACTTATCCCCAGGCGGGCGCAGCGTTCCAGCGAGCGTGCGCCCGGGTCTGGATTGCGCGGGTCCGGCGGCGGCGTCCAAAAGGGTCATGGGCGGTTCTCAAGGCGCGCGATGGCGGCGCGCGGCGCTTTGGTTTTGACAGGATGAGGGGATCGTGCCAACGAGCGCGCCGAACTTCACCCGATCCGTTCCCAACGTCTAGGGGGCCGTCATTGGCCAAACCAGAACTCGGCGCGAAACAGACCTGCCCTAACTGCGGGGCGCGCTTTTACGACCTGAACCGCCGTCCCGCCGTTTGTCCCAAATGCGAGACGTCCTTCGATCCCGAGGAGCTGACCAAGCTGCCTCAGCCGCGCGCGCCGCGCGCGGCTGAGGCGAAGAAGGAGGCGCCCGCGCCTGAACCGGCCGAGGCCGAGGAGCCCGATGGGTTCGAGGATGAGCCCGACGATACGCCGGAGATTGATGAAGAGGCCGCGGTCGCCCCCCCGGCGGATGACGCCGATGACGACGCTGAGGACGCTGAGGACGATCTGCCGGACGGCTTCGCCGATGCGGATGAGGAAGAAGACAGCGATAGCGAGGACGACGGCGACGTCTTTCTCGAAGAGGACGACGACGGCTTTGACAGCGACAATTTCGGCGACGTGAAACCCAAGGATGAAGAAGAAAGCTGAGCCGAATTCCGCCCTCGCGCGCGCAAGGCGCTTGATCAGACGGGGCTTGGAGGGCTAAACAGCGCGCTCGCTCGCGCGCGGGGCCATAGCTCAGTTGGGAGAGCGCTTGAATGGCATTCAAGAGGTCGGCGGTTCGATTCCGCCTGGCTCCACCAGCGCGCCGAAAAGTTCCGTGACCACGCAAATAAAAGCCCCGCTTCGGCGGGGCTTTGGCGTTCGGTCACGCCTTGACCGACCCGGCCGGTCTCACCACTTCCCAGCCGACGACGAGAGACCGGCGCCGCTGACGGGCCGGTCTTGATCGGCGCAAGGCGGCTCGACGGAGGGCTTTGCGGCATGACGCGGCCAAGTTGGTTCGATAGCCCGTTTCTTCTCGGCTTCGATCGCATGCAGGAATTGGCGGAACGGGCCGCCCGGACAGCGTCTGACGGCTATCCGCCCTATAACATCGAGGATCGCGGCGAAGGCCGCATCCGCATCACGCTTGCTGTGGCCGGGTTCGCCGCAGAGGAGCTGGCCGCGAGCGTCGCAGGCTCGCAATTGGTCTTACGCGGCGAGAAGTCCGACGCGGGCGAGCGGTCTTTCCTGCATCGCGGCATCGCCGCGCGCCGGTTCCAACGCACCTTCGTTCTTGCGGACGGCTATGAGGTGGAGGGGGCTCAGCTCGAAAACGGTCTCTTGCATATCGATGTGCGCCGGCCCGAACCCGCCGTGAGCGAGCGGAAGATCGAAATCAAGAGCGTGGCGGAGTGAGCGAAGCGGTGTCCCAACGGGCGGGGTGAGGTTGCCGTAAGAGAGCGGGCTTCCCATCTCTCTAAGCAACTTGGAAGTACACAGAGCGCCTGAGATGACGAACGAAGAATTCCAAACGCTTGGCGCGCCGTCGGTGGTCTATGTCCGTGAGATTCTTGGACGTGACTTGATCGGTGAACTCGGCGCGGCCTCACCTGAAGACATCACGCCCGACGCGGTGCTTTACGCGGTGCACGCCGCGGATGGCGAACGCTTGGCGATCGTGGACAACCGCAATGTCGCGTTCGCTGTCGCCCGTCAGCGTGAGCTTCAACCGGTGAGCGTGCACTAGCGGCCGGGCTCGCTTGGCGCAGACGGCGCGCTTAGCGCACGGTGTCCGGCGTCACCCCGGTGCGCCGGGTTTCATTCAGACGACCTCGGACGACGAGCGCTTCAATCAACGCTTCGTTGTCCGGGTTCGCCCCGCCCGAGGCTTGGGCGAGTTCGACCGCGCGGTTCACGTCGCGCTCCGCTTCGTCGAGTTGGCCCAGCTGCATCAGCGCTTCGGCCCGCAGCCGCAGCGCCAGCTGATCGTCAGGACGTTCGGCCAAGGCGATCGAGAGATCGCGCGCCGCCGCGTCATAGTCGGCCAAGAGACCGCGTGCGAGGCCGCGCGCGATCAGCAATTCGGCGTTTCCGGGGAGAACCCGCAGGCCTTGGGTCAGCGTGCGTTCGGCTTCCGCCGGAGCGTTCGCCGCAAGCCATGCGTCGGACGCTTGCAACAGCATCTCCGCACGGATCTCCGCGCTTCCCCCATCCGCGGCGAGCGCGGCGTCTTCCAGCCGCGCGGCGCCTTCTTCGAATTCGCCCAAAGCGACGAGACCCGCTGCCACGCAATGACGCGCCGGCGCGCCGCCGCCCTCAAACCGCCAAGCTAAGCCGTACTCATAGCCGCGGTCAGGATCGGTCTCGACCAAGTCCATGCATTCAGCATAGCGGCGTTCTTCGATTTCGTCCCAGCGCGCGTCCTGGGCGATCGCCGCAGACCCGACGATCGCCGTCAAAGCGACCCCGGCGAAGAGGGGGCGAACGCGGCGCGTGATGCAATGCGGCATAGCTCTCGATCCTCTCGGCGACGACCTCATCATTCCTGCGTGCAGTCGTAAGCCCGTGCGCCCTGTGACGCAACGCGGGACCCCGCGGATTTCCTGCAAGTGCGGCCTTGGCGCCAGGGCGTGCGGCTCAGCGCGCGGCGTGGGTTTCATCGACACGCGCGCACAACCCGGCCGCACGGTCGCTCAAGCGCCGCAAATCTTGGTCCGTCGAAAGGCGATGATCCCCGCCTTTGATAAGTTCCAAGGCGACGTCGCCGCCCGTCATGGTTTCGGCGAGCATCAGCGCGTGGCTCCAGGGAACGTCAGGATCGGCGGTGCCCTGAAGAATGTGGGTTGGGCCGGAAAACGTATAAGGCGCATCCAAAACCAGATGCGCTTTGCCGTCTTCGAAGAGCTTCCGCGTGAAGGGCACGGGCTCGCCATAGGCTGACGGAGCGAGCCACTCGCCCTCCGTCTCCACCGCGGCCCGCGCCGCATCAGTCATGCGCGGCCAAGTCAGACGCGCGGTGAAATCCGGGGCGGGCGCGACAAGCAAGAGCGCTGCGGCCTTTTCCGGTCGCGCCCGTGCGGCGAGAAGCGCGATCCAGGCTCCCATCGAAGAGCCGACAAAGAGCTGGCGCCCCTCGGTCAGCCCATCGAGAACGTCCAACGCATCGGCCAGCCACTGGCTGACGCCGCCGTCCCGAAAATCGCCGCCGGAGCGCCCGTGTCCAAAATAGTCGAACCGGACGAAAGCGCGCTTTTCGCGTTCGGCCCACGCGTCGAGCGCGACCGCCTTGGTTCCGTCCATGTCCGAGTTGAAGCCGCAGAACCAGACGACGCCGACGCCGTTCCCGCGGCCCGTCCGGCGTCGATAGGCCAGGGGCGGGCCCCCGTCTCGGCGCAGCTCTTCAATCAGCGGCTCAGACATCGCTTTCCTCACGCGAACGCGGCTACGCTGTGGCTTATGAGAATCGTCGAGGCGCGCCAAGGCGTCCATTCGTCGTCATTGACCGTGTTGCAGGTCACGCCTGCGCTCGATGCCGGCGGGGTGGAGCGCACCACGGTCGACATCGCAGCCGCGATCGTCGCGGCGGGCGGGCGGGCTTTGGTGGCCTCTGAAGGCGGGCGGCTCGAAGGCGAACTGGCCCAAGCGGGCGGGGAGCTGCATCGCCTTCCCGCGGCGACGAAAAACCCCGCGCTCTTGGCGGGGAACGCGGTTCGCTTGGCCAGGCTCATTCGGCGGGAAGACGCGAGCCTCGTCCATGCTCGCTCGCGCGCGCCTGCATGGAGCGCGATGTGGGCGGCGCGCCTGACAGGGCGGCCTTTCGTCACCACCTATGCCGGGATCCATAACGCACGGACAGGGGTCAAACGGTTTTATAATTCGATCATGGCGCGCGGAGATGTGGTGATCGCCAATTCGCGCTTCACCGCCGCACATCTTGGCCGGGAACATGGAACGCCGCCGGAGCGCGTGACGGTCATTCCGCGCGGCGTCGACGTCGCCGCGCTGAGCCCCACGGCGGTGTCCGCGGAGCGCTTGACGGCCTTGCGCAAAGACTGGGGCCTCGAACACGAGCTCCGCCCGATTGCGCTGCTGCCGGGTCGACTGACGCGGTGGAAAGGCCAGATGGTGGCGATCGAGGCGCTGGCGGCGCTGCGGGACGATACGGCCCCGCCGCCATGCGTGTTGGTGCTGCTGGGGGACGATCAGGGCCGTACGGCCTATCGCGACGCGCTGGTCGCGCGGGCTGAGGCGTTAGGCGTCGCCGCCGACGTTAAGCTGCCCGGTCACGGTTCGGACATGCCCGCCGCCTATGCTCTGGCGGATTTGGTGATATCCGCTTCCACCGACCCAGAGGCCTTCGGGCGGGTGGCGGTCGAAGCGCAATGCATGGAGCGCTTGGTCATCGCAACGGATCACGGTGGCGCCCAAGAGACAGTGCTTGACGGCGAAACGGGGTATTTGGTTGCTCCTGGTGATTCGGCGGCCTTGGCGGAAGCGCTTCGCTCGGCGCTGTCGCTGACGGCGGGCGAGCGGTTGAGTATCGGCGAGAAAGCAGCGAAGCGGGCGCGGTTGTTGTTTTCAGTCGCTGCAATGCAAGAGGCGACATTGAACGCATATCGCAGACTGTTGGAGGCGGAAGCGGATGACGCGTGAAGCCGAACGGATCCTGGTCGTGAAATTGGCGGGCCTGGCGAGCTTCGTTCAGGCTTTGCCGGCGATGAAGGCGCTGCGGGCGGCGCATCGTTCGGCGCATATTCTGCTGTTGACTGACCCAGCCTTGGAGGGGCTCGCCGCTGACGTCCCCTATATCGACGAAGTGGACTCGATTGGGAATTTGGACGACCCGGCCGGGCTGGCGAAAGCGGCGCAGCGGCTCAAAGGCTATAAGTTCGCCAGGGTCTACGATCTCGACCGGTCCGAACGCTCCGAGCGGGTGTTCAACGCGATGAAGCCTTTCCCGCCGGTTTGGAGCGGGTCCGCGCGCGGCGCGAAATTCCGGTTCAATCCCAGCCCCTCCCTCCATCCCTGCGACGTCGGCTTGCAGCAACTGGTTCACGCCGGATTGGACATTGGGAGCGGCTCGGGCTTCCCAGACGCCTCCTGGGCGACCACTGCGCGCCATGCGGCCCCGAGCTTGAAGCCCGCCTTTTTCGGATTGTCCGCGCCGTTCGTGCTCGTTGCGCCGGTGGTGCAGCGCGACGGCGACCCGCCGCATTGGCCCACCGCGCGCTTTGCGGGGCTCGCCGCCCGCCTGATCGCCCGCGGAGTGGCGGTGGCCATCGTCACCGAGCCCGCCGACAAGGGCGCAGGCCGCGCGATCATTCAGGCTTGCCCCGACGCCAAAGACCTTGGCCAACGCGCCGACCTCACCCAAGTCGCCGCATTGGCGTGTGAGGCGTCGGGCGCTTTCGGGCACTATGACACCGGGGTTCTGCACCTGGCCGCCGCGGCTGGCGCCCGCACGATCTCAATCGCGCCCAGCCATGAAGAGGCGGGGAAGAACGGACCGCGCGGGGAGGGCATCGTCACCCTGGCCGCGCCGGATCCGGCGACCTTGACGGTGGAGTACGCCGCCTCGACTTTGGCGATGTTCGCCGGCATCGGCGCGCTGAAAACGCAAAGCGCCGCGGGGGCGTAGGGGACGCGTTAGGGTTTTCGCCTCGTTTCCGCCTCAAGACTGGCGTATAAGCTCCTCTTGGAAACCTACGCGCTGTTTCGATTGCGGGCTTGACCCTCGCGATCGGATGGGGCGTGAAGGGGCTCCGCGATCATAAACGGCATGAAGGAGAAGCCGCATAGCACGCAGACCGATGCCCGCCCAACCGACCAAAGAGGGCCCGCGCGTCAACCGCGATATTCGCGTCCCGCGCGTTTTGTTGATTGATGAAAACGGCGAGAAACAGGGCGAAATGCCTGTCGAAGCCGCATTGGAAGCCGCCGAAGAGGCTGGGCTTGACCTCGTCGAGGTGTCGCCTACGTCCCAGCCGCCGGTTTGCAAGATTCTCGACTACGGCAAATACAAATTTCAAGAGCAAAAGAAGAAAGCCGAAGCGAAGAAGAATCAGCGCACGGCTGACCTCAAAGAAATAAAAATGCGCCCGAATATTGACGCGCATGACTACGAGACTAAAGCGCGTAAGATCCGCGAGTTTTTCTCTGAGGGCGATAAAGTCAAAATCACGTTGCGGTTCCGCGGGCGAGAGATGGCGCACCAAGACCGCGGCGTGGAGCTGTTGGCCCGGGTGAAGGAAGAGTTTTCCGAAATCGCCAAGGTTGAATTCGAGCCCAAGCTCGAAGGGCGGCAAATGATCATGGTCATGGCGCCGCGCTAAGTCGCACGGCGTGAATGAGGCGGATGCGGTTGAGAGGCCGGCGATGCGGACCGACATGAAACGAAGCGCTGAAGGAGCTGCGTAATGCGCGCCATTTGCCTGTTCGCCGCCGCCTCGGCGCTGCTGCTCGCCGCCCCGGCCGCGGCTTGCCCCTGGGGGGGGAGCGGAACGCACGCCGCCCCCTCGACGGGGTGGGGGTCTGACTTCGCGTCGGATCCGACGGCCTTCTATACCGCCATTGCGTCCGCGCCGAGTTTGATCGCCATGCCCCCGCCGCCAACCGAGGAGCAGCGCGCAGAAGCTCTCCAGTCCGTCCGAGGTGAGTTGTTGGAGCGTTTTAACCTCCGGCGTCCCAACAGGGGGCCGACGGATGACGGCGAACGCGTCGCGGTCGCTGAAGAGCCGGACACGCCGGCCACGCCGGTCGCGCGGATCGGGAAACACGGCTCGTAATGATCGCCGTGGAGGGGCTGCAATGCGCCTATGAGGGGCGCATCGTGCTCGCCATTGATCATTGGCGGGTGGCGGAGGGCGCAGCGAGCCTCGTTCTCGGGCCCTCGGGCAGCGGCAAGACCACGCTTCTCCACGCATTGGCGGGCGTTTTGCGACCCCAAGCCGGGCAAGTGCATATCGACGGCTGCGACATCACGGCGCTCGCCGGCGCCGCGTTGGACCGCTTTCGCGGAGCTCATATCGGCGTGGTCTTCCAAAACATCCATCTCATTCCAGCCCTGACGGTCCGCGGGAACTTGCGGCTCGCCGCCCAGCTCTCGCGGTCCGCCGACGCAGAAACGCGCATCGAGCCCATGCTAGAGCGCTTGGGCTTGATCCATCGCGCCGACGCCAAGCCGCGGCAGCTGTCGCGCGGGGAGGCCCAGCGCGCCGCCATCGCGCGGGCGCTCTTGCCGCGGCCGAAGGTCCTGCTCGCCGATGAGCCAAGCTCCGCGCTTGACGACGGCAATGCGGCGGAGCTGGTGGCGCTCTTGAAAGAGGAAGCCCAGGCGGCGGGGGCGACCATGGTCATCGCGACCCATGATCAGCGTCTGCGGAAGGCGTTTGAAGCGCGGCTGGAGCTCGCCGCCTGATGGGACCGATCGCGCTTGCCTTCGCCTATCTGCGCGACCGCGCTTTAACCGCGGGGCTCAACGTCACATTGATGGCGTTGGGCGTCGCGACGGCGGCGGGTCTTTTGTTGGTGTCCCACCAAACCGAGGCGCGCTTGGACCGCGATGCGGCGGGTTTGGACATGGTGGTCGGCGCTAAAGGCAGCCCGCTGCAACTCATTCTGTCGGCGATTTATCACGCAGATGTTCCCGTCGGTAACGTGCCGCTGTCCGCTGTGGAGCGGATCCGGTCAGACCGTTTTGTCGAGCAAGCCATCCCCGTGGCGCTTGGCGACAGCTTCCGGGGTTTTCGCATCGTCGGGGCGACCCACGACTACCCCGCGCTCTATGGGGCGGATGTCGCCGAGGGTCGGCTTTGGGACGGCGCGCTGGAGGCGACGTTTGGCGCCACGGTCGCCCGTCGGGTCGGCGTAGCGGTGGGCGATCGCTTTGTCCCTAGCCATGGGATGGGGGAGGGCGGCGCCTCCCATGACCACGCCTTGATCGAAATTGTCGGCGTGTTTGAACCCACGGGCTCCGTGCTCGACCGCTTGGTGCTGACTGATATCGAAACGGTTTGGGTGGCCCATGGCCAGTCCGCCGAGATGCCTGTCGACGAACTGGAAGTGACCGCTATTCTCACGAGTTTCCGCTCGCCCCTCGCGGCGGCGACGCTTCGCCAGAGCATCGACGAAGAAACCCAAATGATGACCGCCAGCGTGCCTCAAGAGCTCGCGCGCTTGCGGGTCCTGATTGGGGCGGGGCTGGACGCAATGCAGGCGTTCGCATGGATTTTGATCGCAGCGGCGGGGGCTGGCGTGTTCGTGACCTTGTTCGCCGCCATGCGCGAACGCGCCGCTGACATCGCGTTGATGCGCGTGATGGGCGCGACGCAGGTCCGCGTGTTCACGCAAGTGTTAGTAGAGGCGCTGGTCACCGCTGTTTTAGGCGTGGTGATTGGACTTGCGCTCGCCCATGCGGGCGTCGAGATTTTCGGACGCGCAGCCGGTCAGGCGCGCGACGCCGCCATCACCGGCATGGCGATTGCGCCGGGCGAGGCGTTCGTGGCGCTAGCGGCCGTGTTTGTCGCCCTGTTAGCGGCCGCCTTGCCGGCGGTCGTCGCCTACCGCGTGGATTTGATGAGGACGTTGACGCGATGATCAAGACAGCCGCCGCAGTCTTCGCCTTGCTGTTCGCCGCGCCGGCGGCCGCGCAAGAAGTCGAGATCTATTCCGGGCCGCCGCCGCATGACCCCTATGAGATCTGGCAAGCTGCGCCGGCCCCTGAAGGCGCGGTGTCCTGGCAGACATTGATGGCGACGGGCGAGGTGGAGGAGGAGCGCGAGCTCGGCCTCTATATTGTGCCCGACTACACCCCCGAGGTGCTCGCGCTTGACGGCGAGACTATTCAGGTGAACGGCTACATGATGCCGCTCGAGGCCGCAGAGCGGCATGATTACTTTCTGCTGATGGCTTACCCGCCTGACTGCCCGTTTTGTCTCACTGCCGGGCCCCCGTCTCTGATCGAGGTCTATGCCGCCGAAGAGGTCGACTTCACCTATGACGCGATGCTTTTGGAAGGCCAGTTCGAGCTTTTGTATGAAGATGAGACAGGGCTGTTCTATCGGCTCAATGAGGCTCGGCTGGCCGAGGGTTAGGCTCCGAGCGTCCGCGCTTCTGACTTGAATTTTCAGCTTGATCGCGTATACACGCCGGCCTCTTAAGCGGTCCGCGGGCGTCGGCATGCCTTGCGGACCCGAAACGCCCGCGCGGGCGCTGTTGCGTGTCGCGCGATCCCAAGGATAGCGAAATGTCGAAATTGAAAACCAAATCGAGCTGCAAGAAGCGGTTCAAAATGACCGGCACCGGCAAGGTGAAGGCGGGGCAGTCGGGCAAGCGCCACGGCATGATCAAACGCACGCCGAAGCAAATTCGCCAGAAGCGCGGAACCGACGTCCTTGAGACGCCTGACCAGAAGATGGTCAAGAAATGGATGCCGTACGACCGCTAAGGGGCGCCGTCGACATCAGTTTTCGCCTTCTGTGCTAACCAGCATTTTATGAGGAGCCGGTCATGGCCCGCGTCAAACGGGGCGTCACCTCGCACGCCCGTCACAAGAAAATTCTCAAGCTCGCCAAGGGGTTCCGCGGCCGGCGCAAAAACACGATCCGCACGGCGTTGGCGGCGACCGACAAGTCTTCGCAGAACGCCTATAAAGACCGGCGTCGCAAAAAGCGGGTGTTCCGCAGCCTGTGGATCCAGCGGATCAACGCGGCTGCGCGGTCCCACGGCCTGACTTATGGCCGGCTGATCGACGGCCTGAACAAGGCCGAGATCGCGGTGGACCGCAAAATCCTCGCCGACCTCGCCGCCCAAGAGCCCGCGGCGTTCGAGGCGCTGGTGGACAAAGCTAAAGCGGCGTTAGCGGCCTAAGCGCGCAGAACGAGGCGCCTTTCACCGCCATGCGGGCATGCGGCCGCGCGCCAAGTCGGACAAGGCGACGCGATAACCTCGCCGGCAAAGGCCTGGCGCGTTCGCGCCCGCTTGGTCCGGCGCTCAGTCGATGATCGGGTCGAGGACGCGCATCGGGGTCACCTCGAGATCGCGCGCTGCGCCGTTGCGGTTGACGCGCAAGCGTATCGGCGCGCCGCTATAGGTTTGGACCGCACGCAGCAGAGCTGTCGTGTTCTCTGCGGGAGCGTCATTTATAGCCAAAATCGTGTCGTTCGGTGCAAGACCGGCCGCCGCGGCCGGTCCGTCGTCAGCGACTTCGGTGATGGCGAGGCCTTCGCCCATGTCAAAGAAGCTGACGCCGACAAAGCGCGTTTGGTTGAATTGCACCAAGTCGTTGAAATCGACGCGTTGCGAGGCTGGCAGAACGAAATCCCCAGGTCCCGCCTCCAATCCGGCGAACGCTTCGGCGAGCACGAAGTGAAGTCTTCGCAGCTCCTGAATGTTGACGTTCACCGCACGCTCGGCGTCGCGGGCATATTCGGCCAGGCCTTCGCGCATATTGCTGAGATTGTCGACGCCGCCGCCATAGGCATGGATGCAGCGGGTCCCGCCGTCCGCGCGCCACAAATCTTCGCGCGAACGAAAACTGGACGGGTAGACCCCCTCCGACCGGCTGACCCGCGAGGACACTGCGAGGCGCGGCGCGCCGCCATATGTGGTCAGACGCGAGGTTACGCTTAGCGTATACAGCCCCACCGATCGGCCGCGCGGGGTCTCATCCCGCGTTCGCCAGGCGTCGGCGAACACGTCGGTGAACTCGTAGAACAAACAGCCCACGACTTCGCTGTCCCCGCCCACGCTCGCATCGCCCACCCATTGGGTCCGCTCCGCCAGTTGATCGGCGAGCCAGGGGCGCACGGCGCTCAAGTCGCGCCACGAGGCGGTCACGGGTCGGTCGAAGCGCTCATCGAACTCAGCGCCATATGCCTGCCCCTGCTCGACGGCGAGCGCCCGAAAGCGGGCCGCGGCTGACTGAGGCGCGTCAGGCGACAATTGCGCTCCGTAATAGCGGCGAAAGCCGCTCCAGACCAAAGCGGCGTCGTTCGGCGCCGCGCCGGCGCGACGCATGGCTTCGAACTGGATGGGCTGTATCATCCGCACCAGCGTGATCGACAGCGGGTCGGCGTCGATGGACTGAAGCTCGCTGGCCGCCTCGCGCGCGTCGCGCATGATGATGCGGTATTCTTCATCGCAAAAGGCGCTTTGGGCGGAGCACATCGCGGCGGCGTCCTCCAGCCGGCTGCGCAAACCGCGAATACGGATTTGATAGGCGAGATACCGGTCCCGCTGCAGTTCGTCGCGGACGATTTCACGAAGGCTCTCGGCGCCGTCGAGAATGGCGGTCAGACGGCGGTCGATGCTGTCCAGACGGCTCTCCACGCTTTGGTCGGCGCTGGAGGACATGGCGAAGTCGAGCGCTTGAAGCGCCATGGACAGCCCGGTCAGCGGGTCGATGGCGCGCGCAGGCGCGGCGAAAGTCAGCGACGCTGATGTCGCAAGGGCGAAAAGCGCGATCCGCATGGCGAGCGTTCCTCTAAGTGGACCCGCACAGGAATACGATACATGGCGGTTGAGGTCAGCCGGTCGCGGGTCAAGTTCCCCAAACGCGCCGCAGTGTTGGTGTTGGGGCCGTTTCAAGCGCCTATGGCGGCTTGTCACCAGCTTATTGCGCCCCGCCCCGGGCGCCTCGGCCTGGCCCGATGCGGCGCTGCGGCGTAAGAAGGGAAGCCATATCCTTCACGCCTTAACGAGTTCCCGATGTCCGACACCGCCGCCCTCGACGCCGACCATCTCGCCCAGCTGCGCGGCGAGGCTCAAGATCAGCTTGCCGAAGCGGCTGATTTGCGCGCGCTTGACGAGGCTCGGGTGTTGTTTCTGGGCAAGAAGGGCAAGGTCAGCGTGCTTATGCGCGAGCTGGGTCGAATGGACGCTGAGGCGCGCAAAATCGCCGGCCCCGCGCTCAATGCTCTGAAAGACGAACTCTCCGCTTTGTTCGACGCGCGCAAGACCGCGCTTGAAGAGGCCGACCTTGAAGCGCGTCTGGCCGAAGAGCGCCTCGACGTCACCTTGCCTAGCCGGCTCGAGCGCCGCGGCGGCATCCATCCTGTCAGCCAAGTCATGGATGAGCTGGTCGCTGTCTTTGCCGAAATGGGCTTCGTGCTTGCCGAAGGCCCAGACATCGAGACGGATTTCAATAACTTCACGGCGCTGAACTTCCCGCCCGGCCACCCCGCGCGCGAGCAGCACGACACCTTTTTCATGAACGCCGAGAAGGACGGCGCGCCCTTGGTGCTGCGCACCCATACCAGCCCGGTGCAGATCCGAACGATGCTCAGCGAGGCCCCGCCCATTCGCATCATCGCGCCGGGGCGGGTTTATCGTTGCGATTGGGACGCCACCCACACCCCGATGTTCCATCAGATCGAAGGTCTGGTGATCGATCGCGAGACCCATATGGGCCACCTCAAAGGGTGCCTCCTGGAGTTCATCGCCGCGTTCTTTGAAATCGACGACGTTGAGGCGCGGTTCCGCCCGCATTTTTTCCCCTTCACCGAGCCTTCCGCGGAGATGGACGTCCGCTGCGACCGCTCCGGGGGTGAGATGAAAATCGGACAGGGTGCGTCATGGTTGGAGATCTTGGGCTGCGGCATGGTGCACCCCAACGTGCTCAAGAACTGCGGGCTCGATCCCCAGGAGTATCAAGGCTTCGCCTTTGGTTTGGGGGTGGATCGCTTGGCGATGCTGAAATACGGCATGTCCGACCTGCGCCCGTTCTTTGAGAGCGACACGCGGTGGCTGTCGCATTACGGCTTCGCGCCGACGCTCGTGCCGAACCTGGCGACCGGCTTGAGCTGAGGGCGCGCTATGACCGAAGAGTTGCTCGCCTCGCCGACCACGACCTTCGTGGCGCAGTCCCTTGTCGCGCTCGTGGCGGTTATTGTCGGTGCGAGCCTGGCTGCGATGCTGCGGTCGGACTTGGAACGCCGCTCACAGAAAACGGAGACGGCGCTCGCGCTCTTCAACGAGTTCCATTCGCCGGACTTCATTCGCCGCCGCCATGTGGCGTTCGAGCAGCTCGAAGCCGCCCGGCCGCAGGGCTTTCTCGGCGCGATGCGCAACGCCAAGTCTCTTGAAGAAGAGGCGCTCCTCTCATCGGTCCTGCATTTCTTTGAGAAGGTCGCCATTCTTTGGGCGCGGGGCCGCGTCGATCGGAAGCTCCTCGCGGGACTGCTGGGCCGGTATGTCGAAGGCTATAGCGCGTTGATTTTCGCCGCCGACGGCGAGGATTTACGCGATGAAGAATGGGGCGATCTCCTGCGGCTCTTGAAAGACACGTTTGCGCGAATGGAGAGGGCGCGATGAGTGGTTTTGTCGCTTGGCTGCGCGCGAATGCGTCTTTGTTCCCTGCCTTGGGTGCGATGATCGTTTCGTTGGGGGCGCTGTATTTCGCATGGGAGCAAGGCCGGCTCATGCGCATGGAGCAAGAGATCGCCGTGTGGCCGGCTCTGCAGATCAATACCTATTCCGACCGCAGCCAAGGCGATCTGCATTTGGGCATACGCGTGGAGAACGCCGGCGTCGGCCCGGCGCTGGTGCGCACGGTCGAAGTCACCCGCGCAGATGAGCTGATTGAGACCAGAAGCGACTTTCAACAGCACTGGCCCGAGGGCTATGACCTATCAAATAATATCCTCACCGGCCGCATTCTGGCCGCCGGCGGCGTGGTCCGCACCGTCGACCTGAGGTGGCCGGCCGAGCGGGTGGACGAGGCGTTTCTGACGACCGTCATCGAAGAAGGCCTCTTATGGGGGGTGGAGGTCTGTTACTGCTCCGCCTTCGATCGCTGCTGGGTGAGCCGAAACGACGCGCTCGACCGCCCGCGGGAGGTCGCCGCCTGTCCCGAGCCCCGAAACATTGAGTTCTAACAAGTCCATATGTAAGGCCGGCTCCGCGCCGGCGGAGGCCGTCCGATGAAATTTTCGCTCTCTTGGCTCGCCGACTATCTGGATACCGACCTGGACCTCGCCGCGTTGGAAGAAGCGCTGACGATGGCGGGGCTTGAGGTGGAGGACATCGACGATCCCGCCGCCAAGCTCGCCGATTTCACCGTCGCCCATGTGCTTCAGGCGGAAAAGCACCCCGATGCGGATAAGCTCAGGGTGTGTCGGGTGGCGACCAAAGACGGCGAAAAGCAAATCGTCTGCGGCGCGCCCAACGCCCGTACGGGGCTCATCGGCATCTATGCGCCTTTGGGGACGTTCATCCCTGGGCTCGACTTCGCGCTCGACAAAAAGCCTCGCAAAATCCGTGGCGTGGAGAGCCATGGCATGCTGTGTTCGGCCAAGGAGATCGAAGCCGGCGACGACCATGCGGGCATCGTCGATCTCAAAACCGATTTCCCGGTGGGAACCCCGGCCGCTGAAGCGCTCGGCGTGAACGACCCCGTCATCGACTTTGAAGTCACCCCCAATCGACCCGATTGGTTGGGCGTGCGAGGCATCGCGCGAGACTTGGCGGCGTGCGGGGCGGGAACCTTCAAAGACCGCCCTGTCGAACCCAAGCCAGGCGGGTTCGCTCAGCCCGTGACGGTGCGGCTCGACGCGCCCGACCTCTGCCCGGCTTTCGCTGCGCGCCTCATCAAAGGCGTCAAGAACGGCCCTTCGCCGGACTGGATGCAGGCGCGGCTGCGCGCGGTCGGCGTTCAACCCAAAAACATGCTGGTGGACGTCACGAACTTCATTTCGCTCGACCGGGCCCGGCCTCTGCATGTGTTCGACGCCGCAAAGCTGAGGGGCGATCTGGTCGTGCGCCGGGGCGTGGCGGGCGAGAGCTTCGTCGGCCTTGACGACAAGGAGCATCCGGTCTCCCCCGAGATGTGCGTCATCGCCGATGACAGCGGGGTTGTCAGCCTGGGCGGGGTCATGGGCGGGGCGTCGACGGGCTGCAGCGACGACACCGTCGACGTGCTCATTGAAAGCGCCTGGTTCGATCCGCTGGCCACCGCGCGCGCCGGGCGTGCGACCGGCGTCACCTCAGACGCTCAATACCGTTTCGCCCGCGGCGTGGACCCGCAAACCATACTGCCCGGCATCGAACTCGCGACCGCGCTCATTCTCGAGCATTGCGGCGGCGAGGCTTCGGAGACCCGGCTGTTCGGCGAAATCCCAGCGCCGCCCAAGCCGATCAAATTCCCGCTGACCGAAGTCAAAAGGCTGACGGGGCTCACGCTGTCGCGCGAGGAAATCGTCCGCATCCTGGAAACGCTGGGCTTCTCGGTTGAGGGCGGCGCGCGCGCGAAGGCGCTGAGCGTCACACCGCCGTCATGGCGCATGGATGTCGAAGGCCCTGCCGATCTGGTCGAAGAAGTCGCGCGCTGTCACGGCTTCGACAAGCTGCCGGTCGCGCCCTTGCCGAGACCAACGGGGCGGCGCGCCCCGGCTGTGACCCCTGCGCAGCGCCGCGCGGCGACAGTCCGCCGGACGCTTGCCGGCCGCGGCCTGCAGGAGGCGGTGACCTGGTCGTTCTGCCTTGGCGCACACGCCGATTTGTTCGGCGGAGAGCCGAGCTTGGCGCTCGCCAACCCGATTTCATCGGAACTGGACCGCATGCGGCCGACACCGCTTATCCACCTCATCACCGCAGCGCAGCGCAATGCGGATCGCGGTTTTCACGGCGCCGCGCTGTTCGAGGTCGGGCCCGCCTATCGCGGCATCGAACCTGAAGACCAGCATCGCGTCGCCGCCGGCGTGCGCGCGCCCGACAAAGCGCGCCATTGGGCCGGCGCGCCGGAGGGGGACGTCTATTCGGTCAAGGCTGACGCCGAGGCCGTGCTGGAGGCCGCTGGCGCGCCGGTCGGCAAGGTCCAAATCGCACCGCCCGCCGAACCCTGGTGGCATCCGGGCCGGGCCGGCGTGTTCCAGCTGGGACCGAAAAACCGGCTCGCTCGCTTCGGCGAAGTGCACCCTCGCGTGCTCAAGGCGCTCGACGTGGAGGGACCGATCTACGCGTTTGAAGTCGATCTCGACGCCATACCGCATCCCAAAGCGAGCGGGTCGCGGGCGAAGGGCAAGCTCGACGTCGCCGAGCTCATGCCGGTGAGGCGCGATTTCGCCTTTGTCGTCACCAAGGACATCCCGGCGGGAGACTTGGTGCGCGCCGCCCAGGGAGCGGACAAAGCGCTGATCGAGCGAGTGGACATTTTCGACGTCTATGAAGGCGAGCATGTGGGCGAAGGGCGCAAGTCCATCGCTCTTGAAGTGACGTTGCAGCCTCGGGACGCAACGCTGGACGACGCTGCGCTGGAGCAAGTCTCCGGCAAAATCGTCAAAGCGGTGGAGAAGGCGACAGGCGCGCATTTGCGGGACTGAGCCGGCGCTCGGCCTGCGCGAGCCGCCTTGACTGCCTCAGAGCAGCCGCACTTACCGCGAAAGCGGACAAATTGTCGCGTAACGTCCTCGCATGTTCCTCCGTGGCGAGACTATACGGCGCGCATGCAGCGCGGATCGAGCGCTCGCCCTAGCGTGGGCGGGCGCGGCGAGCCTTTACAGTCTTGAGCGAGCGTTGCACGGGCCGATGGCGCTGCGTGGATATCCCAGCTTGGACGGCGCGGACGAACCGCGGGTCTATGCGGCGTCTTTGGTTTTCTTAACCGCGGCCGCATGGGCGGCGGCGCTCCGCGCGACGCACACGGGCGTCTTCAAGCGGCCTACGGCTTGGCTGCTCGGCGGGTTCGCGGCGGGGCTGGGACTGGAAGCGGCGGCCTCATTCGCCGTCGCCGCGGCGCTTGGCGCGCCGCCGCCGGCCTATAGCGGGGTCACGTTTCTGCTTCCCCTCAGCGTCATGGTGGCGTTCCGGTCGCTGCACGGTCGGCTTTGGCCGACCGGGCGGGCGGCGGCGGCGACGATGTTCGCTGCGCTATCGGGCGGTTTGGCGGTCAACGCGCTTTATGAGTGCTGCCGCCGCGCGCCCGGCTGGTTCGCCTAGAACGGCAGAATGTTGCGCTGGCGTGAATAGGCCAGGTAGCCCACATTCGCGCCCAGTCGGGCCCCCACGCCAGCCCGCATCGGAGCCAGCGTAATGCCGTCGGCGCGCTGATAATTCACGCCGATCCCGCCGATGAGATAAGCCGACCCTTCAACGCCAGGGAACCGCCGGTAGAGTTGTTCGGGATCGGTGAGATTGTACACCAGCGTGAAGGTTTTGGAGGCGTTGCCGCCAATATCCCAGCCGATGGACGGCCCTTGCCAGAACACTTGCGCGGTTCGGCCGTCCCGCATCACCAAGGTGCCGTCGCCATAGCGCAGCCCTGCGCCGATCGCGCCGGCGCCTTCGCCGCCATAGATGTACGCGGTGGGACGACCGTTGTCTGCAAACGCGCGCTCGACCGCGGAGCCGACCGCCTCGGCGGACACCCCCAGCCAGTCTTCCGCCGCGGCGACGACCTCGGCCTCGGTGTAGGTGGGGTCGCCTGTCCGCGGCCCGCCGGGCGGAACGTAGGGGTCGTTGGCGGTTTGCCCGCCCGCGCAGCCAAACAGCGCAAGCGCGGCGAAGAGTACGAAAACACGCGTCATGATCGATCCCTTTGGGTCGTGTGCGGCGGTCGAGGACGGTCAGTACGGCGCAACTATGTCCAAACGGCGCCTAAACCGGTGATTAACCGCCGCGGCCTCGTCTTGGCCAAAGGGGGCGGCGGCGCTATATCCCGCGATCGCTCTAGCTTGGATAGCCAATGACCACGCCGCTCGCGCGCATCAGAAATTTCTCCATCGTCGCGCATATCGACCATGGCAAGTCGACCCTCGCCGACCGCCTGATCCAGGTGACCGGCGGGCTCACCGAGCGTGAGATGAAGCAGCAAGTGCTCGACAATAT
>CAZABJ010000009.1:0-17418 GCA_964483375.1 uncultured Caulobacterales bacterium
TGGTCGAAGCCGCCGGGGAGTGAGGGGCGGGGGCGGAAGGCGGCCGGCGAAGGCGCTATGAATTGTCGCCTGGCCGCGGCGCATCTCGCGCCGCCCGCTCGGATTGCTGCAACTCCCGCTCAAGCCGGCCCAACCGAAGGCTCTCGACATCAAAGCCTTCACGCAGCATTTGCTCGGTCCAAGCATCGTCGAAAGATTCCCCCAGATTGAGTAAGGCGCGACTCGTCGCCATGACAACGAACGCCAAGAAAAACACAGCAACAAGCAATGCTACGGTTGGGTTGAAGAACCAGGCTGCAACAACAAGGCTCAAAGCCACGACAACGAATCCGCACATCCGAAGCACATCCATCAGGCCGCGAAAATTCGCAATGCGGTTTTTAGCCAAATAAGATTGTGCAAGAACTCTTCGAATGTATAGACGGTAACGATTGTAGTAATTGCTATTCAACAACGCCCAATGGTTTTTATTAGGCTGCGGTATACCCTTCAACTTATAATCGTTCCAAGCCTTGTGCTCCCAAGCCGCCTCTTCTTTCTCATCAATCCGAAGCGCTGCCTCAAGTTGCTGAATGGCCTTCCCGAGGGCCAAAGCGAAAGGAAGTCGCAAGAGGAGAATACATATGAATAATATCGATGATAGCAGAAGCAAAATCGATAGAGGCAAGAGCAGCTGGGGCGCCCCTGAGAAGCTCTCAACAACGTTTCCAAACAAGACGCCTACCGTGTCGGAAAACGATGACCAGTTTACCGAGAAGCCGCTATCATCGACGTTGACAGGAGCGTCGATGCGAGAGAGCGCATCCGCCGTAGGCTGAATCTGTGTTTGGTATTCATCCGACGACATGACTGCGAGAAAAGAAGCCAGCGATATTCCCGCGAACAGCGAGCTCTCCACGGTAAAGTTTTGCACGCGCTCAGCATCGCGTTGCAGAGCGGCGCGCAACTCTAAAATCTCGATGTCATTGCGATCTTTTTTTGGCAGTCGACCGAGTAAATCAAAGCGATCATCCGCGCGTCGCCAAGGCGTTAGTCTTATCGTCAACCTTCGGAGCATCCGCCACCAGCTTTTCGCGCCGCGTGGCGGAATCTCCGTGACCGCCATCAGCCGGGTAGCCGAGCCCGTGAACCACAAACCAATGACCGCCAATAGTGTGATGGCGACTAGCGCGATGAGCCCGCGAGCAACAAATGAATCGCCAAACACGCTTACGGTGTTGGTCGTGAATAGAAGTGTCCCGCCAAGCCCAACAAACCCGAATGTGAACAATGCGAAAATAGAGGATGTAAGCGGAACGGAGGGCGTTAGATCAATGTTATCGAAGAATTCGCGCTGCAAAAAAGCAAGCGCTTCATTCGGTTCCGGCAAATCGTCATTGCTGCTTTTTGCTTTTGCAACGTCGGACGCATGGTCCCGCCGCATTTTTTCGATACGTTTCACGTCAATCGTCGGCTGGGCGTCGACTGCTTTAAACACCGACCGCCAGTGGTCAGGCACAGGAATACCCGCCTCGTGAGCACGCTGCGAGAGTAACCCAAGCTCATGCCAGCGCGCCTCAATGTAACGAGCACGTACTGCGGTTATATTCCTGGCGTTTCGTAAACTAAAGAAGTAAGCGAGAACGGCGGAGCCGAATACCATACCCAGCATTGCGATGGGCTCATGAATGCAAACCCAGGTCATTGCACCCCAAAACACCAACGCGACGACCACGGGCCACGCAGCGGCTCTTGGGAAAAAAGGGAGATGTTCTAAATTCGGGTGATCATCGAAACTGCTGTCCGAAAGCGCCTCCTGGCGCGCAGCTTCTCCATCGTCACCATTCTCGATACTCGTCATTGCAGCCCCCGCCTTAGTGCCTATTCGACGGAAGGGTAGCCGACGTTGATGTCACTTATGTGACAAAGAAACACTCATCGGTTGAAATTAAGCAACCCGCCCTACTCCGCCGGCGCGACGTCGGAGGCTTGGGGCGGGTGTCCGCGTTCATAGGCGGCGAGTTCGCGTTCAATCCAGCCGGGGGTGCGCGTGAAGCGGGCGAGCAGCGCGTAGAACACCGGCACCACGACCAGGGTGAACAAGGTCGCCACCATCACACCGGAGAAAATCACCACCCCGATGGTCATGCGGCTTTCCGCGCCCGCCCCGCTGGCGAGCATGAGGGGCAGCGCGCCGAAGGCGGTTGAGACCCCGGTCATGAGAATGGGCCGGAACCGGGTTTCGGACGCCTCAAGCACGGCGTCGCGCACGCTCATTCCCGCGCTTCGCAGCTGATTGGCGAATTCGACGATGAGAATGCCGTTCTTTGCGGCCAGGCCAATGAGGATCACAAGCCCGATCTGGCTATAAATGTTGAGCGTCGAGCCGGTCATATAGAGCCCGAACAGCCCCCCCGCGACCGCCAGGGGAACCGTCAGCATGATGACGAATGGGTTGATGAGGCTTTCAAACTGCGCGGCCAGGACCAAGAACACGATCAACAGCGCCATGGCGAAAGCGAAGAGCGCTGCGGTCTGCGCTTCGCCGAACTCTTTGGCGGCGCCCAACAGCTCTGTTCGCACCCCCGACCCCAGCTCCGCACGGGTGGTTTCTTGCAGCCACGCCACCGCCTCGCCGAGCGGATAGCCCTCCGCAAGCGTTGCGGTGATGGTGACCGCGCGAAGCCGGTTCACACGGGGGCGGGACGGCGCATCGCCGGTTTCACTCAGCGAAACGAGATTGGCGAGCGGGATGAGACGGCCAGTGGTTTCCGAACGCACATAGACGTTCTCGAGATCGCTTGCGCTGCGCCGCGCGTCCGGCCGGTTTTGCAATATGACGTTGTAGCTTTCCCCGCCGTCGACGAACTCTCCCACACGCCGGCCGCCAAGCTGGGTTTCCAATGCCTGACCGATGGCGCGGTTGGTCACCCCAAGCGCGGCCGCGCGCTCCTCGTCCACATTGACCACCAAGCGCGGCGAGGTGGGTTCGTAATTCGCGCGCGCGCGCAACAGGTTGGGGTTGGAGCGCGTGGCGGTGACGATGGTCTCCGCCGCCGCAGCCAGCTGCTCATAGTTCTCGCCAGCAAGGACGAACTGGACGTCGTCGCCCCCGCCGCCGCCAAGACCGGAGCGCATGCCGGCGAACGCCCGCAAAGCGGTGAGCTGGGAAAAGCGACCGTTGATTTCGCCCACCATCGCCAGCCCGGACCGGTCGCGTTCATCCCAATGGTTCAAAACCACGATGGCGACGCCGCTGTTGAACCCGGTTCCGCCGAAACCCGGCACGCGGACAAGCGCCAATCGCGCTTCGCCGCTGTCGATATACTCCATGAGGATGCTCTCAAGCTCGAGCGCCTCCTCAGCGGTGTGCTCGAAGCTCGCCCCTTCCGAAGCGCGGAAGCCGACGAAGAACGAGCCGCGGTCCTCCGGCGGAACAAGTTCGGAGTCGATGTTGTTGTAGAGGTGCCAAGCCGCGGCGCCCGCGCCGACCAAGACAAGCAGCACCACAGCGGGCGCACGCAACAGCAAGCTCAATGAGTGGCGATATGAGCGCTTCGCGGCGTCGACGACGGCGCCGACGATGCGGGCCGGCAAGGATTTTTGGGTCGCCGGGGTCAGGACTTTGGACGCGATCATCGGCGAAAGCGTCAATGCTGCGAAACTCGAAATGACCACCGCGCCGGTGATGGTTATGGCGAGTTCTGAAAACAGCCGGCCCGTATAGCCGCCCAACAGCGCCAAGGGCGCGAACACCGCCGCCACCACTGCGGTGGTGGCGATGACGGCGAAGAAAACCTGATGCGCGCCGCGATCCGCGGCCACCAGGCGCGGTTCGCCATTGTCGATGCGGCGTTGAATATTCTCCAACACCACGATGGCGTCATCCACGACCAAGCCGATCGCCAACACCATCGCCAACAGCGTGATGATGTTTATCGAGAAACCGAACAGGACGAGCACCGAACCCACCCCGATCAGAGAAACCGGCACGACGAGCGCGGGAATCAGCGCCGCGCGCAGCGAGCCCAAAAACAGGTAGATGACCCCCATCACAAGCAGCGCGGCGATGATCAGGGTTCGTCCCACCTCTTGTATGGCTTCGCTGACGAAGATGGTCCCGTCGAACGACAGGCTGATGCTCATATCGTCCGGCAGCGTGGCGTTGATGCGGGCCACCTCTTCCCGCACGAGCCGTCCTACCTCTAAGGCGTTGGATTGGGATTGCCGAACAATGCCCAGGCCGACGCGCGTGACCCCATTGCCGCGGAACATGCTGCGCGGCTCTTCCGCGGCGCGCTCCACAGAGGCCACGTCGCCCAATCGCACCTCATAGCCATCCGCGTTCCGCCCGACGGGCAAGCGCGCGAACGCCTCCGCGGTGACGTAAGACCGCTCGACGCGGACCGTGAGGTCGGTTTGTTGGGAAAGGATTTCGCCGGCGGGCAGCTCGACGTTGTGACTGCGCAACGCGCTTTCGACATCCGCCACGGTGAGACCACGCGCGGCCAATTGCAGCGGGTCCAGCTCCACCCGCATGGCGTAGTCCTGCGAGCCGCCGACGCGCACGAAGCTCACGCCGTCGATCACCGATAGCGTATCGGTGACGTAGCGGCGCGCGTAGTCGGACAGTTCCGAGACCGACCGGGTCTCAGACGCAAGGCTGTACCACATGATCGGGCGGGCGTCGGCGTCCTGCTTTCGAACCACCGGCGCTTCGGCGGCGTCCGGCAAGGCGCGGACGACGCGGCTCACAGAGTCCCGCACGTCGTTGGCGGCGGCCTCCAGGTCGCGTTCGAGATCGAATTGGAGCTGGATGGAAGACCGACCGTCGCGGCTCGACGAGGTGATTGTGTCGATGCCGCTGATGCCGGAGAGCTGATCTTCGATCACCGCGGTGACCCGGTTCTCGACCACCTCCGCATTCGCGCCAGGATAGACGGTGTCGACAGACACGATCGGCCGGTCGATGTCGGGAAGCTCCCGCAGCGGCAATTCGCGAAACGCCAGAATGCCGAAAACGACCAAAAGCGCGCTCGCCACCGCTGCGAGCACGGGGCGGCGGACCGCGATGCCGGAGAGCGTCATCGCAGCGCCCCCGCGCCGGCGGCGAGCCCGGGCCGACCGCCAGCAGGGTTCGGACCTCGGCGCTCCTGCTCGACCGCTTCGCCGTCACGGCGCGCCACGCGCACCGGCGCGCCCGGCCGCACCCGGTGAACGCCTTCGCTCACCACTTCTTCGCCCGGCTCGAGACCGGCCCGAATCTCAATGAACCCGCCAGAGCGCGCCCCAGTTTCAACCGAACGCCGTTGGGCGGCGAAGCCGTTTTCGCCCTCCTCCACCACATAGACGAACGCACGGTCGCCTTGGCGGAAAACGGCGAGCTCGGGGGCGGCCGGGGTGGTGCGGACGTTCTGGCGCAGCTCAACGACCATCAACATGCCCGGGCGCAGCCTCGCATCGGAATTGTCGATCGCGGCCCGCGCGATGATCGTGCGCGTGACCGGGTCGACGCGGCTGTCGATGTTGGTGATGGTCCCCCGGAAAGTCTCGTCGGCGAACGCCGCAGCCGCCGCTTCGATGTCCGCGCCTTCGCGCAAGCTCGTGATGAACCGCTCGGGCACCGTGAAATCCAGTTTGATGATCGATACGTCGTCAAGCACCGCGATCGCGTCGCCGGGGCGCACCAGCATCCCAGGGCTCGCATTGCGCAATCCCACCACGCCGTCGAAAGGCGCGCGGATGATGCGATCGGCCAAACGCGCTTCGAGCGCCCGCACCCGCGCTTGGGCCTGGTCGACGCTGGAGGAGAGTTCGTCGATTTGCGACCGAGAGGCCACGCCGCGCTCGCTCAAATCGGTGAAGCGCTGCAATTCCCGACGGGCCTCGGCCAAGCTGGACCGCGCTTCGTTCAGCCCGGCGGCCTCCTCAGCGTCCGCCAGTTCAGCCAGCACCTGGTCGGCGACCACCACATCGCCGCTGTCAAACGCGACCCGGCTGATGACGTCGGTCACTTGCGAGGTGATCGTGACGCTTTCATTCGCGCGAGCGTCGCCGATGGCTTGGACCACATCGGCGAAGTCAGCGCGCGCGATGGTGGCCACTTCGACATTGGTGGCTCGGCCGCCAAAGCCCCGTCCGCCGCCCTGTTCGATCTCGGATGACGCGCGGAGATAGCCGACCGCCGCCAACCCGGCGAGCGCAAGCACCACAAACGCTAGAAACCCGTATCGCATGCTCGCGCCTCACCCTGTGCCGATCTGCGGCGAAATATCGCGGCTTGTCTCGGTTTCAAGCCGCCGTGCTTAGTAGCGCCGCCACAGTGAAATAAATCCTGCTTGCTCGGCTATGACGTTTCTCCCCGCGACCGTGCGGAAGCCCCCGATCTGAAACGACCACCGCTCATTAATCCGTCGCACGGCCGACAGCTGCAGCCGATGATGGTCATAGGGCCGAAGAGCGGGCGGTTCGGCCATGCTCCAGGCGGAAAACCCCTGCAAAAGTCCGGTCCAGCGTCGCGACGGCCGCCAGCCGACGGTGAGGTCGAGGCGCGCTTCATCAGCGTCTTCTCCGGCGCGCCACCGATACCCCGTTTGGGCTTCGATGAAGCCCCCTTCGCCCCAGCCGTCAAAACCGCGCCCGACTAGCACGCGCGCCTCCGCCCCGCCTCCCCCGGCGCCAAGCGGTGCGTCGAGCACGTTTTCGCCCTCCCCTGGCAGGATGGCGAGCATCTGCGCGGACGCCACGAAGGCGTCGCGATTAAACAAAACCCGCCGCGCGCCGATTTCAAACGCGGCGAACCCCGTCTCCTCCTCTTCGGCGCTCTCCCGCCCTATCGACACCTGCTGATAGGCGGGACGGGCCACGAGCGTCCAAGCGCGGGTCAAGCCATGCTCGAGGAACAACGCGATCTCCCGCTTCAGGAAATCGGCGGACACGCTTTCCTCGCCTTGGGCGTCAAACGCGGTGTCCGCCACGTCGACGGTGACCGTGGCGATCGCTTGTCCTTCGCCAGGAGGCATCGGCCAAGCCCCCGCGCCGGCTTCCCCGCAAACGCAAACCGCCAGAAACAACGCGGTGAACGCGCTCTTAACGCAGGGCGGAAAGGCCGAAGCTTCGATTTTACGGGATCGAAAAACCGCCTGACGCATGATCCGGCTAAGCCCAGCAAAATGCGACATGGCGTTATGCAAGAACTCGTTCTCACCGACCCCGCGACCCTTTCCCGCCTCGCCGCGCAGAAGAACCCCGACGTCCGCAATAAGCTCGCGTTGGTGATGGCGGACACCTGCGCGGCCTGCGACATGGGCGAGGGCGATGCGGGACGGTTCGTGGGCTCTTTGCTCACTGAGCTTGCCCGGGCCGCGACCCGAGAGGTGAAACTTCGCCTGGCTCAAAAGCTGTCCCCCGTGCCGTGGGCGCCGCGCGAACTCATCGTGACCCTGGCGAATGACGAGATCGACATCGCCGAAACCGTGATCGCGATCAGCGCCCAGCTGCTCGACGCCGATCTCATTGACATCCTCGCAAATCAGAGCCAAGCGCATAAATGCGCGGTCGCCCGCCGGCCTTCCCTCTCGCCGTTGGTCTGCGACGCTATTGCTTCGACCAAAGACCCCATCCTGCTGACCGAACTCGTGGCGAATGCGAGCGCGCGGGTGACCCGCCACGCCCTGAGCGCCGCTGTTGAAGCCAGCGGGACGCATACGCCGCTGCGCGCGCCGCTCGCCGGCCGCCCTGAGCTCACCCAGCATCTCGCTGAGCGGCTCTATCTCATCGCCGGCGAAGAAGTCCGCAAAGCCGTCGCCCGGCGGTTCGCCATCGATGAGGCTGCGCTGAGCCCGATCGTCGGCACGGTGTTGGACGAAGCCGTGGGCCTGAAACGCCCCAGCCGCAGCGAAGACGAGGAGGCCCGGAGCTTCGCTGATCGGATGTCTCGTTCGGGCTGTTTGACGCCGGAGTTGATCGTGCGCACCGCCGCGTCAGGACAAATCGCGGCGTTCGACCATTTGGTGGCGGTCGCCGCGGGGCTGCCGGCGTCGTTGGTCCGACAGGCGCTTGAAACCGGCGGCGTCTGGGCGGGGGCTCTGGCGTGCCGCGCCGCGGGCGTTGATGCAAAGCAGTTTCCCAAAGTCCACGCCGCTCTGGCGCAAGAAGGGCGCGCGCCGAAGCAAATCACCCCCGATGACGCGCGCGCCGCGGCGAACGCTTTCACCACCCTTTCCACCCGCGCCGCCAGCGACGCCTTGCGTCGGCTCGGCGTCGGAGATTGAATCAGGGCCTCTAAAGGCATGAGATTCTCCGATGGCGGACCGCTCCCATCGGTTCGCGCGCTATCATTTCGCCGCGAGCCCGCGCTTAAAAGCGCAACAAGCCCAACGTCGCTTGCGGTCGCTGTATGACGACGCCGGCGCGGACGACGCCGACGTGATCATCGCGTTGGGCGGGGACGGCTTCATGCTGGAGACCCTGCGCAATCAGATGGGTCGCGACACCCCGATTTTCGGCATGAATTGCGGCTCAGTCGGATTTTTGATGAACGACTACGCTGAGGAGAACCTTGGCGGGCGTTTGGACAAAGCCGAACGCGCCGAGCTCCATCCCTTGCGGGCCCGCGGCAGAGACGTGCGGGGACGGCCCTTTACGGCGCTGGCCGTGAACGAGGTTTCGCTTTTGCGGGAAACCCGCCAGTCAGCCAAAATCTGCATCAGCATCGATGGCCGGGAGCGGCTGGGAGAGTTGGTGGGCGACGGAGCGCTTGTCTCCACGCCGGCTGGCTCAACCGCTTACAACTTTTCAGCGCACGGGCCGATTTTGCCCATTACGTCGCGGCTGTTGGCGCTCACCCCGATCAGCGTGTTCCGGCCGCGTCGCTGGCCAGGCGCGTTGTTGCATCACGCCGCGCAAGTGCGTTTCGACGTGTTGGAACCAGAGACCCGGCCCGTCAGCGCCGTCGCGGACAACCAAGAATTCCGCGACGTGTCTTTCGTTGAAATCCGGGAGGAGCCCGAGCTGACGGTCGACATTCTGTTCGACGAGGGGCGCGCGCTGAACGAGCGGATCTTGGCGGAGCAATTCAACGAGTGAACACGCCGGGGATGGTGCGCCGCATCGCGGCGTTACGCCTGGATTTCACCCAGCGTTAAGCGTCGCGCGCTAGCGTAGCTCAACCGCTAGACGGACGAGCGCGCCCCGTGAATGAAGTCGGCCCCCTTGCGAAGCTTCGCGTCGTCGTCGTCGACGACAACACCGGCATGCGACGTTTGTTGCGTTCAGTCTTGGCCGGCTTCGGCTGCAGCAATGTCGCCGAAGCGTCGAGCGGACGCGCTGCTTTAGCCGCTCTGCATGAAGCGCCGACCGACCTGTTGATCACCGACCTCCTGATGGAGCCGATGGACGGGATCGAACTGGTGCGGGAAATCCGCACACTCGAGAACGGTCTCAACCCCTATTTGCCCATCATTATGGTCACCGGCTCAGCGAAACCCGCCGTGGTCGCCAGAGCGCGAGACGCCGGGGTGAATGAGTTTCTCGCCAAGCCGGTTTCCGCGGCCCAGGTCTGGAGCCGGGTGTGGGCCGTTGTCGAGCGACCGCGACCCTTTGTGAAAGCAAGCGTCTATTTCGGTCCGGACCGTCGACGCCGCGCAAAACCTGACTATGACGGCCCGGAGCGCCGTGACGAAGACGCAAAAGGAGCTGCGTAATGACCAAGCAAAAACCGATCGAGGTGGTCACGCCGCCCAATATGCTTAAAGCAAAAGTCGGCGGAAAATTACCCAAGTTCGATCAAGGCGCTATCGCGCGCGCTGAGAAGGCGCTTGAGAATCTCTCTTGTGAGTTCGGCGCGTGGCTGGACGAGGAAGTCGACAAACTCGAGCAGGCCTATGGCTACGCCAAAGCCAACGGGTTAGCGGAGCGGGCCGGGGAGCTCCTGTTCCGGCGCGCTCATGATTTGAAGGGTTTGGGCGCCACCTATGAGCACCCCTTCGTCACGCGCTTGGCGGATTCTCTGTGCAAACTCATCGAAGAACCCGAACTGCGCGCCACAGCATCGATTTCGCTGGTCGCCGCGCATGTTCAGGCGATCAAAGCTTCGGTCCGGGACGGCATTAAGCGCGACGACCACCCTGTCGGCAAAGCCCTCGCCGGCGAATTGGAATCCCGCGTGGCCGAAGCCCTGTCTAACGCGGCGTAAGTCTCACGTCGGGCGGGCCGCCCAGGGAGTGGGCGAGCCCGGCTCCGACGCCGTCCCTCTGCATCTCTGTTAACGGAAAGTCGGCCGTCGTCCGGTCAGCCGACTTTGACGACCTCGGCGCGTTTGGCTTCCGCCGGCGCTGCGAACGGATCTGCATCAACCTCATCGACCGACTGCAAAGCGTCGAGTTTTTCCAGCAGATAGTCGATTTCGTCGCGCGACATGCCTTGGTGGCGGGTCAACACGCGCTCGATCATCCGCTCCGTGAAGCGCTCTCGGTCAGCCGGCCCGCCGTCCAACTCGATTTCATGATACACGTCCACAGCCGCGCGAACCGCGCCGTAGAGCCGCCCCGGCAGCCCCGTCCGTTCGAAAACCGCCCGGAGTCCGAGCGGGCCCGCATCGTGGACAAGCAACCACGCCTTCTGATGCGGCACGCCGGCCAGTTCAGCCATCGCGTGCTCGAAAAACGGCATATGGCCCAGGCACAGGCCGCGCAGCACCAAAGACGGGGTTAAACGCCCGTTGAGAATGAGCTGCTGCACAAAGCGGCGCATGTCCTGCTGACATCCCGCCTGGTCGAGAATGTCGATGGTCGCGCGCTCGCGCGTGCTCTCCGCAAGCTCCACGGCGAGCTGCGGCGGCAAAGCGTGTTTCTTGACGAGCTTTTGAAGCGCGAGGTCGCTGAGATGGGCGATCAGTTTTTCAGCCACCATCGGCGGCATCATGGTGCGGTCAAGGAACGCTTCGGCCACCCGAGGGGCGTCGGCGAAACGGTCCAGCGCGTTGAGATAGGCGGTTTCGTCAAAGGCCGCGCCGTCATTGGCGGCCAGCGTCGCGACCGCTTCCTCCACGCCGTGCTGAACGATCTCAGAAACAACATCGGTGGAGATCGCGGCGCGGCGCGCGATGGCGGTTTGCTTGGCGGGCAGACCCGCGCGGACGATGGCGATGAGGTCGTCGTCGGTGAGAACCGGCGATTCCTCCAAAATCGGCTGCGCGATCGCATCGATGTCATGGGCGAGCTTGACTGCGATGTCGTGGGAAAGGTGCGGGGAGTTCTTCAGCGTGACCGACAAAGCCCGGCGCACCATCACCGCAGCGTCCCGCGCCATATAGCCGAGGATCTCGTCCGCCGCGCCGCGCTCCTCCGCGCCCAGCTTAGACAGCCCTATACGGCGGCAGATCTTGTGGGCGGCCATGGCGCGCGCTTGGTCGGTTTCGCCTTTGACGAGCTTACGCACGTCTTCGTCGGTCAGTCGGGAGCGCAGTACGGCGATCGACATGGTCTGAAACTCTTTTCCGAAGAACGGCCCTGAGGACTACCTTCCGCCAAGGCGGATTAATGAAAGGTTGGCTTAGCGCGTTTCCCGCGGCTCGCGAACGCGGTCTTCGTCCGGCGACCGCGCGCTCTCAGGCGCATCAAGCCGCGCCAAGGCCTCAACCACAGGCGCGCTGAGCCGCAACGGGGCGGACGCGCCCCGCAGCATCACCGTGCGCACCGGAGCGGGCGCCACGGCGAGGGCGAGTTGAGCCTCGCTGTCTCGAGCTCGCCGCAATGCGGGGACTGGCGCGGCGGCGTCCGACACCATGCCAGTCAGCCGGTTCGCCAGCGCCGCAACGGATACCGGTGCGCCTTCCCCGTCGTAAAACAGATTGTAATTGGCCTCAGCGGCGCGCGGAAACGCCTCAGCGGCCGCCAAGTCCGGCGAGGTTTGGACCGCTTCAAACAAGGTCGCCGCGCCCGACGCCCCGAGAACATGGGCGGCGTAGAGTTCGCCCGCGTCCGGTTCTCGGCCCAGATGCGCCTCCAGCGAGGCGGCGTTGTCACGCGCCAGCGCCCCCGCCATAAGCGCCGCCGCACGCGGGTCGAAACGCAGAGCAAGCGCCGCCTCGCGCGGGTCCCCCTGGGCTTCGGGGGCCAAATCAGCGGATACGCCAAGCGCGGCGCCGTGCCGCGACAGCGTCTCGAGCCACGTGCTCTCGATGAATTGGTAGAGCCCCGCCGCGCTCGAGGTCGCCGCTCGCGCCTCGGGATCGAAATTGCTCTCGCGCTGGGCGGTGGCGTGCAGGTAGCGGGCGCTCACCCCGGTCAGCCGCGAAGCGTCAGAGATCGCGGCGAGAATGATTTGGTTCTGATCGCTCATAGGTCTCGGCCGCCGCTGCGCATGCGGTCTTCGATCGCCGTCCAGGCGTCGCGCACCGCCGCCTCGCTTTCCATGTCCGCCCGCTTGAACATGAATTCCCGGAGCTTCCGCGCGAATGTTTTCAGCTCCCGCGCGGCCGCAACCCGATCGACGCCCTTGAATTCGGGGTAGAGCGCCATGCGCAAGACATGAGCGGCCACGCCCGGCTCCTCCACGGCGCCGACCACGGCAAAAGCCGCAGAGACGGCGGAGAAGCGCGCAATCGCGCGGCGCTGCAGCGCGTAGAACCCTTCCAGATCCAACCCTTCTTGCAGCCGCTGCTTTTCATCGCTCATCGAGGCGAGCGCGTCGTCGCCGGCCAATTCGGCCTGCGCCCGCTCGTTATACTCTTGCTCGAGCGCCATGATTTTCAGCTCAATGCGCCGCACCTCGTCAAAGGCGACGTCGAGCTCGCTTTTTGCTTCTTCGATAAGGGGATGTCGGCGCATGGGCGGCCCGGTGCAAGCGAAACACGGGCGGCACTTTCCCCAAATACGCCTAAGCCTCGGTTAAACCCAGCGCCCGGTCCGGTGAGAAACGGTCGGCGAAGGCCCTTCGCTCACCGACGAGCGCCTGTTCAAGGATCTCCGCGGTGAGCGGCGCCAGCAGCAGCCCGTTCCTGTGATGCCCGGCGGCGGCGAAGACGTTTTGCGCGACCTCGCCGACAAAGGGGGCCCGGTCGGGACTGCCTGCGCGCACGCCCGCCCAAGCGCCCGAATCTTCGGCGTCAGCGAGCATTGGAACGACGCGGCGCGCGGCTGCGCGAAGCCGCGCATCCGCGGCTAGATCAGGCGCTGCGTCAATCCGGCCGGGCTCCATGGTGGCGCCGGCCAGCACGACGCCGTCGCTCAGCGGGGCCACATAAACATCCGCCGCCCGAACGAACGGTCCAAACGCGCGACACCCGCCCGCCAAACGCATTAAGGCGATTTGCCCCTTGATCGGCGTGACGTGACGCAAAACGGGCGCATCATAGACCTCGCGGGCGCGCCAACCCGTCGCAATCACCACCGCCCCGCTGCTATGCCGGCTCTCCCCTGTCTTATCTCTCACCAAGACCTCAGGGGCGGTTCCGGGCTGCACGCCGACCACCCGGGTGGGCGCGAGGATGCGCGCGCCCGCCTTCACGCACGCCTGTTCAAGGGCGGCCATCAGCTTGCCGGCATGAACTTGGGCTTCCTCAGACAGGGTGAGCGCGCCTTCAAGATCAGGCGCGAGCATGCACGCGCCCCGCCGGGCCGTCTCGGCCTCGCGCCAGGCGCATCGCACGCCTGCGGCCTCAAGTCTGCGCGCAGCGTCGCGCAGCGCCTGGACCGTCGCGCCGTCGAACGCCGGCGCAGTCGCGCCGGTTACCTCGAAATCGATCGACATCTGTGAGGAGGCGGTCAGTTGCGCGGCGAACTCACGCCATAGTGAGAGGCTTTCCAATCCCGCGGCCAGCAACGCGTCGTCCGTCGAAGGCTCGGCGAGGACTTCGCTCGCCGGGGCCAGCATCCCGCCCGCGCCGCGGCTCGCGCACGCGCTCGGCCGGGCGCGCTCGAATACCTGCACGCAAGCGCCGGCGGCGGCTAAGCGCCATGCCGTTGCAAGACCGATTACGCCTGCGCCGACCACGCAGACATCAGCGCGTCCCTGAAACTCTTCGGACATGATAGAAATATAGGCGCGGCGCCCCGCGCCGTCGCGTTAAGCGGGGTTCGTCGCCTGGCTCATTACGTGGCGGAAGCGACGCGCGGCGTTGGGTTGATCAAACTCGACGGTCTTCACGACAACGCCGTCGCGAACCTCGGTCCGGATCATCACAAAGGCGTCGTCCAAGCGGCAGCACTCTTCGGCCGCCCGATCGATTTCTTCGCCCAAGGCATGGGTCTGGGCCTGCGCTTCGGCGCCCAAATCCACTTCAACGACTAGCCCTGCGTCCAACATTAAGAAACCTCCCCCGCACGCCATGTGCGCCCGAACCCCTCCCGGTCGGACATGGCTTGGCCGGATTCTGTCGCGGCGGGAAACCGCTCCGACCACTGCTAAAGTCTAGCACGACGAGATCCGTCGTGTCGTTGCGATGCAGCAACATCGCGCAGACCGCGTCAGTAGCCGTTTCGATCACAGCATTCAATAAGCTTGCCGCAGAAGGGGCCTCACGAATTGTCAGGAATTGCAGCAATTCGCCCGGCGGCATATTGCAACGCAATACTTTCGCCGATTCTGCACCCCGTTCTCACGACGGGCTTGGGTCGCGACATCGCCCCGAAACGAGCCCGACGCAGCGCCGCGCGCCAGGATGGTACGCCCTCCCCGGTTCGAACGGGGGACCTCTAGATCCACAATCTAGCGCTCTAACCAACTGAGCTAAGGGCGCAGCGCATTTGGTGGCGGGGGAGGGACTCGAACCCTCGACCTCAGGATTATGAGTCCTGCGCTCTAACCAGCTGAGCTACCCAGCCGCCAAGAGGCGACATATACGCCGCACGCCCTGCGGCATCAATAAGGCGAACCGCGCCCTTGTGCGCGCACAGCGCCCGCCCCTCCCGCCAGCTTGGTCCGCCCCGATGGGGAGCGAGACACGCCGCATTCCCTGCGAGAAACGCCCGATCCACGCGAAGCTTGCAAAATTAGAACGATCGATCTATACATATTGTAGTGAACGCTCTAATTAGAAAGTCGCCATGACCGAGCAAAAACGCGACGCGCGCCTCATCGCCCTTACCGGCGGCGCCTCAGAGCCGGCGAACGACGCTAACGCCCGCCGGGTGACCTCGCGCGGCGCAATCAGCAGGGACCGGATCCTGGATGCGGCGCTTGCGCTGTTGTGGGAGGGCGGCTACCCGGCGCTGTCCATCTCTGCGGTGTGTAAGCGCGCGGAGGTCTCAGCGGCGTCGCTCTACCACCACTTCGGCGACAAAGCCGGACTGATGACCGCAATGATCGAAGCGAGCCTAGGGCACGCCTCACGCCGCTTTTTCGAACTGATCGGCGAAGAGACCAGAACCTTGGCCAAGCTCGAACGCTACGTTCTGGCGATGCGAGAGCTGGGGCGAGACTACCGCACCAACACCATCGGCGTTCTGTCTACGCTCGCCGAGGGCGCGGGAGAGTCGCCCGAACTCGCCGCGGCCATCGCCGATGCGCGGAAGCGGGCCTGGCGTTTCACCGCCGCAGAGATGTGCGAGACGGTCGGGGTGGAGGACGGCATGCTGTTCGCCCACATCCAGTTCGCCTTCGCCACCTACATCATCGAAGTCGCAAAATCCGCCGGCGACCGCGATGAGCTTCGTGCGCTCTATGACAGCTTCAAGCGCGCCATGGTGATCGCCGCCGTCGCGGTGAACCCCGCGCTCCTTCACGAACCCGAATTCGCCGCCGCTGCGAAAGCGGCCAGCGAAGCTGACCCCTCCATCCCGCCCTTGGAGACCGACGATGACTGACGCCGTCCAGATCCCGGCCTCGCGCCGGCCGCGCATGCGGCCGATAAAGGCCGCCGCTGCGCTCATCCGCACGCTCAGGAACAAAGAGGACACCGCCTCGGTGTTTCAGTTCCAACGATATCTTGACGCGCCGGTCGCGGTGCGCCGAGCGGCCGCGTTCGCCGCCTCCCCTGTCGGCGCACGGGTCATCGCGGAGCGCCGAGACTTGCAGAAGACGCTGAGCGACCATGCGGCGCTTGAGAGTTTGCCCGCCAACAGCCTGGGCCGGGCCTATCTCGCTTTCGTGCGACGGGAGAACATCTCCGCCAACGGCCTTCAGGCCGAAGCCGAGGCCGCCGGCATTCAAGATCGGGGCGACACGACGTCAGCCTATGGCCGGCGCATTACGCACACCCACGACCTTTTCCACATCGTGACCGGCTATGGCCGCGACTTTGTCGGCGAGATCGCCCTTTTAGCCTTCACCCGGGAACAAATCGGCAGCCGCGCTCTGGTCGTGTTGTCGGCATTCGCCGCAATGAAGGCGATGCGGGACTATCCCGGCTTGCCCGTATGGGCGTGCCGTCGTGAAGGTGCGCGGCTTGGCCGGCGCGCGGGCGCGCTATTGCATGCGGATTGGGAAGCGCTCTTGGCGCAGCCCCTCAGCGAAGTCCGCCGGGACCTGAACATCGGCGTGCCGAAGCGGTATCTGGCCGTAAAGGCGGGGGCGGAAGCGATCGACCTGCGCTATCGAGAGCAATTGGCCTCCGTCTAAGCCATGCGGAAAGCGTCCCGCATGCGCCGCCGCCAAGCCGTCGGGGCTTAGTCGTCGTTGTCGGTTTCCATGCGACGACGAACCGCCTTGGCGGCGGCCTCCTCCACCCGGTTCGCCCGTCGCGCGCCCAGACCGCGCAGCGCCCCCCAAGCCGCCAAGGCGGCGAAGACGAGCACGACGGTCAATAAAATCGCGTCCATCACGGCTTGCCCTACAATCCGAAGCGCGCCCAATGCGCGCGTTCCTCCACCGCCTCGATCGCCGCCCGGGTCCCCGCGCCGAGCAGACGCCGCCCCAAAGGCGGTTTGGCGATGGGGATGCGGCGGAACCGGATTTTGTCGCCATATTTCTCGCGCAGGATTTCGCGCGCGTGCCCGAGGCCGTCGATCAGACCGAGCGGCAGCGCCTCCCGTCCGGTCCAAATGTCGCCCTCAAACAGATCGGCGGCCGGATCCAAGCGATCGCGTCGCCGGGCTTTGACCAAATCGATGAAATCGCGGTGGATCACGTCTTGGATGCGGCGCACGAACGCCACGTCGTCCTCGGCTTCAGGCCGGAAGGGATCCAAGCGGACTTTGTTTTTGCCGGCCGTGTAGACCCGCCGTTCCACGCCCAGTTTCGCCATGGCGTCTTGGAACCCGAACAGCGCGCCGACGACGCCGATCGAGCCCACCAGCGAGCCCATATCGGCGAAAATCTCATCGCCTGCACAGGCGATCATATACCCCCCTGAGGCCGCCAAGTCCTCGCAGAAGACGAACACCGGCTTGGCCTTCTCTTCGGCCAGCGCGCGGATGCGGTCGTGGATCATGCGCGCCTGGACCGGCGAACCGCCGGGGGAATTGACGATCAGCGCCACGCAGGGCGCGTCTTTGTAAG
>CAZABJ010000009.1:17518-59010 GCA_964483375.1 uncultured Caulobacterales bacterium
GTCCACACCCCGTCTTCTCGATGCAGGACAAAGGGCGGCAGCAGCGTGAGCGGGGAACGAACGCCCTTCCTTGCGCGGACGAGAACGCGTCGCGCCGGAGCGTCGGCGCGCGGATGCACGGGCAACACTTGGGCGCCGCCGGCGCGCCCCTCAATCGCGGCGAGAATGTCGCCCAATCGTTCGGCGCGATGAATGAGCGTCAGCCGTCCCCGCCCCCGCAACGACCTTAAAGCCGCAGCGATCCAAACCGGCAAACCCGCGTCGCCTGTCAGGAACGCCGCACGCCGCGCGGGATCCTTGGGCGGTCGCAACGCCGTTTCATCCTCAAAAAAGGGCGGGTTAAAAAAAACGTGATCAAACGCGTCGCACAGCGCCGTGGGCAACGTCGCCACGTCGCCCTCAGTGACGGTGATGCGGTCATGACACCCGTTGCTCGCGACGTTTTCGCGCGCGAGGCTCAGGGCGTCAGGCGCGCGCTCAAGCCCTGCGAATTCAGCCTCGCCATTGCGTTCCGCCGCGATCAACAACGCCGCCGCCGAACCGCAGCCGAGCTCTAAGGCGCGTTCGCCCGGCCGCACGGTGACCGCAGCGCCCAGCAGCACCGTGTCCATTGCGGCGCGATAGCCGGACTCGGGTTGGCGCGCCGTCACGCGCCCGCCGAGAAAGGTCTCAGCCGCGCGGGTCAACCGGGCCGGCTTCCGCGAGAATGCGCTTTGCGCGTTCAGCGTCGTCATCGGCCACCATGAGGCGGCGTTGAATCGCGGAAATCGACCCTTCAATGGCGCTGGCGTGGATGTCCATCATGAAGGATTCAACCCCGGCGTCGGCCAACAAAGCTTCCGCCCAGCTCAAACGCACGGGATCGTTAGTGCGAAGAATTTCGATCATTGATATGCATTTCCTTGAACTATGGGCGGCTGGGCCGTGCATCTGCGACGCATGAGCCCAGCGGCTTTGCTTGCCGGGCGATAGCGCCATTTCTATTCTTCGACGCTGTTCACCGCCGCTCAAGGGGCTCGCGCTTGTCCGTCACCGCCTCCGCGCATCCCATGCCGGGAACCGACGCGCCGATTCGCCGCCTCATGGCGCTGACGGCCGAGGATATGGCTGAAGTCGACGCGATCATCGCGCAACGGATGCAGAGCCCTGTCGGCATGATTCCCGACTTGGCCTCGCATTTGGTGTCCGCCGGCGGAAAACGCCTGCGCCCCATGCTGACCGTCGCCGCAGCGCGGCTGTGCGGCTATGAGGGCGAGCACCATTTGAAAATCGCCGCAACGGTGGAGTTCATCCACACCGCGACGCTGTTGCATGATGATGTCGTCGACGACAGCGATCAGCGTCGAGGCCGCCCCGCCGCCCATACGGTATGGGGACGCTCAGCCAGCGTCTTGGTCGGCGACTTTCTCTTCGCGCGCGCCTTCAACCTGATGGTCGAAGCCGGCTCGCTGCGCGTTCTTGAGATCCTCTCCGCCGCCTCGAGCGTGATTGCGGAGGGCGAAGTGCGTCAGCTCGCCGCGATTAACGACGTGGAGACGAGCGTCGCGACCTATCTCGAGATCATCGAAGCAAAAACGGCGGCTTTGTTCGCCGCCGCGGCACAAGTCGGCCCCGTGCTCGCCGGCCGGCCGACCCCCGAAGAATCAGCCTTGGCGCTGTATGGCCGTGAGCTGGGACTGGCGTTTCAACTTGTGGATGACGCCTTGGACTATGGCGGCGGCGACGCCCGGCTGGGAAAAAACATCGGCGACGATTTTCGAGAGGGCAAAGTCACCATGCCGGTCGCGCTGGCGCTGGCGGACGGCGAGCAGAGCGAACGCGACTTTTGGGAGCGAGTGATCGCCGGACATAATCAGCGCGAAGGCGACCTCGCCCGCGCCATCGACATTCTCAATCGCCATAACACCATCGAACGCACGCTCGCCGCCGCGCGGACCCACGCCGCCTCAGCCCAAGCCGCCCTTGAGGCCGCCCCGCCCCACCCGCTGCGTGACGCGCTGCGCGATGTGGCGGATTTCGTGGTCGACCGGGCCTACTGAGCCGGACGCGCCTCGGCCTGGCGGTCCATGACCCAAAGGGCTGACAGCGCAACGGCGCCGGCGACGAACGCGGCCAACATCACGCCCGCCCCGCCCCAATGCAGCGCCAGCGTCGCGACAAACGCCGCCGCGAGACTGCGCAGCCCCATTCTTCGGGCGACCGACAGATGACTGTGTCCAGCGATGATGAGGCGCTGATAGGAATGATCGCGGTGCGCTTGGGACAAGCGTTCCCCGCGGCGCGCCCGCAGCGCCAGCGTGAGGAGAACGTCAGCGAGCACGGGCAGCAGCAACAGCGGCGGCAGATAAACCGCGCCAGAGGGCGCCTGGTTAATGACCGCCAATCCCAAACCGGCGAAACATGCGCCGAGAAACAGCGACCCCGCATCGCCCATAAAGACGCACGCGCGGGGTCGCGCGTTCCAGTACAGAAACCCTGCGCATCCCCCGACAAGCGCCGCCGCTCCGAGAAGAACCGCCTCAGCGCCGGCGAGCCAGGCGCATGCGGCCAACCCGGCCGCTGCAACCCCGACCGCGCCGCCGGCCAAGCCGTTTACGCCGTCGATGAAATTCACCGCATTCATCACCGTAAAGACCCACAGCGTCGCCCCGACCAAGGCGAGCCAATAGGGCAGCCGCGCCGCCACATCGTCGAGGAGCGGCAATTGCTCCGGCGGGCCGGCGAGCGCGGCGACGCCCACGCTTACGACGGCCAAAAGGACGAACCGCACGGGCGGGGCGATCTCAAATACGTCGTCCAACCCGCCCAGCACGGCCGCGACCCCAGCGAGCGCGACAACGCCCCCGACCGCCTGGAGCGCGGCGCCCTCATCGGGGCCGAGCGCAGGCCGCAGCGCCGCTGCGAGCGCGAGCCCCGCGCCCAACCCCGCCGCGACGCCCAAGCCGCCGCTAATCGGCGTCGGCGTTGTATGGCTGGAGCGGGCATTGGGCGGTTGGGCCGGTCCGCCCGCCACCGCCAGCCCCGTTGCGCCAAGCGCGACCGCGCCGGCGCACGCGACGACGGCCAAAAGAACCAAGAACCCCATGAGCGAGCGTCTCCGCGGCCAGCAAGGCTCCTTTCCCTGCGCCAAGCCCCGCCGCGCCGTCAAATGCTATCCTGGGCGCCCCGCAGGATGACCGCGCGGACCCACCACCCCGGCCGCGCCGCGGCGATCCGCGCCGCCGCCTTCTCCGCCATCAAAGCGTCGTCGAATAGGCCGAAACAGGTGGCGCCGGATCCGCTCATCCGGGACAAGCGACACCCTTTGGCCGCGGTCAACTCAGCCAAAACGTCAGCGATTTCGGGCGCGATCGTCACTGCGACATTGGTCAGGTCATTGGCGCCGGCGGCGATAACCTGCAACGCCTCCGGCAAGGTCTCTGCGTGATACAAAACGGGTTCGGGGGACGCATACGCCCCGCCCCGCGCGGCGAGAGTTTTGAAAATCTGAGCCGTGGACACCGCCGTCCCGGGATTGACGAGAACGGCGGGCAAAGCCGGCCAAGCGGCCAGCGGCGCGACCACATCCCCCAAGCCCCGCATCACGAGCGGACGCGATGTCACGCATGCCGGCGCGTCCGCCCCGCACGCCTTCCCAGCGATTGCAGCGAGCGCTCCCAGCGGCCAATCAAGCGCCCAAAGCTGGTTGAGCCCGCGCAAGACGGCGGCCGCGTCCGCTGAGCCGCCGCCAATGCCTGAGGCGATCGGCAAGCGCTTTTCCAAGTGGAGCGCGAGGCCGTCTGATGTGCGCCGGGCAAGCTTCGCCATCGCCGAGGCGGCCGTGAGCGGCGACAAGGACTGCGCATCCCCGACTTCTTGCCGCAGCGCATCGGCGAACGGCCCGCTTAATGTCAGAGTGCGACGCCCCGGTTCGTTCTTGGGCGTAAGGGTGATCCAATCGCCTTCGTCGGCGAAGACCACCAAGCTTTCGAGGTCGTGATAGCCATCCGCGCGCCGTCCGGTGACGGCGAGCGTGAGGTTGATCTTAGCCGGCGCAAAGATGCGCAGCGAAACGGGGCTCAAGGGTCGGAGGCGAGCACGGACACGGGCTCGCTGGGCAAGCCCTCGACCAGTTTCATCTCCAAGGTCGCACGCAGCTCTTCGTCAGGATCAAGCGAAAGTGAGCGGGTCCACTGATAGCTGGCCTCCAAGCGCCGCCCGACACGCCAATAAGCGTCGCCCAAATGGTCGTTGATGACCGGGTCCTCAGGCGACAACTCAACGGCGCGCTCCAAATGGCGGACCGCCTCCTCAAACTCGCCCAGCCGGTAATGCGCCCAGCCCAGGCTGTCGACGATGGCGCCGGAGTCCGGGTCAAGTTCGACCGCGCGCCGGATGAGCTCAAACGCCTCTTCCAAACGCTCGCCCCGATCGACCCAGCTATAGCCGAGATAGTTCAGCGTCGTGGCTTCGTCGGGCGACAGGCGCAGCGCCGTCAGCAGATCCGCTTCGGCTTGAGGCCAGCGGTCCATCCGCTCATGGCTCACGCCCCGGCTGAAATAGAGACGCCAATCGGCTGCGGTCGGTTCGCCCTCAATTTCGGCGATGAGGCCGTCAAACACCGCGGCGGCTTCCTCATACCGTTCCGCAGAGCGATAGGCTTGCCCCAGCGCCATGCGGGCTGAGGGGTCGCCTGTCGCGTCGCTGAGCGCCTCCAGGGCGGCGATGGCCGAGGTCAGGTCGTCGCGCCGAATATGGGTCCAGGCTGCGGAAATTTGGGACGGCAAAAAGTAAACCGATCCTGGCTGCGCAGCGCCGAGAACCTCGTGCGCCCGATCGTCAAGACCCACCCGGGTGAGGATCTCGCCCAAGAGATACCGCGCCGCGGAATTGTTCGGATCCAGATAGAGCGAGAGTTGCAGATAGACGCTGGCGAGTTCGGCGTGCTGACCGCCGATAAGCTGCGCGGCGGGACCGAACACGCCGGCTGACGCGCCGGCGGCCGCCGATGAAACGAACGGTTCAGGCCGCTCGCCGCGCGCAATGCGCTCCAAACCCAAACGCGACACCGAGTCCTCAGGCGATGACTGCAAGCGCTCGCCGTATAAAGCGCCGGCTTCGGCCGAACGGCCGGACCGTTCCAGCCACCGACCATAGGCGTCCACCGACACCCCGCTGAGCAGACCGGTCGCCAGCGCGTTTTGGAAGCTGCGTTCGGCTTCCTGCGCCCGCCCCGCCCGGTCGAGGATCAGGGCGCGGTGAAGCGTCATCATATGGGCGAGAATCGGCGCGTCTTCAGGCGCGTCGAGCGCGCTCAAAGCCTGATTGATTTCACCCGCGCCTTCATGGGCCCAGGCAAGCACGAGCGCGCCGATCACCCGGTTGAAGGGGCCCAGGTCGCGGCCCTCCAAATAGCCCTGAGCGCGCTCATACCGCCCTGCGCGCATGGCCTCAGAAGCCAACAGAATGCGGGCCAACCGGTCCGCCGGTTCGATGGCGACCGCGCGACGGGCGAGCGCGACGGCTTCCTCCATGTCCCCGCCCGCCAAGGCGCTGGTGAAGGCGCGCTCGATCAGGAAGGGATTGTCGGGCTCCAGGGCGAGCGCGCGTTCATAGTAGGCGGCGGCTGATACGGTGTCGTCGTTCGCCAACGCATAACGCGCCGCGAGGAACGCGCCATAGACATTGGTGTCCGCCTCGTCGCGGCCGCTGGGGGAGACGCTGGGCGTCGCACAGGCGGTAAGAAGCGCCCCTGTCATCGCTGCGGCGACCAGACCCGCTCGGGCAATCAACATTCTCATGACCGTCATCGTCGCTTGAAGGACGCAACGCGACAAGCACGCGCGGCGCCGTTAACTGAGCTTGTCACATGTTTGGGTAATTGGGCCCGCCGCCGCCCTCCGGCGTGACCCAGCTGATGTTCTGGTTTGGGTCTTTGATGTCGCAGGTTTTGCAGTGCACGCAATTCTGCGCGTTGATTTGGAAACGCACGTCTCCCGCGCCGTCGTCGACCCACTCATAAACGCCCGCGGGGCAATAGCGGTTCGACGGCCCGGCGAAGGTTTCGTACTCACTGGCTTTTTGCAGCGCCTCGTCTGAGACGACCAGGTGAACGGGCTGGTCTTCCTCGTGGTTCGTGGCGGAGTAGGCGATGTTGGTGAGCTTATCGAAACTCAGGACGCCGTCGGGCCGCGGATATTCGATGGGTTTGTGCTTGGAGGCCGGCTCAAGCGCCTCATAATCGGCGCCGCCATGGGACAGCGACCCATTGAAGGACAAGAAGGAAAACCCGCCGAACACGGTGGTCGTCCACATGTCGAACCCGCCCAGCATCACCCCGCCGACGCTGCCGAACTTCGACCAAAGCGGCTTCACGTTCCTGACCTTGCGCAGGTCTTTGTAAGCCCAGCTCGCCCGCCAGGCCTCGTTGTAAGCCTCTAAGGAATCATTCGACCGCCCCGCGGCGAGGGCCGGCGCGACGGCCTCCGCGGCCAGCATGCCGGTTTTCATGGCGTTGTGGGTGCCCTTCAGCCGCGGGACATTCACCAGACCGACCGCGCAGCCGACCACGATCCCGCCGGGGAACACCATCTCCGGGGCCGATTGAAGGCCGCCTTCGGTGATCGCGCGCGCGCCATAGGCGACCCGCTCCCCGCCTTCGAAGTAATGGGCCAACGCTGGGTGGTGCTTGCAGCGTTGGAACTCGTCATAGGGCGAGATGTAGGGATTTTTGTAGTTCAGGTGGACGACGAAGCCGACCGAGATGAAGTTGTCGTCGAAGTGATAGAGGAACGAGCCGCCGCCGGTTTTTCCGTCAAGCGGCCAGCCCATGGTGTGTTGAACCAGGCCGGGCTCGAACGCGCCGTCCGGCACTTTCCACAGCTCTTTGATCCCAATGCCGAATTTGGGCGGCTCTTTGCCGGCGCCGAGCCCGTAACGGGCGATCAATTGCTTGGAGAGCGACCCCCGCGCGCCTTCCGCCACAATGGTGTAGCGCGCGCGGATGTCGATGCCAGGGGTGTACATGCCGCCCTTTTGCTCGCCGTCCCGGCCCACGCCCATATCACCGATGCGCACGCCTGCGACCGCGTCATGCTCGTCATACAATGCCGAGGCGACGGCGAAGCCGGGGTAAATCTCAACGCCCAGCTCTTCAGCGCGTTCGCCGAGCCAGCGGCAGAGATTCCCCAGCGAGGCGATGAAGCAGCCATGATTGCTCATCAGCGGCGGCATGATGAAGCCGGGCAGGCCCATGGCGCCGGAGGGGCCCAGAACCATGAATTTGTCTCGCGTCACCGGCGTGGCGAGCGGCGCGCCGTCGTCACGCCAATCAGGAAACAACTCGCTCAGCGCCTTGGGATCGATGACCGCGCCGGACAGAATATGCGCGCCGACTTCAGAGCCTTTCTCCAAGACCGCAACAGAGATGTCCGTATCCGTCTCGGCGGCGAGTTGTTTCAAGCGAATCGCTGCGGACAGCCCGGCGGGTCCCGCGCCGACGACCACTACGTCGTATTCCATCACGTCGCGTTCGATCTCAGCCTCGCTCATGGGCCCGCCTCCCTTTTTCGCACGCGCCGCTTTTTGCGCGCTTTGCGCCGGCTTATCGTAAGCTCCTTTCGTGAGCTAGGTCTGCAGGCGATGTCGAAAAGCGTCGCTAGGCCTTTCGATGGTCGCAGGCGCCTTCTCCATGCCCCACGCCACTGATCCGACCCGCGCCGCAAAAGCCCTTATCGCATGGTGGCGAGAGGCCGGCGTAGATGCGCCTGAAATCGCGCCTGCGCCCGCAAATGCGCCCCCCGGGTCGCAGCCCGCGCCCAAACAGTCGCCGCAACGCCCCTCGTTCACAGAACGGGTTCGCGGCGGGGACCGTCCCTCCCCGGCCGCGAAGCCGGCCCCGCCGCCTCAGCTTCCCGCCTCTTCCCCCTTCGAAGACACGCTGAGCGCCGCGCGCCGGGCCGCCGACGCAGCCCGTTCCCTCGATGCGCTGAAGGCGGCGCTTGAGACCTTTGAGAGCCACCCTCTTCACGCCGCCGCCACGACGACCGTGTTCGCACGCGGCGCGCGCGACGCCTCGGTGATGGTGGTGGGCGAAGCGCCCGGTCGGGAGGAAGACGCTCAAGGTTCGCCGTTTGTCGGTCGCTCGGGACAGCTTATGGACGCCATGTTCGCTGCGATCGGGCTGTCGGCGGAGGAAAATCTCTACATCACCAACATTCTCAACTGGCGGCCGCCGGGAAACCGCAATCCGAGCGCTGAGGAAATCGCGCTGTGCGCGCCGTTCATCGAGCGGCATATCGCGTTGAAAGCGCCGAAAATATTGGTGCTCGCGGGGGGCGTGTCGGCGAAGGCGCTGCTAAAGACCGACCAGGGCATCATGCGGTTGCGCGGCCGCTGGGCGAGCTATCGTCCAGCCTCCGCCTCGGCGGACGAGATCCCGGCGCTCGCGATCTACCACCCGGCGTTTCTCTTGCGGCGTCCTATCGCCAAGCGCGAAGCGTGGGCTGATCTTCTGAACCTGGAGGCGCGGCTCAAAACGTCGGCCTGACAGCCCGCCAATCCGCGCCGTCATCCACATCTCGCAGTCGCCGCAAATGCACGACGCGGGCGGCCTCGCCAAACGCCGCTTGGGTGTCGGCGAGCGCATCCCCGCTTGACCACCGGATGTGCGACAGCGCGCCGCGCGGCGTCGGGCGGCTCACGCCGATGAGCCAGAACCCGCCGTCGGCGGCCGGTCCGAAAACCAGGTCAGCGCGCCGCAAAGCTTTGAACCCGCACCAGATGTCGTGAGCCGTCACCTGGGGCGCATCAGCGCCGATGACGATGGTGGGCCCTTGGCGATTGAGGACGCGCTCAAGCCGGTCGCCCAGATCTCCCGAGCCTTGACCGACCCGAGGCTCTGAACGCCCCCAAAGGTCGGAAAAGGCTCTCGCCGCCGCACGGTCCGGCGTCACGGCCAGCACCGTCTCCCAACGCGGATCTCGCAGCCGGGGAAAAAGGCGCGCGCACATGGCGCGATAGACCCGCCAAGCACCCGCCGCGCCGATGTCCGCAGCAAGCCTGGATTTTGCGCCGCCGATGACCGGGGCTTTGGCGAAAACGACGAGCCGCCGCTCACTCATAGGCGCGCGCGAGCGCGTCGGGCGACGCCCCCAAATAATAGCGCGCGAGCAAAGAGAGATTGCGGGTGGAACGACGTAGGTAGCCCTCGCGGCGGAAGCGCTCTGCGCTGGTGACCGCGCGCGTCTTCAACAGCTTTAGGCGTCGGCGGCCGATGCGACGGACGATGTCGACGTCCTCGAACAACGGCAAGCCGGCATAACCGCCGACCGCGTCATACAGCGAACGTCGGATCAACAGTCCTTGGTCGCCGTAAGGCAGTTTGAAGATTCGGCAACGCAGCGCGACCAAGCGTTCCAGTCTGCGCGCAGCGGGAGCCTCGTCGTCGAGCGCGAAACGAAAGGCGGCCGCCTGGCCGGCTGAGCGGGTGAAGTCTCTGACTTCCTCCGACCAACCCTGGTCGAGCGCGGTGTCGGCATGAAGAAACAACAGCCAATCGCCGCGCGCCGCCAAAGCGCCCGCAGCGAGCTGTCGGCCGCGCCCCCGTGGCGCGTCGATGACCCGCGCGCCTGCAGCGACGCCGATCTCTCGGGTCTCATCCTGCGAGCCGCCATCGGCGATGATCGCCTCGCGCACCAAGCCTGACGCGCAAGCGGGAACGAGGCTTCTTAGCGTCCGCGGCAGGCTGTCGCGGGCCTCAAGGGTCGGAATGACGATCGATATCATTGCAGTGCAGCATGGGCTGTGAGGACTTAACTTTCAATCCTCCGATTCCATCGCCTTTGACGATAATCTCACCACAGACCCTTTTTGTTCTTTCTTTCTTCCGCCCCTTGGGGTAACAGAGCGCTATGTCGCAGCGCGAGACCGCACCACGATTTCGCGGCCGCGGCGCTCGGTCCAATGTGTCGGGGCGCTATGAGGCCGAAGCGCGGGAGGTCGTCGCGCCTGATTGGCCTGGCGACGCCGAAGACGGACGATTGCGCAGCTCAGTCTCCGCGCTGAGCGCAAAGACGCTGGTCACCTATAATCGCTCGCCTGATCTGAGTTTCGACCGGACGATCAATCCCTATAAGGGCTGCGAGCACGGTTGCAGTTACTGCTATGCCCGGCCCAACCACGCCTATTTGGGGCTCTCGCCGGGGCTGGATTTCGAAACCAAGCTGTTTTGGAAGCCCGACGCGCCTGCGGTTCTGGCGCGCGATTTGGCCAAGCGCGGCTATGTCCCCCAACCCATCGCGCTTGGGGCGGACACCGACCCGTACCAACCGATCGAACGGGATTTGAAGTCGACGCGCCAAATCCTTGAGGTCCTGCTCGCGCATCGCCACCCGGTCGGCATAACCACAAAAAACGCATTGGTGACGCGGGATCTCGACATTCTTCGCGAACTGGCCGGGATGGATTTGGTCAAGGTGGCGCTTTCGATCACCACGCTCGACAAGTCCCTTGCCCGCGCGATGGAACCGCGCGCCTCAACGGTGGCGAAACGCCTTGAGGCGGTTGAGACGCTGAGCGGCGCGGGCGTGCCTGTGATGGTGATGACCGCGCCGGTGATACCCGGCCTCACCGATCACGAAATCGAAGCGCTGTTGCAGGCCGGGTCCGACGCCGGCGCGCGGGAGGCCGGTTATGTGATGCTGCGTCTGCCGCTTGAAATCGAAACGCTGTTCCAGGAATGGCTGGAGAGCGAACGCCCAGGCTCGGCGGGCCGCGTCATGCGGCATGTGCGCGAAATGCGGGGCGGAAAGGCCTATGAAGCGACTTGGCATGTGCGGGGGCGCGGCCGGGGTCCCTATGCCCAGCTCATCGCGGCGAGGTTTCGCGCGGCGACTAAACGGCTGGGCCTGAATGCGGCGCGGTTTTCACCGCGCACCGATTTGTTCCGGCCTATCGCACAAGCGGGCCAGCGGGATTTGTTCGACGATGGGGTTTGAGGCGCGCGAGAGCTTTCGCCCCGCGACGAGTCAGCGCCAGGGTGAGAGGATGCAAGTTCTTGAGCGCGCCCAACGGCAAGATGATGTCGCCGAATCACGCATCGCAGGCGTGGATGAAGCAGGACGCGGTCCCTCCGCGGGCCCGGTCGTCGCGGCGGCGGTGATTCTTTTCGACGCTCCCGCCGGGCTGGATGATTCGAAAAAGCTCTCAAAGGCCGCGCGCGAGCGGTTGTTCGCCGCCCTCCAGACGCGCGCTTTCATCGGCGTCGGCCTTGCTGAGCCTTGCGAAATCGACAGCGCCAACATTCTCAACGCCACTTTGCGCGCGATGACCCGGGCCGTGGCGGCGTTGCCCGCCCTGCCCGCCTCTGCGCTGATCGATGGAAACCGCATTCCTGAAAACTTGCCCTGCCCGGCCCGCGCGATTGTCGGCGGAGACGCCAGCGAAGCCGCCATCGCCGCGGCCTCGATCATCGCCAAAGTCACCCGCGACAGATTGATGACGCTGGCTGACGCCCGTTGGCCAGGCTACGGTTTCGCCGCCCATTCGGGGTATATGACCGCCGCGCACGCCGCGGCGCTCGCCCGGCTTGGACCGTGTCCGCTGCATCGCAGATCCTTCGCACCGGTGCGCGCGGCTGCGCAGGCTTTTGGTCGGCGTTAAGCTCCCCTCAACCGTGACAAGCCGATTGCCATCTCGCCGGCGCCCGCCGGCGCGTGTGTGCGGAGTGCGGAAATGGGCGAGCCCCCAGCAGATCGGATCATTGAAGGCGATTGCGTGGAGCGCATGAACGCGCTGCCCGAAAAATGCGTGGATCTGGTGTTCGCCGACCCGCCCTACAACCTTCAGCTGGGCGGGGAACTGACCCGTCCCGACCAATCCCGCGTCGATGCGGTTGATGCGGATTGGGACAAATTCGACGCGTTTGAAGACTACGACCTCTTCACCCATCGCTGGCTCGAAGCGGCGCGCCGCGTGATGAAGGACGACGCGACGATTTGGGTCATCGGCGCGTATCACAACATTTTTCGCGTCGGCGCGATGCTTCAGGACCACGGCTTCTGGATTTTGAACGACGTCATTTGGCGCAAATCCAATCCGATGCCGAATTTTAAGGGGACCCGCTTCGCTAACGCCCATGAGACGCTGATCTGGGCGAAGAAAAGCGAAAACCAGAAGAGCTACGCCTTCAACTACGCCGCTATGAAAATGCTGAACGGCGAACTGCAGATGCGCTCTGATTGGACGTTGCCGATCTGCTCCGGAGCGGAGCGCGTGCGCGGCGCGGATGGGGCGAAAGCGCATCCGACCCAGAAGCCCGAAGCCTTGTTGCACCGCGTGCTGGTCTCCTCCTCCAATCCCGGCGATGTGGTGCTTGATCCGTTTTTCGGCGTCGGCACCACCGGGGCGGTGGCCAAGCGCTTGGGGCGCCGCTTCATCGGAATTGAACAGGACCCCGGTTATGTCGCGCTCGCCCGCGACCGGATCGCCAAGGTCCCCCCGCCGGGCGGGGAAACCCTCGACGTCACCCGGTCGAAGCGGCAGGAGCCGCGGGTGCCGTTCGGCGCCCTTGTCGAACGGGGGCTGTTAAGCGCAGGGGACCGTATCTCGAGCCCCGACGGACGGCATGTGGCGCGGGTTCGGGCCGACGGCTCAGTGGCCACCGCCGATGCGGCGGGTTCGATCCACCAGGTCGCCGCCCATGTGCTGCAGGCTGAAGCCTGCAATGGCTGGACATTTTGGCACTTCCGCACCGATGAGGGGCTCGCGCCGATCGATTTGCTGCGGCGGAAAGTACGCGAAGAGCTTGGGTTGTGAGGCGCTTAAGCCGCCAATCCGGCCTCCACGGCCTTGCGCATGACGGTGGGCAACGCTTCCTCCTCAAGCCGATGCGCGCTCGCCCACCAGCCGTCATCGTCAGGCCGACGCTCCGCGGCGTCCGTCCGCCAAATCGTCAGCTCCAAATGAAAATGCGTGAAGGTGTGGCGGACGACGTCGTCCGCGACCCGCCAGCCCTCGGCCACGGGGGCATGGGCGAGCGCTTCGGCGCGCGACCAGGCCGTGTCCCGCCACGGGGTCGTCGGCGGCTCGGCCATGCCGCCCAAAAGTCCCTTTTCCGGCCGTCGGCGGAGAAATACGCGTCCTCCGCGGACCAGAACGAAGGCGACGCCGCGGCGTTCCGGCTTGGGCTTTTTCGCCGCCCGTCGGGGGTAGTCCGCCGCAGCGTCGGCTGCGTAGGCCGCGCAGGCCTCTCGCCACGGGCAAACCTCGCACGCAGGCGAGGTGCGCGTACAGACCGTCGCGCCCAAATCCATCAGCGCCTGGGCGTAGTCGCCCGGCCGGTCGAGGCCGGCGAGCGCGGCGGCGCAATCACGCAGCGCCGGTTTGCCGCCGGGCAAGGGCGTTTCGACCGCCCGCAGCCGCGCCATGACGCGCTCCACATTGCCGTCGACGACATTGGTCGGCTCATCAAAGCAAATCGCCGCAATGGCGGCGGCGGTGTAGACGCCAACGCCCGGCAGGGCGCGCAGCCCCGCTTCGGTATCGGGAAACGCGCCGCCCGCGGCGGCGACGGCTTTGGCGCAGGCGTGCAGATTGCGCGCGCGGGCGTAGTAACCCAGCCCCGCCCACAGGGTCAGAACCTCGTCTTGGTCGGCGCGGGCGAGCGCGAACACGTCGGGAAACCTGCTCAGGAACCGCTCGTAATAGGGGCGCACCGCGACGACCGTGGTTTGTTGGAGCATGATTTCAGACAGCCACACGCGATAGGGGTCGGGCCGCTCCCCCCGCTTGCGCGCAGCGGGGCCGAGCCGCCAGGGAAGCGCTCTGGCGTGCGCGTCATACCAAGCCAAAAGAAGGCCGCGCAGACGCTCCTTGTCGGGCGCGGGGCGGATATCGTCGATCATCGGTCGAGCGATAGCGGCGCGGCGCCCCGGGAGAACCGGGCTGTCCACAACACAGCGCATCCGTGCGTGGACGCGCGCGGCGAACCCCGCCAGGGTCGCGCGCCATGACATCCGCCCGCCCTTCTCCGCCGCGCGGCAAACGCGCCCGCCCGCCCGCTCCGGCCCTGGGCGCGGCGGCGCGCGCGCTGCTTGCGCAATTCGAGGGCAAAGCGACGCCGGCCTTCGCCGAGATCGCGGCGCGTTGGGACGATGTCGTGGGCGAGCGTCTGGCGCGGGCCTGCGAGCCCGAGCGCCTGACGGGGCGCGGGGAGAACGGCGTCCTGCATGTTCGCGCCCGCGGGCCTGCGGCGGTGCTGGCCGAGGCGGAAAGCGCTCGGATTATCGCACGGATCAACACATTCGCCGGCTCCACGATCGTGCGTCGGCTGGCCATCACGCGGGCGGCTTTGCGCAGGCCCCCGCCGTCGTCGACGCAACGGCCTAAGCGCGGGCTTTCGCCCCGGGGTGCGCTTGCGCTTGAGCAAAGTCTTGCGCATCTGTCGGATAAGCGTTTGAAGGCGGTCTTGATGAACCTCGGCGCGGCGGTTTACGCGCGCGCGGAGGATGAGGCGGCCGAGCGCCGCGAGGCCGCGCCCGACGCGACAGATTGAGGAGCCGCCCCCATGGCCCTGCGACCCACCTTCGTTTCCTTGCTCTCCGCGGCGGCGCTTTTGAGCGCCTGCGGGCAGACCGTCAGTGACGACGCCACGCAGCCCGACGACGCGCCGGCGGATGTCTCACCCGCTTCGGCGACCAATGAAGACGCCGCGAACGGCGGGACCGATGCAACGCCCGCCGCGGCGCCGGACGCTGAGGACATTCGCTTTGAAATCGAAACCGACCACGCCATCGGGGACCCTGACGCCCCGGTTACGGTTATCGAATACGCTTCGGTCACCTGCGTGGTCTGCGAGATGTTCCATGAGGAAGCCTTCGACGGCATCAAAGAGCGTTACATCGAAACCGGCCAAGTGCGCTTCGTTTTCCGCGAACTGCCCACCGCCCCGGCGGGCCTGGCGGTCGCAGGGTTTTTGTTGGCGAGCTGCCAACCCGATGATGACGCGTATTTCGAGATGATCGACGTCTTGTTCCGGCAACGCACGGCGCTTTTGGAAGCGGCGCGGTCGGAGGGCGGCGCGCGGTCGGCGTTTGTGCGCTTGGCTGCGACGGCGGGGCTGACGGAGGCGGAATTCGACGCCTGCCTGGCCGATGAAGACGAACTCGCCCGCATTGAGCGCGTGGTCCAGCGGGGAGCCAGCGAGCTCGGCATCGCCGCGACCCCGAGCTTCGTCATCAATGGCGAGGTGGTCACGGGCATTCGGACGTTGCGCGACTTTGAAGCGGCGGTCGATCCGTTGCTCGACGCCGCCGACGAGTGAGGGTGACAGGGAGCCGCCGTGCGTTTCGTTCGCCTTCGCATCGCCGGCTTCAAGTCGTTCGTCGACCCTGTCGAGGCGCCCATCGAGCCGGGGGTGACCGGCGTGGTGGGCCCCAATGGCTGCGGGAAATCGAACTTTCTCGAAGCCTTGCGCTGGGTCATGGGCGCGACCTCGGCCAAAGCGATGCGCGCTGGCGGGATGGACGACGTCATCTTCGCCGGCAACGCCGAACGGCCCGCGCGTAACCACGCTGAGGTCACGCTCACCATCGAGTCCGGCGGCCCGGAGGACGACGCTTCGGGTCTGTTCGGCGACAACGACGTCATCGAAGTCTCCCGAAAGATCACGCGCGGCGGCGGCTCGACCTACCGGATCAACGGCCGGGAGACGCGCGCCCGCGACGTCCAAATCCTGTTCGCCGACGCATCCTCGGGCGCGAACTCCCCCGCTTTGGTCCGGCAAGGCCAGATCAACGAGCTGATCGCCGCCAAGCCCGAAAACCGTCGACGGGTGTTGGAGGAAGCCGCAGGCGTCGCAGGGCTGCGGGCGCGCCGGCATGAAGCGGAGCTGCGGCTGAAGGCGGCGGAGGACAATCTCACGCGCCTCAATGACGTGGCGGGGGATTCTGAACGGCGGCTGGAGGCGCTGCGCCGTCAATCCCGCGAGGCCGCGCGTTACCGAAAACTCTCCGCTGAGATTCGCGCGCTCGAGACCCGGGCGGCGCTTCTGCGATGGCGAGAGGCGGAGGCCGCCGGCGAAGCCGCGCGCGCAGCCATGGAAACCGCGGAAACCGGCGTCGCGGCGGCGGCGCGCACGGAGGCGGGCGCGGCGGCGGACGCGACCAAGGCGAGTGAAGCGCTGGCCTCGACGCGCGAAGAGGAAGCGATTGCAGATGCTGTCGCGGGCCGGCTCGGCCGGGAGCGCGACGATGTGGACCGCAAGCTCGCGGCGCTGCGCGCTGAGGCCGAACACCTCGGCGGCCGGCTGCGCGAGCTTGACGCCGACCTGGCGCGAGAACGCGAAAGGCTGGAGGACGCCGGCCGAGAACGCGCCCGGCTCCAGACTGAAATCGGTGACGCGGGCGATGACGACGAAACCGAGGTCGCCGCAGCGATCGCTGAGGCGGAGGCGGTATGGCGCGCATCCGTCCAGGCGCGCCGCGCTTCGGAAGCCTCGCTTGAAAACGCCGCCGCCCTCTTCGCCGCCGCTCAAGCCGAACGCGACGCAGCGGCGCGGACAGCCGAACAGGCCAAGGCGCGTCTGGCTAGAGCCGACGCCGAGCTTGCGAAACTCGCCGAAGAAGACGACGCCGCCGGCGCAAGCGACGCCGAACGCAAAGCGGCGGCGGCCGACACCGCGCTGGCTCATGCGGAGGCTGAGGCGGAACGCGCCGGGCAAACGCGCCAGCAGGCTGAAAACGAGCTCGCGGCCTGTGAGGAGCGCTTGGCCGCTTCACGCGCCGCGCTAGCAGACGCCCGGGCCGCTCACGCAGCGACAGAGGCCGAGATCAAAGGGCTCTCTGCTCTGCTCATCCCTGAAGCGGATGGAGATTGGTCGCCGGTATCCGGCGCGCTGACCGTGGAGCCGGGCTATGAGCGCGCGCTCGCCGCCGCACTCGGCGCCGATTTGGCGGCCGGCCTCAGCGGGGACGCGCCGGTCCGCTGGACCCGGGACGGCGTGGCCGGCGGGGCTTTGCCCGACGGCGCCACGCCGCTGAGCGCCTATGTCGAGGGCCCGCCGGAACTGACCGAACGGCTCGCCCAAATCGGCGTGGTGGACGATGACGCCGGCGACGCGCTCGCCCCACGCCTCTCGCCCGGTCAGCGGTTGGTGACCATAGCGGGGCGGATGTGGCGATGGGACGGTTTACGGGCGCGCGCCGACGCTCCCCAGCCCGAAGCCGCCCGGTTTGAACAAAGAAATCGGCTTGTTGAACTCGAAGCGCGCGCAGCCGAGACCGACGCGCTGCGACAAACCGCTGAACGTGAGGCCGATATGGCGGAGGCTGCGCGAAAAACCGCCGCCGCCGCGCGTGACGCCGCCCGCGAGGCGCTCAAACGCCGCGATGCTGAGACAAAACGTTTTGCTCAGGAGGCGGCGGCCGCCGCGCGCATCCGAGACGGACTGTCGGCGAAGGCCGCGGCCCGGGCGGCGGCGCGCGCGCGCTTCGACGCCGAGCGCGTTGAGGCTCAAGACGCATGCGCCGAGGCGCAGCGCGCCGCTCACGCTCTGACGGACCCCGCCGCCGCAGAAGCCGAGGTCACCGCCAAGCGCGCTGACGCCGAGACCGCTCGCGGCGCCGAAGCCGAAGCCCGCGCGGCCTTTGAGGCGGCAAAGTCCAGTCTCGCCGCCCAGCGGGAGCGGCGGTCTCGCCTCGCGCGCGACCTCGCCGCCTGGCGCGAGCGCGAAGCCCAGGCCGCCACGCAAATCCAAGCGCTTGAGGCCAAACGCGGTGAAACCGAAACCGCGTCGGCGACAAATCAGGCCGCCCCTGCGGGGTTGAACGAGCGCCTCGAGGCCCTCCGCGAACAGCTTGAAGCGGCTGAGGCCCGGCTGCGGGCCGCACGCGACGCCGCGGCGACGGCGCATCGCACCGCCAAGGCGGCTGACGTCGCCCAACGGGACGCCGAACGCGCGTTGAGCGCTGCGCGGGAAGCGCGGGCGGGCGCGGAGGCCCGCGCTCAAGCGGCCCAGGAGCGCATCGCCGAGACCGCGGCTCAAATCCGCGAGACGTTTAGTCTGGAGCCCGACGCTTTGTCTGAGGACGAAAGCGTCGCCAAGCTCGACGCCGCCGCCGTCGATAAAAAGCTCAAAGAAGCTCAACGCGCGCGCGACCGCTTAGGCGCGGTGAACCTGGCCGCTGAAGAAGACGCCGCCAGCCTTGAAGGGGAAATGAAAAGCCTTGAGGCCCAGCGCGCCGACCTTATGGCCGCGGTCGCCAAGCTGCGCACGGCCATTACGAAACTCAACACCGAAGGCCGCGAGCGTCTGACGGCCGCCTTCGATATCGTCGACGGACACTTTCAGAGGCTGTTCCAGGCGCTGTTCGGGGGCGGGGAAGCCAGGCTCGCGCTCGTCGACGCCGAAGACCCCCTTGAAGCGGGGCTCGACATTCATGTGAGCCCGCCGGGCAAGAAACTCGGGTCGCTGTCGCTCTTGTCGGGCGGCGAACAGGCGCTGACGGCGACGGCGTTGATTTTCGCGGTGTTCTTGTCCAATCCCGCCCCGCTTTGTGCGCTGGATGAAGTGGACGCGCCGCTGGATGACGCCAATGTGGAGCGGTTCTGTCGTTTGCTCGCGGAGATGCGACGGCTGACCGACACGCGCTTCGTGGTCATCACGCATAATGCGGTCACGATGTCGCGGATGGACCGGCTCTACGGGGTCACCATGGCCGAGCGCGGGGTGTCTCAACTGGTCTCCGTCGATCTCGACCAAGCCGAGCGACTTGTCGCAGCCGAGTAAATCGACAGAAAACGCATCTTTTTCAAAGGGATAATGCCTATCGCCCTTTTCTTGACTTGATCAGAGGGCGTCGCTACCGTCCGCGCGCCTGACGCCGCCTGTCAGGCGTCCGCCGCCGATGCAGACTCCAGACGACGACACCGCCCGCGCCGATCGAAAACGCTTGGACGATCTCGATCGACGCATTCGCGAGCGCGCTGAAGCGCGCACGTCTCGGGTCCGGCGTCAGAGCGGACATGCGACGGCGGCGGGTTTGGGCGTGGCTTGGCGCTTGTCGCTCGAGCTGGTGGCGGCCGTCGGTATCGGCGGCGCATTGGGTTTTGGGCTTGACCGGCTCTTGGGCGTGACGCCGTTGATGACGCTGGTTGGGTTCGGGTTCGGCTTCGCGGCTGGCGTGCGCAACGTGTTTCGCGCCGCTGCGGAGATGTCCGCGGCGAGTGCGGCGCAAGATGCGCGGCGGTCCGCGGACCCCGAAGAGAGTGCAAGCGATGACGACCTGGCCTGACGCGGCCGGTCTGAGAGAGGGGCGACGACAGTGGCGATTGATCCGCTGAGTCAGTTTGAGATTTACACTGTCGTTCAGCTCGGCGCTGAGGACGGCCCTGACCTGTCGTTCACCACAATCGCGCTTTGGACCGTTGCGGCGGTTGCGTTGATCATCGGCTTTTTCGCGATTGCAACGCGTCGGCCGACCATCGTTCCCAATCGCGTCCAATCGGTGGCTGAACTCGGCTACGAATTCGTCGCCAGCATGATACGCGACGTGATCGGGCCCGAAGGGATGCGGTTCTTCCCCTTCGTCTTCTCGCTGTTCATTTTCATTTTGACCTGCAACATGATCGGGATGTTGGTCATCACCCCGACGGTGACCTCACAACTCGCCGTGACCGTAACGCTCGCGCTGACGGCGATCGCGGTCGTGATCGGTTTCGGGCTCTACAAACACCGCCTGGGTTTCTTCAAGCTCTTCGCGCCTTCTGGCCTGCCCTTCGTGATGTATTTCTTGATCGTGCCGATCGAAATCATCTCGTTTTTGAGCCGTCCGCTGACGCTCGCCGTGCGACTGTTCGTCAACATGCTCGCCGGCCACATTCTGCTGAAGTTGTTCGCCGCCTTTGTGGGCGCGCTGCTGGCGGCCGAAGGGCTGGGGGTTTTCGGCTGGGTCGCCGCTTTGATCCCGATGTTCGCGACGTTTTTTGTCGTCGCACTTGAGTTTCTCGTGGCCGCGCTGCAGGCCTACGTCTTCGCCATCCTAACCGTGATCTATCTCAACGACGTGGTGCACATGCACCACTAAGCCCTTCCGGCGCTAACCTACGGAGCAAGTCTTATGAGCGGCGATATTGAAGTTTTCGGCAGGGCGCTTGGCGCCGGCATCGCGGCGCTGGCCATGATCGGCGCGGCGATCGGCATCGGGAACATCTTCTCGAGCTTCCTCACCGGCGCGTTGCGCAATCCTTCCGCAGCACAGGGTCAGCAAACCAACCTGCTGTTGGGCTTCGCCCTCACCGAAGCGACCGGCCTGTTCGCGCTCGCCATCGCGATCCTCATCCTGTTCGTTCTCTAAGCCTCTCGCTTAAAAACGCATGTGAGCGGACGCGCAGCGCGCGTCCGCGTGAGCTTTGGAGCACCCACGGTGCGCGCACGCTTTAGCTTATCGGCAGCCATCTTGGCGCTCGCGATCGCCCCGGCGGCGCGGGCGGCGGAAGACACCGACAGCGCGGACACGCTGCCGCAATTCGTCTTCGGCTATTGGCCGGGGATGATCTTCTGGCTCTTGCTGAGCTTCGGCGTGCTTTATTTCGTGCTGTCGCGTTCGCTGTTGCCGCGCATCGGCACGGTGATCGAAGACCGCCGCGATAAAATCGAAGATGATTTGGACGAGGCGAACCGGCTGAACCGCCAAGCCGCCGACGCCGAACGGGCTTACAATAGAGCATTGGCTGACGCACGCGCGCAGGCTCAAGCCATCGCCGCGGAGGTTCGCGCCGAGGTGGACGCCGAAATCAAGCGTGAATCCGCCGCCGCGGAGGCTGGCTTCGCCGAGCGCGCAGCGGCCGCGGAAACCCGCATCCGCGAGGCCAGCGAAGCCGCACTGGCCAATGTGCGCACCATCGCTGGGGAAGCGGCGTCCTCAATCGTGGAGCGATTGACCGGCGCGGCGCCGGCCGCCGAAGACGTCAACGCCGCGGTGACCTCAGTCCGCGAAAACGGAAGCCGGAATTAGGCGAGCTGACCATGGACTTTAGCCACGTCGTACATCTCCCCAATTCTTTCTACGACTCAACGACGTGGGCGCTGGTGGCGCTGGCGTTGTTCGTCGCCTTGATGCTGTATCTGGGGTTGCCGGGTAAGCTCGCTCAGGCCCTCGACAAGCGGGCCGATACGATCAAGGCCGAACTCGAAGAAGCCAAGCGCCTGCGCGAAGAAGCCCAAGAGCTCCTGGCGCGTTATCAGCGTCGACAACGTGAAGCCGAAGCGGAAGCCGCCGCCATCATCGATCAAGCGCGCCGAAGCGCCAACGACATGGCGGAAGCCGCCCGTGTGGAGATGCAAGACCAGCTGGCGCGCCGCGCGGCGTTGGCGGAGCGTCGCATCGAGCAAGCCGAAGCAAGCGCGCTCGCGCTTGTCCGCGGAGAAGCCAGCGACGTCGCAGCGGCGGCGGCCGAACGTCTCCTGCGTGACCGGCTTGGCGCCGACGCCCAGGCGCGCCTTTTCTCCCAGAGCGTGGCCGAGCTGACCGACCGGTTGGGATAGCGCCCGGTCGATTGCGGATTATCGTTTTTAAAGGATCCGGCTTTCGTCCCGCCGTCGCGGCGCGGACGGCTGCGAGCCGTCGCGTTGCTTCATGACAGGCTCAGTTGAGCAAGCCTGCTCGAGCCGCCGAGGCGCTACGGGCTTGACGTACGACGGGGGAAAATTTGCCGGAACCGGCGGCGCATGCCGGGCCGGCGGCGCAACCAACGCAGAAACGCGCGTTTGGCGGTCTGAGAGTTGTTCACGACCAAGGCCGAACCCACGAGCAAAAGCGGCAAACCCAGCGGAATGGGCAGCGGCGTCAGCAGCACCCCGACGACCATGAGGAACACGCCGAGAAGCAGCAGGACCCGCTTGAGCGTCCAGCGCGTGAATTCCCCGAGATCGAACCCAGCGAAGGGTGCAATGCTCAGCCTGTGTATCGCCATTGCAACGTAACGCATCGTCCGACCAAGCACCGCCTTTTGGTTTTGATTATCGTAATCCAATAAATGATCCCTGAACGCGGCGGCTTCAAGGCGGAGCAGCCGAAAGCCGCCCCGCCTCGCGCGATCGTGTCCTAGGGGTCACGTGTTCTTACGGGAGCGAGCGCGGTTTGGTTCGCCTCACTCGGCGGCTTCGACAGCGCGTTGCTCGGCGGGCCGCCAACGCAAGACCGGCGAACGCGCCGCGCGGGTCTCGTCGAGCCGGGCGACCGGGGCGACGCTGGGGGCGGCGCGGAAACGGTCGGTCTCCCCCGCCTTCGCCGATTGGGCGAGGTCGCGCAGGCTCTCAATGAAGCGGTCGAGGCTTTCCTTCGACTCCGTTTCGGTCGGCTCAATCAGCATCGCGCCGTTGACCACCAAGGGGAAATACATGGTCATGGGATGGTAGCCCTCATCGATCATCGCCTTTGCGAAGTCGATGGTCTCCACCCCCGTTCCCTTGAGAAAGCGGTTGTCGAACAGAGCTTCGTGCATGCAATGACCGGGAAAGGCCGGTGTCATCACGTCGCTCAGCCGGGCAAGCACGTAGTTGGCGTTGAGGACCGCGTCATCCGCCACCTGCCGCAGGCCGTCCGCGCCATGGCTCAGCATATAGGCCAACGCGCGCACGAACATGCCCATCTGGCCGTGAAAGGCGCACATGCGTCCGAACGCGTCGGCCGCCTCGCCATCGCCTTCGGTTTCGACCAACCGGAACCCGGTTTCATCAGCGATCACCCGCGGGGTCGGCGCGAACGGCGCCAGCGCTTCAGACAACACGGTCGGACCCGCCCCAGGTCCTCCCCCGCCATGGGGGGTGGAGAAGGTCTTGTGCAGATTGATATGCATGGCGTCGACGCCCAGATCGCCAGGCCGAACCCGCCCGACAATGGCGTTGAAATTCGCGCCGTCGCAGTAGAAATAGCCGCCGGCCTCGTGAATGAGGTCGGCGATTTCACGAATGTCGCGCTCAAACAGTCCGCAAGTGTTGGGGTTGGTCAGCATGATGCCGGCGAGATCCGGCCCCAGCTTGGACCGAAGCTCCGCCAAATCGACCCGGCCGGTTTCGTCCGCACCGATCTCATCAACAGTGAAGCCGCATTGAATGGCGGTGGCGGGGTTGGTGCCGTGGGCGCTTTCGGGAACCAAAACGCGGCGGCGGGTCTCTCCCTCCCCCCGCGCCTTGAGCGCCGCGGCGATGGCCATCATGCCGCACAGTTCGCCATGCGCGCCAGCTTTGGGCGACAAGGCGACCGCGGGCATGCCCGTAAGCGTGGTCAGCCAATGGGCGAGCTCATCCATAACGGCGAGCGCGCCCTGAACGGTCTCCACCGGCTGCATGGGATGGATGTCTGCAAAGCCCGGCAATCGCGCGGCTTTCTCGTTAAGCCGGGGATTGTGCTTCATGGTGCATGAGCCCAGCGGATAGACGTCGAGATCGATGCCGTAGTTCATCTGGGACAGTCGCACATAATGGCGCACCGCCTCGGGCTCTGAGAGCCCCGCCAATCCGCGGCCCCCTCGGCGCGCGAGCCCGCCGAGATATTTGTCGCTCGCATCGGAGGGCTCGACGGCGTGGCGCGACGCAGGCAAATCCACGCCGGTTTTTTGCGGCGAGCCGATTTCGAATATCAGCGGCTCGCGTCGGGTGAGTTTCGTCTTGGCGGAGACGGCCTCTGCGTCGGGGCGGGTGGCGCGACCCTGGGTGTTCATGGCCATGAGCTATCTCCTCAAGAAACGGTTGAGCGGCGCGAGCGTGCGGGTTAGCGCGGGACTGACCGAGGCGACGACGCTCAAACGCGCGAAATTCGGTCGACGATCCTTGAGCGCCAAAGCGGGCGCTTCGATGTAACGCCAAGATGCGACCCCGGCTGCAAAAGCCAACGGGCCGGCGAGCCAGACCGCAATCCACGGGTCGCCTGCGCCGAAAAGCTGAACGCAGATCTGCTGCAGCGGGAAGGCGTAGATGTAAATGCCGTAGGACGGGTCGCCGATCCAACGCTCGAGCGAAGGCGCTTGTGGGGCGACCAAACCCGCCCATAGGACAAGAAGCGTGAAGCCGACAATCCCGGCATTGGCGGCGAAACCCTCCCACGGCGCAACCCAAGCAAGGGCGAGCAATCCCGCGGCAAGGCCGAGCGAGGCGGGCGCCCGGCTGCGATGCAAGAAAGCGAGGACGCCGAGCAAAAAGAACTTGGCGTTCAGCGCCTCGGCCGGCTCCCCCAACAAATTGGCGTCCGCAAACACGGCCTCCGCCCCAAGGACGACGAGAATGACGGCGGTCAACAGGCCAGGCCGCCGGAACAGCGTCAGCGCGGCGAACAATCCCACCACCGCATAGCACCGCAATTCAATGGGAAGCGTCCAAAGCGAGCCGTTCACCGCGGCCAACGGATTGTCCGTGAAGACGCCAGGAAGAACGTAGACGGCGTTCCACATCAAGGCGTTGTTGAAAAAGAACTTCCAGACTTGATGGTGGTCGAAATACGCGACCACGGAATGCTGGCTCAAAACGGGCCCGAGCAGGAAGACGGTCAGCGCCACATTGACCAAAAGCGCGGGAAACAGGCGCAGCGCGCGGGCTTGCGCGAAGCCGAATAAGTCGCCGGTTCGGGCGAACGCGCTTTTTGCGACCAGGTAGCCGCTGACCACAAAAAAGGCGCCCACGGCGAGCGTGGAAAGGCCCACGCCCGCTCCGAACACCGCGACAAGCCCGCGGGTGATCGGGTCAAGCGCGCCGTGACCCAGGGCGATCGGCCATGCATGCGCGAAAACCACCGCCAACGCGGCCGCCAATCGGATCGCCGTGATGTTATTGGCCGTCGCAGGCCGTTCGCAGGCTGCAAGCGGGCGCAATTGACCACGGCCCCATTGAGAGGCGGCGGCGTACGCTGCAGCGTAGAAAGGTGCGAAAGCCTGGGACATCAGCGTTTCAGCGCAGTCCTCACAAAATAGCTCGCAAGCCATCCACCAAAGCCGTCACGTCCGAGGGCGCGACGGTCTCGGTGGCCGCGATCAACAACACGTCGTCAAGCCCCGCCTTGGGGTCGAGACGCGAATAGGGCACCCCGGCGAGCACGCCGCGCGCTGCGAGCGCGGCGACGACCTCGGCGGCGGGTTTCTCCAATCGCACCGCGAACTCGTTAAAAAAGACGGAGTTGATGCGGCTCAGCCCGGCCACGTCGCCCAGCGCTTCGTAGGTTTCCACGGCGCGTTCATGATTGAGCTGGGCCAAGCGCTCAAAGCCTTTGTCGCCCAACAGCGTCATGTGCATCGTCCAGGCGAGCGCGCAGAGCCCGGAATTGGTGCAGATGTTCGACGTCGCCTTGCCCCGGCGAATGTGCTGTTCGCGGGTGGACAACGTCAGCACGAAGCCCCGCTCGCCCTGGGCGTCCACGGTTTCCCCGCATAGCCGCCCGGGCATTTGCCGCAGATAGGGGCGCTCATCGCGCGCGGCCAACAAGCCCACATAGGGACCGCCGAAATTGAGCCCGACCCCGATGGACTGGCCCTCCGCGGCGACGATGTCCGCGCCCATCTCGCCAGGCGGCGTCAACAGGCCCAACGAGACCACCTCGGTGTTGACCGCGACCAAGAGCGCGCCGGCGGCGTGGGCGGTTTCGGCGTAGGGCGATAGGTCGTGCGCCTCGCCGAAAACGTCGGGCGATTGGACGACCACGCAGGCGACGCCGTCGTCGATCAGGTCCTTGGGTTCCCCGCCGCCCGCCAATTTCGGGGCCGGCGCGATGACTTCGACGCCGAGACTGTCGGCCAGCGTCCGCACCACGTCGCGATAATGGGGATGCAGCCCGCCATGCAGCACAACCTTATTCCGGCCCGTCATCCGGCAGGCCATCAGCACGGCCTCCGCGCAGGCGGTCGAGCCGTCATACATAGACGCATTCGCCACGCCCATGCCGGTGATGAGCGCCACTTGGGTCTGGAATTCGAACAGCGTTTGCAGCGTGCCCTGCGCGATTTCGGGCTGATAGGGCGTGTAGGCGGTCAAAAACTCCGACCGCTGAATAAGATGGTCTACCGTCGCCGGGATGTGGTGGCGATACGCCCCCGCGCCGCAGAAGAACGGCGCGTCGCCTGCGGCGATGTTGCGCCCGGCGAGGCCGGCCAAATGCCGCTCGACCTCCAGCTCGCCCTGCACCCGCGGCAAGCCCTCGATCGGCGCGGACAATCGGGCTTCCAACGGCACATCTTCGAATAGGGCGTCTATGGAGCTTTCGCCGATGGCGGCAAGCATCTCGCCTCTATCCGCGTCAGTGAGGGGAAGATAACGCATGCTCACTCTCCATATTCAAACGCGCTCGCCGAGCGAGGCCTCAGATAGGCCGCCGGCGACTGTTCGACACCCCAGAAACGCCGACCGTTTCGGAGGGTCTTTCCGCACGACCTCGTTCGCCGGGAAGCCCCAAGCGGTCGGTTAGCTCAGTCCGTCGACGTAAGCGGCGTAAGCGGCTTCGTCCATCAAGGTTTCGATTTGGGAGGCGTCGGCGATTTTGAGCTTGAAGAACCAACCTGCGCCTTGCGGGTCGCTGTTCACCGTTTCCGGCGCGGTCTCGAGCGCGCTGTTGACTTCAACCACCTCGCCGGCGACCGGCGCATAAATGTCGCTGGCCGCCTTCACGGATTCCACAACAGCGATTTCGGCTTCTTTGGCGACGGATTTGCCCACGTCGGGCAAATCCACCACGACGACGTCGCCGAGCTGCTCAGCGGCGTAAGTGGTCACGCCGACTACGCCCACATCGCCCTCGACGCGGATCCATTCGTGTTCTTTGGTGAAACGCAGGGTCATAACACCTCCCCTCATGCCCGCTTGTAGCGGTGTTCGACAAACGGCATGCGGGTCACGACGGCCTTGAGCCGTTTGCCCCGCAACGCGATCTCTAATTCCGCGTCAGGTTTTGCGAGCGCGGTTTCAACATAGCCCATGGCGACAGCGCCTTTGACGGTCGGTCCGAACACCCCGCTGGTGACGGTTCCGACCACGCGGTCGCCCTGCAGCACCTCGGCGCCGTGTCGCGGGATGCCTTGGCCATGAGGTTTGAGCCCCACCCGCTTGCGCGCCGCACCCCCGGCCAGTTCCGCTTTGATGCGCTCAAAGCCCGGAAAGCCGCCGGTCTCCCGTCGAGATTTGGCGATGGTCCATGTGAGCGCGGCTTCGACCGGGCTGGTGGTCTCGTCGATATCTTGACCATACAGGCAAAGTCCCGCTTCGAGCCGGAGCGAATCGCGCGCGCCCAGGCCGATCCAAGCGACATCGTCATGGGCGAGCAGCGCATCAGCGAACGCCGCTGCGTGGTCGTTGGGAACCGATATTTCAAAGCCGTCTTCGCCGGTATAGCCGGACCGGCTGACCAAGAGATCCGCGCCGTTCCACTGATAGGGCCGCATGCCCATAAAGGTTTGCGCCGACACGCCGGGCGCCACGCTTTCAAGCGCCGCTTCGGCTTGAGGGCCTTGCAAAGCCAGCAGGCTGCGATCGTCCTTTATTTCCAGCGCGCAACGATCTCCCAGCCGCGCGGCGATGTGCGCGTAGTCGTCGGCCTTGCGCGATGCGTTGACGACGAGGAAGACATAGCCCTGGCGTTCGGCGCCATACGGGCGGGTGACGATCAAATCGTCGAGCGCGCCGCCCTGGTCGTTCATCAGCAAGGTGTACCGCGCTTCGCCCGGAGCCAAGCTCGCGATATCGCTAGGGACGAGGGTTTCAAGCGCTGCGGCGACCTTGTCGTGGGCGTCCGGCGCGCCAAGCTCGGCGTCGCGCGTACGCAGCCAGGCCTGACCCATATGGGAGACATCGAATAAGCCGGCTTTGGCGCGGGTCCATCTGTGTTCGGCGAGAATGCCGTCGCGGTATTGCACCGGCATTTCATAGCCTGCGAAGGCGACCATGCGCCCGCCCGCCTCGGCATGCATGTTGAAGAGCGGCGTGCGCTTGAGTTCAGCGGTGTGTTGGTCGTCGCTCATCATCCTCACCGACGCGTTGCGGCGCCAAAAGCGACGCCTGCGCCCCCGCTGTCGGTGAGCCTGAGAGATTCGCGCAGCCCAAGGCGGGTGCGTTTACTCCTTCGGCGGGGAGAAAGCCTTTCTCCCGCTTTCCAGCGTTCGCAGTCCCTGCGGTCCTTGTCGCCTGAGCGTTTCCGGGGCGGTTGCGCCTTCGGCCTCGGGCCCGAAGGCCCGATGTCTCCCGCGGGGTGCGGTATGGTCTTCGACGCGTCCGCCTCCCGGCGCTCGCGTCGACACTCTGTCCACAATCCATGAGCGCCCCCTCCACGTCAACGCAAGCGGGAAGGGACGCGGGTCGCGAACTTTTAGCGCTTCCGCCTTACTGGCCGGCGTCGACGCGGAAACGCAAGCCCTGGCGATTAAAGTCCAATTGCTCTTCGGTCAGGTCGAACCCGACCAAAATCTCGAAATTCGACCCAGAGATGTCAGCGTCCGCGCGCGGGATGCGGATCGGATCAAAGCGCTCGCGCTGATAGACCCGGTCCTCCCCGCGGTCGAACCGCACCTCGACGGGAAAGACCTGGCGCTCGATGACCGCGACGTCGCCGCGGGTCACCGCCACGAAAAGGTTGTAGGTGTGCCGGTCGCTCTCGGCCGCCGGGCCGCGCCCGAAACCGATATCGACTTCAAGCTCCGCCTCGATGGGGCGGTCGTCGAAGTATCGGCAAATGGACCGAACGTCCTCGATTTCCGCGGTGAAGCCGACATTTTCGTAGGCGACCTCTTCGCCGCGAATCTCCACCAGTCGACTGGCGTCATAAAGGCTGTACGCCCGGGGACAGGGCCCGGGGTTCGGCTCGTTCGCCAGCGGGTTGGGAACCGCCGAACAGCTGGCCCCCGCCACGCCGAATGCGGCGAAAACCGCGATCATGCGCGCGCGAGAGAAACCGAAAAATGGCGTGAGGTCAGGCATCATCGCTCCCAAGGTCCGGCGCGGCATACTCGCGGCGCAAGGTGATTGCTCGGCCAATTCGGGTGATACCCGCCCCATCGCGCCGGAGCAACGCTTCCGAACCGCGCGCAGGGGCGAGACGCCGACGGGCGCGCATGGCGGCTGACGATCTCCGCCGGCTTACGGTATAGAGGGGGCATGACCTCGCAGCTGACCCTTCTTCTTGCCGCCCCGCGCGGATTTTGCGCCGGCGTGGACCGGGCGATCCAAATCGTCGAGCGCGCGCTCGAGAAATGGGGCGCGCCGGTCTATGTGCGCCATGAGATCGTTCACAACCGCCATGTGGTGGAACGCTTGGAAGGCCTGGGCGCGGTGTTCGTCGATGAGCTCGACGAATGCCCCGACGATCGCCCGGTGATTTTCTCCGCTCACGGCGTGCCCAAAGCGGTGCCCGCGGAGGCGTCGCGCCGAAACATGATCTATGTGGACGCCACCTGCCCGCTCGTTTCGAAAGTGCATGTCGAGGCCCAAAGGCACCATAAGGCCGGGCGTGAAATCGTTCTCATCGGCCATCAAGGGCACCCCGAAGTCATCGGCACCATGGGCCAGCTGCCCGACGGGGCCATCGCCCTGATTGAAACGGTCGAGGACGCTCAACGCTATACGCCGCGCAATCCCGACAATGTGGCGTTCGTCACGCAAACCACGCTGTCGGTGGACGACACCGCAGCCATCGTCGCAACGCTGCGCGCGCGCTTCCCCTCAATCGCCGCGCCGCACAAGGAAGACATTTGCTACGCCACCACCAACCGCCAGGAGGCGGTTAAGGCGATGGCCCGGCGATGCGACCTCTTCTTGGTGATCGGAGCGCAGAATTCGTCGAATTCCAAGCGCTTGGTGGAAGTCGCGCTCACCGCCGGCGCGCAAGATGCGCGGCTCGTTCAAAGCGCCGCCGATGTGGATTGGGACGCGGTCGCACAGGCGAGAACGGTCGGTCTGACCGCCGGCGCCAGCGCGCCTGAAGTTCTCACCGACGAAATCGTGGCGCAGGCGCGTGCGCGGTTCTCCGTCACGGTGGAAGAAGTCCGCGTGACCGACGAGGATGTCGTGTTCAACCTTCCCCGCGTGTTGGCGGACGTCGCCAAAACCTAGGATTAAGGGCGCAAATCGGCGAAGGCTGGAAGGCGCGACCCGCGACAGTCCTGACTTTCGCTCCCGGAGAGCCGCCGGGTCAGAGATCCCGCCAGCGCAGATCCATGCCGAGTTCGTCGAACAAGGTTTCCCAATAATCCCGGAGCGCCCCGCGTTGGAGGTCTTCGAAGCGGGTGCGCGGGATGAGCCGGACTTCCACGTCCACGCCGCGCAGATCCGCGCGCGGAAAGGCGTTGGAAATCGCCGCAGCGACCGCTTCAGGCCCCGCCATCCCGAGCGGCAGCGTTCCCGGATCGCCCCCATAGATGGAGAAGGTGTCGGAGTTCTGCAGCATGTCGGAAATGACGATCACCCGGCGGCGCGGCGATTGGTCGGAAAAAGCATCGGTCTGGGCCAGCCGGGCGATCGCCTCCACCACGGGGCTTTGCGGCGCTTCCCGCGGCGCGATTAGGGTCGCCATGATGGCGTCGAGCGGCTCGCCAAACGCTTCCTCGTACCGCTCCTGGACCTGGCGCGGGTTGTTGTAGAGCGGGTTCACCTGGCCGCCTTGGCCGGGATTGCAGCGGGAGAACGCCCCGTCGGGATCCATCCGTCCCCGTTCGTCCAATTCGAACAGGGTGAACCGTTCCCCCACATCCAGGTCGTCCGCGGTGCGCCGAACCAACGCCGCGATGCGGTCCGCCTGGCCGCGAGAGTAGTTGTCGGTCTTGTCCAGCAGCAATGCGGTATGCGCAGGAATCTCATCAGAAACCGGGCAGAGGGTCAGTTCGTCGAAAGGCTGCGGCTGCAGCCGATAGACCGCATAGGCCACGCCCGCGATCGCCAGAATGACGATCGCGATATTAAGAAACGCCAAGCGGCGCTGACGCTTAACGCGACGACTGGCCATTAGCGATTGTCCTCTTCCTCATCCTCGTCAGGGTTCAAACGCGGGTCGTCGCTGCCCGGCGCGCCGAGTTCCTGGAGCACCCAAGGCGGCACGTCGAACTCGTCGACAAGCTGAATGGCGCTGGTCTCGAACAGTTTCCGGTAAGGCTCGATTCGGGCGTCGAGAGCGCGGTAAAGCGCAATGCGGTCGTCTGCGGAAACCTTCTCGCCGAGGTCCTGCTTTATCTGCTCCACGATGTCGTCGTAGCTGTCTCGGTATTCCTCAAGCGCTTCAAGCAAATCGTCTCGGGACCGCTCAACTTTGCGCGCCGCGTCGCTCAAGCCTGGGAAGGCGGAATCCGACCGCCGGCCCTCGAACGCCGCAACCGCAGCGATGGCGATGCCGAGCGCAAACAGGACCACCGCATCGAGAGAGTAAAGATTGAACGGTCGGCACATGGCGTTCGCGGCTGCGCCCGCCAAGCTCGCGCCCAACTCGCCGGCCAAGATGACCTCGCAATCCGCCGCCATGCCAGGGATGAACGTCCACGTGCTCGTCAACTCCGCGGGGCTAGGCGGTTCGATGTTCTCCACCGACATGTCCTGGATGTTCCGGAAATGCGCCGCAGAGAGGTTCACCAGCACGATCATGATGAGGCCGGTGACGATGGCGATGACGCCGAACACCTTCTTCGGCCAATGGTATTGCCAGGGCACGGTGATGTGGCGCAGCCCCCAAAAGCCCACGATGAAATACGCGACCGCCACGTTTGAGAGCGACACCGCGGCGGCTTGGAACAATCCGCCCAAGAGACCCAAGGGGTTGTTCAAGCTGAAGAAGTAGGCGTTGGCCGCACTTTCGAACAAGACCAACAACGCAATGACGGACAAGGAGAAGATGCGCACCGGCGGGTGGTCGGAGACGAAGTGGATGCCCCGATTGAGGCTGTCCAACGGCTCCAAATGCTTCAGGCTGGGCTTTCGGCCGTCCGCGCGGTCCCGTTTCATCCGCTTGTCGGCGCGATCGATCCCGCCCAATCGACGGAAGCGATAAAAGCTCAGATAAGCGCGCAGAGCATAATCCGCCTGCAGGATGACATGATCGAACTCTTGGCTCGGCCGCGTGGCGTAGTAGCCGTATTTGCCGCCGTCCGGAGCGTCGTCGGTGAGTACCGCGTCCGTCATGCTCTCCCCCTTGTGTTGCGAATTCCGCATAACCCCAGCCGTTTATCGCGTGTAGCACGGGGAAACCAACGCCGGGAGTCATTCGCTGCGGCCTTGACCGCAACCGCGAAGACGCGCTCCTTCACCGAACGATGAACGAGACACGAGTGATCATTCACACCGACGGCGCTTGCTCGGGAAACCCCGGGCCGGGCGGTTGGGGCGCGCGCCTGGCTTATGGCGAAGCCGTGAAAGAAATCCACGGCGGCGCGCCGGAGACCACGAACAACCGCATGGAGCTTCTCGCCGCGATTGAGGCGCTGGCCACGCTGAAACGCGCCTCCGCGGTGACGCTGTTCACGGATTCGAACTATCTCAAAGATGGGATCACGCAATGGATGCCTCGCTGGAAGGCGAACGGGTGGCGAACGTCTGACAGAAAACCGGTCAAAAACGTCGATCTTTGGATGAAATTGGACGAACTGGCGTCAATGCATGACGTGGAGTGGCGTTGGGTGAAGGGCCATGCCGGGGATCCTGGCAATGAACGCGCCGACGCATTGGCTCGCCAGGGCATGGCCCCGTTTCTGGGCGATTGACCGCTGAGCCGTCCCCGCAAAAAGCCCGATGACCGACGCCGCTGAGACTTTTGACGATGTTGTCATCGGCGCCGGGGCGGCGGGCTTGTTCTATGGCGCCCGCGCGGGCGAGCGGGGGCGCAAGGTTCTCGTCCTCGACCATGCGGGCAAGCCGGCCGAGAAAGTCCGGATATCCGGCGGCGGACGCTGCAACTTCACGAATATCCATACGGCTCCGGACTGTTTTCTCTCGCAAAACCCGCATTTCGCAAAGTCCGCCCTTGCCCGCTACACCCCTGAGGATTTCCTCGACCGGCTGCGCGCGCGCGGGGTGAGCTGGCATGAGAAGACGCTTGGGCAGCTCTTCTGCGACGGCCGCAGCGGCGAAATCATCGCCATGCTGGTTGACGAGTTGGCCGCGCCCGGCGGCGTTTTGCGGCTTGAAACCAAGGTTGAGCGCGTCGAACGCGGGGCCGACGGGTTTTCCGTGACGACAAGCCAAGGTCCCGTTGTCAGCGAACGCCTGATCGTCGCCTCCGGCGGGCTGTCGATTCCCAAGCTCGGCGCGACCGGGTTCGCTTACGACCTCGCCCGGCAGTTCGACCACGCCGTCGTCACGCCTCGGCCGGCGCTGGTGCCCTTTGTGCTTGGCGACCAAGACGCTGACCTTAAGTCGTTGTCCGGCGTGGCCGCCCCAGTGGTCGCTCGGGCGGGCGACGGCGTGTTTGAGGAAGCCGCCTTGTTCACCCATCGCGGGCTGTCAGGGCCCGCCATGCTGCAGGTTTCGTCCTATTGGCGGGAAGGCGAGCCGGTCTGCCTGGACCTGTTCCCAGGCGAGGACGCCGTGGCGGTGTTGTCAGCGCTCAAAGCCGCCCATCCCAAACGAACCTTGGCCGGCGCGCTGGAAACCCGCCTCGCCAAACGGCTGGCGGAGTGTCTAAGTGCTCGCGATATGGCCGGCGACGCACGGCATTTGGCCGAAACGCCTGACGCCGCGCTCGAACAAACGGCGCGCGCGCTCAGCGATTGGCGCATCACCCCGGTCGGCACCGAAGGCTGGCGCACCGCGGAAGTGACGCTGGGCGGGGTCGACACGGCGGGATTGTCGTCCAAGTCCATGGAAAGCCGCACCGTGCGAGGGCTCTATTTCATCGGCGAATGCGTGGACGTCACCGGCTGGTTGGGCGGCTATAACTTCCAATGGGCCTGGGCGAGCGCCTGGGCGGCGGCGACGGCGCCGTAGGCGCTTCCTCAGCGCACGCCTTCGCTGAACCGCGTCAGCCGCGCCATGGCGTCTTCGAGCACGCGGGTGGCGGTGGCGTAGCTCAAGCGGAACGCCCCGCCATGGCCGAAGGCGGAGCCCGGCACGATGGCCACGCCCTCTTCTTCCAACAGCGCGGTGGCCAGGGCGACGTCGTCATCGAGCCTCGCGCCGGCTTTGGATGTCTTGCCCATCAGCTCTTGGACGCTGGCGAAGATGTAGAACGCGCCTTCCGGGGTGGACGCGGACACGCCGGGCATGGCGTTGAGGGCCGCCAGGCAGAGGTCGCGCCGGGCTTTGAACGCGGCGTTGCGCTCTTCAAGAAAGTCATGCGGGCCGTTAAGCGCGGCGACCGCGGCGGCTTGAGAGATGGAGCACGGGTTGGAGGTGGTTTGGCTCGCCACTTTGCGCATGGCCTTGATGAGGTCTTCGGGCCCCGCCGCATAGCCGATGCGCCAGCCGGTCATCGCATAGGCTTTGGACACCCCGTTCATGGTGAGCGTGCGGGACATCAGCCGCGGCTCGACCTGGGCGATGGTGGCGAAGGCAAAGCCGTCATAGACCAGATGCTCGTACATATCGTCGGTCAACACCCAGACGCGGGGGTGATCGAGCAAGACGTCCGCCAAGGCCCGCAGTTCGTCCGCGGTATAGGCCGCGCCGGTGGGGTTGGAGGGCGAGTTCAGGATCACCCATTTGGTCCGTTCGGTGAGCCCCGCCCGCAGCGCGTCCGGCGTCAGCTTCCAGTTGGTTTCCGGCGTGGCGGCCGCGACGGTCGGCTCGCCGCCGCATAACCGCACCATTTCGGGGTAGGACACCCAGTAAGGCGCGGGGATCAGCACCTCGTCGCCAGGGTTCAGCGTGGCGATGAGGGCGTTGAAGATCACCGGCTTGCCGCCGGGCGCGACATGCACTTGGCCGGGCGCATAGTCCAAGCCGTTGTCGCGGGCGAATTTGGCCGCGACGGCCTCCTTCAGCTCCGGGGCGCCGTCGGCGGGGGTGTATTTGGTTTTGCCCGCCGCGATGGCGTCCACGGCGGCTTGTTTGATGTGGTCGGGGGTGTCGAAGTCCGGCTCGCCAGCGCCCAGGCCGATGACGTCCCGACCAGCCGCGCGCAGCTCGGCGGCTTTGGTGGTCACCGCGATGGTGGCGGAGGGTTTGACCCGCTCCACAGCCCGGCTGAGCACGAGTTCGGCGGCGGCTTCGGTGACGGCCATGACAGGCTCCTCTTCCCCAACTAGGCGGTGAAGAGGTTAGGCGTTTTCGCGCTGCGGGAGAAGACGGCGGCGGACCACGCTATGCGGGCGAATGCTTTCAGCGGGGCAGCGTTAGGGATCCGCCGGAGCCGCCATCCATGACGATGACGTTGACCTGGCCGCTTTCCACCGCGCGGGTGAGCGCTTCGGCCCGCTCCCGAGCCGCGAGCGCATGGAGGAGCGAGGCGATCTCTTCGGCGGTGAAGCCTTCAGGCAGTTCGCCGAACAAATTGGCCACGCCCGCGCCCTCTTGGCCGCGACGGTTGGCTTGTTCGGTGGCGATTTGGGTCAGCGTCTCCTGGCGCTGCAGCTCCTCGAGCGCGGCGGCTTCTTGGCTGTTGGCGTCGACCACGATTTGCGGCGGGTCCACCCTGCGGAGGTCCACCGCGGCGACTTGGAACGCCTCATTGGCTTCGATGTCCGTGAAGCCCGCGCCTTCGAGCTTCTCGACCAGCCCCGCTTCGAACAGCTGCCGCATCTCCACCGCCAGCTCCTCCCGGCCGGTCGTGGCGGCCTGCGCCCACTCGAATTGAGCCACCGCATCGCGCAGCGCTTCCCGCGCCGCCGATCCGATGGTCTCCCGATACGCAAATCCGGGCCCGATGATTTCGAACACCCGGTCGGCGTAGTCGGGCTGAAGCCGGAAGCTGAATTGGGTGTCGATGATGAGGCGCACCCCGTCGGAGGACAGCGCCGAGGCCGGGCCGCCTTCCTGGAATCCCGAACCGCCGGTGAAATTGAAATTCTCCAACCGGGTGTTCATCGCATGCCAGGAGGACAACGGATTGACCACATGAGCGCCGGGGCGGATCACCTTGCCCGTCACGCCGCCCAGAAACGTCTCGACTTGAACGGTGCCGGCCTCAACCACCCGAACGGTGCTGGCGAAAGCGGCGACGGCGGCTAGGAGCGAAAACAACGCTGCAAGCGCCTTCAAATGTCCCGACGCCACGCCCTCAGGCAAGGGGCTCCGGGTCGAGGCCCAAAACGTCGCTGCCGCCAGGCCGCCTAAAACGATCGCAATAATAAAGAAAGCCATCAGACGCTCCTGTCCCTCTCGGCGCGAACACTAACCAACCCGCGGCCTTCGACAAGGTTAACGCAGGTCCCATCCTCGCCCCAATTCGTCACAGCATTGTCTTTTTTGTCGCGAATTCGGCCTCCTCTCGCCCTCTCCGCGTCGCCAATCAGGCGCAGCCTTGTTCGGACGGGTTGGACTGCGGGGTCCAAGAGCGAGGGACGGAGAAATGAAACACCAATACTTTCGCCCGATGCAGGTCTGTTTTGCGGCCTGCTTGAGCGCGGGCGTCTTGTCTGGCCAGGCGACCGCGGATTTGCCGCAAGCGGGCGAAACCGCGCGCGAGGGCTTGGTGCGCATGGACGACATCGGCCTGGGGTCGCTGTTGTTTGAATCCCTCGAAGGCGGACTGTTCGTCGAGGCGCCCATGGTGGCGACTGACGTCTCGCTTGACGTCACCGGTCCCATCGTTCGCGCGCGCGTGACCCAGCGGTTTGAGAACCCCTCCGACCAATGGGTTGAAGGCGTCTACGTTTTCCCGCTGCCCGACGGCGCGGGCGTCGACACGCTCCGCATTCTGATCGGCGACCGGGCGATCGAAGGCGAAGTCCAAGAACGCCAGGAAGCGCGCCGCATCTACGAAGAAGCCCGCGCAGCAGGGGTCCGCGCAAGCCTCGTCGAGCAAGAGCGCCCGAACGTCTTCACCAATTCCGTGGCCAATATCGGCCCAGGTGAAACGGTGGTCGTCCAAATCGAATATCAGGACCAAGCGCGCTTGGTCGATGGAACTTACCAGCTTCGCTTTCCCATGGTGGTAGGCCCACGCTACGCGCCCGCCCCGACGCTGGCGCCAGTCGCCGACGCCGGCGCCGCGCCCGTCATCCGCATCAACGACCCGGTTCCCGACGCGGAACGCATAACCCCGCCTGTGGTTCGGCCTGAATACGAGCCGGCCGACGCGCTTCGCCTGCCCGTCTCGCTGACCGCCCGGGTGAATGCGGGGTTTAATGTCGGGGAGATCGCGAGCCCCTATCACGCCGTCTCGGTGGACCGCGCCAGCCCCTCCCGGCTCACCGTCAGTCTGGCGGAAGGCCCCGTGCCGGCGAACCGGGACTTTCTGTTGACCTGGCGCGCCGCAGATCCCCTCGCCGCTCACGCCTCGCTCTTTCACGAGACCCGGGAGGGCGAGCACTATCTGCTCGCGACCATCACCCCGCCCAGCGAACTGAGCGACGCCGCCCCGCGTCGGGCGCGGGAGACGATATTCGTCATCGACAATTCGGGGTCCATGGCCGGGGCCTCCATCGCCCAAGCCCGCCAAGCGTTGTTGCTGGCGCTCGAACGTCTCTCGGCTGAGGACAGGTTCAACGTCGTGCGCTTTGACGACACCATGGAGCTGGTCTTTCCCCAAGCGGTTGAGGCGAACGGGGACAATATCGCTCAGGCCGTCCGCTTCGTCGCCGCCCTTGAAGCGGAGGGCGGGACGGAAATGCTTCCCGCCCTGCGCGCCGCGTTGGTCGACAGGACCCCTGAGGCTCAGGACCGCATTCGCCAGGTCGTGTTTTTGACCGACGGCGCAATCGGCAACGAAGCTGAGCTCTTCGCCGCCATCGATCAGAGTCTGGGCCGGTCGCGATTGTTCACCATCGGTATCGGGTCCGCGCCGAACTCATATTTCATGAGCCGAGCGGCCCGCATCGGGCGGGGCGCCTTTACCCATATCGGCGACGTGGCCGCGGTGCAGGACGAGTTGGCGGTCTTTTTCCAAGCCCTTGAGCGTCCGGTGATGAGCGATCTCGTCGCCTCGTTCGACCGGGGCCTCGACGCGGAAATATGGCCCGACCCTTTGCCGGACCTCTATTTCGGCGAGCCCGTCACGCTCACCGCGCGGGTTTCTAATTTGGAGGGCGCGCTCGAACTCACGGGGCGATTGGCTGAGCGGAATTGGGCCGTCAATCTCGACTTGGCGGAGGCGACCGCGGGTCCGGGCGTCGCTGCGCTGTGGGCGCGGGCGCGCATCGCGGCGGCCGAGGAAAGCCGCTTCACCGGAACCTCCGCAGCCCAGGTCGACGCCAACGTGTTGCAAACAGCGCTCGAATTCTCGCTGGTCTCCCGCCTGACAAGCTTGGTCGCAGTCGACCGCGAAATCGCCCGGCCGGCCGACGCCGCCATAGAGAGACGCGACATCGCGACAATGCTGCCGGAAGGCTGGGACTTCGACGCCGTTTTCGGCCCCGAGATCCAACCTCTGGACCGCCAAGCTCTGTTGGCCGACCCACGTTACGCGGCGCTGAAGTCCCAGAACGCGCCGACTAACGCACCGACCGCAGGGCCCGACGGACTGCCCTTGCCGCAAGGCGGCACGCTGTCAGCGCTGCTTGGTCTTCTGGGCGCAGGGTTGATGGCGGCCGGCGTCGCAGCGGCGGCGCGGACCCACCGTCGGCGTCTGTCGTGAGCCAAACCGGTCCCCAAAAACGCGCAGCGGCGCTCCTTCGGGGGGGAAGGAGCGCCGACAGCGCTTTCGCGCGGCGACCCAGAGACTTGGGGGGACTGGCCCTGGCCGCATTTGTCACGCTGTTAGGATTCGGCCTTCTTGTCCACAGCTTTTGGATTCCCGCCAAAGCGCTTGTGGCGCAAACGCTTTTGGAGCGCTCATGGCGCGAGGCGCAAGCGGGACAGAGCGCGCCGAGACCTTGGCCGTGGGCGGATACTTGGCCGGTGGCCCGAATCGAAGCGCCAAGCCTGGGCGCGCGCGCCATCGTGCTCGCCGAAGCGGGCGGCGAGGCGATGGCGTTCGGGCCGGCGCATCTTTCGCAAACCCCTCCGCCCGGCGACCCCGGCGTGAGCGTCATCGCAGCCCATCGCGATACGCATTTTCGTTTCTTGCAGCATCTTTCGGCGGGTGACGCGCTGATTATCGAAACGCCCCGCGGCGAACGGATCGCGTTCACGGTGACGGGCTCTGAGATCGTACGGCACGACCGGTCCGGCATCGCCCCGCATGGCGGCCCTGCGCGCTTGGCGTTGGTGACCTGCTACCCCTTCGGCGCGGTGACGCCGGGACCCTTGCGCTACATCGTTTGGGCGGAGCGGGCGACGCACTCTTAGCGCTGGGCGCCGCGCACCGACGGTCGGGTCCAAAGAATGCTGATTTCCGCGGGGGAAAGACCCACAGCGAGCATGTTCTTATGGCTCGCGGTCCCGAACGTGGCGCCGGCGAAAACGCGCTCAAATCCCGCTTCAACGGCCAAGCGCGCGCGCTCGGCCAGTAAGGCGCGCTGCACCCCTTTGCCCCGCCCTTCCGGTGTCACCGCGGCGTCGGCGAGATAGGCGACATCCGCATCTTCGAAGAACACTAGGAGCGCCTCTCCCACGGCCTGACCGTCAAGGCGCGCTATCAACCAACGCCAATGGGACGGACCGGGATGCAGGCCCAGCGAGGCGGCGTTCACCGGCTGTTGCGTTTTGGGATAGCCCCAGCCGCGCAGGGCGACGTCTATCCACAGCGCGCGTTCCTCAGCCGTCTGCGCCAAGGCGATGTCGATGTCGGGACAGGGAGCCGGCACGTCGGCGGCGCGTCCCGCCAACCAGACTTCCGTCTCCTTCGGCAGAAACCCGCGCGCATAGAGCTCCGCGGACGCGCGCGGCTCCAGATCTGCGCCCGAGGCCCGCATATGCGCCGCGCAACCCACCTCGTCGAACCAGTCGGAAAGCGCATCGAGCGCGTCGAGATCGGCATACTCGCAGCCCGTGATTTGATTGCGCGATTCTTTGGTCGGACTTTCAGGACAGCGCACCGCGACGCGTTTGCGTCCGTCATAGGCCGACCAGGTCTTGAGCTCGACGCCGAAGGGACCGTCGACATGCGCAATTGCGTTCGCGGCTTCTTCGAGCTCTTGACGCTCGTGCAAACGCGGCAATCCGCGCGCGGCCGCGCGATCGAAAACAACCGACATGCTCAACTCTCGCCCGGTCGCCAGGAGCGCCCAGTTAAGCGATTATTCAACCGGAATGAAGATGCGTCGCACTTGCTCCTCAGCCGGCGCCTCGCCGGCCTCTGTGACCAGCACCTCCCAGCGCGCCCCCGCCTGGGTCAGCCGATTGGCGGCGATGTACGCTTCAAGACTCGAGACGAGCCGCGCGACGCCGGTGGGATCGCCCTGATGCTCCGCCGTAACGGCGCGTCCTGCATAGGATTCCCCGTAGAGAACGGGGCCTTCCCCGCTTACCCGCGCCGGACCGTCATAGGGGACCGCGGCGCGGAAGCCCCAGAGCGGCGGCTGCCACTCGACCGTGTACGCGATCGCCGGCCCCCCCGCACTCACCCGGTTTCCCGACATAAAGTCGCGAACCCGTTCAAGCGCGGCGTCGAATGCGGCCTGTTGTTGGGCGCTGTCGCCTCGAACCCGCCCATTGGCGTAGACAAGCGGAACCGCCTCAACCTCAACCAATTCGGCGTCTGCAGCCGCGAAATCGGCGCCGGGAAGGGTTTCGGCTAAAGCGCGCAAGGCCTCGAGACCGCGCTCGAGTTCCTCTCCGATCCGATCGCCATATCCCAGGCCCGCGTAACGGGACACGATGTTGAGGCCGAAATCGACGTCATACGACCAGACGATTTCGGCCCCGCCTTCCCGCGGCGCGACGACAAATGCGCTGGTCGCCCGGGATCCCGGATCGAACAGAAACTCAATCTCGACGCTCTGATACGGCTCGGTTTGAAGCACCCGCGCGCGCCCCTGCGCACGGGCGCCTTCACGCGACCAAACAAGGGTTTGCCCCGGCGCGGCGAGCGGCCCGTCAACGCTCAACACCAGTTCTTCGTCCTCAGCCAGCCACGGAGCCCATTCGGCGAACGCGCTGAGATTCGCTGCAAGCGTATGGACCGTTGCGGGCGGGCTGTTGATGAACGCCGTGCGTTCGACATGGACGCGCGCGGGTAGCAACAGCCCGACGCCCGCCAGCACAATCGACAGCGCCGTCACGCCGAAAAACACCCGCAGCAGCCATTTCATCGCGCCCTACCCCCTCATCGCTCTGCCTTGGAGGGGGGAACACTATCACGCGTGTCGCGCTGCGGTTAGCCAGCGATCAAAAGGCTGGGGAGGAACGTCGGCAGGGCCGCCAACTTGCCATGTTTTATACCGCCTCAGGGCGGCGGCGGCGCTTCGAGATGGCCCGCCGCCCATTACGACTGACCCCGCGTTGGGCGATCAACGCGCTTTCGCCCGGCGCACGGCCTGCATTACGATCCAGGACATGACAGCGCCAACACCTCGCGAACCGCTCACACGCG
>CAZABJ010000010.1:0-47910 GCA_964483375.1 uncultured Caulobacterales bacterium
GGCTGCCAAGGCGTTTTGAGCGGCGGGGAGCGGATCACCACCGAGGTCTTCAGCGCATTGGGGTGCATGGACGCTGAAGATCAGCGGCGCATCGACGAGATTCTCATTGGCCTGGACGGCACGGAAAACAAATCGCGCCTGGGCGCGAACGCCATTCTCGGCGTGTCTCTCGCCACGGCCAAGGCGGCGGCCGAAGCGCAGGGGACGCCGCTCTATCGCTATGTGGGCGGGGTGAACGCGCGCGTCCTGCCAACGCCCTTGATGAACATCCTCAATGGCGGCGCGCACGCCGACAATCCCATCGATATCCAAGAATTCATGATCATGCCGGTCGGGGCGATGACGTTCGCAGACGCCCTGCGGTGCGGCGCAGAAATCTTTCAATCGTTGAAGTCGCGACTGAAGGCGGCCGGATATGCAACGAATGTTGGCGATGAAGGCGGATTTGCGCCGAACTTCGCCAGCGCGAAAGAAGCCTTGGACGCGATCTTGGCGGCTGTCGAAGGGGCCGGATATGCGCCCGGCGATGATGTCGTGCTGGCGCTCGATGTGGCTGCGACGGAGTTCTTCAACGAAGGTAAATACGAACTCGCCGGCGAGGGAAAGACCTTAGACGGGCAGGGCATGGTCGCATATTTGGCCGAGTTGGTTTCCGCCTATCCCATCGCCTCGATTGAAGACGGCATGGCGGAGGATGACTGGGAAGGCTGGGGGCTGTTGACCGAGGAACTCGGAACGCGCTGCCAGCTGGTCGGCGACGACTTGTTCGTCACCAGTCCCGAGCGCTTGGCCGATGGCGTGGAACGTCAGGTCGCCAACGCAATTTTGGTGAAAGTCAATCAAATCGGGACGTTGTCGGAGACGCTCGATGCCGTGGATCTGGCGCATCGGGCTGGATACGCCGCGGTGATGTCTCATCGCTCGGGCGAGACCGAGGACACGACCATCGCGGACCTCGCCGTGGCCACCAATTGCGGGCAGATCAAAACCGGTTCGCTCGCCCGCACCGACCGGACGGCGAAGTACAACCAACTCCTCCGCATCGAAGAGGAGCTCGCCGACCAAGCCGTTTACGCCGGCCGGTCCGCGCTTGTGGTTGAAACTTAACGCAGCGCTAGGGGTCTGTGCGGCACTCTCGCCCAAACCGAAAGGGAGAGGGCGGGCATGAGCGCATTGGGCGAGGCGCTGCGTTCGGTCAAAGACCTAAGCGCGGTTACGGGGTCTGAGGTGTTGGCGATGCGGAAGGCGCTCTATGCCGACGGCCGCGTCGACGACCATGAAGCCCAAGCGCTCTTAAGCGCGCATCGACGCGGCGCCCGGGGCAAGTGCGACCTCACTTGGGCGGATTTCTTCGTTGAGGCGCTGGCGGACTATTTCGCCCTTGAGCGGGAAACGCCGGACTATGGCGTGTCCTACCAAGCGGATTGGCGGCGGGCGGGGTTGAACGTCGCACGCACCTTCTCCCCATTGCCGTCGCACAAAAACGCCGGGCGCGATTTCGCCTGGAGCACCCTCCCCAAAGCCGCGATCCGGACCGAGGAAGCGCGCGCGCTCATCAGCGCCTTTCGCAAAGACGGAGCGCTCGTGCTCGACGCTGTTGAGCGCCGCCTTCTTGCGCGGTTGTTCGAACGCGCAATCGATACGCCGCCGGAGTTGAAAACCTTCGCGCTCGAAGCGGTGGTCGAAACCGTGACCGTGGATGAAGCGGTCGACGAGGGGGAAGTCCGCCTCCTGCGTGCGGTGCTCTACGGCCCGGCCGGCGATGAGGGCCTTGCGATCAGCCGGGAGGAGGCCGAAGCGCTCTTCGTCATCGGCGCGGCGGCCAAGGAGCGGGCGGCGAGCTGGCGGGATCTGTTCGTCAGAGCGATCGGGAAACACGTCTTATATGGCGGCATGACGCCGGAGGGGGTGGACTCTGCGGAGGCCGCCTGGCTCAAGCTGTCGCTGGGTCCGCCAGACACCTGGAACCAGGACGCCGTGGCGCTCTTGCGCTTTCTCGCGCGGGAGGCCGAAACGTTGCACGCCAACGCCCAAGCTTTGGTGGACGCCGCCATGGCGCGTTCGGCGGCTTAAGCCCCGCCAGCCGTATCGGCGTCAAGAAACGCGCACATGGCCTCGAGCCACCGCTCGTCCTTGAGCGCGCACTCCCACACCACGTGAACCCGCCAGCCAAGCGTCTGAAGCGCGCGCATCGTCCCGTCGTCCCGGGCTATGGTGCGCGCGATTTTCGCCGACCAATATGCGGCGTTGGTTTTCGGTTTCCGCGCGCCCCGGGTGCAATCATGGCCGTGCCAGAAACAACCGTGAACGAACACCGCCGCGCGGTGTCGGGGAAACACGATGTCAGGCCTGCCCGGCAAATCAGCGCGGTGCAGCCGGTAGCGGTAGCCGAGCGCGTGCAACGCCTTTCGGACGCGCAATTCAGGCTTTGTGTCGGCCCCCTTCACCGCCGCCATCACGCGGGAGCGCTGCTCGGGGGTGAAAACATCAGCGCCCATCAGCCTTCCCAGGGGCCGCGCCACGCGCGAAACAGACCCCAGCGGGCCCGGCCTGTCAGCGTGGCGTTCATCAAGTGTCCCGTTCCCGGCGCCGCGCTCATCACGCCCATCAGCGCGTCACGCAACGCGCCCAGGATGCGGCTGTCGGATTGAAACACAGGCGTGAGCGCGCGGGACATGAACTGGTAATAACCGACATGGGCCCGGCGCGCCGCTCGATAGGCTTTCAGCGTTGCGTCGATATCAACAGAGCGCTGCGCGTCGCCAAGCAAATGCGCCAATGTCAACGCATCGATGACGGCGAGATTGGCGCCCTGGCCGAGTTGCGGGCTGGTGCCATGGGCGGCGTCTCCGATAAGGACCGCGCGCCCGGCGATCCAAGGAAAGCTGCGGATGTCGCGGTACACCGCGTCATAGATGTCGTCCATGTCCTCAACATCGGTGAAAAGCGTCGCCGCCTCGGGCCAGCGCCGTTCAATCCGGGCGATCAGCGCGGCTGCGCCCTCCGCCCGGACCGAGGGGAGGCCGGCGGCTTTCTCCGACCAGAAAACGGCGACGTGTCGCCCATCAGGGTCGGCTGCGCCGGGGACGCGGCCGACAGGCAGAACCCCCACCATCACGCGGCAGCCGTCATAAATCTGGCGAAGCGCGCCGTCCCAGCGACCGTCAGGGTCGGGCCGGATGGTCCAAAACGCGCCCCATGGATAAACCGGCGCGCGGGCTTTCGGTAGAACGCGCCGCCGAAGAGATGACGCCGCGCCGTCCGCGATGAGGAGGAGATCATAGGGTCCTTCGACCGCGCCGTCGGCCGCGCGCACCCTCGGCGCCCCGCCGACATCCAGGACCTCCTCGCTCTCAAAGTCCGTGATGATCTCAACGCGTTCAGCCAAGACAGCCGCATACAGCGTTTCGAACAGGGCCGCTCGGTGGATGCCCAGCCCATGGGCGTCTTTGTAGCGCAGGGAAACGACGGCGCGGCCTTTCGGCGTGCGTCCGTCCAATGCGTCAACGGCGGCGCCTTGGGCGCGCACCGCCTCGGCCAGGCCTAAACTCTCAAGGGCCGCGAGGCCGGTGGGCTGGAGCAAAAGCCCAGCCCCCAGGGGGCGGGGCTCGGCGAAGCGTTCAAGGATTTGGACGTCGTGACCCAAGCGAGCCAGGGCGATCGCCGCCGTCATGCCGGCGACCCCGCAGCCGACCACGCCAATGCGCATGCAACGCTCCTGAAGTCGTCCGCCGCAGCCTCAGTTGAGCCCAGGCGTGAGCGCTGGCGCTGTGTGGCGCGTTGTCGCGATCGGACCGGGCTCGCGCGCGGATAAGGGTTCCAACAAATGCTTGGCCAGCCAGCGCACGACGGGCGCGGCCAGTCCGTCGCCTAACACATGCAGCGCAGCCGTGGTCCGTTCAGGCAGCACATAGCCGTCCGGCAGCCCCATGAGACGGGCGGCCTCGCGGGGGCGCACGGGCCGGGATCGCACCCTTTCGCCATCGCAGAACAGCAAAAACTGCCGGCTCGACCCGCCGGCGGGGGTGCGCAAGCAGCCTGCAAGGCCGTCAAAACGCACCTCGGCGCGAACCACCCGCGCGCCGTTCACCGCACGGGTTCGGCGATAGGCCGCGCCGACTTGGACGCCGCCTATGGATTGGGCCTCCCAGACCCGTTCCAAGTGCCGCGCCGCCATTTGCCCGATGAGGCGTTCGGTCTCTTCGGGGGTGTGCCAACGGGCGTCTTCCGCGTCCGTTTCAACGATATCGGCGAGCGTGATTTGTCGTGGCGGCGGCTGGGGCAGGCGCCACCAAACCCAATGCGCGGCGAGATCGGGGGGCAGGGCCTGTGCTGCGGTCAGAAGCGCGGGCGTAAACCCGAAAGGCGGAATGGCGAGCGCATCGTCATACGGTTCCGCAAAGGGCGCATCGAGGGGGGCGTCGGCCCGCTGGGCGATGATGAACAAGCGCGGGCGCGACTGGGGCAGGAACCGCGCGGCGTCCAGCTCGAGTGCGCCGAACCGCCAGCCGGCGTCGGCCAACAGCCGCGCCAAGGCGACGAAATCTTTGCCGCCGCGCGATGTGAGCGCGCCTGAGACGTTCTCAAGCACCAAAAGCCGTGGGGGGCGTTTTTCGCGCCGAAGCGCTTCCATCAACCGCCAAAAGCCAAAAAACGTTCCTGAGCGATCGCCCTCGAGCCCGGCGCGTTTTCCTGCGAGCGAGAGATCCTGGCAGGGAAAGCTGGCCCAAGCGAGGTCCGCGCGGCCGGGGAGGTCCTTTGGGCGCACGTCCCAAACATCGGCCTCGCGCAAATCATGGGAGGAGAAATTCGCGCGATAGACCGCGGTTTTCATGGGGTCGAGGTCATTGGCGAACGCGCAGCGCCATGCCGGTCCTAGGCCTAGCCGCGCCATGCCGCCGCCGGCGAAGAACTCATAGAAACTGCGTTTCGAATCAACGGCCATGGGTGAAAGCATGACCTGTCTCGGCGCGCGTCCACAAGCATGTCGGCGCGGGTGACGTCGCGAGATGTCACCGACCGCTGAGAAGCGGCGGCAAAGCCGTGGCGAGGGCGGGGAAGGCGGCCACCAAGCCCAAAACCGCGATCTGTATGCCGACAAAAGGCAACGCCCCGCGGTAGATTTGGCCCGTCGGCACCGAGGCCGGCGCAACCCCGCGGAGATAAAACAGCGCAAAGCCGAAGGGCGGGGTCAAAAAGCTCGTCTGCAGATTGATGGCCATCATCACGCCCAGCCAAATCGGGTCGACGCCGAGCATCAGGAGCGGGGGCGCGACCAAGGGCACGACGACGAACGTGATTTCGATGAAGTCGAGGAAAAAGCCCAACAAAAACATCACAGCCATAACCACAAGCATGGTGGCCGCGGCGCGAGCGGCTTCGTTGGCGAGCAAACCTTCGGCGGTCACGTCAAAGCCGACCCCGGCGAAAAGACCGCCCAGGAAGCTCAGCATGCCGTTCGCCGAGCCGTTAAGGATGGAGGCGACCAGCGCATCGCCTTCAAGCGAAATGAAGACGAGCGAGAAGACCGTCGCGCCGATCAAGATGACGAACACCATTGAGGTGATCCGCGCGGTGTCGCGGGTCACGTCCTGCACGCAGCGGGAGCCCCAAAGCCGATAGAGCGCGGCGTATCCCCCCACCGCGACAAGCGCGCTGAGGAAGAAAGCCGCAACCACGCCGGCGTCTTCGACCCCGCTGGTTTGTTCTCGGCCCAGCCGCAGATCCATCGTCGCGTTCAAGGTGAGCAAAGCGACGAAAGCGCCGGCGCCGAACAGAACCAACAGCTTGGTGAGCCGGGCGGCCGGCATGTCATCGCCGCGTCGGAACCCCGCGATGAAGGTGGCGCCCAAAGCGCCCACCGCGGCGCCTTGGGTCGGCGTGGCCAGCCCTGTGAGAATGGAGCCCAGAACCGCCACGATAAGGATGATCGGCGGGGCGAGGGCGTGCAGCACATGGACGATGTCGGTCCGGTCGCCTTCCGCGAAGCGGGCGGGCGGCGCGGCTTCGGGTCGCAGAATGGCGATGACGATCTGGTAGAGAATGTAGGCGCCCACCAACACCAGGCCCGGCAGAAGCGCGCCGGCGAACAAATCCCCCACGCTGACGGTTTCGGCGGCGAAGATGCCCATGTCGAGCTGGGCGCGTTGATAGGCGTTGGAGATTTGATCGCCTAACAGGACGAGGACGATCGACGGCGGGATGATCTGCCCCAGCGTCCCGGCGGCGGCGATGGAGCCCGTCGCCAGAGACGGCGCGTAGTTGTTGTTCAGCATCGTCGGCAAGGCGAGCAGGCCCATGGTGACCACCGTCGCCCCGACAATGCCGGTGGAGGCGGCGAGCAACGCCCCTACGATGACCACCGAGATGCCAAGGCCGCCTCGCATGCGCCCGAACAGCTTGGCCATGGTGTCCAAGAGCTCTTCGGCAATCTTCGACTTCTCCAGCATCACGCCCATGAATACGAACAAGGGCACCGCCACGAGCTCGCGATTGTCGATCACGCCTAAGACGCGGGAAGGCGCAGCCACCAAATCGGTCCAACGCAGGACGCCCATCTGAACGCCGATCGCCGCGAATATCAGCGCGATGCCGGCCAGCGTGAACGCCACCGGGTAGCCGGACAACAACGCCGCGATGGCGGCGATGAACATCAAGATTTCCAAGTGCTCGGCGATGTTCATGTCGGTCGCCTTACAGCTTTTCGTCGTGGTCGCGATGGGGTTCGGAGGCCTCGCGTCCGGCGAGGACGAGCGCGGCGTGGGCGGCCATGGAGCCGGCTTGGGCGAGCATCATCACCCCAAAGGTCGGTATGAGCGTTTTAAGGAGAAACCGCAGATGGATGCCGTCCGTCTCGCGCGAGCCTTCTTGGACCAACCAGGCTTGGTCCACCCCGCGGCGGGAGGCGAGGATGAGGAGCAGACAGAGCGGGGCGAGCAGCACATACGCTCCGATGAGATCCACCACCGCCCGGCCTTTCGGCCCAAGCCGCGCATAAAAGATATCGACCCGAACATGGGCGTCGGCGCGCAGCGCGGCGGCCGCAGTCACCAAAAACAGCACCGCATGCAGATAGGTGACCAGCTCCTGCAGCTTGGTGAAGGCGATGCCGAACACATAGCGTTGGATCATCACCGCGGTGACCACGACCACTAAGGCCAGCGCCGCCCAACTCGCGCCGCTGGCTAGAAGCCCGCTCGTCCTATCGACCGCCCCCGCCAAGAACCGGAGCATGCGGGAGACGACGCTGGACACCGGCCGCATGCGCAGGGCCGCAGCCAGAACCAGCAGGAGCGGCAAAAACAAGAGCGGGGTCAGGACCCAACCCAACCATCCTAAACCGGTCGCGAACAGCTGCGCGTCGCCATAAATGTCGACCCCGGGAAGGATGGCGGCGACGAGTTCCGCGGGCGAGCGCAAGAGCCACAAAACGACCCCGCGCGCTTGAGGGAAGGCCGCCGCGACCGTCGCAACCAGGCTCACCGCCAAGAGCGCCCAGAAGCCGGCCAACGGCGCCCGCGCGGTTTGTTCGGACGGGCTCATGGGGGGGAGAGGTGTTGGGAACGCGCGCGAAGATAGGGCTCGTCGCCCACCCGCGCCCAGGCCATGCCGCGGGCCCGTGCGGCGATGAAGCTCTCATAGATGCGGCGGGTGAGGTCGTCAGCCTCCGCCTGGGCCGCCAATACCTGCTCCGACAGCGCGGCGACCCGCGCCCACACATCCTCGGGGAAGGCGCGAAGTTGCACCCCGTGCTCTTCGATAAGCGTTTGCAGCGCTAACGCGTTTTGATGGGTGTACTCAGCGAGCGAGGCTTCGTTCGCATGCGCGCAAGCGACACGGATGATCCGCTGCTCCTCAGGCGTCAGGCCGTCCCAAACGCCCCGATTGACGCCCAGCGCCAGCATCGCCCCAGGCTCATGAAAACCCGGCCCGTAATAGTAAGGCGCGACTTGGTGAAACCCGAAGGCGAGGTCGTTCCAGGGACCGACCCACTCGGTGGCGTCGATCGCTCCGGACTGCAGGGAGAGATAGATCTCCGATCCCGGAAGCGCGACCGCCGCCGCGCCCATGCCGCGCAACACCTCCGCCCCCAAACCGGGCATGCGCACGGTCAAGCCGCGGAAGTCTTCAAGCGAATTGATCTCGCGGGTGAACCAGCCGCCCATTTGGTGGCCGGAGTTCCCCGCAGGAAACGCGATCACGCCGTGTTGGCCGGAGAGTTCCTCCCAGAGTTCCTGACCGCCGCCGTGATTGATCCACGCCATGGTCTCAGTCGCCGTCAGTCCCATCGGGACTGCGGTGAAGAAGTTGAACGCGGGCGAACGGCCCTGCCAGTAATACTCCGCGGCGTGGTACATGTCCGCAGCGCCGTCCGCGACGGCGTCGAGCGCCTCAAAGGCGCCGACCAACTCGCCTGCCGCGAACAGGCGAACCGACATCCGCCCTTCGGACAGCGCTTCAATCATCTCAGCGGTGCGCGTCGCGGCGTCGCCGAGCCCTGGAAAGTTCGCCGGCCAAGTCGTGACCATGCGAAGCTGGCGCGTCCGCCGGGTCTGGACCGCCGGCGCGGTCGGACCCGAGGCGGGCTCAGCCGTTTGCGACGGCGCCCCGCAGGCCGCCGCCGTCAACGCCGCGCCTCCAGCAAGAACCGCGCGACGGTTCACCGGCTTATCCATCGCTGTCCCCCTCGACGTTTTGCGCACGCCGTCGCGTGCGTCTCCGGCATCCTCATGCGTGCGCAGGTCTCGCTGCGCAAGTCCGTCGGTGGTCACCGCCCCGACAGCGCGCCCTGGCGACGGCGCAGATACGGCGCTTCGGAAAAGGCCGTCCACTCCGACAAGCGGGCGCGGGCGGCGCGGTAGCTGGCGTAGATCGCAGCGGTCGCGTCGTCGCTCGCGCCCACTTCTGCGACGACCTCTTCGGAGACGCGCGCGATCTCACTCCAAATCTCGTCGGAAAAGCCCCGCAATTGAACCCCATGCTCAAGGACGAGCGCATTCAACGCTTCGCCGTTCCGCCAGGCGAACTCGCCGATGGAGAGGTCGTTCGCGCTCGCGCAGGCGTGTCGGATGATGGCCTGGTGTTCTGCGGACAAGCCTTCCCAACGCTCCAGGTTGATCCCCAGTGAGAGCGCCGTGCCCGGCTCGTGGAAGCCCGGGCTGTAATAGTAAGGCGTGATCCGGTGGAAGCCGAAAGCCAAGTCGTTCCAGGGGCCTACCCACTCGGTGGCGTCAATGGCGCCGGACTGAAAGGACTGGAAAATCTCTCCGCCGGAAAGGGCGATCGCAGAACCGCCCAATTGGCGGATCACTTCTCCGCCGAGCCCGGGAATGCGCATGGTGAGACCGCGGAAATCCTCCAAAGTCTCAATTTCATTGCGGAACCACCCGCCGGTTTGGTGGCCCGTATTGCCCGCAAGGAAGGGTTTAATGCCAAACTCTGCGGCGAGGGTGTCCCAAAGTGCCTGTCCGCCGCCGAAATTGATCCAGGCGGTAAAGTCCGTCGCCGTTAGGCCGAAGGGGACGGCGGCGAAGAAATTGAACGCCGGCGATTTGCCCTGCCAGTAATATTCCGCGCCGTGATACATGTCCGCGCCGCCGCTGCTCACCACGTCAAAGGCCTCAAAAGCCGGCGCGAGCTCTCCCGCGGCGTAGACCTCGATTTGCAGCGATCCGCCGCTCATCGTTTCGGCGTATTCGGCGATGCGTTGGGGCGCATAGCCCAGACCGGGGAAATTCGCCGGCCAAGTGGTCACGCAGCGCAGGCGCGTGACGTCTTGGGCGATGGCGGGGGCGGCCAGACTGGAAGCGGCTCCGGCCCCAGCCCCAAGCGCTCCGGCGGCGAGAAAACGGCGGCGGTCCATAGCGTCTCTCCTCTAGATGGGCTCGTCCTCCGCCGCTGCAGACGCAGACGGAGCGGCTTCTTCATCGGTTAAGCGGCGCCAACCGCCCGGGCGCAACACCTCCAAGGGGCGGAAAGTCGATTTGTAGTCCATCTTCGGGCTGCCCTTGACCCAATAGCCCAAATAGACATGGGGGAGGCCCTCGGCGGCGGCTTGGGCGATGTGGTCGAGAACGACATAGACGCCGAGGCTTCGCTTCTCCGCCTCGGGCTCGAAAAAGCTGTAAACGAGCGAGAAGCCGTCAGAGAGCCGATCGACCAAGGCCGCAGCGGTCAGGACGTCGTCGGCGTCGCGATATTCGACGATACGTGTGTGAGCGGGGGTATCCGCGGTCATCATCGCATAATCACCGAAGGTCATGTCGATCATGCCGCCTTCGGCATGACGCGCGGCGAGGTAGCGGGACAAAAGCGCGAATTGCTCATCCGTGGCCGCCGGCGCCCGTTCGGCGCGGATCAAGTCGCCGTTCCGCTTGCGAACCCGGCGTTGGGTCCGCGAGGGAGTGAAATCCGCGGCGACCACGCGCGCGGACAGGCAGGCCGCGCAGTGCTGGCAGGCCGGGCGATAAACGATGCTTTGCGAGCGGCGGAACCCGGCATGGGTGAGCGCGTCGACGAGCGCCGGTCCGTCGGGACCGTCCAGTTGGGTGAACACTTTGCGCTCGCTGCGGCCTTCCAAATACGGACAGGGCGTCGCGGCGGTGAGATGGAAGTTAAGTTGGCGCGTGGGAAAGGGATGGCTCAAAGCGCGACCGAAGGCTCACATTCGTCCTTGCGACGATAGCGGTCCTGGACGGCAAGCGAAACGGCTCTGCGCTAGAAGTCGATTCCCGGGGGCACCACGGGGGCTTCGCGCATCAACAGAACAGAGATGCGCCGATTGCCGGCGAGATAGGGATCGTCGGGAAAACGCGGTTCAGATGCCGCCTTGCCCACGACCTCATAAATGCGATCGAGCGCGAGCCCCGCGGCTTCAAGAACCTCACGCGCCGCGTTGGCCCTTTCGGCTGAGAGCGTCCAGTTGGATTGACCCCTGACAGGGGAGGGCGCGGCGTCGGTATGTCCTGAAATCGAAAGGCGATTCGGCAGGCGCTGGACCACGCGCGCCACCGCGCGCAAAAGCGTCACGGCGCGTTCGCGGGGAACCGCGGAGCCGGCGTCGAACATCGGTCGGCCGTCCTCGTCGACCAGCTGAATGCGAAGTCCCTCAGGGGTCACTTCCATGATGACGTGGCGGGATAGCTCCGAAAGCTCCGGCATCTCCTGCAACGCCTGACGAAGCGACATCTCGGCGCTCGCGAACAAAGCGTCCTCGCGTCGCGCCATGGCCGAGGCCATCGCCTCTGCGCCCGCCTCACTCATGGAAGCGGCGGCGTCTTCGGTTTGTTGTCTCTCATTGGCGTCTTGGCGCGGAGCGCGCGGGGCCAGGCGTTCCACCACCGAGGAATCCCCGCGACCGCGAACGCCGTCGTCGCCGAGCACGGTTCCCGCGAGAATCCCGCCCGAGCCGCTTGTGGAGGGGCTGACGCTGGCGGGCGCGAAATAATCGGCGATGCCGCGTTTTTGTTCCGGCGTCGTGGTGTTGATGAGCCACATCAACAAAAAGAAGGCCATCATCGCGGTCACGAAGTCCGCATAGGCGACTTTCCACGCGCCGCCATGGTGGCCGTGTCCGCCGCCTTTTTTGACTTTCTTGATGATGATCGGTTGATCGCCGGACATGCCGCACCATGCTCGCTCAAGGCTCCGCCAGCATGGCCGGGCGTGGTTAAGATGGCGTGCAATCGGAGGCGGGAGCCCAATGGACGAGTTGAATGACGCGCAGGTGGACGAACGCGCCTTCCGCGATGCGATGGGGGCGTTCGCAACGGGGGTGACCGTGATCACCGCATTGGGCCCGGCGGGCTATGTGGGCGTAACGGCGAACTCCTTCACCTCGGTCTCCCTCGACCCGCCTCTGGTGCTGTGGTGTCTGGGCAAATCTTCAGATCGGCTCGCCGCGTTTTCTCAGGCGCGCGGGTTCGCCGTAAGCGTCCTGGCCGCGTCACAAGAGGCGATCGCGCAACGGTTCGCAGCCGAAGGCGAACTCAGCTTGGACGAAACCGGGTTTGAGGCGGGCGCGGAAGCGGCCGCTTTGGTGCGGCACGCCGTCGCCCGCATGGTGTGCCGCCGCGAAGCGGCCCATGAGGGCGGCGACCACATCATCTTCACCGGCCGCGTGGTGAGCGTCGACGGTCCCCGAGACGGCCCGGCGCTGACATATTACCGCGGCCGCTATGGAACGGCGCGTCTCAGTCGCTTGGGGTAAGCGTCAGGAGCCGCATGTCCGGGGGCGGGGAGCCGGGTGTCCAATCCGTCCGGATTTGGAAATACTCTCCTGCCGCCCAGAGCGGGGCCAAATCGGCGTAGTGCGGCGAGAGCGGGTGAGCGGACTGACCAGGCGCATGCATGTATTGCGACGCGTCAAGATCTGAGAGGTCGTAGATCGCCCGCATGGATGCGGCATGGCGCACGTCAAACGAGCCGTCGAACCAAAAGCCCGCGACATTGACCGAGCTGCCGTCCCCGCCCATGGGCACGCGCACCCCGAACCGCTCGCCGAAAAACGGCATGCCTTGGAGCGGCGGCACGGGGTGATCGAAGACGGCTTGATGCGCGTCGCCCCAACGCCACACCGTGGGGTCAGCGCCGAAGCGCTCAATCAAATCCGCAGCGGCCGCATCGAGCGCGGCCCCGGTGACTTCCGCACACGTCTCCCGCTCCGGGGTGTCCACATTGTCGCACCACTGCGAGGCGCGCCCGTTCAACACCTGATCAATGAACAACGCGCGGGGCTGATCCCACTGGCCGAAGTCTTCGCCCAGTTCGTCGGCGTAGATGGCGGGATGCAGATACCGGAACCACATCGCAAAGATGAGAGGCTCGGCGCGTTCGAGATCCATCTCCGCATCCCAGTCGCGCAGCTGCTCGAGCAAGAGTTGGCTGAAGCGCTGGCTGGGGCGGGCGCGGCTCAAAGCTGGCAAGAGCCGCTCGGCGAGGGGCGAGGCGACGTCGAGTTGCAGATCCCGGAAGCTGGCCTCCTCATGGGCGTCGGTTTCCACGATGCGACGCTCGATTTGGTAGGCGCGGTAGGGATTGTAGAGACCCGGCACATCATAGGGGTACGCGTCAGGCACGATGCGGTTGTTCGCGGTGACGATGCGGCCTGAGGCGGGGTTGCGGACTTGAGGCAGTCGGGTGAAGGGGATCTCGTCGACCCAGGCGCCGGTTTCATCGCGCTCCGGCACCCGTCCGGGGGAGAAATACCCGATATCTCCGTCGACATTGGCGAACAGCATGCTCTGCACCGGCGCGACATAGCCACGCCCGGCGCGGATGAAATCGTACCAGGTGTGAGCGCGCATCAGGTTCATGATCGCGTCGAAGGAGTCGTGATCTTCGTCGTCCAGGGTGGTGCGGATGACGACCGCGTGATCCTCGGGATACATCGGCAAGGGAAAGCGATCGCGATTGAGAACCGGGCCATGTTCGGTCTCTTGGATCTCCAATTGCACGTCGCCGCCGAACCGCACCGAGATCGTTTCGGTGCGCGTTTCCGCCTCAAGCTCGTCGAGCGGAATGAGAATGAAATCCGTCACGTCGAACCCGGCGTTGGTGAACGCCCAAGCCGCGCGCTCATTCCGTCCAAGCGTGACGAACGGCGCGCCGGGCAATGTCGCGCCCACCACGTCGCCTTCCGACAGCGCCAGGCGGGCGAAGTACCAAACGCCTGGCGCGCTGAGGCCCAGATGCGGGTCATTGGCAAGGAGCGGCGCGCCGGACACCGTGTGCTCGCCCGAAACAACCCAATTGTTGGAGCCCGGCGCAGGGCCCTCACGGACCGCCGGCGCACGGACCCCGAAGCCCTCCCGCAGCGCTGCGCCATGGCGGGCGAGGTCTTCAGCCGCGAGCGCGATGGGTGCGAAGTCGGGATAGCTGGGCAGAAATTCGTCAATCTGCTCGGGGCTCAGCGTGTCGGCGAGGCGAGCGCGAGAGACTTCATCGCCCAAGCCGGTGACGAGTTGGTCGCCCATGGCGATGACCACAGCCGCAGAATCCTCAAGCGTCCAGGGTTCAGGGCTGACGAATAAGAGATGGTATTCCGGCGGCGCCACGAAATCGGGGTCGTTCAAAAGCGCGTTCACCCCGCGTGTGTAGGCCTCAACGACGGTGCGGGTTTCTGGCGACATTTGCGCAGCGGCGCCGGCGGCGGCGCGGGGGAAACCGCGGATATGGGCGCGCTGGTCCACGGGAAGGGCGGCGGCGCCGATGAGTTCTGCGGTGCGGCCTTGGACCGAGCGGCGGATAAGCTCCATCTGGAACAAGCGGTCCTGGGCGTGGGCGTAGCCGAGGCCAAAAAAGACGTCTTCATCCGTGTCGGCGAAAATATGCGGGATCCCGTGCATGTCGCGGTAGATCCGAACCGGACCGGACGCGCCGGAAATCGCGCGTTCACCGGTGATTTCCGGGGTCGACGCGTGGAACCGGTTGAGCAGATAGGCGTAGAGCCCGCCGCCGCCCAAAGCGACGATGACGACAGCCGCCAACACGATCCGAATGAGCCATTTGATTAGAGCGCCCACGTCACCCCCCGTCGCGTTTCCTCGGCGCGCACTCTAACAACATCCTGAAGCATCTGGGGAGAGACAGGAACATGGCTGACGTCGCGTTTTTGGGCTTGGGCGTGATGGGATATCCCATGGCGGGGCATCTCGCTGCGGCCGGCCACGAGGTTCGCGTTTGGAACCGCACCGAAGAGAAGGCCGCCCGCTGGGCGCACGCGCATGGCGGGGAAGCCGCGGGGTCGGTGTTGGAGGCTGCGCGCGGATGCGAGTTCGTGTTCATTTGCGTGGGCGACGACCCCGACCTCCTCGCCGTCGCCGAGCCGGCGCTTGCGGCGATGGAAGCCGGTTCGGTTCTTATCGATCACACCACCGCCTCAGCTCGTGCTGCGCGAGATTTGGCGGAGCGCGCGCAGGCGCGGGACATCGCGTTTTTGGACGCGCCGGTCTCAGGCGGGGAAGCCGGCGCGGTCGAGGGCCGTTTGTCGGTCATGGTCGGCGGAGACGATGCCGTCGTCGCCCGGGCCGAGCCGGTGATGCGGGCCTATGCGCGGGCGATCACCCATGTGGGGCCTGCAGGAGCGGGCCAGCTCACCAAGATGGTCAATCAGCTCTGCATCGCCGGGCTTTTGCAAGGTTTGGCCGAGGGCGTGCATTTCGCCGACAAGGCCGGGCTCGACATGGAGCGCGTGCTGGCCGCCATCGGCAAGGGAGCCGCCCAGAGCTGGCAGATGGACAACCGCGCGCTGACCATGTCGGCGGGCGCGTTTGACTTCGGTTTCGCAGTGGACTGGATGCGTAAGGATTTGCGCATCGCGCTGGAGGAGGCGCGGGAAAACGGCGCGCGGCTGCCGGTCGCCGCGCTGGTCGACCAGTTTTACGCCGAAGTCCAAGCCATGGGGGGCGGGCGCTGGGACACCTCGAGCCTCGTCGCACGGCTCACACGCGCGGACGCCACGAAGGGGGAGGGAGACGCCGAGGACTAGGCGCGTCTCCCAGCTCCACCTTACTCCGACCCGAGGGTCACGGCCCCGTCTGACGCGCGCGCGCTAATCGAGGGACCGCCGCCATTGATGGATCCTTCCACTCGATTGCGCTCGATCGCGCCGTCCAGGGTGAAGGAGCCGTCGAGGCTCACGCGGTTGCCGCGCAGGCGCAAATTCGCCGGCATGCCTTGGGGCAAGCCCAGCCGAATGTCGCCGTCAGAGCTCGACGCAGACAACGCGCCTTCGAGCCGATCGATGGTGATCCGCCCGTCAGAGGTCGTGACCGTGCTTGAACGCGCCGACAGCGTTTCGACCTCAATAGAGCCGTCGGAGGTGCGGGCGTAGAAGGTGTCGCCGGCCGCCGCGCCGACGCCGATGTCGCCGTCGGAGGTTCGCAGATTAGCGTCGCCGCTGATGCTCTCGACAGTGACGTCGCCATCCGACGTTCGGGCGCTAAGGCTATCGGCGACCAACGCCTCAAACGTGAGGTCACCGTCAGACGTGCGCAGCTCGATGTTAGATGCCTCAAGCGTCTGCGCGCGAACATCCCCGTCAGAGGTGTGCAGTGAAATCGTGGTTCCGGTCACCGACGTCAGCGTTACGTCGCCATCCGAGGTGTGGGCCCGCAAATCGCCCCGCAGCACTGCGACGTCCAAATCCCCATCAGACGTGCGCAAGTTCGCGTCAAACTGCTCAGGCGCGTGCACGCGCACGGTGAAGTCCGGCCTGCGCCAGCCGTCGTTCCAGTTGAACGACCAATTCTGCCGACGCCGCTCGGTTTCTACGCGCACCGTATCCCCCGATTGGGTCACCGAGAAATTCTGGCGCTGAAAATATTCGCGGGCCTCGTCGTCGAGCCTGCGCCCGCCGAGGATCACTTCGACGCGCACATCGGCGTAGTCTCCGGTAATCAGCTCTACGTCCGCGTCGCCGACCGAAACCTCCAAGGCCCCGCCAGGGCCGACGGGGAACCGCTGGTCGATCATCGTTTCGCGTTGATAGCTGTCGTCGTCGGCGCGCGCAGGCGCGGCGCGCCACGCCAATTGTCCCGCGACGACGGCGGCCACCAGGCCCGTCGTCAGGGTGAGGGTCAGTTTCTTGGCGAACATGGTCGTTCTCCCGGTGAAGGCGTCGTTCAGTGTTCGATGCGCGCGCCCTAGGGATCGGATGCGGTCGAGCGAAAGGCAAATGAATAGGCGGAAAGGTGGGCGCTCAGGCCAGGCGCTCTGCGAGCCATTCCGCGAAATAGGTGACCACGCCTGCGCAGCCCGAGCGTTTGAAGCAGGCGAGCGTTTCGAGAACCGCGCGGTCTTCGTCGATCCACCCGTTTTGGCCCGCCGCTTTGAGCATCGCGTATTCGCCGGACACCTGAAAGGCCATGGTGGGCGCGCCGAATGTCTCGACAATGTCGCGGACGACGTCGAGATAGGGCAGCCCCGGTTTCACCATGACCATGTCCGCGCCCTCTTCGAGATCTAAGGCGACTTCGCGGAGCGCTTCTCGGCGGTTGGCTGGGTCCATCTGATAGGTGCGCTTGTCGCCTTGAAGCGCTGAGGCCGTGCCGATGGCTTCGCGGTAGGGGCCGTAAAACGCCGAGGCGTATTTCGCCGCATATGACAGGATGGCCACGTCGGAAAATCCCGCCGCTTCGAGGGCTTCGCGAACCGCCCCCACGCGGCCGTCCATCATGTCGGAGGGCGCAAGCACATCGCAGCCGGCATGGGCTTGCACCACCGCCGCTTCCGCCAAGCGCGCGACCGTGTCGTCATTCACGATGACGCCGTCGCGCAGCACCCCGTCATGGCCGTGATCGGTGAAGGGATCGAGGGCCACGTCTGAGATCACGCCGATATCGGGGGCGGCGTCCTTGATCGCTTTGATGGCGTCGCAAATGAGCCCGTCGGGATTGAGCGCCTCTGTTCCCACGCCGTCCTTTTTGCTTGGATCCACATGCGGAAAGAAAGCGATGGCCGGTATGCCGAGCGCGGCGGCGCGTTTGGCCCGGAGGGCGGCTTCCGCCACCGAAACCCGTTCAACGCCGGGCATCGCGGACACCGGCTCAACGGGATCCGCGCGATCAGACACGACCAAAGCCCAAATCAGATCGTCTGGGCTTGGCGCGGTCTCTTGCGTCAGACGGCGGAGCCAATCGGCGCGCCGGAGACGGCGCATACGGGTGAGGGGATAGCGCGGCATGGTTAGGGCCCTCTCGCAAAGCATATGGCGAGTTCGGAGATTCTCGGCTAAGGCGCGCGGGGTCGAGGACGGCGGCGCGGAGGTCAGTCATCGGTGGCGGTTGAGATTACGCGCGTCCTTCGGAGTTCCAAGCATGTTCTCGACACAGTGGCTGAGGACGTGTTCGACGGACCCATTATCGAGGGGTGGCTCGAGGCTTTTCTCGCCTCGCCCGATGCGCTGATGCTGGTGGCCGTGGAGGACGGTCTGGTGATCGGCCAGCTCGCCGCATCGGTTAATCGCAATCCCTGCCTGCCGCCTGCGCTTCATATCGACAATCTCGGCGTCGCCCCAGACCGGCAACGTGAAGGCATCGGCGGACGCCTTGTCAGGCAAGCCGTCGCGTTCGCTCGGCGGACGGGCTGTGAAAGCGTTTGGGTGGCCGCCGACGGCGAAGACGTGGACGCCCAAGCCTTTTACGAAGCCGTGGGTTTCAGCGGGCGGACCTCCGTCATGTTCGAAAACGACGTCTAGGCCGAACCAAGCGTCAGTCTCCGGCCGCTTCGAGCACGCCCATCACAAAACCCGGCGAGATCATCGCCGCGACGAACGCCACCACAGCGATAGCGGCCATGATGCGCCCCCAAAAACTCCACGGAATCAGAAGCAACGTCATCCGCGCGCCAGCCCGCTGAAGGAGCTTTCCCCAGCTGATGGTGGCGAAACCGGCGAGGAGAAGCGAAAGGGCGCCGGCGGCGAGCGCTGCGCGGGGATAGTCCGGAAACGCTTCGGCCAAGGTCCGCGCGGGAGGGCCGTCGGTGACGGCGTTCGAGGCCGCGAAGACGCCGAGTTGGAAGGGGATCACCACCAAAACCCCGGGCGCGAACATCGCGAACACCGAAATCACCGTGCCGACGAAGGGCATCGCCGTGGCGAGCTGCAAAAGGCGAACAAGACCCTTCGGCTCTTTTTCCTCGGCGGCTTGATCGGGGCTGTCGCCGCCCCGCCTTGTCTCTACCTGCATCGCGCGCCATACCCCTTAGCTAGAGTCAGAGAAGCGTCACATTCGGGCTCGCCAGGGAGGCTCCCGCCCATGCCGTACGACCTCGCCGAAGAACAGCGCCTCATTCAAGACACCGCGGCCCAATTCGCCGATGATCGTCTGACGCCGAACGCCGCGGCATGGGACGAGGAGAAGATATTTCCCGTCGATGTCCTTCGTGAGGCGGCGGCGCTCGGTTTCGCCGCAATTTATGCGCGGGATGAGCATGGCGGCTCGGGGCTTTCGCGCTTGGATGCGGCGCTGGTGTTCGAGCAGCTCGCGCGGGGGTGCCCGACCACCTCAGCCTATTTGTCCATCCACAACATGGTGACGTGGATGATCGACGGGTTTGGCGATGACGACCAGCGCGCGGTTTGGATCCCGCGGCTCGCTGCGATGGAGCTGTTCGGGAGCTATTGCCTCACAGAGCCGGGCGCAGGGTCGGACGCCGCCTCGCTGAAGACCAAAGCGGTCCGCGACGGCGACCAGTATGTGCTCAATGGGACCAAGGCGTTTATTTCCGGCGGCGGGGCGTCGGATCTGTTCATCATCATGGCCCGCACGGGCGAGGAAGGACCCCGGGGCATCTCCGCCTTCGTGGTCGAGGGCGACACGCCCGGTCTGTCGTTTGGCGCACAAGAAAAAAAGCTGGGTTGGAACGCCCAGCCCACCGCACAGGTGATTCTGGAGGATTGCCGCGTGCCGGCGCAAAACCGGCTGGGGCCTGAAGGGGTGGGGTTCAAGATCGCGATGGCCGGGCTGGATGGCGGGCGGATCAACATCGCGGCCTGTTCCTTGGGCGGCGCGGAAGCGGCGCTTGAAGCGACGATCGGCTACGTCAAAGACCGCGAGCAATTCGGCAAGCCCCTCGCCGCGTTCCAGAACACCCAATTCGTCATCGCCGACATGGCCACGGATTTGGACGCGTCCCGGCTCATGGTCTATCGAGCGGCGCGCTCGCTGGACGACAAATCGCCTGAAGCCACCAAACACGCGGCGATGGCCAAACGCTTCGCCACCGACGCGTGCTGGACGGTCGTCGACAAAGCCCTCCAGCTTCATGGCGGCTACGGTTATTTGAAGGACTACCCGATCGAGCGCTTGCTTCGCGATCTCCGGGTCCACCGGATCTTGGAGGGTGCGAACGAAATCATGCGAATGATTGTCGCACGTGAACTCTTAGGCCGTTGAGACGGTCCTCGCTAACCTAACCTCCCAGGGCCGCTCGCCGCGATGCGGGCGGTCGGATAGGCGGCTTATCCCTATGGCAATCGCGGTGAGAACCCCATGACTGAGGAACCCGAACTCATCGCCCATGTCGTTGGGCGCGTGGGACGCATCACCTTGAACCGCCCCAAAGCGCTGAATGCGCTGACGACGGACATGGTTCTGGCGATGACTGACGCCTTGTTGCGCTGGCGCGATGACGACGAAGTCCGCGCTGTCGTGGTCAACGGCGCCGGTGAGCGGGCGTTTTGCGCGGGCGGCGACATCCGCATGTTGGCGGAAAGCGGCCGGGCGGGGGATGATCGCGCGGAAACCTTCTGGCGGGAGGAGTACCGTCTCAACACGCTGATCAAACGCTATCCGAAGCCCTATGTCGCCCTCATTGACGGCGTGACGATGGGCGGGGGCGTCGGGGTGTCGGTGCATGGCAGCCACCGGGTGGCGGGGGACAAGACCCTTTTGGCCATGCCCGAAACCGGCATTGGTTTTTTCCCGGATGTGGGCGGAACCTACTTTCTGCCGCGCCTGCCCGGCGCGGTGGGCATGTGGATGGGTCTGACCGGCGCGCGCTTGAAAGCGGCGGACTGTGTGGCCACCGGGATCGCGACCCATTTCGTTCTCTCTGAGAACACCGAAAGGCTCATCGCCGCGCTTGAACGCGCCGACCTTGATGACGACGGGGCCGTGCTTGAGGACGTGCTTCACGACTTTGAAGCGGACCCTGGCGATACCCGGCTTGGCGAATGGCGGTCTCAAATCGACGCCGCCTTTGGCGAGACGAGCGTCGAGGCCATCCTCGCCGCCCTCACCACCGACGGATCGCCCTGGGCGGATGAACAAATCAAAGTCCTCGGCGCAAAATCGCCCACGTCATTGAGCGTCACATGCCGCGCCCTGGTCGAAGGCGGAAGCCTGGAATTCGAGGATGCGATGCGGCGGGAGCTCGCGCTTTCCGTCGCGTGCCTGTCGGGCGACGACTTCTATGAAGGCGTGCGTTCGGTGATCGTGGATAAGGACAACGCGCCCCAATGGCGACCCGCCCGGTTGGAGGATGTCGGGGAGGCGGACTTGGCGAAGTTCTTCGCGCCGGAAAGAGAACCGGAAATCGCCTTCCTTAGCTGACGCTGTGACCAGGTCCCCGCCGCAATCGGCGTCGACCGCCTCGCCTCCGCCGCCTGTGACGCGCGTCACCGCATTTAAATGCGCAGGATGGCACACCGATGACATCGCGCGACCGGCTCGAAATTCTGCTCCGGTCGTGCGAGGGTTCCACAAGCCTCAACGGAGAGCACAAGCATGCGCGGCGAGATTTTCCGGTACGACGACAATACCGGCGAAGGCCTTATCAGCGGCGATGACGGTTTTCGCTATACCTTCACCCGGGCAGACCTAAAACAGCTGGTCCCCATTCAAATCGGCATGCGGGTGGATTTCGACCACCGCGAAGAGGGCCGGGCGCGAGAGATTTATTTCCTTGACGCGCAAGCCCCCCCGCCGCCGCCTCCCCAAGCCGCCGCCGCCCAAGCTGCGCCCGGACCGGCGCAAACCGGACCGCTGCAATCAAGCGGGGAAGACCTTGGCCTGTGGGACTACTTCGCCAAATGCATGCGGCTTTACTTCAACGGCGCCGGCAGAGCCCGCCGCAAGGAGCTGTGGGGGTTCGTCCTCTTTTCGTCGATTTTCACCTTCGTAGCCGCAATCGTGGACATCGCGTGGAACGCGGGCGCGGGGAACTACCCGTACGTCATGGTGTTCACCGCCCTGACCCAACTCGGTTTCTTGGCGCCAAGCATCACCGTCGGCATTCGGCGGTTCCACGATTTGGGCTTGACGGGTTGGTTCGTTCTCATCGGACCGCTCACTTATGGCGTCTTGTTCTTCGCGTCCCCAGGGCTCGCGCTTCTGGTGTACCTGGCTTACATCGTCGCCCTGGGCTTCATCCCGTCGCAGCTGCGCGTGAACGAATACGGCCTTTATCCCAAACCCGTGCCGCCGCACCTCCAAACTGCCGGCGGCGCCTGACAAGGAGCCCGCGTCATGGCGAGCGTCGCATTTATCGGCTTAGGCAATATGGGCGGGCCGATGGCGGCCAATCTCGCCAAGGCCGGGCACGAAACCCGCGCGTTTGATCTCTCACAGGACGCGCGGGCGCGGGCGGCCGAGGCGGGTTGTCGTCCGGCTGTGACCCTCAGCGACGCCGTCGCGGGCGCAGAGACGGTCGTGACGATGTTGCCCGCCGGCCCTCATGTGCGGGCGGTCTATGAAGGCGAAAACGGCGTGATGGCTTCGGCCGCGCCGGGCGCTGCGTTCATCGACTGCTCGACCATCGATGTGGACAACGCTCGCGGCGTCGCGGAAGCCGCCGCGACATCCGGGTTCGACATGGTCGACGCCCCGGTGTCCGGCGGGGTCGCCGCCGCCCAGGGCGGGACCTTGACGTTCATGGTCGGCGGAAGCGGCCAAGGGTTCGCGCGCGCCGAGCCCGTGCTTCAAGCGATGGGCAAGGCCGTCATCCATGCCGGGGATAGCGGCGCCGGCCAGGCGGCGAAAATCTGCAACAACATGTTGCTCGCCATTTCCATGATCGGCACCTGCGAGGCGTTCGCCCTGGCCGACAAATTGGGCCTCGATCGGCAAAGGTTTTTCGACATCGCGTCGAAAGCCTCAGGGCAAAGCTGGTCCCTGACGAGCTACTGCCCCGTTCCCGGCCCGGTGCCGGCGAGCCCGGCCAACCGGGACTACGCCCCCGGTTTTGCGACCGCGATGATGCTCAAAGACCTGAAGCTCGCACAAGCAGCCGCGGCGAACGCGGGCGCAGCAACTCCCCTGGGAGCGCAAGCCGAAGCCCTCTACGCGATGTTTGAGGCGTTGGGCGGGGGCGAGCGCGACTTCTCAGGCGTGTTCGAGCTCATCGCAGGGGCGTGGCAAGGACGACGTTAACCCGCTCTCAACACTGCGAAGCGCCGGCTAAACGAAATCGAGAGGTTTTTGCGCCATCGTAACGCCGTGTTTAGAGGAGGAGCGGCGAAGCGATGGCGAACCCGGCGCGCGCCGCCGACGAAGGCCCGTCGGCGCACCATGTTGAAGCGGAATCCTACCAGCGCACGCTGCGTTTGGTGGAACGTCTGCATCGTCAGCTTCTCGACGTCATCAAAGACGAGCTCGATCGCGGCGGCCGAAGCGATCTCAACAGCGTTCAGGCGCTGCTGATTTACAATATCGGCGAGGAAGAGTTGACCGCGGGCGAATTGCGCACCCGCGGGCACTATCTGGGCTCGAACGTTTCTTACAATCTCAAGAAACTGGTGGATGCGGGCCTGCTGCGTCACGAACGCTCCGACGCCGATCGCCGTTCGGTGCGGGTCAGCTTGACCCCGGAAGGCCGGGCGGTGCGGGACCAGTTGACCGCGCTGTTCGCACGCCATCTGAGATCATTGACCCCGGTGGCCCAGCTCGACGCCGACGCGCTTGACAACGTCAACGCCGCGCTTGTCCGTTTGGAGCGCTTTTGGGACGACCACATACGCTATCGCCTCTGACGCCTTCACGCAGGCTGCATGCGTCGATACGCCATTGTCGCCAAACCCGCCTTCGCCCCATTATTCTTTGTCCGTCGGCGTAGGGTTGCGCCGAAAGCGTCAAGGGCGGTGACATGGACTACGACGCGCGATTTCGCGAAGCGGTCGAAGCGGTCCGTTCGGAGGGTCGCTACCGCGTCTTCGCCGATATTCGGCGGCGTTGCGGCGCTTTTCCGCGAGCGGTTCTGCGCACCGACGCGGGCGAGCGCGACATCACCGTCTGGTGTTCCAACGACTATCTCGGCATGGGCGAAAACCCCGTGGTGCTCGACGCGATGCGCGATGCGATCGCAAGAGCGGGCGCGGGTTCGGGCGGGACGCGGAATATCTCCGGATCGACGTGGTGGCACGCGGATTTGGAGCGAGAGCTCGCCGATTTGCACGGCAAGGAAGCGGGTCTTTTATTCACGTCCGGCTACGTGTCGAATGAAGCGACGCTGAGCGTTCTGTCGAAAATTTTGCCCGGCGTGATCGTGTTTTCCGACGCCATGAACCACGCCTCGATGATCGCAGGCGTGAAGGCGGCGCGGTGCGAGAAGCGGATCTGGCGGCACAACGACCTCGAGCATCTTGAGGCGTTGCTGAAAGAAGCGCCCGCCGATGCGCCGAAGGTGATCGCATTTGAATCCGTCTATTCGATGGATGGCGACGTGGCGCCGCTTCATGCGGTTTGCGATCTCGCCGACAAATACGGCGCCATGACCTATCTCGACGAGGTCCATGCGGTGGGGCTCTACGGCCAAGAAGGCGGCGGGATCTCGCAACGCGACGCCGCCGCCGCGCGCATCGACATCATCGAAGGCACGCTTGGCAAGGCCTTCGGCGTGATGGGCGGTTACATCACCGCCAGCGCGGCGATCATCGATGCGGTGCGCTCTATCGCAGCGGGGTTCATTTTCACCACGTCCTTGGCGCCGGCGGTCGCGGCGGGAGCGCTCGCCAGCGTGCGCCATGTGCGCGCCACCCCCCAACTTCGGGAACGCCACCAGGAGCGTGCTGCGACCCTCAAGGCGCGGCTGGCCGCTGCGGAATTCCCCGTGGGACCGTCGACCACGCATATCGTGCCGCTGATGATCGGCGACCCGCGCTGCACCAAGGCGATCAGCGACGCCCTGCTGGATGAGTTCGGCGTTTATGTGCAGCCGATCAATTATCCCACCGTGCCCAAGGGGACCGAGAGATTGCGCTTCACGCCGTCTCCGCTCCACACCGACGCGATGATGGACGAACTTGTGGACGCTTTGGATCTGTTATGGGTGCGCCACCATATGGCGCGCGCCGCCGCGTGACCGCGGGCGCAGATCCCCGCGACATTCTGCGCGGCCGCGAAGTCCTTGTTGAAATCGAGATGGTGGGGAACTACGCGCGTGTCGTCGCCGTGGATGGCGAAACGGGTCTGGAAGTCGTCGCACTCGGCCCGGCCACCGCAGCGCGCAGCGACTTGGAGCGGCTTGCGGCGGGCAAACTGGCGCGGCGCCTGTCTGCGCATCTCGAAAACCCTGACCCGCCGACAAAGCCCGGCTTTAAAACCTAAAAGCTCTGCTGTTTTAAGATAGTCGAAACATGATAAAACCGCCGGGCGTTGAAGCGCCGCGGCGGCTTCATTCAATCACTATCTTGGCGCTTAGCCGTCTTTACGACGAACGCCTTTGCCAAGACCGATTTTCTTGGCGAATTCGGAACGCCGCTTGGCGTAGCTCGGTGCGACCATCGGATAGTCCGAAGGCAGGCCCCAGCGCCGGCGGTACTCTTCAGGCGACATGTTGTGGGTCGTACGAAGATAGCGCTTCAGCATCTTCAGTTTTTTGCCGTCTTCTAGGCAGATGATGTAATCATCGGTGACCGACTTCGAAATCGGCACGGCCGGCTTCGGCTTCTCAAGCGGCTTTTCGGTTTGCGCCGAGGCGGCGGCGGAAAGTCCTTGGTGAACCTCGACAATCAGGTCTTTGACCGAGCCGAGCGGAATGGGATTGTTGCCCACATATGCGGAGACGACGTCAGCAGTCATCTGCAGGATGTCTTCCTGCGAAATCGGCATTTCTGTGAGTTGGTCGTTCATTCGGTTACCTCTGGAAGTGTATTGGCGCGACGCGACGGCGGCCTACGAATCGCAGGCAATATCGCTGAACTATCCATGGCTTTCAAGTATTACAACTGGGTAAAGCAGCAAGGAACATTGGCTGTACAAAAGGCTTGGGCGTCCGAATTTTCTGAAACGAGCGACAACTTGCGCTAAACGAAAGGAACTTCAAGGGCATATATGAAGGAACGCGGTTGATTGGTAACGCCGTCGACCGCTAAGACGTTGCGTTAAGGTTCCTTAGAATGAGGTAGGTCGTTATGGGTGAGACAGCATTGCGCGGAGGCGTTCCCGCTTCTTTTTTCACTGGCGATCTCAACCAGGTCGACGCCGAGGTGTTCTCCGCCATCGGGGCGGAGGAGGGGCGTCAGCAGCATGAGATTGAGCTCATCGCGTCGGAGAACATCGTTTCCCGCGCGGTATTGGAAGCGCAAGGCTCAGTGCTCACCAACAAATACGCCGAGGGATATCCGGGGCGACGCTATTATGGCGGCTGCCAGCATGTGGACGTAGTGGAAGACCTCGCCCGAGATCGCCTCAAGCGTCTTTACCAATGCGCCTGGGCCAACGTGCAGCCCCACTCAGGCGCGCAAGCCAACCAGGCGGTCTTTCTCGCTCTCATAAAGCCTGGGGATACGATCCTAGGCATGAGCCTGGACGCCGGCGGCCATCTCACGCATGGGGCGCGGCCGAACCTGTCGGGCAAGTGGTTCAACGCCGTCACTTACGGCGTGCGTGAGGACGGCTGGCTGGACATGGACGAAGTCCGCGACAAAGCGCGCGAGCACAGGCCCGCGCTTATTATCGCCGGCGGCTCCGCTTACAGCCGGCATATCGATTTCGCCGCCTTCCGCGAGATCGCTGACGAAGTCGGCGCAAAGTTTCTTGTGGATATGGCGCATTTTTCCGGCTTGGTCGCAGGCGGGGTTTACCCCAACCCGGTTCCGCACGCGCATGTGGTGACATCGACCACGCACAAGACGATACGCGGTCCGCGGGGGGGCATGATCCTGTCCAATGACCTGGACCTCGGGAAGAAGTTTGACTCCGCGGTGTTTCCGGGGCTTCAGGGCGGTCCGCTGATGCATGTGATCGCCGCCAAAGCGGTGGCTTTCGGCGAGGCGTTGCAGCCTGCGTTTAAAGAGTATGCCGCCCAAACGGTGGCGAACGCCAAGGCGCTGGCGGGGCGGCTGGTGGACGGCGGCTACGCCATCATTTCCGGCGGCACCGACAGCCATCTCGCGCTTGTGGACCTGCGCCCCAAAGGCGTGAAAGGCGCCGCCGCGGAAAAAGCGCTCGAACGCGCGGCCATCACTTGCAACAAGAACGGGGTGCCGAACGACCCCGAAAAACCCATGGTCACCTCAGGCATTCGCGTCGGCTCTCCGGCGGGCACGACGCGGGGTTTCGGCGAGCCGGAGTTCAACGAAATCGGCGCTTTGATGTGTGAGGTGCTTGATGCGTTGGCCGGCAATCCAGAGGGCGATCCCAGCGTGGAAGCCGCCGTGCGTGACCGAGCGATCGCACTCTGCAAGCGGTTCCCCATTTATGGTGCATAATTCTCGCGCCGCTTCGGCTTCACCGGTCTTTTTCGTCCCGCTGAGCAGCGCGCCCGCCCTGGCGCGCAATCCCCAATGAGATGCCCGTTCTGCGCAAATCCTGACACGCAAGTGAAGGACTCCCGCCCGGCTGAAGAGGGCGCGGTCATTCGGCGACGTCGGCTCTGCCCCAAATGCGGGGGGCGGTTCACCACCTTCGAACGGGTGCAGATCCGCGAGGTGACGATCGTCAAAAAGTCCGGCCGTCGGGCGCCGTTCGATCGGGACAAGCTCGCGCGATCCATCCAAATCGCGACGCGGAAACGCCCCATCGAAACCGATCAAGTCGAGCAAATGATCTCGGGCATCGTGCGTCGCCTCGAAAGCCTCGGCGACAGCGAAATCCCATCCTCCACGCTGGGGGAAATGGTGATGGAGGGTTTGGCCGAGTTGGATCACGTGGCCTATGTGCGCTATGCCAGCGTTTATAAGGACTTCCGAGAAGTCGGCGATTTCGAGCGTTTCATCGACGCCCAGAAGCTCGCCGCTGATGAAGAGCCGGAATGACGGCCGCGCAGGTCACCCTCAAACTGGCGACTTCGCTTGACGGCCGGATTGCGACCGCAAGCGGGGAAAGCCAATGGATCACCGGGCCTGAGGCCCGAGAAGCGGTTCACCGCCTGCGCGCTGAGCACGACGCGGTTCTGGTCGGGAGCCAAACGGTGATCGACGACGATCCGCTTTTGACCGTCAGGCTGCCGGATTTTGACGCTCAGCAGCCTCTTCGCGTCGTTGCCGATGCCCGGTTGCGCACCGCCCAGGACGCGAAGCTCTACCAGTCCTCCTCTTGGCGGTCCCCGGTTTGTCTGCTCACGAGGCTCGAACCGAAGGGAGAGCCGGGAACGCTGCGAACCGGCCCGGCGAACGCGCTAGACTATCTGGATGACCGGTCGGGGCTGTTGGTGAGTCACTGCGAAGCCGATCCAAGCGGGCGCGGCCTTGATCCTCAAAGCATGCTCGACCGCATCATCGAGAATTTCGACTATCTCGAACCGCCACGACGAGCGTCACCGGCGCGCATTCTCATCGAAGGCGGCGGAACCCTCGCTGCGTCCTTCTTACGGGCCGGGTTGGTGGACAGGATCGAGTGGTTTCGCGCCCCCATCGCCCTTGGCGCGGAAGGTCGCCCCGCCCTGGGCGAACTCGGCGTGATGCGGCTCGCCGACGCGCCGCGTTTCATCCGGCTCGACGCAGCCTTGGTCGGACCCGATATTTGGGAGCGCTATGAGGCGGCTCCCGCCAAAACCGAAAGCGCTTGAGACATGTTCACGGGCATCATCACCGATGTGGGGCGCATCCGAGCCGTCACGCCAGGACGCGACGCGATGCGGTTCGACGTTGAAAGCCGCTATGACCCGGAGGGCATCGCCGTCGGCGCATCGATCTCCCATGCGGGCTGCTGTCTGACCGTCATCGAAAAGGGCCCGGCTGCGCGGGGCGCATGGCATGCGGTGGAGCTGTCCCAAGAGACCTTATCGAAGACGGCTCTCAAACGGTGGGAGGTGGGCGCGCCGGTGAACCTCGAACGCGCGCTCAAGGCCGGCGAGGAGCTCGGCGGACATTTGGTCACTGGGCATGTGGACGGGGTGGGGCGCTTGGCGTCGCGCGATGTCGAAGGCGGTTCCCTGCGCCTAGCGTTCGACGCGCCGGAGGGGCTCGCTCGCATGATCGCGCCAAAGGGGTCGATCGCGATTGACGGGGTGTCCTTGACCGTCAATGAGGTCGACGGGTCTCGCTTCGGCGTGAACATCATCCCGCACACCGCCGAAGAAACCACGCTCGGCGCGTTGTCCGTGGGAGACGACGTGAACCTTGAGGCGGACATGGTCGCGCGCTACCTCGCCCGTCTCATCGACACGCGCGCCTGAGGCTCCATGGACGACAGCCCGCTTTCTCCCATCGAAGACATCATCGAAGACGCCCGCAACGGGCGGATGTACATCCTGGTCGACGCCGAGGACCGTGAGAATGAGGGGGACCTCGTCATCCCCGCGCAATTCGCCACGCCCGATGCGGTGAATTTCATGGCGAAGGAGGGGCGCGGGCTGATTTGTCTCACGCTCACCGCCGCGCGGACGGAAACGCTCCGTCTGCGGCCGATGAGCGATGACAATCGCACCGTCCACCAAACCGCATTCACCGTCTCCATCGAAGCCAGAGACGGGGTCTCCACCGGCATTTCCGCTCATGACCGCGCGCGAACGATCGCTGTGGCGATAGACCCTGCGCGCGACGCCGGCGACATCGTCACGCCCGGTCATGTGTTTCCGCTTGTCGCCCGAGACGGCGGGGTGTTGACGCGGGCGGGGCATACCGAGGCCTCCGTCGATATCGCCCGATTGGCCGGGCTCACGCCCGCCGGCGTCATCTGCGAGATCATGAATGACGACGGCACGATGGCGCGGCTGCCCGACCTGGTGGCGTTCGCCCAGCGTCACGGGCTGAAAATCGGAGCGATCGAGGATCTCATCGCGTATCGACGCCGTCATGACCGGTTTGTCGAACGCACGCTCGATACGGAATTCGAAACGCGATGGGGCGGGACGTTTCGGGTCGTGGTGTATCGCAACGCGCTTGACGGGGCGGAGCATGTGGCGCTCACCAAGGGTCGGTTGCGCGCGGATGCCCCGGCGCTGGTTCGCATGCACAAGGTCGACTTCCTCGCCGATGCAGCGGGCGAGGCCGGATTGCGGGGCGGGTTGATCGAACGCGCCTTGCGGGCGGTCAGCCAGGCCGACGAACCCGGTGCGGTGGTCCTGATTCGCGAAACCCACCCGTCTGCGATTTCCGAGCGGCTCGGCGGAGCGCCGTCGTCCAGCGATGATGCCGAAACGCGGAAGTTGCGCGAAATCGGCGTGGGCGCGCAGATTCTGCTCGACCTGGGAATTCGAGACATGATCCTGCTCACCAACGAGCCCAAACACGTCGTCGGGTTGGACGGCTATGGCCTGAAGATCTTGGAGAAACGCCCCTTGCCGGATCCGCAAAATGCCCCGTGACGCACCCGTCCTCATCGTTGCGGCGCGCTATTATCGCGACATCACAGACGAGTTGGAGGCCGGCGCGATGGCGGCGCTGTCGGCGGCGGGTGTGGGCGTGGAGCGCTGCGAAGCCCCTGGCGCCTTTGAGATCCCCGGCCTGATTGCGGCGGCTGCGCGCGGACCGATGCGGTTTGCGGGCTTTGTGGCGCTAGGATGCGTCATTCGGGGGGAGACGAGCCACTACGACTATGTCTGCGGAGAGTGCGCCCGAGGATTGATGGACCTTTCCATCGGCGAAGGCCTGGCGATCGGCTTCGGCGTTTTGACGGTCGAGAACCCCGCGCAGGCATGGGTCCGGGCTCGCCGCGAGGAGAAAGACAAAGGCGGGGAGGCCGCCCGCGCCTGCCTGGCGATGATGAGCGCGCTTGAGCAGTTCGCAGGAGGGCCCGCATGAGCGGCGCGGACCTGCCAGCCAAGGGACCCGCCTGGTTCGCGGCGAGCCGGGCGGAAACCCGCGTCGCGGCGGTGCAGGCGCTTTACCAGCTTGAGTTCGGCGGTCGGGGAGCGGGCGCGGTGATCGCGGAGTTTCTCGAACACCGACTGCCGGAAGAGGAACGCGCTGGTCTTGTGGATGAGACCCTGTTCCGGACCATCGTCGAAGGCGTCGTCGCGCAACAAAACGAGATAGACCGCACCGCCGCGGATGCGCTCGCTGCGGGCTGGCGGCTCGACCGCATCGACGCCACCGCGCGGGCCATCCTGAGGGCGGGCGTTTATGAGCTGGCTTTTCGGCTCGACATCCCCGCTAGAGCGAGTGTCGGCGCCTATGTGGATGTCGCCGCCGCCTTTTTTGACGATGGCGAGGAGCTGCGCTTTCTCAACGCCGCGTTGGACGGGATCGCCAGACGGGTGCGCAGCGACGAGTTTACGGCCAGCGAGTAGCGATTTGGACGAGTTTGCGTTCATCGCCGAGCGCTTGTCGCCATTGGCCGCGTCCTGGCCCGGCGCGGCGGGGTTGACCGATGACGCCGCTCTTTTGGACGAGCGCTGGGTGGTCAGCGTCGATACGCTCGTCGAGGGCGCGCATTTCTTCGCCGAGGACCCCCTCGATGGGGTCGCATCCAAAGCTCTTTTGGCCGCGGTCTCGGATTTGATCGCCAAAGCGTCCTGGCCGAAGGGCTATCTTCTCAGCCTGACGCTTCCCAAGCCCTGGCGGGATGAAGAAGCCGCGGCGTTTTGCGACGGGCTCGCCCGCACGCAAGCCGGGCTCGGCATGGCGCTCATGGGCGGGGACACCGCGCGCGGCGGGACCGCGCTTGTGGTTTCGGCAACGGTTTTCGGTGCGCCTGAGGGACAGGTTCCTCGTCGTGACGGGGCCAGGCCGGGCGACCGGCTCTATGTCACCGGACCCATTGGCGCAGGGTTGCTGGCGCTTGAGGGCGTGACGGCGTTGCGCGCCGCGCTGGGGCCTCTAGAAGGCTCGCGCAGGGGCGCGCTTGAGCACCCGCATTTCCTGGCGCCGGAGCTGACCGTGGGAGCGATTCCGCTTTTGGCGGCGCACGCCTCCGCCTCGGCGGACATCTCTGACGGCCTAGCCGCCGATGTGGGCCATATCGCCCGCGCCTCCGGCGTCGGCATTGTCATTCAGGCTGAGCGGACGCCTCTTCCGACTGGCGCCGCCGAAGCTATCGCCCAAGCCGAGGACCCCGATAAAGCCTTAGCCTCGCTTTTGACAGGCGGGGATGACTATGTGGTCGCGTTCACCAGTCCCGATCCGCCCAAAGAGGTGTTGGACGCCGGACGACGTTGCGGGGTCATCCTCGCAGAGATTGGGAGGGTTGAACCCGGCGCGGGCGTGCAAGTGCGCACCGCGGACGGGCAGGTGCTTAAAATCGAACGGGCCGGCTTCACCCATTTCTAGGGCGACGGGGTTAGGCTCGGACTATGACCTCGCGCCTGCTTATCTCGCTGTTCGCCGCACTGTTTCTTAGCGCTCCCGCCATCGGCGCGGGCGGGGGAGGCGGTGACGCGAGCGAGCCGTCCAATCGCGTGCGGGCGGGATTCACCTTGGACCCCGTCTATAGCGACCAACCGGTCGATGAAACGACGACGTCCTCGGAGAACCCCCGCGTCATCGACATTCCCACCATGGTGATGCCGGCGTTCCGCAACGATCATCTCGAGAATTATCTCTTCGTCACGGTGCGTCTTGTGGCGTCCGAAGGCGTGAGCCATTGGCGGCTTCGGGAGCGCACCCACTATATGCGCGACGCGATGATTCGCGCTGCTCACCGGACAAGCGTGGCCGATCCTAACGATCCGACCCGGCTCGATATGGAAGCCGCCCGCGAGGTGATGCAGGAAGGCTTGGACGAAGTGCTTGAGCCCGGTTCGATCGAGCGTGTCGAAATCATAGGCGTCGACACGCGGCGCGCCCGCGTGAACTGAGCCCTGGGACCGCATCGAAGCGGTTGTGTTGCACCACTGACGTGATTGTGGCAGCGTCCCGCAACTTTTCGAAAGGGGCGGAGCCGAATCGGCCGCGCTGAAGCGCGACGCCCTCCACACAACGCAATAGACGGGGCGGAAGATGGGCGTCGAGATCTGGTGGGTCATCGCGGCCGCGCTGGCGGCTGTGGCGTATGGAGCGCTGCAAACGCGCTTTTTGCTGCAAGCCAATGCCGGCGACGCGAAAATGCAGGAGATCGCCGCGGCGATCCAAGAGGGCGCGAACGCCTATCTGCGGCGTCAATACACAACAATCGCCGTGGTCGGCCTGGTGATTCTCGTCATCGTCGCCGGTCTTTTCGATTTTATGACCGCAGGCGGCTTTTTGGTCGGCGCGGTCTTGTCGGGCGCGGCCGGCTATATCGGCATGCTGGTGTCGGTCCGGGCGAATGTTCGCACCACGGAGGCCTCCAAACAGGGCCTCGCGCAGGGGCTCTCGATCGCGTTCCGTTCCGGCGCGGTGACCGGGATGCTCGTGGCGGGTCTCGCGCTACTGGGCGTGGCCGGCTATTTCGGCCTCCTCGTTGGCGTCATGGGCTATGGCCTGACCTCCCGTGAGGTCATCGACCCTCTCGTCGCGCTTGGGTTCGGCGCCTCGCTCATCTCGATTTTCGCGCGTTTGGGCGGCGGCATCTTCACCAAGGGCGCCGATGTGGGCGGGGATATGGTCGGCAAAGTCGAAGCCGGCATCCCTGAGGACGACCCGCGCAACGCCGCGACCATCGCTGACAATGTGGGCGACAATGTCGGCGACTGCGCCGGCATGGCCGCCGATTTGTTCGAAACCTACGCCGTGACCGTGGTCGCCACGATGGTCTTGGCCTCGGTCTTGTTCCGGGATGCGGGGGAAGGCGTGGTCCTGGCGATGATGATGCTTCCGCTGCTGATCGGCGCGGGCTGCATCATTTCCTCCATCATCGGCACGTTTTTCGTGCGGCTCGGCCAATCGCGCAACGTCATGGGCGCGCTCTATAAGGGCTTCATCGCCTCGGCGGTCTTGTCGGTTCCGGTGGTTTGGTTCGCCGCGCAATGGGCGTTCGGCGGGTTCGACGAACCGCCGACCACCTCGGGGGGCGATGTGATCTCGCAGATGGACGCGTTTCTCTGCGGCGTGATCGGCCTGGTCGTCACCGGGGCCATCGTTTGGATCACCGAATACTACACCGGCGTGGCCTATCGCCCGGTGCGTTCGGTGGCGCAAGCCTCGGTCTCAGGACATGGCACCAACGTCATTCAAGGCCTTGCGGTGTCGCTGGAGGCCACGGCCATGCCGGCGCTGGTGATCATCGTCGGCATTATCTCCACCTACATCCTGGCGGGTCTGTTCGGCATCGCCATCGCGGTGACCACGATGCTCGCCCTGGCCGGCATGGTGGTGGCGTTGGACGCCTTCGGCCCGGTGACCGATAATGCCGGCGGCATCGCCGAAATGGCGGGCTTGGACGACAGCGTTCGGGAAACCACTGACGCGCTTGATGCGGTGGGGAACACCACGAAGGCCGTCACCAAGGGCTACGCGATCGGGTCGGCCGGTTTGGGCGCGCTGGTCTTGTTCGCCGCTTACACCGAGGACTTGGCGTATTTCGCCGCCAATCCGGGAAGTTATCCGGCCTTTAACGGGGTGAGCCCCGATTTCGCGTTGTCCAACCCCTATGTGGTCGTCGGCCTGTTCTTCGGGGGGCTGCTGCCGTTCTTGTTCGGCGGGATGTCGATGATGGCGGTCGGGCGTGCTGCGGAAGCCATCGTGGCGGAAGTTCGCCGCCAATTCCGCGATGACCCGAAAATCATGACCTTTGAAAGCAAGCCCGATTATGGACGTGCGGTGTCGCTCCTCACCGGCGCGGCGATTAAAGAGATGATCGTGCCTTCGCTCTTGCCGGTGCTGTCGCCCATCGTGCTGTTCCTCGTCATCTTGCTTGTCCCCGGCGCGGGCCTCGACAACGCGCTCGCGGCCTTGGGCGCGATGCTGTTGGGCGTCATCGTCACGGGGCTGTTCGTGGCCATCTCGATGACCGCCGGCGGCGGCGCTTGGGACAACGCCAAGAAGCTGATCGAAGACGGGTTCACCGACCGCGACGGCGTGACCCACGGCAAGGGCTCCGAAGCGCATAAGGCAGCGGTGACCGGGGATACTGTCGGCGACCCCTACAAGGACACCTCGGGTCCCGCCGTGAACCCAATGATCAAGATCACCAATATCGTCGCGTTGATGTTGCTCGCGGTGATCGCCCGGCAAAACGGCGGCTAGGACGAAGCCGCGCGCTGAACGCAAAACGCCCCGACCAAACGCGGTCGGGGCGTTTCTTTTTGTGGTGAAGGCGGCCGCCGCGGCGACGGCGGCTGGCCGATGTTCGACTATTCCCGACGGGGACCGCCGGCTCCGCCGGGAAGGTTCTCTTGGCCGCCAATTTGGTCGGTCGGCAACCGACCCACATTGCCCAGAATTTGTTCCAGGATGGTCAGCTCACGACCGCGGGTGGGCGTTTCCCGATCCACCAACGCGACGTCGCGCGAAGCGTCCAAGTCGATGCTTTCAACGGAATTCACGACGCCCTCATCGTCGAACTCGACCACCACGATGAGCCGGGCCGAGGAGGAGGGAGCGAGAAAGCCCAGCTGTTCGCGGACGTCGGTCACATAGTACCAGACGTTCTCCTCGAACACCCCGGCGGTGGAGGGGTTGCCATAGCGCGCTAGCACCGTGGCGCGGGTGTCTTCGCCGGCGGTGATCGCCGTGAGCGGCTCGCTCTCGGGCACATAGCCGTGGCGGCGCACCGTGGGCGTGCATGCCGCGGCCAGGGCGGCCGGCGCCACCACGCCAAGCAGCATCAGGCGGCGAAAGGTGCGAGGCGTCATGCGAGGCTCCCCATCTTGTGAGTCTAATCTAGGTTACTGGCGTAGCCGCGGGCTTCGCCTGGTTCAAGCCGGGTGTGCGGCTGAAGCGTCGGGAGAGTAAAGCGGTGTTCGCACGGAAACGGGAAACAGCTGAGGAAATCTACCATAGCGCGCTCGCTCAAGCGCGCGCCGCCGGCTTTTACGGCCCCGGGCGGATTCCCGACACCGTTGAGGGCCGGTTTGAAGTCTTGATGCTGCACGTGTTCTTCGTTGTCGATGCGCTCGGGGCGCGGCCGGATGCTGCGGGATTGTCCCAAGAGGTGTTTGACGCGTTTTTCAGCGATATGGATGCGGCGTTGCGCGAGATGGGCGTGGGCGATCTCAGCGTCGCCAAAAAGATCAAAGCCATGAGCGAAGCCTTTTACGGCCGAGCAAAAGCGTATCGCGAAGGCCTGGCCGAAGGCGATGAAGCGCTGGCGGCCGCCTTAGCGCGCAATCTCTTCGTGCATGGGGAGGTCGAGCCGGCCTTCGCCGAGGCGCTTCAGCAATATGTTCGACAAACCGACCGGATGTTGGCGCCGCTGCGCCGAGAAAAAGGCTCGAATAGACCGAGTTTTCCCCCGCCGCCTGGCTAATGGCCTTCATGGCGATCGCTACGGCTTGTCAAAGTGCGGCCTTTCACTACTGTCCGGCGGCGTCGCCGCACCCGCGCTGAACCGCGGCCGGATTCGGAGCTGCGTCCATGTCGCAAAACGCCGTGATCGCCATTGACGCTATGGGCGGGGACGAAGCGCCCGCAATCGTCGTCGACGGTGTCGCCATTGCGGAACGCGTCAATCCTGGCGGGGCGCGGTACCAGTTGCATGGCGATCGTCGCCTGATTGCGCCGCTCTTGGAGGCCCAACCCGACGCGGCGTCGGTCTGCGAGGTCTATCACGCTGAGACCAAAGTGGAGATGGGCGACAAGCCGAGCGAGGCTCTGCGCCGGGCACGCGGCTCGAGCATGTGGAACGCCGTTGAGGCGGTCAAAAAGGGCGAGGCCCAAGCGGTCGTTTCGGCCGGAAACACTGGCGCTCTGATGGCGATTTCGAAAATCGTCCTGCGCATGGCGGCGAACGTTCACCGGCCGGCCATTGCGGCGAGCTGGCCCACGCCGGGAGCCTTCTGCGTTGTTCTTGATGTCGGCGCGACCGTGGAGGCGAGCGCCCGCCAGTTGATTGAGTTCGCGATCATGGGCGAGGCCTACGCCCGAGCCGTGCATGGTCACGCCCGCCCCAGCGTCGGTTTGTTGAACGTCGGGGCGGAGGATGTGAAAGGCAACGCCATCGTTCGCGAAGCCGATCAGCTCCTCCGGGAAAGCGATTTGGATTTGAACTACCGCGGGTTCGTCGAAGGTCACGACATCAGCCTGGGGACGACCGATGTGGTTGTGACCGATGGTTTCACGGGCAATGTGGCGCTGAAGACCGCCGAGGGGATGGCGCGATTGGTGGGAGGCTGGGTGCGAGAGGCGTTGACGAGCGATACGCTCGCGAAAGCCGGCGCGCTTCTCAGCCGTCACGCCCTGCGCGGGCTGCGCGATCGCATGGATCCGCGCAATGTGAACGGGGGCGTGTTCCTGGGATTGAACGGCGTGGTGGTCAAAAGCCATGGCGGCACGGATGGGCAAGGGTTCGCCACCGCTCTCAGGATCGCCGGGGAGCTCGCACGCAGCAACTTTTCCGAAGAGGTCACCGCCAATCTCTCTCGCTTCGCCGAGGCGGCTGAGGCCCGCGCTGCAGCGGAAACCGCCGAGGCGGTGCGATGACCCCGCCGCGCTCAGTCATTGAGGGCGTCGGGGCCTATTTGCCTGAGCGCGTGCTCGGCAATGAAGAGCTGGCCGGCATGGTGGACACGAGCGACGATTGGATCACCGAACGAACCGGCATCCGCGAACGTCGCATCGCCGCGGATGGGGAGACGACCTCTCAGCTCGGGCTGAACGCCGCGCGCGCCGCGCTAGAGCATGCAGGCGCAAGCGTTGATGAAATCGACTTGATCGTCGTCGCCACGGCGACGCCGGACCGAACGTTTCCCGCCACCGCGACCATGATCCAAAACGATCTGGGCGTCCGCGGCGGGGCGGCGTTTGATGTCCAGGCGGTGTGTTCGGGGTTCCTGTATGCGTTGGCTGCGGCGGACGCGATGATCGGCCGCGGTCTCGCCAAGACCGCGCTTGTGATCGGCGCGGAGACGTTTTCGCGTATCCTCGACTGGTCTGACCGTTCGACCTGCGTGTTGTTTGGGGATGGAGCCGGGGCGGTGCTTCTTCGCGCCCAGCCGGTGAATGGGGACGCCGCGGCGCGGGGGGTTCTGCAGTCTTATCTCCGGTCCGACGGTCGCTTTGGCGATTTGCTGTATGTGGACGGGGGACCGTCGAGCACGCGCTCGGTGGGGCGTCTTCGGATGCAGGGCAACCAAGTCTTTCGGCACGCCGTTACGAATATCGCCGAAGCCATAGAAACCGTGGCCGAGCGCGCCGGCGTTCCGGTTCAAGACATCGACTGGTTCGTGCCCCACCAGGCGAACCAGAGAATTCTGGAATCCGTCGCCAAGCGTCTCGGGCTCGACGAAGGCCGGGTGGTCTCCACCGTCGCCCGCCACGGCAACACCTCCGCGGCCTCCGTGCCCCTCGCGCTGGAGACTGCGGTTCGTGACGGGCGGATTAAGACGGGCGACCTGGTCTTGTTCGAAGCCATGGGCGGGGGCCTGACGTGGGGCGCTTCGCTGGTGCGGATGTAGTCCACAAGCCCGGAACGCCTTGAATTGACGAGGGTTTTGGGTGCGTCTAACGTGCGCGACACGATAGGAGACCGCAAGCATGAGCCAAAACACGCTCACCCGCGCAGACTTAGCCGAAGCCTTGGCCGAAGAGATCGACGTGTCTCGTCAGGATGGAGCGGCGCTTCTGGAGAGCGTGCTCGACCTTGTGGGAGAAGCGTTGGTGGCGGGGGAAACGGTGAAGCTCTCCTCGTTTGGGGCGTTTTCGGTGCGGGACAAGAATGAGCGTCAGGGGAGAAACCCCAAGACCGGCGAGCCCGCGGCAATCGACGCCCGGCGCGTGTTGGTTTTCCGCGCCTCTCAAATCCTCAAAGATCGTGTGGATCAAAGCCAGCAAGCCTAAAGTCAGAGCCGCGCGGGCAATTGCGCAGGGTTCGCGAGAGCTCAGCCCAGCTCAGCGACGTTGGTGGATAGCGGCGATGTGGCTGGGCGAAATCTCGCAGCATCCGCCGATGATCGCCGCTCCGGCCGCCGCCCAACCCAAAGCGATGTCGGCGTAAGCCTCCGGACCAAGATCCGTGCGGGATTTGAGAACATCGACGGTCGCATCGCCGCGAAGGGGTTTGACCGTGGTGAAGGCGTTGGCGTAAGCGCCGGTTTTCCCGCCCGTCTTCAGAAGTTCCTGCAATCCGGCCGTGACGGTTTCCGGCGGCGAACAGTTGATAAGTACGCTCTCGGCCCCTTCCTCCAAGGCCGCAGCGCCGGCGTCGGCGACGGCCTCTCCGGATCGCAATTTTCGGCCGTCGCTCTCATCCACGGTCATGGCCGTCCACACCGGCTTTCCGCTGCCTCGAGCCGCACGGGTGGCGAGGCGCACTTCCTCAAGTGACGGCAGGGTTTCACAGAGGAACAGGTCGACGTCTTGGGCCTGCGCCTCGACGATGCGGGCGTATTCCTCGGTTGTTGCTTCGGCGCTGAACCGATCTTCAGGCCGGTAGCTGCCAGGAAGCGGCGGCAGGCAACCCGCGATGAGCGCCGCGGATCCGGTGCGTTTCCGCGCGTTCCGCGCAGCGGAGAGGGCGGCCGCTTGCAGGTCTTTGAACTCGTCTTCTCTTTGAGCCCGCGCCAAACGAGACGGCGTGGCGGAGTAGCTGCTCAGCGTGATCACATCCGCGCCAGCCTCAAGGAAAGCGACGTGGACGTCTTCCACGATGTCGGGCCGATCACGAAGGACATCGGCCGACCAGAGCGGCGTAGGGGGGCGTCCGATCCGGGCGATCAATTCCTGGCCCATGCCGCCGTCGAGTAGAATGAACGTCATCTCCGCCTCCGAAGGGCCCTTATAGGTGAGAGCCGCGAAACGTTAGCCGTCGCCGCGGGCGGGGGAAACCGCACGCGCTTTCCCCCTGTCTGTCTTCTCTGTTGCTCGGCCCCTTCCGCCACGCTATGCAGGCCGCTCGCCTGCGCGAACGTGTCGGAGCGTAGCTCAGCCTGGTAGAGCACACGCCTGGGGGGCGTGGGGTCGCAGGTTCAAGTCCTGCCGCTCCGACCATCGCGCGGTTTGCTTCGGTTCCTATCTTAATCGTAACGGTTTGAACGTGACGCGCGCCCACAGCGCGCCACATTTCTTTGGCCGGATCAGCGCTTACGCCTATGGTTCGCCCGCGGGGAGTCCCCCGTGCGCCGTCTCATTCCACCAGGGGAAGCATCTATGATCAGGGCCTCGCTCGCCGCCGCCGCCTCCGTCTTCGCGTTCGCCGCCTCCGCCGCCGCACAAGATTGGAACGCGCGACCGACTTTTGGAGAAACCGCGTTCGCAGCCGGGTCTTTCGCCGATCCCCATGTGGCCCCGCTGCAGGCGGGGGGAAATCTCTCCGCCCGCGACGTCGTCGGACCGTTCTGCCGCGGATACATCGCCAACGCGCCGGATTACGCGTTCACCTACACCGCCGGAGATGAACCGCTGTTCGTGTCTGCGGGCTCCAGAAGCGACACGACCTTGGTCGTCCGCACGCCCAACGGAGAGTGGTTGTGCGACGATGACGGCAATGAAGGGCTCAATCCCGGGCTTCAAATCGGAAAGCCGAATTCGGGTCGCTATGCGGTTTGGGTGGGCACCTACAGCCAGCTCGGCCGTTTCCCGGATGCGAATCTCTTCTTGTCGGGCGAACGGTTCTACGCAGAAGCGCCGAGCGAGGGCTCGAGCGGCGGTAATGGCGACAACGTGTCCTGGCAAGGCGTTCTCACCCCCGAGGCCGCTCCGAACTACGGCTCCGGCTCGCTGACCGGGGGCTTCACGCCGGATCCGTTCTCCGTCGCCCTGCGCGCGGGCGGGGACGTTTCCGTGTTTGATTTGGGCGGATTGTGCCGCGGCTACGTGACGGCGAGCCCTGATTACGTGCTCAATTTCACGCCGGGATCGCTGCCGCTGCATATCTCGGTGGGGTCATCCGCGGACACGACGCTCCTCGTGCTCACGCCGTCGAACCAATTGTTGTGCGACGATGACGGCGGGGCCTCTGGGCTGAACCCGGGCCTCACCATCAACAATCCCGAGCCCGGCGCCTATCGGATCTGGGCGGGCACATACGGCAACTCCGGCGCACGCGCCGCCGCCTTGCACATTTCCGAAATCGGGTTTTCAGATTCCCCGCGCAGCGGCGGGGTCTTGATCGAGCCTGACGCCCCGGCGAACTACCGCACGCTGGATCTGTCCGCCGGGTTCGCCCGCCCCCAAACCGTCGATGTTTTCGCTGGCGGCGATCGCTTCGCGGGTGATCTGGGCGGTCGCTGCGTGGGCTACGTCACTTCAACCCCGGACGTCCGCGTTCGCTACGTCGCGAATGGCAGGAACCCGCTGGTGGTGGGCGTGCAAAGCGCACGCGACACCACGCTCGTGGTTCACACCCCATCGGGGCAATATCTTTGCGACGACGACGGCGGGGAGGGGCTCAACTCCGAGCTCCTGATCGAGAACCCCCAATCGGGCGAATACGCCATTTGGGCGGGGACCTATGACGCTGTGGCCGGCACGCCGGAAGCCACCGTCACGGTGTCTGAGGCGCGCGGCGCGGTGTCCACGGGACGGCCCAATGTCAACGCCGCTGAGGGCGCATTCGGGACGCGCGCTTTCACCGCCGGGTTTACGCCCGATCCCTTCGCCGTGAATGTCACCGCAGGCGGTTCGGTGAGCGCGCAGCAGCTTCCGGGACTTTGCATCGGCTTTATCGATGAGGAGCCCACTTTCGTGGCGAGCTATACGGCGGGCGCGTCAAACCTCTACATCTCCGCGGCCTCAGGCGCTGACACGACGCTGGTCGTGCGTGGTCCGGACGGAAACTATGTGTGCGACGACGACAGCGCTGGGAACTTCAACCCCGGCGTTGAAATCCGGAACCCGCAGGATGGTCGCTATCAAATCTGGGTCGGCACCTACCAGAACATCGGAACCGCCTCGGCCCGGCTGAGCATCTCGAACCGCGGCTATAACCGCTAGAGCCTGGCGGCGGCCCGCGTCGGCTTTTCGGCGCGGGCTATGACCGCTGGCTCATCCAGTTCATCAGCGGGCGGAGGGGAAAGACCCAAAGCACGCCCGCCGCGGCGTAAAACAAAAGCAGCACCGGCCAGGCTTGCGGCAACCATCCGCCGAGCGTCACCGCCAAGGCCACATAGGCGATGAGATAGATGATCAAAGCGAGGCTGCCGATAACGGCGCGCATGGCTCCCCTCCGTTAGGGTGCGGCGGATGGCGCAGTGCGCTTGCGTCCGCCGGAGATGAGGCTACTTCGTGCATCCTGAGATAGGGCGAGGGCGGAGCGCTTCGATGTATACCGGCAAGGCGAGCAGAGCGAGCGACAAACAGATCGCGATTTGGCTGTTCCTCGTCGCCGCGTTGGTGTTCGTCATGATCATTGTCGGCGGTCTGACGCGCCTCACAGATTCAGGGTTGTCCATCACCGAGTGGCGGCCCGTCACCGGCGTCATCCCCCCGCTCTCCGAAAGCGCTTGGGCCGAGGAATTCGCGCTCTACCAGCAAACCGCGGAGTTTCAGATCCAGAACTACGCCATGACCATGGCGGAGTTTAAGGTCATCTATTGGTGGGAGTGGGGACACCGGTTCTTGGGGCGGCTGATCGGGGCGGCGTTCGCCATTCCCTTGCTCGTTTTCGCCCTGGCCCGGCGGCTGCGCCCTTGGCTCACCCCGCGGCTGCTCGTGCTCTTAGCGCTGGGCGGGCTGCAGGGCTTTATCGGGTGGTGGATGGTCGCAAGCGGCCTCACCGACCGGTTGGATGTCAGCCATTATCGCCTCGCGGTGCATCTTGGCCTGGCCTTCATCTTGTTCGGCGCCTTGATTTGGACGGGTCTGGACGCGTGGAACGGGGAAAGAGCCGCCCTGCGCTGGTCGCCCATCGCCATTTTCGCGGGGTTGTTTGCGGCGTTTACGTTCGTCCAAGTCATTCTCGGCGCGTTTGTCGCGGGTTTGGACGCGGGCCGCATCTACACCGATTGGCCCCTCATGAACGGCGGCTTTCTGCCTCCCGCCTATGCGGAGGGCGACGTGAGTTGGGCGACCGCGCTTGAAGACCGCGGCGCAGTGCAGTTCCACCATCGCCTCGGCGGGTATCTGCTGGCCTTAATGGCCATCGTTTTCGTCGCGACCGCATGGCGTCAGGCCGCTGACGCCCGGGGTTTCTTGGTCGCCGTCGGCGGGCTCACAGCCGCTCAGGTCGTGCTCGGCGTCGCCACGCTGATGCAAGCGGCGCCGTTGGCGCTGAGCGCGAGCCATCAGGCGTTGGCGGCGATCCTGCTCGGCGTCGCTGTCGCCGCCGCCCGCCGGCTCGCGTTAACGGATCCGTCGTCTAACCGGACGCAGACGGCGTCGTTATCGCCCCCAACAGCTGCTCAAGCGACACAACGCTGACGGTGTCGCCATCGGTGACCATCAAAACGCCGCCCCGGTAAGCCGAGCCGCCGAAGCTCTCTGCGGACAGCGCCATATCCCGCGGCGTCGGGGATCCCGGTGCGTTGAGAGCGTCCTCGATTGAAAACCGTGCGATCAGTCGCCCATCGCTGCGGTTGACCGCTGCGATATGCCCGGCGTCAGGGCGGGCGAGCAAGGCATACCGGTCAAGCTCGATGGCGGTGACCGCGATATCGCTCGCCTCGCGCGACGGGCCTTCCGGGGTTAGCCGACCTGCGGCGTCCAGGGCCACCAGTTCATCGTTCGGCCCCAAGGTGCAGGCCTGCGCGCCCGCCATGTCCGGCTCGGCGCCGAGATCCTGCGAGACCAGCAACTCTTCGCCCTCGTCGCGAACGCGCCAGCGCCGAGCCTCCGTTGCGCCGACGGCGATAAACTCGATTAACGCGTTCGTCGCCCGGGTGACGCAAAGCCGATCAATGTCAAAGGCGGAGTCAATCGGTTGGGCGGGCGCCGGGATAATGGTCTCGTCCGCCGCCAGATAGATGTAAACGCCGGGCGTCTCATGGCCCCCGCCCGCGGCGATGATGAGCGGCGCCGCCGCGCCCCGCAGAGAAAACTCCGGCGCCACGGCGAGCGAGGTCGCGTGCGGCGCCTCAACAGCCTCGCTTGCGCCCTCGAACAAATCGAGGAGCACAAAGCCGACGCCCTCCACAGACGCCAAGCCCCGTCCGACCGTGGGAGAGCTCGCCGATGGCATCACCGCCAGAGCGGTCACCGGGCCGCCAAGGTCGCGATAGCCGTCCACAGCGCGAATGGGCGCGATTTCCAAATCCGGTTCGATGGGGCCGGTCGGGTCTAGGGCGTCCTCCCGCCCGCACGCGGCGAGAAATGCGAGACCCGAAAGGCCCAATAGTCGAACTGCCCTCATAAACGGCTCCTTTGGCCAATCTCAGCGATCGGGGCGGGGATGGCGCCGCCCGAGTGAGGTGTCAGCATAGTCCCGGTGGTGGTTTCGACCATGGCCTCGTGCGCCTCGTGTGAAGAATCTGCGGTGCGAGGACAGCCAGCGGGGCCTCTGGGCGCTCCGACAAGGAGGGCCGGGCGCGCGCGACACGCAGCCCGCTTGGGCGAAGGTAAAATAATACCGTGACGCAAGCCATTGCGAATGCGGGGTTTTTTACCCTTTCTGGGTTGACCATCGCGGCCGGGACGCGTATAGCCCGCCGCCTGCTAGTTCTCACCCGCGCGGCTTCGTCCCCGACAGCCGCAGCCCACGGAGCCGCCATGAGCGCCCAAACCAGCGAGACGGTCGCAAAGGTCGAACGCGGCCGGACTTATGTGCTCAAGACCGCCGACGTGACGAGCGAGGAACGCGGCAAAAAGTGGATCATCATCGACGCGGAAAACATTGTGGTCGGCCGGCTCGCCGCGTTCATCGCCACACGGCTGCGCGGCAAGCACCGCGCTGACTACACCCCGCATGTGGATTGCGGCGATCACGTCGTGGTCGTGAACGCTGAGAAGGTCTCGTTCACCGGCAAGAAGCGCGGCGACAAGACCTATTACTGGCACACCGGCTATCCCGGAGGGATCAAGTCGCGCACGGCGGACAAGATTCTGGACGGCAAGCACCCCGAACGGGTGTTGCGCAAAGCCGTGCAGCGCATGCTTCCCAAAGAAAGCCCGCTCGCGCGTCGGCAACTGTCGAATCTGCGCGTCTATGCTGGGCCGGACCATCCTCATGAAGCGCAACAGCCTGACGTGATCGATTTCGCAGGCCTGCACCCCAAAAACGCGCGCAAAGGCTGACCATGTCCGATACGCCCACAAGCCTGGAAGACCTCGGAACCGCCATACAGGACGCTGGCGGGCCCGTACCCGAAAGCCTAGCCGAGCCGAAAGAGCCGCAGATCGACGAGTTCGGCCGCTCTTACGCCACGGGCAAGCGCAAGGACGCCGTGGCGCGGGTGTGGATCAAGCGCGGACACGGCAAAATCACCGTCAATGGCCGCGACCAGGACACCTATTTCGCCCGGCCGGTTTTGCGGATGATGCTGCAACAGCCCTTCGAGGTGACCGACCGGAAGGACCAGTTCGACGTCATCTGCACGGTCAAGGGCGGAGGGCTCTCCGGCCAAGCCGGCGCGGTGCGTCATGGGATCTCAAAAGCGCTGACATTGTTTGAACCCGAGCTGCGCCCGGCCCTGAAGTCCAAAGGCTTCCTGACGCGCGACAGCCGCGTGGTCGAGCGGAAGAAGTACGGTCGCGCCAAAGCCCGCCGCAGCTTCCAGTTCTCCAAGCGCTAGAACGGCCAGTCCGCGGCGCCACAGCGAAGCCGCATTGGGTCGCCAAAACTCGCGCTTCTTTGTGCGGGAGAGCGACGTCATGCGGCTGTCTTGGATCGCGCTGGGCGTACTCGCCGGTTTGACGCTGGCCGCGCCGACGGACGCGCGCGATGTCGCGCTTTTGATCGGCAACGCGGCCTATGAAAACGAACAGCCGCTGCAGTCGCCCCTCAATGACGTGGCGACCATCGCCGCGCGTTTGGAGGCGATGGACTACGCAGAGGTCATTGTCCGGCGCGACCTTGATCTCAACGCGTTTGTCGATGCGCTGGACGCCTTTGAACAAACCGCGGCGGGCGCGGACACGGCGCTGATTTACTTCGCCGGACACGGCATGGAGATCGAAGGGACGAACTATCTCGTCCCGGTCGACGCCATGCTCGCCCGGGAGAGCCGCGCCCGCTACGAGGCCGTGGATTTGGATGTCGTCCGGGACGTGCTGAGCGGCGCGGAACGGCTCAGAGTCGTCATCGTCGACGCGTGTCGAGACAACCGGTTCTTGGGCGGCGTTCGAGGGACCCGCGGCTTTGCGCCGGTGGCGGACGCGGCGGGGGAAGTGGTGGTGTTTTCCACCCGTCCCGGCGATGTCGCCGAGGACACCGTGGCGGACCTCGGCGTGAGCCCCTTTGCGGCGGCCTTAGATGAAGCCTTGGCCGCCGAGCCCAATCAAGACGTCCGCATTCTCTTCACCAGTCTCGCTGCGCGCGTCCACGAACTGGCGGGCCGAGAACAAACGCCCATGGCGGTCATTGGGCAAATGCCGCTCGGCCATGTGGCGCTCAGAACCGGTGTCGGCACGCCCTCCGAAACGAACCGTGGCCAGACGCGACCGACCGTGTCGGCGTCGGAGGACCCTATCGACCTGGCCAATGAAGTTGCGGCGGCCGCGGTGGAAGGGGGCGCGGCCGCCGTGACGGCTTTGGGCGACGCGCTTTTATTCGGCCGGGATGGTCGTCGTCCCAACGCCGTCGCCGCGGCGCGCGTCTATCGGCAAGCCTGCGCGCTTGGCGATCCCGCGGGCTGCGGGGAACTTGGGGAGCTTTATCGAGAGGGTCAGGGTGGTCTCACCGTCGACTACGCCCAAGCCGTGGGGCTGTACCAAACGGCATGCGATGGGGGGCACGCCGCGTCATGCTCCAATCTCGGGACAGCGTATGCCAACGGCCAAGGCGGGCTGCCCCAAGACGTGCGCGAGGCCGTACGGTTATTCGGTTTGGCCTGTGAGGGCGGCAGCGCGGGCGGCTGCCGCAACCTCGCGGTCGCCTATGAACTGGGATATGGCGGCGTCAGCGCCGATCGCGCGGAGGCGGTTCGCCTGTATCGTCGGGCCTTGGCCTTAGACCCCGCTTATGAAGACGTCCGCCGGGACCTGCAGCGCCTGGGGGCGCGACCCTGACACCCCCATATCCGGCCGCCGCTTAGTTACGGACGGCGTAGCGCTCGATTTCTTCTTGGGTCAGCGTAACGGCGCGCAGCTGAATGTCAGCCCCGCCGGGCACGTTGCGGTGGATGACGTAGAAAAAGCCCGAAATCCGCAACACGGCCGCGTCTGCGCCGAGGTTGGCGTCATATTCGCAGAAGACGTCGTTGGTCCAATGGGTGGCGCGATCCCCGGCATAGACCGTCACCCGCGCCGCTTCGCCAGCATTCTCGTCGATCGTATCGAGCTCGAAGAAGTAACGCAGACCGTTTTCCATATCGAGCGGCCCATAGGCGCCCGGCGCACAGCCCGAAGGCTCTGAGGCGTAGCCCTGATCCACCATCCGGCGCACCTCTTCCGCGGTGTCAGCCGAGACCGGAATGCGAAGATCCAACTGGGTGAACGTGCCGTCGGCGAGGTTTTCCGTGGCGCTCAACAGCTCAGGATTGTTCACCCGTGCGGTGCGCACCGCGCCCGGCGGGACGTTCGCGCCGACAAAATCCATCGAGGTTTGGTTGAAATCGCGCGCGAGCGCGGGCGTGGCGCCGGCAATTGCGCCGCAGAGCGCAGCGATTGCCCAAGGGGTCTTTGCGGTGAAGCTCATGGGGTCGCTCCTTCTTCGCGGCCGCGGGATAAGTGCTTAACGCCGCCGCGCGCCTGTCCGGCTTAACGCAATCGGTCGCTTTGGGTTCTGGGTTTCGAAGAGGGCGAGGGTCATCGTTCACCCTCCCCATTTGAGGCGGGCGGGGAAGCGGGCGCGGGCGCCGGGGCGGGCTCCGGCGTCGGGTCGGACACCGAACCCGATGGGCCAGCGAACGCTCTGCCGACAAAACTGCCCGCTGTTAAGAGAATGCCGAGCCCGAACACGCCGCCCAGCGCAATCAAGACCGGGAGGTCAGGAACAGCGTCTTCTTCGGCGAGGACCGGGACGTCTTCGTCCCCGGGCTCTTCGG
>CAZABJ010000010.1:48010-58023 GCA_964483375.1 uncultured Caulobacterales bacterium
CCTGGGGCTCTTCCGCCGGATCATCAGCATCCGTGGGCGGTTCTTCGATGACAGCTGCGGCGGGAACCGTGGCCGCCTCAATGGCGGCTAAGAAATGATCGGCGTGCTCGGCGATCAACGCGTCGCGGTCGCGGCCGTTAATGATGCGGCGCGCATCCAGCCAATCGCCGGCTTGGTTGGGATAGCCGTCCGCCCCGGCGCGAAAGTGCCGCAACAAGCAGTGGCCGGGCACGAACCAACCATGGATCATCCCGTCATAGGTAATCCGAATGGACGTCTCGGGATCCAGCGCAAGCGAGGGGTTCCAGTAGTAACTGTCTTCGCTCTCCGTCTCGTAGGAGATCGTGAACTCGTCGTCGACCCGCTGGTAGTTGTAGTACCAGGTCAGCTGGACATAGCCGCGGCCGAAATAATGTTCCCCCGTCGGGGCGTGTTCGCGCCAATAGGTATGGTTGCCGCAGCAGGCGCTGTTGGCCAGGCGCGAGACCGCGCTTTCATCGGTGAGCGCCAGCGTTTCGCGGATAGGAAACATGCGCTGCGCGGTCTCGTGATAAGCGGTCGCGAGGATGTAGGCGAGCCAACGGGGGTCTTTCAGTTCCCGCCGGTCGTTCCACTCGTTCAGGATGGCGTCGGTGCCCTCAAAGTGCTGCCCCTGGCGCGCATAAACCGGAAACGCGTCTTGGATGGCGGCGTAGAAGGCGGGGAGGTCAACCACGGTCTCCCGGTCCCCGGCCCCTAAAACCGCGCCCACATTCGCGGCTGTGCATAGCTGTCGGCTGGAATCCGCCTGCGCGCTGACAGGCGCGGCGATCGCGCCGAGCAGGGCGAGGGCGGACCATGCGCCCCCAGAGAGAAAGCTCTGTCGTTTCACTGCCGCGCCGTCCCCGTCGCGCCCGTCCCTAGCGCTCGACTATTCCCCTAGCGAAACGAGAAGTCCAGCGTGGGCCGCCGCAGAACCGAATTCTTCCTCACCCCCCTGACGCAGCGCCGCAGTCGTGATATCGGCCCCTGTTATGGACGAATTGTTTCTCACCGCGTTCGTGACGTTTTTCGTCATCATCGACGCACCGGGGGTGACGCCGATTTTCGCCACTCTGACGGAGGGGACGAACAGCGGCCACCGGCGCGCGATGGCGTTTAAGTCCGTCATCGTGGCGACCGTGATATTGCTGGGCTTTGCGTATGGCGGGGATTGGCTCCTCGGCCAGCTCCATGTCTCGCTTGACGCGTTCCGAGTGGCGGGCGGGGTTCTGTTGTTCCTCTTGGCGCTTGAAATGCTCTTTGAAAAACGCACGCAGCGGCGGGAACAGCGGGCGGAGTCGCTCATGGATGACGAGCACCACCCGCCTGAAGACATTTCCGTGTTTCCCATGGCGATCCCCATGGTCGCCGGCCCGGGCGCCATCGCCTCGGTGATGCTGTTCATGAATGAGGCGGAAACCGCCCGCGACCAGGTGATGATCTTCGCGGCGGTGGGGGCGAATCTCCTGATTTGCTTGTTCATGTTCTTGGGCGCCGGCGTGCTTTTGAAGCTTATGGGCAAGACCGTCGCCAGCGCGATCACGCGTATCTTGGGCATCGTGCTCGCCGCGCTGTCGGCGCAGTTCATAATCGACGGTCTCATCGGCGCGTTCGGGATTTCCGTCGCCGCGAGCTAGCGGTCTTTCTGGCAAGCTGCGGCGGACATGCTACGCTCTCGACAAGACAAGAGCATGCGGGAGGAGACCGTGTCGGACGCCAATGCGCCGCGGGCGAAGTTCACCACCATGGCGGAAGGCACCGCTGAAGACTGGGGCGTCATCGTCAACCAGTTTGTGCCATTCGCCCAAAATCTGCCGGACCGGATTTTGGGTCATTTGAAACTTCTCGGCGGGGATTTCGGGGGTTTTCCCATCGACCGGCTGACCCACTGTCTGCAGACCGCCACCCGCGCGCATCGTGACGGGCGGGATGAAGAATATGTGGTCATGGCGCTGGTGCACGACATCGGTGACACGTTGGGGACGTACAATCACCCCGATATCGCGGCTGCGATCGTCAAGCCGTTCGTGAGCGAGCAGAACCACTGGATCACCGCCCAACACGGCATCTTCCAGGGCTATTACTTCTTCCACCTGATCGGCATGGACCGGGATATGCGCGAGCAATTCCGGGGGCATCCCAATTTCGACGCCTGTGCGGAATTCTGCGAAAAATATGACAGCCCGGCTTTCGACCCGGACTTTGACACCGCTCCGTTGAGCTTTTTTGAGCCGATGGTGCAGCGGGTTTTCGCGGCGCCAAAGAACTCCCTCTATGCCGCAGCTGCGGAATAGCCGTGGCGGCGGATAAAATCGACGTCGCCGCGGCGCTGGCGGGGTTTTCCGAAACCTGGTCGCCGCGCCTGCTCGCGGATGTGGACGGGCATCATGTCCGCCTTGCGAAACTGGAAGGCGCGTTTGTCTGGCATGCGCATCCAGACGAGGACGAGCTGTTCTTCTGCCTCGAGGGCCGGGTGCATTTGCATCTGCGAGAAGCGAGCGGCGTGCGCACGGTGACCCTCGATCCGGGGCAAATGTTCAAAGTGCCGAAGGGGGTCGAACACCGGCCCGAGGCGGACCCGACGGCGTCCGTCCTCATCTTTGAGCGTGGCTCGGTGGTGAATACCGGCGATGCGGGCGGAGAGCGCACAAAGGCGGTGGTGGATCTGACCTAGCGCCGCCCCCCAGCAAGGCCCTTCGCTTCGGGCAGGCTGCGCAGCCGGAGCATGGCGACTGTTCCTAAAACGGGTCCCAGCGCCAGGGGCGCGAACGCCCAGCGCCATCCCGCCCACTCCACCCAAATCGGCAGGGCCCGGATGGAAACGGCGGTCAAAGCAAACCCTAACGCTGTCTGCAGCGTGAGCATCGAGCCGAGGCGCTCGGGCGCGCTCACCTCGGCGACGCCCGCGGAAAACTGCGCGCTGTCCGCAATGACCGCCATGCCCCAAAGCCCGCCGATCAGGAGCATCCAAGCGGGGTGTGCGCCGAATGCGAGCCCGAAGGCGAGACAACAGACCGCCGACACCGACATCGCAATGGAGGTGACGGCGGTGCGCCCGATGCGGTCCGCCAACCACCCGGCGCTCACGCTGCCAACAGCGCCCACGCCGATAATGGCGAAGGCTGCGAGCTTGCCGGCTTCAGTCGCGGCTTGGGGCTCCATGCGCAGCGCGAAACTCGCCGCGACAAAGGCGGAAATCCACGCCCAGCCGGCGTAGAGCTCCCACATATGCCCAAGATAGCCGAAGGTGAGGAGGCGTGAGGCGCGGTTGCGGAACAACCCCACCGCATCACCGAGTGCGAAGCGGGCGGCGCGCGCGTGCCCGGGTCCCGGGGATACCCCGAAAATCAACCCTGCCGCCGCGCTCGCCACCACGGACGCCCCAATGACGCCGGCCCGCCAGTCGACCCCGCCGAGATAGCTGATGAAATGGGGCGCGGCCGAGCCAAGCGTCAGCGCCCCGACCAACAACCCCACCAACAGACCCATGTCGCCGCGATCCGCCCAACCGGCAGCCAGCTTCATGCCCGTGGGATAGACCCCGGCGAGCGCGAAACCGACGGCGAACCGGCTGCCAAGCGCCGCGGCGGTGTCCGGCGCGGCGGCGAGCAAGACAAGGTTCGCCCCTGCGCCCAGAACGACCGATCCCGCGAAGACGACGCGCGGCTCGATGCGATCTGCGAGGCCGACGGCCGCGCTTAGAAGACAGCCCGCCACAAAACCCAGCTGAACCATCAAGGACAGCGCGGCGAGCCCGCTATCGGACAAGCCGAACGCGCGCGTCAGATCAGGGGCGACCGCAGTCGCGGAGAACCATAGCGTCAACGCGGCGACTTGTGCGGCGAGCAGGAAGCTGAGCGATCGCGTCTTCGCCGTCACGCCGGCCTAGACGGAAAAGTGCTTCAACGCCGCGCGCGCGATGGGCTCGCCCCATTCCTGCACGAAGTGCCCGCCGTCCTCGATTTCCAAGGGCTCCGGCGCGCCGCGAATGATGCGGGCGATCGCCTGCATGACCTTCGGGCCCAAAACCGGGTCCTGCATGCCCACCGCCACGAAGCTCTCGCCGTTCCACTCGTTGGACAGAAAATCCACCGACGCAAGGCTGACGTCGACGCCCTCCATGTCAGGCTCGGTCGGCACAAGATCCGGAAACCGCCGCACGCCGCCTTTAAACGTGACGTCGGGGAAGGGCGCGTCATAGGCGGCGGCCTCGGCGTCGGTGAGGATGGGGGTCGCGCGCTTCATCAAGCCGCCGACGTCCAGGTCGGGGTTCGCACGCGCGTAATCCCGCCAAGCGACGAAGCCGTCGCCCGGCGACTTTCCGACGCCCAGCCCGGTGTTCATCACCAACAAGCGCGTGATGCGGTCGGGATAGTCCTTGGGGATGGTGAGCCCGAGAAGACCGCCCCAATCCTGGACGACCAAGCAGACATTGCGCAGGTCCATGCGCTCGAAGAACGCCTTCAACGCATTTCGGTGGAAATGGAAGGTGTATGCCGCGTCTTGGACGGGTTTGTCTGACCGGCCGAACCCGAAAAAGTCCGGGGCCACCGCACGATGACCCGCGCCGGTGAAAACCGGGATCATTTTGCGATAGAGATACGCCCAGCTCGGTTCGCCGTGCAGGCACAAAAACGTGACGTCCGCATCCGCCGGGCCCTCGTCGACATAATGCATGCGCAGGCCCTCATAGCCCGGCAGGTCCTCGACGTAACGGGGCTCGTAGTCCCATCCAACGAGGGTGTCGAAACGCTCCTCAGGGGTTCGAAGGGCCTCTAGCGCAGCCGTCGTCGTCATGCTCGTCTCCATCTCGAAACTGAGTATGCTGGGGGCCGATGGCGCGCCGAACCGCGCGTCGTTCCCCTTCGTCGCTTCACCGTCGCATAGCTCGACGCCCTCCCGCTAGGAGCACCTCATGGCTGGTCTGGATTTCGATATGATCGTCGTCGGTTCAGGACCTGGAGGGTATGTCGCGGCGATCCGCGCGAGCCAGCTCGGCATGAAGACCGCCATCGTCGAGCGCGAGCATCTGGGCGGGGTGTGCCTCAACTGGGGCTGCATTCCGACCAAAGCGCTTTTGCGGACGGCGGAAATCTTTCACCTCATGGGCCATGCCGAGGCGTTCGGCCTGTCGGTGAAAGAACCCTCCTTCGAGCTCGACAAGGTTGTGCAGCGGTCGCGGAAGGTCGCCAAACAGCTGTCAGACGGCGTCAAGTTCCTGATGAAAAAGAACAAGATCGAAGTGATCGACGGCGTCGGCGGGCTGGAAAAGGCCAATGGCGCGCCTGTCGTGATCGTAGACAAAACCTCGGGCGGCCAGCGCCGGCTGACCGCCAAGCACGTCGTGATGGCCACCGGAGCCCGCGCGCGGACAATCCCGCAAGCCGGCCTAGAGCCGGATGGAAAACTCATCTGGACCTACAAGGAAGCGATGGTGCCTGAGACCATGCCCAAGAGCTTGCTGGTCATCGGTTCGGGCGCGATCGGCATCGAATTCGCGAGTTTCTACCGCACATTGGGGGCTGAGGTGACGGTGGTGGAAATGCTGCCGCGCGTGTTGCCGGTGGAGGACGAGGAGATTTCGGCCTTTGCGCGCAAGGCGTTCGAAAAGCAGGGCATGCGCATTCTCACTGGCGCCCAGGTGGAGGGCCTCGATAAGGGCGCTGACAGCGTGCGCGCGACCGTCACGCTGCAAGACGGAAAATCACAGAGCATTGAGGCCGATCGCGTCATCCTGGCGGTGGGGATCGTCGGAAACGTCGAAGGCGTGGGTTTAGAGGACGTCGGCGCGACGATTGAGAAAAGCCATGTTCGGGTGGATGGATATGGCGCAACCGGGGTTCCGGGGCTTTCGGCTATCGGCGATCTGACCGGGCCGCCTTGGCTCGCCCACAAAGCCAGCCATGAGGGCGTGGCCGCGGTGGAGCGGGTTGCGGGTCTCGGCGACACCCATCCGCTCGATGTCAGCGGCATTCCCGGCTGCACCTATTGCATGCCTCAGGTCGCTTCGGTCGGGCTTACCGAACAGGCCGCCAAAGAGGCTGGACGGTCGGTGCGGGTGGGGCGGTTCCCCTATATGGGCAACGGCAAAGCGATCGCGCTGGGCGAACCGGAGGGCCTCGTCAAAACGGTATTCGACGCGGAGACCGGGGAGCTGCTCGGCGCGCACATGATCGGCGCTGAGGTGACCGAGCTCATCCAGGGCTACGCGATCGCCCGCCAGGGCGAACTGACCGAACGCGAGCTTATGGAGACGGTGTTCCCGCACCCGACTTTGTCGGAAATGATGCATGAGAGCGTGCTTGACGCTTATGGGCGCGTCATTCACGTCTGATCGCGAGGGATCCGCAGAGGGAACGCGGCGCGACAGGTTGGTCACATGGTGACAAACCGAGACCGAGAGCGTGACTGGGAGAAGAGGCCCGGAGCGGCCATGCCCATTGAATTCCCTGCGCAAACCGACTCTTGACGCTGCGTTAACGGCCTATCCAACGGCCGCAAGGCTGTGCGAGAAGGGAAAATAAATCGCGCCTCTAGTCTTAGGGGAGCGCGGCGCAGCGGGGGCGACATGCCGGAGATTTTCCTTTCCTATAGTCGAGTTGATCGCGAAAAGGCGCACCAAGTCGCCCAAGGCTTGGAGGCCGAGGGCTTGTCGATTTGGTGGGACAAGAACCTCCGCGCCGGACAGACCTATGACGAAACCACCGAAGGTCACCTCCGCGAGGCGAAGGCCGTGGTGGTGCTGTGGTCGACGACCTCGGTGAAATCCCAGTGGGTGCGCACTGAGGCCACGCTCGGGCAACGCAGCTCCGCGCTTGTGCCTGCGATGATCGAAGAGGCCGAACGGCCGATCATGTTCGAACTCGTGCAGACCGCTGACCTGATCGGCTGGGATGGCGATAGGACGGATGAGCGCTGGCGCACCTTTGTCGAAGACATCAACGCCGCTATTGCCGCCCAAAGCGCGGAGCCCGAACCGCAACTCACTGACGCCGATACGATGGAAGCCACGTTCTGGCGGACCATCCAGGCCTCCCAAGACCCCAAAGATTTCCAATCCTATTTGGACAAGTACCCCGACGGCCGGTTCGGCGTCATGGCGCGCGAACGCCTCGCCGCGCTCAGCGCGCCCGCCGGCTCCCCGCCGCCTCAGCCCGCCGCGACCGCGCGCCCCGCAAGCGCCACGCCGCCGCCCCAATCCTCGCCCGCCCAGCCAGCCGAACGCGGGGAACGCCGCGGAGGGGTGAGCCACGTCGTCCTAATCGGCGCAGGGCTTGGCGCGATCGGCGGAGTGTTCGGCGCCCTCGCCATGAGCGGCGTTTTTTCGGGGGACGAGGGCTCGACGCGTGCGGAAGTCGCCACTCCGTCCGAGACGACCGAGACGACCGAGAGTGCAGACGCTTCGGCGACGACGGATGCCGCCGGATCTGAGGACGGGATCAGCGCGTCGGCGACCTTCCAGGACTGCGAAACCTGTCCGGTCATGACCCGGCTGGAAGGCGGCGTTTTCGTGATGGGTTCGCCCGAAGGGGAACCCGGCCGGGCCGCCTATGAAGGACCGCAACGCGACGTCACCGTGCCGAGCTTCGCGATGAGCGAGGGCGAGGTGACCTTCGCCCAATGGGACGCTTGCCTGGATGGCGGCGGCTGTCGCGGCCACCGGCCCTCTGACCGTGGTTTCGGACGCGGCGACCAGCCCGCGATGAGCCTCTCGTGGAACGACGCCCAGGCCTATGTCCAATGGTTGAGCGTGGAGACGGGTCGAAGCTATCGGCTGCCGACCGAAGCGGAGTGGGAATACGCCGCGCGGGCGGGAACCGAGACCGCCTATTGGTTCGGCGCCGCGGCATCAAGCGCCCCGGATCCCAGGGGCCGACCCCATCCGGTGTCGGCGCTCGCCGCCAACCCGTTCGGGCTCTACGCCATGAGCGGGAATATGCGCGAATGGGTTCAGGACTGTTACCTCAACACCTATGAGGGCGCGCCCACCGACGGTTCTGCGGTCACGCAGGGGGATTGCAGCCGGCGGGTTATCCGTGACGGCGCCTGGTCCTCGCCCGCCAGCCAATCGCGCTCGGCGAACCGCGCCCGGATCGGCGCGAACACCCGGGACCGAACCTACGGGTTCCGTGTCGCGACCAGTCAGGTTGACGAGGGCTGAGCATGCACGGAGCCGAAGGGCATCTGCTGCTGGCGACGCGGGCGTTTATTGAAGAACGCGGCATGACCGCGGACGAACTCAATCACGCCGTCGGCTTGCGGGAGAATGCGATTGAGCATTGGCTCGACAACGGCCGCCGTCTGCATCGCAACGAACAGCAAAAGCTCGAAGCTTGGCTTTCCGGTTATGACGCCGCCCAATCGGCTTTGCGGGCGGGCGACTTTGACGAACCCGGCTCCGCGACCCCGGATAATGGGGAGTTCGATTACGACCGGCGCATGGAGATCTACAAGGTGGTCGTCGGGGCCACCGAAAACGGCATCGACCGCCGTCACGCGCTGAACCGGTTCTATTTTTCCGTCGTCGTGGCTATTTTCGTGTCGATTTCCTTCGTCACCCGCACGGAGAACTCTGATTTTCCCACGACGGTCATCGTCTCGGGCGCGCTCATGCTGGCCTGCCTGAACAATGTGCTCTGGCTGTCCTCAATCCTGGCGGCGCGGGCGCTCAATCGGTCGAAATATGACGTGATCATCGAACTCGAGCGGCACTTGGAATACGCGCCCTTTACCCGGGAGTGGGATTTTCATGTGGCCAACCGCCGGGATCGCCTGCAGTTCACGATGATCGAAATCATGCTGCCGGTGGTGCTGACGATACTATGCGTTGTGCTGCTGTATCTGTTGGCTGCGGGAATCGTCAGCCTTTGACGGGGCCCAAGCGCATCCAAATCCTGGGTCGCACGTATCTTATGGGGAGACGCGCGGGGTGCGCAGGAGCGGATGAGACGAGCATGAAGAGGCAGCGTTCTATCTCCACGGTTATGGTCATGGCCGCAGCAGGGCTTTGCGGCGGCGTGTCGGCCACCGCACAGACGCTTGTCGCGCAGGCGCAAACCGAAGACGCGCCGTCGCGTCACGTTCGCGTGCACGCAGACGCCGATCGAGACCTCGCCGCCGGCGCCATCGTCGTCAGTGGCTGGCGGTTCTCCTTCATGCGCTAGTCTTCGCCGAAGCGCGGCCGACGCTTTTCGAGAAAGGCGCGGTAGCCTTCCTGGAAATCCGCGCTGCGGAAGGCGTCGTTGAACAAACGCCGGCTTTCCTCGGTCTCTTGAGAGACGCCTGACTGAATAAGCCGCATAATCCGTTTAGTCGTCCGGGCCGTCGACGGCGCGCCATCCGCTATCGCAGAAACGGTTTGAGCCGTGACGGCGTCCAGCGCGTGTGGCTCGACCAGGCGGTCGATCAATCCCGCAGCGAGCGCTTCCTCCGCCTCAATCAGCCGCGCGGTGAACAACATGTCCTTGGCGAAGGACGCGCCCACCGCGTCCACCAGCCGCTGGGTGTCGTTGAGGGGGTAGGCGAGGCCGATTTTCGCCGGGGTTATCCCGAACCGGGCGCCGGCGGCGGCGAAGCGCAGGTCACAGGCCAGCGCGAGCCCGCACCCCCCGCCGATACATGGACCTTCGATTTTCGCCAGTGTGGGCTTTGGGAAGGCCGCGAGCGCGTCCAGCGCCGCCGCCACGGCTTGGGAATAGGCCGCCGCGCTTTCCGCGTCCGCATAAACGCTTTCGAACTCGCCGATATCAGCCCCCGCCGCGAATGCGCCGCCTCGCCCCGTAACGACCAACGCCCGAATCTCAGAGGCCGCCTCAGCCTCAGCCAAGAGCCCCGGCAGCGATCGCCACATGGCGAGCGTGAACGCATTGCGCTTCTCCGGCCGATTGATGACCAGGGTCCAGGCCGGAGCCTCTTGTTGAAGAAATAACTCTGAAGCGGTCATTGCGGCGGGATCGACGGAAGCCAGCGCTCGCGAGTGGCGTGATGGTGCC
>CAZABJ010000011.1:0-54542 GCA_964483375.1 uncultured Caulobacterales bacterium
GCGCATCTGCTTTGGGAGCAGAGGGTCGTTGGTTCGAATCCAGCCGCCCCGACCAATCGCCGTGAAGCGACGCCGAAGGCGGGGTTCGCGCATGGGGAAGTCAAAACCGCGCCCGTGGCGGCGAGTGGCAGGCCCTAGGGGAATCGAACCCCTCTTTCCAGGTTGAAAACCTGGCGTCCTAACCGATAGACGAAGGGCCCGCGATCAAGAGCGCTCGTAACTAAGGCGCGCTTCGACCCCTGTCAAGAAAGGGCGGCGGCGAGCCCGCAGCCCGCCGCCCGATGCGATCGCCGGGTTAGACGATCGCTTGGTCCTGAGCCGTTTGCTCGTTGGACTGAAGCGGCGCATGCGCAGCGGATTGCGCGCCGGGGCGCCGCAGGGTGTTCTGGATCGACTGCAGACGGATGCGCAGCGTCTGGGTCATGCCCGCCAGCGCAATGACCGTTTCGGCCATGCGGGGCACGAGTTCCAGCTCATCAAGGTGAGACGCTTCGGGCGCGGCGTCGAGCGCGATGGCGTTGCGGCCGGTCAAGTCGTGCTCAATTTCGGCCAAGCGCTGGTCGAGCGTGGAGAGGGCGGAAAACGTGCTGGAGAGATGGGCGAGACCGCCGTTGAGAGACGTGTCGCGGCTGCGGGCGTTGGCAGACATGGCGTTCCTTCCGGAGCGAGGGTTGTTTTGACCGCGCCGTCCCGCCCAGAGGCGGTCTGACGGCGTCTGTCAGGCGAAAAGCATGTCGCGTGCCAAGCGAACCAGGCGAGGGGAATTCGTGCGCGTTCGTTCGCGTTGCGCGTCTGTGCGCTCCGGTCTACATGTGCTGCGCTAGCGAGGATTTCGAATGATTGCGAGAATTTACCGCCCCGCCAAAACGGCCATGCAATCCGGCCAATCCAAGACCAAAGAGTGGGTGCTCGAATTTGAGCGTCAGGCCGCAAAGCGCTCCGATCCCTTGATGGGGTGGACCAGCTCGACGGATATGCGCGAGCAGATTTCGCTTCAATTCGAGACGAAAGAGGCGGCGGTGCGTTACGCCGAGGATTACGGCATCGCCTATCGGGTGATTGAGCCCAAGCCGCGTCGGCGCATTTACAAATCCTACGCCGACAATTTCGCCGCGGACCGCAAACGCCCTTGGACGCACTGAGCGCGTCCGACCCAGGGCTATAGTGGCGAACCTGGTCGAGCGCTGGTATGCGTTCGCCCAACGGTCCCATAGCTCAACTGGATAGAGCAGCTGACTTCTAATCAGCAGGTTCCAGGTTCGAGTCCTGGTGGGATCGCCATGCTTTTCAAGGACTTATAGCGGATTTCCGTCAGTCAGTAATGAGAACGCGCCGTGAACGCTCGCACTTTTTCCAGTGACCCTAACTGAGGGCGGCTGTCGGCCCGCGGGGGCGCGTTCAGGCGGTCGCCAACGCGGTGAACGCGCGCGCTAAGTCTTCTTGCAACGCCTCAAGCGGATCCAGGCCGACGGCGAGCCGGATGAGCGGTCCGCCCAGCGCAGGGCGGTGGGTGCGGCGGCGGAGTTGTGGGTCGGACCAAATGGCGAGGCTCTCAAAGCCGCCATAGGAATAGCCGAGCTGAAACGTCTGCAACGCGCCGAAAAACCCCAGCATTTGCTGTTTCGTGGCGGGCTTGAGTTCGACCCCGAACACCCCAGAGCCGCGATGGAAGTCCCGCGAAAAGACGGCATGTCCAGGATGGCTGGGCAGGGCGGGGTGCGCGACGCGGACGACCTCAGAGCGCTCTTCCAACCACGCAGCGAGCGCCAACGCCGTTTCCTCATGCCTGGCGAACCGCACCGACAGCGTGTTCAGGCCCCTGAGCACCAAATAACAATCGTCCGGCGAAACAGCCGACCCCAGCCGCCGCAACAAATCTCGCGCAGCGGCGAGACGAGGGCCGCGCCCCGACACTGCGCCCATAAAGACGTCCGACCCGCCGGAGGGGTATTTCGTCAAGGAAAGTGCGGCCAAATCGGCCCCGAGCTCGAGGGGCTTGAACGCCAACCCGCCGCCCCAAGAATGGTCCACGATCACCGCCGCCCCCTGCGCATGGGCGATAGCGACCACGGCGGGCAAATCTTCGACTTCGAAGGTGAGCGATGCGGGCTGTTCGACCAAAACCGCTTTGGTTTCCGGGCGGAGCTGAGCGGCCAAGTCGTCCAAATCGCCAGGCCGATAGTATGACGCCGCAATTCCGAAGCCGGGGAGAGTTTGATTGCAAAACGCGCGGGTCGGCAGGTAGCACCCGTCGCTGACCAGCACATGGTCCCCGGATTGCGCACAGGCCAACAACGCAGCGGTGACCGCCCCAAGCCCGGACGGGGCGAGCGCAGAGGGCTCCTCCGACCCTTCAAGCGACGCCGCAGCGGCCGCGAGGCTATCCCGCGTGGGGCCGCCCCCGCGGCCGTAGGTCCGGCCCAGACGCAACAAATCGTCAGGGCTGTTGAGAATAAGGGTGGAGGCGCGCTCGACGGCGGGGTTGGCAGGTTTCGCCGGACCTGTAAGCGGACCGTCATCCATCAGCGCGGGGCTCCGGTTTCAAGCGGCGGACCGTCGGGACGTCCCCATTCCGCCCATGAGCCGTCATACACCGCCGCATCCCAACGACCCAACCGGGCGAGCGCGAGTGCGACCACACAGGCCGTCACGCCCGACCCGCATGTCACGATGAGATTTGGCGCTTCAAGGTCGACGCCCGCCGCCGCGAAGATATCGGTTAGGGCGTCAGCGGCGTGGAGGCGGTTTTGCGGGGTCAGCGTCGTTGACCAAGGCACGTTGCGCGCGCCCGGGATATGACCGGCTCGAAGGCCCGGCCGCGGCTCAGGCTCCTCGCCGAAAAACCGCCTTGGGGGGCGGGCGTCGATGACGACCGTGTCGGGATCCGTGATTGCAGCCGCTACATCCTCTTGCATGGCGAGGAGCCATGGGCGCGGGGTGAGAAACGCCAAAGTGCCCGCTCTTGCTGGATCATCGCTTGTGCGCGCTGGACGAGCGGGGGCGGGGTCGAACGCCGTGGTGTGGCGGCAAGCGGGCAGACCGCCGTCGACGACGCTGACCAGAGCGCTTGAATAGCCGAACAAGCGCGCCATCCACCAAAAACGCGGTGCGGAGAACACCCCCATCCGGTCATAGACCGCCAAAGGCGTCGCACCGGCGTCTGTCGGCGCGTCCGCCAAAGCGGCGGCGAGAAACGTTCGAAAGGTGCGGGGCGGCGGCGCCATATGAGGGAGCGGCGAGGAGGCATCGCTCACAGCGTCCAGGTCAAAGACTATGGCGTTGGACAGCGACCCCTCGCAGGCGGGCTTCGGCCCGCCGGGAAACGTCCAAGTCGCATCGATAACGCTGAGCGGACGCTCCCTGGCCAGGGCGCGCGCCGCTTCTTCGGGGGCTAATACCGGATCAAGGGGCGGTGCGGGCATTCGTCATCATAAGGGGGCAGGGAAAAAACGCAGATCCGCAGCGAACAAGGCTGATCCGAGCGGCCGCCACGTGCGTAACACATCCAATCGAGAAGTGTCGCTTGTCGCTCAATGAGGATGATAACGCGTGTTGAACGAAGAGCTCCTCGCGGAATACGCCGCTGGCGCGCTCGGACCGGCCGGCGCTTTGCTGGCGGCCACGCAGTGCGCCATGCGCGATGACGCCCGTGCGGTTTGCCGAGACTATGAGAATATCGGCGCGGCGCTGCTGAGTCTGGGGCCTCACGAGGGTCTGAGCGTTGGTGCGCTCGACCGCGCGATGGCTCGCATCGACGACACATCTGAAGCCTCGACTGAAGCGCCCCCTTTGATCGCGGATGCCGACGGCGCGTTGCCGGGGCCGCTCGCCGCCGCGCTTGGCTGCGGGTTGCGTGACGTTCGCTGGCGTATGGTCATGCCGGGGATGAGCGAGCACGTCATCGCCGCTGCGAGCGAACCCGGCGCGACCGCCTCGCTCATCCGGCTGAAAGCGGGCCGCGCGATCCCCAGCCACGGCCATACGGGTCGCGAGATCACCTTGGTGTTGCGTGGTGCGTTTGAGGATGAGTCCGGGCGCTATGCCGCCGGGGACGTGGCGGTCGCGGATGAATCTGTGGACCACCGGCCGACGGTTGATCCCGCAGAGGATTGCGTTTGCCTCAGCGTGACCGAGGGCGATCACGTCATCCGGCGTCCGGTGCGCGAGTTCATTCGCTACTTCTTCAGCTAGGCTGAGCGTTTTCATGACGGTTTTGGTCTTCGGGGCCGGAGGCGGCGTCGGCGCCGCCTCCGCGCGCGCGCTCCACAAGAGAGGGCTGACCGTCCATTTGGCGGCCCGCGATCGATCTGCGGTCGCGCCTCTGGCCGAAGAGCTCGGTGCGGAGATTTCGACCTGCGACGTGTTGGTCGACGCCGATCTTGAACGCACGGTCGCTGAGGCGGCGGGCGATGACGGTTTGACAGGACTGGTGTTCGCCGTCGGGTCCATTGTGCTGGCTCCCCTCGCAAAGGCCGCGCGGTCAGGCTATCGAGAGGCGTTCGAGCTCAATGTCGTGTCCGCCGCCCAAGCGATGCGGTATGGTGCCCCCTCGCTCAAGAAAGCCGGGGGCGCAGCGGTTTTGTTTTCGAGCGTCGCGGCCGGTCAGGGGTTCGCCAATCATGCGGTGATCTCCGCAGCGAAAGCCGGCGTAGAAGGGTTGAGCCGGGCGCTGGCCGCGGAGCTTGCGCCTCAGGTTCGCGTAAACGTCATCGCGCCGAGTCTTTTGGGCACAAAAATGGCTCAGGCGATGACGTCGAACGAAAAGGTTGCTGAGGGGATCGCCAAGTCACACCCGTTGCCGAGATTGGGCCGCGCAGAAGATGCGGCGTCCTTGGCGGCGTTCCTCATATCTGAGGAAGCGTCTTGGATTACAGGACAAGTTTTCAATGTCGACGGCGGCCGCTCGACGTTGCGCATCAGAGGATGAGAGCCATGATCAAACGCCTGCTCACCGCCACTGTGTTCTGTTTCGGCTTAGCAACGCCGGCCGCGCAAGCGTCCGTGCCTGACAATGGCGAGCTGGCGTTTGAGGTCTATCGCAATGGCGACCGGTTTGGCCAACACATCCTGACCTTTGAAGAGAACGGCGAAGACCTTCAGGTCACCGTTGATATTGACTTCCGGGTCGGCCTGGGTCCGATCCCGCTTTGGCGCTACCGTCACGACATTCGCGAGACCTGGCGCGACGGTCGGCTGGTTTCCCTTGAGGCGACCACGCGCAAGGATGGGCGCGATCTCGAAGTCGAGGCCTCGCTTGGAGACGACGACCTCTTGTCGGTGCGGGGCGAGGACTTCGAAGGCGCGCTGCCCGGCAGGATCATTCCTTCGTCGTACTGGAACCCTGACATCATCGAGCAGGGTCAGATGCTCAACACCGAAACCGGAGAGCTGATGGATCTCGCGATTGAGGAACTCGGCGTTGAGACCATCTTGGCCGGCGGCAGTTACATCGCCGCGAGCCGATATCGCCTGATCGGCGGCCCGATCCCGTTTGATCTTTGGTATGACGCCGACGGTCACTGGGTGAAGATGTCTTTCACCATCGACGGGTCTGAAATCGACTACGTTCTCGCCGAGGCTCCGGGCCGCACGTGAGCGCTCCCAAACCGCGGCCTGCGCGACCCCAGGATGGGGCCGCGTGGGTTACCGGCGCGAGTTCTGGAATAGGCTGGGCGTTGACCAAACGCTTGGTCGCGGAGGGTTGGACGGTCGCCGTCAGCGCGCGATCGGCGGATAAATTAGAGCAGCTGCAAGCCGAGACTGACGGGCGGGCGCGCGCCTATCCCGTTGACCAGGGCGACGCGGATGCGGTGGTGGCCGCGATTGAGAAGATAGAGAACGAGCTGGGCCCTGTGGCCTTGGCCGTTCTGAACGCGGGCGTGTATCTGCCTGTGAACGCCGAAGCGCCGGTTCTCGATGCATTTCGCAAGACTTTCGACGTGAACCTGTTGGGGACGGCGGCGGCGCTGTCCGCCCTGAACCCGCGGATGTGCGCCCGTCGATCCGGGCAAATTGCAATCGTGTCTTCCGCGACAGGATTCGGCGGCATGCCCACCTGTTCCGCCTATGGCGCGTCCAAAGCGGCGCTTATCAACATGGCGGAGTGTTGCAAGCTCGAGCTCGACCGTTGGGGCGTGAAGATGCAGGTGGTCACGCCCGGTTTTGTCGAAACCCCGGCGCAAGACGACAACGAATTTCCAAAGCCCTTCATGGTGTCCGCCGACACGGCGGCGAAGCGGATTGTAACGGGGCTGAAGAAGCGCGGTTTTGAAATCACGTTTCCAAAGATATTCACCTGGCAGCTTAAGTTTCTCTACGGACTGCCGAAGGGCTGGTACTTGCCGCTTGTGAAGCGGCAAACCGGCGAAAACGAGCCCGTCGCGCCGGACGCTACGCCTTCGCCAGAGTGAACTGCCCCACATCGATGCGTTCGGTCCGAAAACCCGCCTCGCAATAGGCGAGGTAGTAGCGCCAGAGCCGGCGGAACGGTTCATCGAAGCGGGGGTTCATCGCGCAGATATCATCCCAACGCGTTTCGAACTTTCGCCGCCATTGGGCGAGCGTTTCAGCATAGTCTTGGCCAAACAGCTTGACCCCGCGCCATTGCAGGCCCGCCCGTTCGGTGTGCTCGCGCAGATGCGCGTCGGAGGGAAGCATGCCGCCGGGAAAAATGTATCGCTGAATGAAATCGATTTGATTGCGATAACCGTCAAAGAGCTCGTCTTTGATGGTGATGATCTGCAAACCGGCGCGCCGCCCCGGTTTCAAGGACTGCGAGACCTTATCGAAAAACGTCGGCCAATAGCGCTGCCCGACGGCTTCGAACATTTCTATCGACGCGATTCCATCGTACTGACCCTCGATATCGCGATAGTCTTTCAGGGCGATGTCGACTTTATGGGACAATTGTCCTTCAGCGATGCGTCGTTGGGCGAACTCATGTTGTTCCCGCGAGATGGTCACTGCGCTGACCCGCGCGCCCCGTTCCTTTGCGGCGAATTCGGCGAACCCGCCCCAGCCGCAACCGATCTCGAGGATATGGTCGCCGTCGCTGACGCCGATGGCGTCGCATAACGCGCTGTATTTGGCGTTCTGGGCCTTCTCCAAGGCAATCGTATCGTCGTCGAACAGGGCCGAAGAATAGGTCATCGACGGGTCAAGCCAGGCTTGGAAGAAGTCGTTTCCCAGATCGTAATGAGCGTAGATGTTTTTCTGCGCGCCGGTCCGGGTGTTCGGTCGGAGACGGTGGTAGAGATTGTGGGCGAAGCGCACCACGAAGTTTCCATCCAAATCGCCCAGCACCGCGTCCATATTGAGCGACCAGATCCCAAGCATGGCCGCGAGGTCCGGCGTGTCCCAATCGCCGTCGATGTAGCTTTCGGCCACCCCGAGCGCGCCGCCGGCTATCATCCGGCGTGTGAAGCGCCAATCATTCAAAATGATCTCGGCGTGCGGGCCTTCTTCTGGGGCGTCGAACAGGAGTTCCCGACCGTCGGGCAGAACGGCGAGTAACGAGCCCTTTTGGAGACGGAGGGCGGCCCGCGCGGCGAGTTTGAACATCAACGGCGCGTCGGCCAGTCCTCGCAGAGAGGCTTCGGTGGCGTGGATTGGCGTCGTTTTCGTCATTACCTGGCGCTCAGCTTGTTTCAGTCAAATATATGCAGGAACCCACGTACGAACAGGCGGTGCTCAGACGGTCGCACAGCGGTCGGGCTGGGAAGCGCGCCGGGCGACGCTGAGCGGCGCGGGCGGCTGGGGCCTGTCGTGAAATTTCGCTCCGCGCCGCCAGATGTGGAGGGCCTCCCAATGGATGCCCGCGATCACCTTGGCGGTCATCATGGGCTGGGAGCCCAGCAGCCCCAACAGCGACCGCGTTGTGATCTCCCGTCGCGCGCCGCTTTGTGACGCGGTCAGGCGGTCTTCCCCGTCATGGGCGTAGCGGATGGACAGCGCGAAACGGTCGCTGGGGGGCGTGAGCCGGAAAGTGTACCACCCGCGAACAGGGAAGAACGGCGAGACGTAAAAAACCTTTTCGGCTTCGTGGCGTTCGGCGTCCTTGCCGTCCGCCAGCGCGACGTAACTGTGTCTGTCGCCGAAGGTGTTGTTCACGTCATAGATGACGCCGCGCAGTCGGCCGTCGGTCCCTTCGCCGAACCATAAGGAGAGGGGATTGAAGGCGTAGCCGAACATGCGCGGAAAGGTGAGCAGGCGAATGCGGCCGCCCTCAAGCGCAACGCCGGCTCTGGCGAAAGCGTTCTCCGCCCAACCGCGTAGAGACGACCCGTCGCGCGCGCCGTAATCACGCTCGTGAAAACTAAACAAATTGAAGCGATTGATCGAGAAGACGCGGGAAAGCTGGCTCGCTTCCTCAAGCCTGTCGATGTCGATCAACAGCGAGGCGATGCGATAGGTGAAGCTCCGACGATACGGCCTCAGGCGGGTATGGGCGGTTCGGCCCACATAAAGGCATGCCGGCGCGCTCATTGCGCGGCCGCCAGACGCGCCGGCGCGATGTCGGCGCGTTCCCCGAACGCCCCGCCGTCCACATCGCCCTCGACGAACGCCCATGGGATGCGCCCGCCCAGTTTCAAAGCCACGCGCAGTCCGGCGCGCAGTCCATCCTCATGGAAGCCATATCCCAGCCACGCTCCGGCGAACCACGTGCGACGCACGCCTTGAATGCGGTTGAAGTGTCGCTGGGCGGCGAAACCAACCTCGTCAAATTGCGGGTGAGCGTAGTCGATCCGCGCATAGACCTTGGCCGGGTCCGGTTCTTGGGAGGGATTGAGGGTGATGAAAACGGGGCTGTCTTTCGGCAAATGCTGCAGACGGTTCATGTAATAGGTGATCGTCGCAGCGTCTTGGCCTGGATAGGTGCGGTAGTTCCACGCCGCCCAGGCCGTGCGCCGGGCGGGCATCAACGCGGCGTCGGCGTGCACCACCGCTTCGTTCGGCGCATAACGGATGGCGCCGAGGAATTGGCGCTCCTCTCCGTCGGCGTCGGCCAAAAGGCGCAGCGCTTGGTCGGAGTGACACGCAAGGATGACTTCGTCAAAGCGGTCTTGCCGTCCTTGGGCGTCTTGGATGGTCACCCCGGCGGGGTCGCGGGTCAGCTTGGCGATGGGGCGGCCGCGTTGAATGCGCGCTTCGCCCAACAGGTCGGCGACGGCCTGGACATAGGTGCGGCTGCCGCCGCTCACCGTCCGCCAGCGGGGCTGGATGACGTCCAACAGGCCGTGATTGTTGAAGAACCGCAGGAACGGCAACGCCGCCTGGTTGGCCGCGCCGGTTTCGCTGGTCGACCAAATCGCCGCCGCCATGGGCAAGAGATAGGCCTCGCGGAAAGCGGGCGCGAAGCGGTATTGATCGAGGTAATGCTGGAGCGACTGATCCTGAATGCGTCCCGCAGACAGGTCGGCTTTAGCGGTTTTGTTAAAACGCACCCACTCGCCGACCAACGTGCGGAAGTCTTTGCGCGCGAAATTCCTGAGCTGAGCGGCGAGGTAAGGCGGGTAGGAGCACCACTCCAAACCGTTTGGCGCGGCGAACCCGAAACTCATATCGGTGCTTCGATGCGCGACGCCCAGCGCCTCGAGGAACGGAACGAAGTTGGGGTAATTGCGCCCGTTAAAAACGATAAACCCGGTGTCGACCGGCGTCGGCCCTGTCGGCAAGGGCAGGTCGACCGTGTTGGCGTGCCCGCCCAGGCGCTCGTCGGCTTCGATCAAGGTGACGTCGTGAACGTCCTTCAGGGCATAGGCCGCGCCGAGCCCGGCGACGCCGGAACCGATGACGGCGATGCGTTTGCGAGGAATGGTGAGCAAGGGTGACGAACTCCTCGGTGGGACGTTAGGCGGCGGATTTCACCGCTTCATAGGCGTCGAGCGCGCGGGCGCGAGCGTGACGGTGTTCGATGATGGGGTCGGGATAGTCGCAGGCCGCGCGCTCAAGCGGAGCTGCGGTCCAGGGCGCGTGGATCGTCGTGTCGGGAAGCTCTGAAAGCTCAGGAACCCACCGTCGCACATAGGCGCCGTCGGGGTCGAATTTCTCACCTTGTAACACCGGATTGAAGACGCGGAAATAGGGGGCCGCGTCCGCGCCGGAGCCCGCGATCCATTGCCAGCCTGCGGCGTTGTTGGCGGGGTCCGCGTCCACGAGGGTGTCCCAAAACCAAGCCTCGCCAAGCCGCCAATCCAGCAGAAGGTGCTTGACGAGAAACGAGCCGACGATCATCCGGACCCGGTTGTGCATCCAGCCTGTGCGCCACAATTGGCGCATGCCGGCGTCGACGATGGGGTAGCCTGTGCGACCCTTTCGCCACGCGGCCAGCGCGTCAGTGTCGTTGCGCCAAGGGAAGGCGTCGAACTTCGTTTGGAAATTTTCGTCGGGAAGTTTGGGAAAGTGGTGCAAAAGACCTGCGCAGAATTCCCGCCAAATCAATTCGTTGACGAATTTGGTTCCGTCATCGCCTTCGGCCGCATCGCCGAGTGCGGCGAGGATTTGGCGGGGGCTGATCTCCCCGAACCGCAGGGAGGGTGAAAGGCGGGAGGTGCCGTCTTCGCCGGGGAAGTCTCGCGCCTTGGCGTACCCCGTGAGAGCATGCTCAACAAACGCCTCGAGCCGCGCCCGCGCGCTTTGTTCGCCCGGACGCCAGGCGTCGCGCAGACCGCCCGCCCAATCGGGTTTGACCGGCAGCAGCGCCCAGTCTTCCAGGCGGTCGGTTGCCGGTGGTTTTTCCATAGCGTGAACAACGCGCGGCGCGGCGATCGCAGCGGCGTCGAGCCCTTTGTTGCGGCACGCTTTCATGAAGGGCGTATAGACGCGGTAGGGCTCTCCCGCGCCGGTCTGAACCTCCCAGGGTTCGAACAACACGGTGGCTTTGAAGCTTTTGGCGTCGCGCCCGGTGTCTTTCAACGCGCTTTTCAGCTGCGTGTCGACAGCCGTTCCAGCTGGGTCGTAGCGACGGTTCCAATAATCCCCGGCCGCCCCGACGTCTTTCGCGAGCGCCTGGATTTCGGCGTCAGCGGGACCGCGCCGCAGGGTAAGGCGTCCGCCGTTTTTCTCGAGTTCGGAGGCGAGCGCGCTTAAGCTGTGATGAAGCCACCAACGCGCCGCGCCGCCGAGGGGCCGGATGTTCGGGCTTTCCTCGTCGAGCAGGTAAGTGACTACGACCGGACGGCCCGTTTCCGTCGCGGCGGCGAGCGCGGGATTGTCGCTCAGCCGAAGATCATTGCGCAGCCACACCAGGACGGGCGCGTCGGCGGGGGGGTCGGCCCGGGCGGTCAATAGTGGGCTCGCTGTGTTGGGGAGAGCGTCATGACTAACCTTACGCGACCCAAGTCGGCACGGATCAATCGCGTGGAATGCCGGCGAGCGCCGCTCGCGCGCGCTCTGCCGGCGCCGGTGGACAGCGCCGGAGGGCGTGGGTAAGACGCCGCGGCTGCAGTAACGCCAGCAAACTGTGGGGAAAACCATGACGCCGTCCGAGGTCGAGGCGCTGCTCAGCGGTATGGCCGGTCGCCGCATCCTCTGCGTCGGGGACCTCGTGCTGGATCGGTTCATCTATGGGGCGAGCGATCGGGTGTCTCGGGAGGCCCCGGTTGTGGCGTTGGCGGAGCGCCGGCGTGAGGTGATGCTCGGCGCGGCTGGAAACGTGGCCCGCAATGTCGCTGCGCTAGGCGGGCAAGTCGTGCTCGCCGCGGTCATCGGAGACGATGCGGAGGGGCACGAGATCGCAGGTTTGCTCGGCGGGCAAAGCGACATCGAAGTGGAGCTGGTGGCCGCCTCCGGGCGTCTGACGCCGGTGAAGACGCGCTATGTCTCCGGCGGGCAGCAAATGTTGTGCGTCGACCGGAACCCACAAGGCCCTGTGAGCGAGGCCGCAGAGGCCGACCTCATCGCCGCCGTCAAGGGCGCAATGGCTCATGTGGACGGGGTCATTCTTTCAGACTACGGCCGGGGGGTGGTGACGCCGGCCGTCAGCCGGGCGGTGATAGAAGGTGCGCGCGGAGCAGGCTTAAAAGTCTTCGCAGACCCCAGAGGAAGGGACTTCTCCCGCTATGACGGCGCGTTCGCCGTCAAGCCGAATGCGTTGGAACTCTCCCTCGAGGCCGGTCTGCCGGTGGATGACGACGCCGAGGCCGAGGCGGCGCTGCGCGAAGTTATGGGTCGGCTCAGCACGCTGGAGAACTTGATCGTCACGCGAGGCGGCGCCGGCATGGCCATCTTGTCTCGAAACGGAAGCCTGACCCACCACCGCGCTGAGCCGCGCGACGTTTATGACGTCTCAGGCGCGGGAGACACGACCATCGCGGCATTGGCTTTGGCGTGCGCTGGCGGCGCGACGCTGGCTGAGGCGGCCGAACTCGCCAATCGGGCCGCGGGCGTGGCGGTGTCCAAAGTCGGAACGGCTGCGGTGCGGGCGGAAGAAGTGGCGGCGGACGCCTTGCGCGGCTCCGCCCACGCCGCCCCGGTGGAAGACCTTGAGACGCTTCGGGACCGGGTGGCGAAATGGCGGGCCCAGGGCCGCCGGGTCGGCTTTACGAATGGCTGCTATGATCTGCTGCATGTCGGCCATTTGGCGACATTCCAATACGCGCGGGCCGTTTGCGACAAACTGGTCGTTGGCGTGAACGCCGATGCGTCCGTGCAACGCTTAAAGGGACCCTCCCGTCCGGTGAACGGCGAGGCGGATCGCGCCCGGATGGTCGCCGCCCTGGGCCCCGTCGACGCCGTTGTCGTGTTTGCAGAAGACACCGCAGACGCGGTCATCGAAGCGCTGCGGCCCGACGTCTACGTGAAAGGCGGGGACTACAGCGTCGATGATCTGCCCGAGACGCCTCGGGTGCGCGCTTATGGCGGCGAGGTGCGGATCGCACCCTTGGAAGCTGGCAAATCCACCACAGCCATGCTGGCGAAAATCGCAGCCGAGTGAGCGCTAACGGTCAGGCACGCGGTGGAACGGCGTTTCGGAGATGCTAACGGTCTCTTCGAGCGGCGGGGCGCGGAAGCGCTCGACCTCCCAAAATTGAAGGAACGCTGCGGCGCGGCGCTCCGCGTCCGCCCGGATGTCGGCGTAGAAGAGATTCGCGCGCGGCGGCTTGAACCGTCCGCCCCAGCTCCAGCCTTCGCGCAGGCTCGGTGACGCGGGCCTGTCCACCACCAACACCCCGTCTCGGCATTGAGCGCTGGTCTGATTGGCCATGGCTGCGGGCGCGACCTCTGCGCCCAGCCCGCTCGCATCCACGCCGCCGAGGTGCAGGCGTGGGGGAGCGAAATCGTCGCCCGCCAGGCCCAGAACGGGGTTTACGCAAGCCAGCGTACGGCCGGCCGTTGGGGTCAACCGGCCCGCTTCGGTCCACGTCATCGAACGGTCTTGAAGCCGCCAGATCTCCCGGGCGTCATCCTCCTGGCGCGCCGAAAACGCGACTAAGCACCCATAGGCGTCCGGCGCGTCGCATGGCGTGAGCGGGCTAAGCGGCCCCTGAAACAAGTCGAGCGGCGCGGCTTGTTCGATCACATAGACCGCGGCGAGCCGCTCTCGCACCGGCTGCGCGGCGGCGACATCTTGAAGAAGCCCTAAAACATGCAGTCCGCCTTGTTCAACGCCGGCGAGCGCAAAAGGCGTGTCGGAGGGCAAGGCGGCCAAAAACGCCTCGAAGGCTTCGGCCACATCGGCGTAGGCGAAGGCGCGCGCGCGCTGGGCGTCATAACGATGGGTCAGCGAGGAGAACAGCGAAGCTTGGCGATAGCGCGGCGCCCAGACCGGGCCGATGGCGGCGAACGGACCGGCATGATTGGGGATGGCGGCGTAGTCCAGGCGAGCCGAAGCCTCAGGATGGTCGATGGCCGCATTCCAGGCGTTGCCGCCCCAATAGGTGGTCGGGTGAACGAAAAAGACCGGGATCTCCCCCGACGTCGGGGTCGGTTCATCGGGGCGAAGCGCCCAAGCCGCAGGATCCGCGTAGTCCGGCGGTGCGGCTTGAGGCGCGAGTTGAATGGGACGCCGGGGATCCAGCATCCATCTGAAAAGATTGTCCTGGGCTGCAAATGCGCCTATCGCGGCGAGCAGGAAGACGCCGATGCTGACGAGCGCAAGCAGTCTGGTGAAGGCGATGGGGCGGGGCAGGGGCCTCTCCTACGGGTCCTCGCCTTGTTGTCGGCGCGTTTGGAAGGTTGTGATATCACGACGGTCGCCCCGCGCCTAAGACGCGAGGCGGTCTGACTGGTCGGAGGACAGTATGGCGCGCAAATCGGGCGAGCGGCGACGCCGCGCGGCGAGGGACCGGCGTCAGCGTTTCAGCCTATGGCGGTGGCTGCGCAACAGCTTTTTCGCCGGGGTCGTTGTGGCGACGCCCATCACGGTGACGGCCTGGCTCGTTTATACGTTTGTAAACTTTGTCGATAATTCGCTGAAGCCGCGAATTCCGGACATCTACAATCCCGAGACATATTTGCGCGAAGTGCCGGGCATTCCCGAAGGCTTCGCCATCCCCGGCCTTGGCTTGGTCTTCGCAGTGCTCGTGTTGACCATGCTCGGGGCGTTCGCGCGCAACTTTTTCGGCCGCGGCCTCTTGGCGGCCGGGGAACGCCTCGTGGCCGGTCTGCCGGTGGTTCGCAACATCTACGGAGCCTTGAAGCAGCTGGTCGAGACGATCGCCTCGCGCCAAGAAAACTCGTTCAAGGAAGTCGCGTTGGTGGAGTATCCGCGCAAAGGCCTCTACGCGCTCGCCTTTGTGACTGCGGACGCCAAGGGGGAAGTTCGCCGGCGTTTGGGCGGCAGCTATGTGGGCGTGTTCATCCCGACGACGCCGAACCCCACCTCGGGCTTCATTCTCTATGCCAAGCGGGATGAGATCCAGGTTCTGGACATGACCGTGGAGGAGGGCGCGAAGCTCATCATTTCCGCGGGGCTTGTTTCCCCTGAGGATAGGAGCGAGAGCGTGGATCCGGCGGTCGTTTTCACAGAGCCCCCGGAGGGTCTGACAGGGGAGGCGCCGACTGAGGGGGACGAGGACGCCGCGCCGCGGTCAACCGGCACGTAGCAGCGCCACGCCGCGGTCCCTGTCGAACAGATACAACAAAACCCGTAACGCCGCGCCGCGCTTGCTTTCCAACCCCGGGTCCCGCTCGACGATCGCGCGCGCGTCGGAGGCGGCCACTTCAAGCAGGTCGCCATGCACGGTCAGGTCCGCCAATTGGTGTCGCGCCAATCCGCTTTGGCGCGTGCCCAATACCTCCCCCGGACCCCGCAAGCGCCAGTCCTCTTCGGCGAGGAAGAACCCGTCGTCGGACTGGCGCATCGCCTCTAACCGCGCCTTGGCCACATCCCCCAAAGGCGGGCGATAAAGCAGAAGGCAGGTTGATTTCTTCGTGCCGCGACCGACCCGTCCGCGCAGCTGGTGCAGTTGGGCGAGACCGAACCGTTCGGCGTGTTCGATAATCATCACCGTGGCGTCGGGCGCATTCACGCCGACCTCGACCACGGTGGTTGCGACAAGCACGTCAAAGTCCCCGCGTTTGAAGGCTTCCGCGCGCGCTTCTTTCTCCGCGGCCGACAATCGCCCGTGCAGGAGACCAACCCGCTGCTCGCCGAAAAGCGCGGACAGAGCGCGCCAGCGTTCTTCGGCTGCGGCGAGGTCTGAGACGTCGCTTTCTTCCACAAGCGGACAGACCCAATAGACGCGATCCCCGCCGCGGATCGCGCGACCCACAGCGCCCATGATGTCATCCAGCCGATCCACCGGAATGGCGCGGGTGTCCACCGGCGTCCGACCAGGCGGTTTCTCATCCAGGCGAGAGACGTCCAAATCGCCATACGCCGCCAAGGTCAGCGTGCGAGGGATGGGCGTAGCCGTCATCACCAGAAGGTCGGGACGTTGGGCTTTGGCGGTGAGCTTCAAGCGGTCGGACACCCCGAAGCGGTGCTGCTCGTCGATGATGATCAGCCCGAGATCTTTGAACGCGACGTCATCTTGGAAGAGCGCATGGGTGCCGCACACGACGTCGAACGCGCCCTCTGCGAGCGCGGCCAGAAGTTTCCGCCGGGCGGCGCCCTTGTCCCGCCCGGTCAGCGCCGCGACCCGAACCCCGGCCGGCGCCAAAAGCGGCGCGAGCGTCTGCAGGTGTTGTCGCGCGAGGATTTCGGTCGGAGCCATGATCGCAGCTTGAACGCCGGCCTCTTTCGCGCGAGCGATCGCCAGCGCGGCGACGAAGGTCTTGCCCGCGCCCACATCACCCTGCAGCAGCCGGGACATCCGCTGGGCGCTCTCCATGTCCGCGGAGATTTCCGCAAAGGCTTTGGTTTGCGCGCCGGTTGGCTGAAAAGGCGCGGCTTTCAGGACGTCATTGACGAACCGCCCGTCGCCAGCGAGCGATCGGCCGGGTTGGCCGCGTCGACGGGCGCGCATGAGGGCCAACGCCAATTGGTCGGCGAGCAGCTCGTCATAGGCCAAGCGAGAACGGGTCTTCGACAATCGGTCAATGTCAGTTGCGGCTTGAGGGGCATGCAAGCTGCGAACGGCTTCTGTCCAGCTCGGCCACGCACGCGTTGACATGACGCCGGGGTCAATCCACTCGCCCAGCTCAAGGAAGCGGGGGTCGTCGATGCGGCCAAGCGCTCCTGAAACCGCCTTTCGCAGCATCTTTGAGGACAGTCCCGCGGTGAGCGGATAGACCGGTTCGAACGGCGGGATCGCGTCCTCCTCTTCCGGCGGCACGACGTGGTCGGGGTGAAGCACTTGGACCTCGCCCCCAAAACGTTCCGCCCGTCCGCTGACGAGACGACGCGCGCCTTCCGGCGCAAGCCGGCGAAGATAGTCGGCGCGGGCGTGAAACCAGGCGAGCGTGAGAAATCCTGTCTCGTCACGCGCCCGAATGCGGTAGGGGCGGCGGGGTTGGTTGGGAGGGTGATGGCTTTCCACGACGACCTCAAAGGTCGCGATTTGCCCGTCTTCGGCATTGGCCGCGCCCGGCCGCACCGAGCGATCCACCACCCCGGTGGGGGCGTGAAACAAGAGATCGCGCACAGTCGCCCCGGCGACCTTTTCGATCAGGCCGGCAAGCTTGGGGCCAACGCCGTCAAGTTCGGTGACGGGGGCGAACAAGGGATAGAGAATCTCTGGACGCACGCCTGCACCATGACGTTCCGCGACGGATCGCTCCAGTCCCAGGGCTGACGCGACGCACAGCTCGTTCTATATGCGGCGGGATGAGCAACACAGACGAAAACGCCGCGCGGGAAGCTCGGCTTGGAAGGCTGCGTTTTCGCGCGTGGCGTCGGGGCTTCAAAGAGGCCGATTTGGTTTTGGGCACGTTTGCGGACCAGCATTTGGCGAAGCTCGACGCATCGGGGTTGGACGCGTTCGAAGCCTTGTTGGCGGTGGACGATCAGGACATCTACGCCTGGGTCACGGGGCGGGAGGCTCCGCCCCCGGAACACGACACCGAAGTCATGACGCTTCTGAAAAGCTTCGGCTATTTCGCCCGGACCTTGTGGGCCCAGCGCGGCGACGCATGAGCCTCGCATCCGCCGTTCCGCCAAAACGCGGCGTTCTCGCCGACATCGAGCGCGTGGCGCGCGATCCCAACCGGCTTGTGCTCGAACGCACGCCTGAGGGTTTCGACGCGCTAGCGCTGGCACAGGCGGCCAAGCATCGCGGCGGGCGGACGTTGTTTCTCGCCCGCGACGACCGCCGCGCAGCCGCAACGGCCGCGGCTGCGGCGTTTTTCGCGCCAGACATTGAGGTCATCTCCCTGCCGGGTTGGGACTGCCAACCCTATGACCGGGTCAGCCCATCGGCGAGTTTGGCGGCGCAGCGAACCGCAGCCTTGGCGCGTCTCGCCGGGGCGAAGACCGACACGCCTCTTATCGTCATCGCCACCGTCTCCGCCGTCCTACAGCGCACCGCGCCGCGTGACGCCTTGCGCGACGCCGGATTCCAGGCCCGGGCGGGGGCGGTCGTCTCATTTGAGGATCTCACCACCTATCTTCAACGCAATGGTTATGCGCGGGTCGGCGCGGTGGCCGAGGCGGGAGACTACGCCGTGCGCGGCGGGGTGGCGGACGTTTGGCCGCCGGGTTTTGAGGAGCCTATTCGGCTCGATTTTTTCGGGGATACGCTTGAGAGCGTGCGGGCGTTCGCCCCCGATACCCAGCGGACGACCCGACAACTCGACGGCGCCGCGCTGGCGCCTGTGAGCGAGACATTCCTGGACCCCGCCTCGATCACGCGCTTTCGAACGGGCTTCGTCGCGGCTTTTGGGGCGGTCACCGATGGCGATCCGGTTTATGAGGCGGTCAGCCTCGGGGCTCGGGCGCAGGGCATGGAGCATTGGCTGCCGCTGTTTCATGAGCGTCTTGAGACGGTGTTCGACTATTTGGGCCCGGACGCGCTGGTCTTTCTCGATCACTTGGCGGAAAAGGCGGTTGAGGAACGCCAGGCGCTGATCGCGGATTACTTCGAAGCGCGAAAGACCGCGGCGCCCGCCGGCTCCGGCGCCTTTGACGCGCCGGCCTATCGCGCCTTGCCCGTCGACGCGCTCTATCTGAGCGAGGCGGAGTGGGAGGAGGCGCTGGACGCGCGTCCGTTGCGCGTTTTGTCCGCCTTCGCCGAGGGGAGTGAGAGCGGATTAAGGGCGGATTTGGGGGCGAGACCCGGCCGCGAGTTCTCCGCAGAACGCAAGACCGAAGGCGTCAACGTCTTCCAAGTCGCCGCCGATCACGTCAACGCCCTCAATGGTGACGGCCGCCGGGTCGTGATCGCCTGCTGGACCCAAGGCTCCAGTGAGCGCACGGGCGGCGTGATGACCGATCACGGCGTGGCCGACGTCGCCGAAGCCGCCGACATGGACGCCGTCCACGCCCTGCCGAAAGGCGCGGTCGCGCGCGTGGTTCTTCCGCTTGAGCGCGGCTTTGAGGCGGAAGGCCTGACCGTCATCGCCGAACAAGACGTGCTCGGCGATCGGCTCGCGGGCCGAGGCCGCAAGCGGAAAGCGGCGAATTTCATCGCCGAGTCCTCGTCGCTCTCTCCAGGCGACCTGGTGGTCCATGTGGATCACGGCATCGGCCGCTATCGGGGCCTGCGCACGCTGACGGTCCAAGACGCGCCCCATGACTGTTTGGAACTCGAATACGCCAATGACGCGCGCTTGTTTCTGCCGGTCGAGAACATTGAGCTCTTGTCGCGATACGGCTCGGACGGGGCGGCGGTGCTCGACAAGCTCGGCGGGGTTGCTTGGCAGGCGCGTAAAGCCAAAGCCAAACAGCGCCTGCGCGATATGGCCGAGAAGCTCATCGCGGTGGCCGCGGCCAGGGCCGTGCGCGACGGGGAGACCCTGACCGTCCCGCCCGGCGCCTATGAGGAGTTTTGCGCGCGCTTCCCGTATGCGGAAACCGACGACCAGCTCTCAGCCATCGAGGATGCGCTGAACGATCTGGGCTCGGGCAAACCGATGGACCGGCTGATTTGCGGGGACGTGGGTTTTGGGAAGACCGAAGTGGCGCTGCGCGCGGCCTTCGCCGCCGCCATAAACGGCAAGCAAGTCGCTGTGGTGTGTCCGACCACGCTCTTGGCCCGTCAGCACTTTAAAGCCTTCACCGAACGCTTCCGCGGGTGGCCGGTGAGGGTGCGTCAGTTGTCCCGTTTGGTTGCGGCCAAAGATGCGAGCGAAACCAAAAAGGCTCTCGCTGAAGGCCGTTGCGACGTTGTGGTCGGCACCCACGCTTTGCTCGCCAAAACCGTGAGCTTCCAGGATCTGGGCCTGCTCATCGTGGATGAGGAACAGCATTTTGGGGTGCGTCATAAAGAACGGCTCAAGGCGTTGAAGGCCGACGTCCACGTTCTCACGCTCACCGCAACGCCGATCCCGCGCACGTTGCAGCTGTCTTTGTCCGGCATTCGGGATTTGTCGATCATCGCCACCCCGCCGGTAGACCGGTTGGCGGTAAGGACGTTCGTCGCGCCGTTCGACCCGGTGTCCATTCGTGAGGCGCTGTTGCGGGAACGTTATCGGGGCGGCCAGAGTTTTTTCGTCGCTCCGAGGATCAAGGACCTGCCGGGTGCGGAGGAGTTCCTGCGCGAACGCGTGCCGGAAGTGAGCTTCATCACCGCCCATGGTCAGATGCCTGCGACGGAACTCGAAGAGAAAATGACGGCCTTTTACGAAGGCCGCTACGACGTGTTGTTGTCGACGCCGATCGTGGAGTCCGGTCTCGATATCCCGACGGCGAACACGATGGTCGTTCATAGGGCCGACATGTTCGGGCTGGCCCAGCTTTATCAGCTGCGTGGACGGGTAGGCCGGTCGAAAACCCGCGCTTACGCCTATCTCACCATTCCCGCCACCTGGGAAATCACCCCCGCCGCCAAGAAGCGTTTGGAGGTTTTGCAGTCGCTGGACACCCTTGGCGCCGGGTTCACGCTTGCGAGCCATGACTTGGATTTGCGCGGGGGCGGCAATCTTCTGGGCGAGGAGCAATCGGGCCACATGAAAGATGTGGGCGTGGAGCTGTTTCACGCCATGCTCGAGGAAGCGGTCGCCGCGCTGCGCGCCGATCCGGGCGGGGAGGCGGAGGATGACTGGTCCCCGCAAATCAATGTCGGCGCCTCAGTTCTCATCCCCGAGACATACGTCCCCGATCTCGACCTTCGCTTGGGGCTCTATCGCCGCGCCTCCGCGCTCACCACGCCGGAAGAACGGGAAGGGTTCGCCGCAGAGTTGATCGACCGCTTCGGGCCGTTGCCCGATGAAGTGGGCCATCTGTTGAAGATCATCGAAATCAAAGCGCTGTGCCGCACCGCCAAGGTCGCCAAGGTCGATGCGGGGCCCAAAGGCGCTGTGCTGGGTTTCCGCAAAGACGCTTTCGCCGACCCCGGTCCTCTGATCCGGCTGGTCGCCTCCAAACCGGGGCATTTCAAACTGCGTCCGGACGAAACGCTGCTTGCGCGCGGGGATTGGCCCGAGCCGGAACGGCGCATCGCAGGGGCGCTGAAGGCGCTCAAAGCTGTCGCCAGAGCCGGGGAAGAAGCGAACGCGGCGACGGCCTAACCGGCCTTTGCGTGGTCCCCGAACGTTTCGATTAAGCGGGCGAAGAGCCTGCCGCCGCCTTCGGCGGGATCGAGCTCGCTGACCGCGGACTGCATTTTCACTTGGAAGGGGTCGTCGAGATCCCCGCCCTCAAAGGCGGTGCACTCCGCGACCGCTTCGAGCCGGGTCGCCGCACCCTCCGCAGCGTCGCGTCGCGCTCCCGGCATGGCGATGGCGTAGACGTTCGGCGCCACCCGAGCGGCGAGGTCCTCGGCGCGAACCAGGTGTCGGATCATGCCCCCGATTTGCCGCAGGGCGTCTTCCCGCGACGCCTCCGACACCGCACGCGGCGCGATCACGCGCAACAGGATGAGCGAAAGCGGACGAGAGACGTTCTTGGCGCGCCGCGCCATGGCGTCGAGATGGGCGGCGAAAAATGTGGGCGTCGCGATGCCGGTGGTCGAATCGATGACATCGTTTTCGGGCTCGCGCGTCCGGGCGCGGACAAAGGCGGCCTTCACCGCATCGCGACGCCGACGCTCCCGCGCCAAGCTTAAGGTTCGTCGCGCCAATTCGCCGGGCGGGGCGGAGACGGGTAGCAAGTCGCTCACCCCGCGGGCGAAGGCTTCGTCCACATCGTCAAATGTCGCGAGATCCACCAAAAAAAGGATCGGCGTATGGAAGAGACGGGTGTTTCGCCGGAGCCCCCCGCAAATCGTGTAGGCGGGCTCGGTGGTCTCGATGGCATTGAGGACCACGGCGTCGAAATCCCGCTCATGCAAATAGTCGAACGCGGTGAAGGCGGTGAAACAGGCCACCAAGCGGCCTTCCGCGGCGGCGACCCCGCGCTCAAGTCCCAGAAAATACGGGGTCGGCGCGCCCACATAGAGCACCTGCGGCGCGCGAAAGGCGTCCTCCGACAGGCCCAGATCCACATCCACCCCACGCGCGGCGAGGGTTTGCGCCCGCAGCCGCGCCTCGTCTTCCATCACGGTCAGCCGCAAGACCAGCTGGGCCCGCGCGGCGATTTGCGCGGGATGGGCGGGCGCGCGGAGAACGGCGTCGAATGAGTCGGAGTAGGGCCGAATATCCGCTGAGGGGGCGGCGATCACGAGGATGGTCAGCAAACGCGGCCGGGCGGCCAGACGCAAGGCGTCCGCCAACCGGGCGGCGGCGTCGATAGGACGATCGCTGGCGTCAATGAGCGCGGCGTCGACGTCGTTCGCCGCCGCCGCGGTGCAGGACGCCACGTCGCCCGACGCCGCCACGGTCGCAAGTCCCAACCGTTCAAGCTTTGCGGCAAGCGCGCCGGCGTCGGAGGCGTGTTGGGCCGTTACGAGCAATCGGGCGTTAAACGGTGCGGCCACGGGCTGCCTCTCCCCGCGACGCCCTGTTGACGGGAATCGCTCAGGGAGAACTTACCAAGTCCGCGCCGCCCGAAGCTAGACGCGCGCCGAACCGGCTGTTCATGGTGAGTTCAGCGCCAGACGCTCAAGCTCTTCTCATGTTCGCGGCGCACCCATCCCGTCCCTCGCAAGCGCTGCGGGCTGTTTCGGCGAGACGCCGAGCGGCGCGTCGGTCCTGAGCAGACCGGCGCGCCGTGCGTTCGCGCGGGACTATGATTGATAAACCGAACGCAGCACGCCCATCGCTTCGGCAATCGTCTCCTCGTTATCCCCCCAGCTAAGCGTGACGATCCGCCAAAGCGCGGAAGATGAACGGAAGCGGCGTCTCCGACAACGCAGCATTCATGACGCATTCAGCGGCGAAGGAGCACTCTCATCGACAAGTTCGGAGCGCACTCATCCCGTCCCTCGCACGCGCCCCGAGCCCGCGTCGTTCGCGACGCTTCCAGGCGCGCCGGTTTCCCTCGAAGCCGGCGCGCCTTTTCCCTGGGAGCATCCACAGCCGCCTTTGCACAGCCTCAGCCTGACGGCCTCACATGCGGGGCGAATCGTCGGCATGTGCCCGCATCCGAGACGGCGCAGGGGCGCGCCGCAGAGGGAGATGCGATATGTCCGCCGCAGACAGCCTGGCTCAAAAGCCCGACGCCGACCGCAATGACGCCGGCGAGACGGGGCTCTCCGGCCCGCCCGCGCTGATCCCCCAGCCCGTCGCGACGGAGGAGCCGATTTGGACGCCGGACCCCCAGCGCGCAGGCCAAACTCTGATGGCGGGATTTTGCCGCGATGTGGCGGATATCGACCCGCTCGCGCCGGACGCCTATGAGACCTTGCACGCCTGGTCGCTGGAAAACCCCGCGCGGTTCTGGAGCGCGGTATGGGACGCCTGCGGGCTGAAGGGCGAGAAGGGCGGCCGCCAGCTCGTCGAAGGCGACCGCATGCCCGGGGCGCGTTTCTTCCCCGACGCCCGGCTGAATGTGGCGGAGAACCTCATCGAGCGCGGCGGCGCGAGCGATGAGACCATCGTGTTCTGGACGGAGACCGGCCGCCGCGGGGTCTGGACCCGCCGCGAGCTGAAAGAGAAGTGCGGGCGCTTCGCCTCCGCTTTGGCGGCGGTCGGTGTGCGGCCCGGCGATCGGGTGGCCGCGCTGATGCCGAACATGCCCGAAACCGCGGCGGCGTTTATCGGGTCGGCGTGGGTGGGGGCGACGTTTGCGTCCTGCTCACCGGATTTCGGGGTGGACGCGGTCGCAGACCGTTTCGGGCAAATTGAGCCGCGCGTTCTCGTGGCTTGCGCGGGCTATCGCTACAACGGCAAGCTCTACGACATCACCGCGAAGCTTCAAGAAATCAAATATCGTGTGCCCAGCATCGAAGCGGTGATCGTCGTGCCGTTCGAGGGCGACGCCCGGGCGCTGACCGGCTATCCCGCGTTCACGCTTTGGAACGACTTTCTCGCGATCGGCGAGGGCGGCGGGCAGCCTTACTCCCCGGTGAGTTTCGATCATCCGCTCTACATCCTGTTTTCGAGCGGGACGTCGGGCAAACCCAAATGCATCGTTCACGGCTCCGGCCGGGCGCTTTTGCAGCACCTCAAAGAGCATAAGCTGCACTGCGACGTCCGCCCGCGCGACCGCATGTTCTATTACACCACCACCGGGTGGATGATGTGGAACTGGCTGATGTCGGGCTTGGGCGCGGGCGCGACGCTCTTGCTCTATGACGGTTCGCCCTTCGCCATGGATGGCGATATTCTGTTCAAGATTGCGGAGGCTGAGCGCGCCACCTTTATGGGGCTGTCAGCGAAATATATAGACACCGTGCGCAAGCAAGGGCGTCGGCCGCGCGAGCGCTTTAATCTTGAAAGCGTGCGGTTGATCACCTCGACGGGCTCGCCTCTGTCCGCGGACGGCTTCGACTTCGTGTCCGACGCGGTTTCTCCCACCGCGCAGCTGGCGTCCATCACCGGCGGGACCGACATCGTTTCTTGCTTCATGCTCGGAAATCCCTTGTCGGCGGTCTATCGCGGGGAGATCCAAGGGCCTGGCTTGGGCATGGCGGTGGACGTGTTTGATGACGACGCCACGCCGGTGGAGTTCGGTCAGGGCGAGTTGGTCTGCACCAAACCGTTCCCCTCAATGCCCGTAGGTTTCTGGGACGACGCCGACGGCGCGCGTTATCACGCCGCCTATTTCCATATGTTCCCTGGCATCTGGCGGCACGGCGACTGGATCGAGCGGACCGTGAACGGCGGCTACCTCGTTCACGGACGCTCTGACGCCACGCTGAACCCCGGCGGAGTGCGCATCGGAACTGCGGAGATCTATCGCCAGGTCGAGGGCATGGAGGAAGTGCTTGAGGCGGTCGCAGTGGGGCAGGAGTGGCGCGAAGACGTGCGCGTGGTCTTGTTCGTGCGCTTGCGCGAGGGCATGACGCTTGACGACACGCTGAGCCGTCGGCTTCGCAATCGTATCCGCGAAGGCGCAAGCCCCCGTCACGTGCCCGCTAAAATCATTCAGGTGACCGACATCCCGCGAACCAAAAACGGCAAGGTGACGGAGCTTGCGGTTCGCGACGCCATCCATGGTCGTCAGGTCAAGAACCTCGATGCGCTCGCCAACCCCGCGGCGTTGGCGCTTTATACAGACTTGGCCGCCCTCAAGACCGACTGACGGTTTATCCGGGGGCGCGGGCGAACGGCGCGTAAACGGGGTCAAGGTCGTTCAAGTCCTCAAGCGGCGCGCGGAACGCGTCGCTGTCGTCCGAGATTACGCAGGCGGATTGAAGGGCCGCCCATGCCTCCGCAGTCATGACCGGTGTGAACGGGTCAGACTGCGCCTCCGCCGCCGCGCGCACCATCGCCGCGCGGCCGAAGGGGTTGGGATGGGTCGACAGAAGACTGTCCGAACCATCGTCCGCGGTGGCTCTCTGCGCTTGGACGGCGGGGCCGTCGGACTGCACGACGCCGTACGTTTGACCCAGCCCGAAATAGACCCGGCAGGCCGGCGCCTCAGCGGTTTCCGGCGAGGCTCGGCAATCGGCATAGGCTTCCATGAACTCACGGTGACGCTCTTCCGGGGTCAGCGGGCGATAGAAGTCCGTCCCGAATGCGATGAACAAATCGGCGAGAGGGTCGAGGTTGTAGTTGAGCGCCGCGAGCGTTTCGACCGCCACTCTGTCAGCTTCATTCTCCGCCCGCCGGGAGTAGCTGAGCGAAGTCAAGCCGCGCATGATCACCGCGCCGCCCGCATCGGACATGCCCCCGGCGAGGCTGGCGACCACGGCGGCAAGACCGGCTTGGCTGATAAGGGCGGATAGGGAATGGCGTTCGGCCACATGGCCGATTTCATGGGCGAGCACGCCGGCGAGCTGTTCGGGCCCGGTCATTTCGGCCAAGAGCGCTTCGGTGACCACCACCCGACCGCCGGGCAACGCAAACGCATTCGCCTGCCAGGCGTCACGAATTTCGGCGCGGATTTCGAAGGGTGAGGGCGCGTGGACCGCCAAACGCGCGACAAGTTCGTTCAGGGCGGCGTCGGCCGCGCTGCCGCCCTTCTGTATGCCCGTGCAACGCTCGCCGAAGTGCCAGCTTTCTTCAATCTGCGCATAAACCCGTTCGCCGATGCGGGTCTCAACCGGGGGCGGGACAAACGCCGCCAACGCCCGCGCCGCACGGGGCGCGCTGTCGAAGATGGTCGCGACAAAGGCCGCCGAAAGGAGCCCAAACGCGATGGCGCGGCCGGCGACGCGCATCGCCCCGGCGCGAGGCGGAAACGCGTTCGGCGCGCGGCTTCGCAGCGCTTTTCGTGCAAAACCCTTGGGATCGTCGATTTGGAGCCGTGCGCCAGGCCCCCACATCCGCCTAAGGCGCAAACGCCCCAGCGCGCGGTCAAAGCCGGTTACGGTGAGTTCGGCGTAAGGCCACCGTTCAACAGCGCCGTCGCGATGGATCGCCAGCGCGTCGGGTTCGAATACGGCTTCGACATCGTGTCGTTGGGCGTTGTCGCCGTCGAACAAGCGGGCGGGGAAGGTCGTTCTCTCGCTCATATCGCCCCCATGTCGAAAGCGTCGGCGAGACCTTCCCCGCCGTCTCGGCCATGGGCGGGGGCGGCGCGCAATTGGGCCGGATCGACAGGCCAGGTGGCGCTCAGATTTCCGATGATCGCGCGGATGCGGCGGGCCTGCGCGATGGGCTGGGCGAGCCCCAGAGTGAAGACCATCAATAGCGCGTTTGAGAGCCTCATCATGGCGAAGCGCCACCCGTCGAGGGACAGCGTGAAGCGCATGCCGCCCAGCCGGACGCCCGCTGCGATCCAGCGCAGCATCGCGGCCTCGTAAAACGAGAACGCAAACTGGGCGAATAAAAGGATCAGTCCGTAGCTCAGGAGCACAGGCAGGATGATAAGAACGGAAGTCATGTCACCGGCGTCGGGAATGGGGGTCCCGGAGGCGTCGGTCGCCGATTGTGAGACAAAAGCGACCACCGCCAGCGTGATGGTGCTTGCGATGAACGGGATGACGATGCTGCCCACCACGGTGAGCACCCAACCAAGCGCGAACAGCGTATAGACGCCCTCGCCGTCGTCCTCGAACTCGAAGTCCTTGTCTCCCACTGTCGTGCGCCGCCACACATGGCGGGCGAGCACCTTGCGGCGATAGGGGATGGTCCAGCCCAAGCTCAGGACGCCAAGCATGAACAAGCCCAAGGATTTCAGGGCGAACGGCCAAGCCGAACCGGTTTGACCGAACCGCAGGCCCCGCCACAGCGTGCGCCGCATCCGGTATCGTCGCGCCCGAAACACCGCCGCTCCCACCAGCCCCCGCGCCAGCAGATAGATGAACGGCGTCCAGAGGAACAAAAGCGGTTGGTTCCAAAGCGCGCGAATGACTTCCACAGTGAACGAAGCGAGCGCCAAGGGAGCGAGGATGACGAAAGCGATGAACAGCGCGCCGAAGAACAGCTCGCGCGGCCGGCCGGCATATTCGAGCGGGTCGCCGTCGAAGGTGATGCGCGACCAAATCGCGTCGCGGACGTCTGTTCGCGCCCAGAAGCGATAGAGAAAAAGCGTGGACAGGTTCAGGACGCCGTTGCGCACCGCCAAGGGCGCGAGCGCGCCGTCACCGCCTGCATAGGCGATGGGGAACGCGTCGCCTGGGGCGGCCGCCTCTGTGCGCCTGTCGTCCATATCCAAATGCCCTCAAAAGACCCCAAGGCCCGGGTCCCAGGGTTATCGCAAAAAATCCGCCCGGCGTTGAATGTGTGCGGCGCCGCACACCGTTTGTTCACCCTGCTGCGCGTAAGTTCGCCTCTGTCGCATGAACGGACCCCTTTTTCTGCGGCTTACCATTCTGACCTTCCCCAAGCTCGGCCGCCGACACGGCCGGGCGTTTTTTTTGGTCATCGCGATGATTGACTCGTTGGGGTGTCGCCCATAAGGCGCGCCCCTGACAGAACGAGGGCGGCACACCCATGGGCGCGACGAGCGAAGGCGAACCCGAGGATCCGGCGTTAAGAGCGGATTGCTCACGCTGCGAGGCGCTGTGCTGTGTGGCCTTCGCCTTTGATCGGTCGCAGGGCTTCCCGGTGGACAAACCCAATGGCGAGCCCTGCGCGCATTTGAAATGCGATCAGCGCTGCGGGATTTACGAACAACGCGGCGACGAGGGCTATGGCCCATGCATCGGCTATGACTGTTTCGGCGCGGGTCAACGGGTCGTCCAGGACCTGTTCTCGGGCCAAAGCTGGCGCGACGCCGCCGAATTGCTGCCCGATATGGTCGCGGCGTTCGTAATCCTCGCGCGGATTCATGAACTTCGCGCGATGCTGATCCGCGCGGGGACGTTGCCGCTCACGAGCGAGGAGCGCGAGCGCGTCACGGCGTTCGACGCTGAGCTGGACCCGCCGGAAGGCTGGTCTCAGTTAGACTTGGCGGCGTTCGACATCGAAGACGCCGACAGCCGGACCCGGACGTTCCTCGCCAGTCTCAGGCGCCATTTCGTGCGCCCTGGCGCGGGCTGACCCCGAGCAAGGCGGGGCGTTCCCGAACGGCATGGCGCTGACGGATTGCCTGTCGCTTGGCCCGTCCCGGAGTCAAGCACGCAGACGCCTAAGCGGCCCCCCACGCGCGCTTCAAGATCGGCGAATGCGCGAGCCCTTGATCTTGGTGCATATCGGCTCTCGCACCCGGCTGCGAAAAGCGAAAGCGCAAGTGACCCGCCCGCAACGCCGAGAACATTGCGTCGATTCCACAGCGTCATGGCGTCGGCGAACGATGACGATGGTCGGCGGTTCGCCTTGTTATTCATTGCTCCAGTCCCAAATCTGGCCGCTTTGCGAAGAGAGGCGCGTTCCGGCGGCATGGCGGGCAGGGAGGGATTCGAACCCCCGAGACGCGTCAACGCCTAACGGTTTTCAAGACCGCCGCCTTCAACCACTCGGCCACCTGCCCGGCGGAGGGGTTGTAGCAGCGTCTCCCTAGCGCGGGAAAGCGGCGGGGAAACGGCGAAGCTTCTAGTCAAATTCGCCTCAATTGCATCGGCCGGACCCAACGCCGAGGCAACCAAATCCCTTAGAGCCGCGTTCAAGTCATTTGGTCTATACCGTGCATGCGCAGCCGGAAAACCGGCGCGCACGGGGTCCGAGCGGCCAAAGCGCCGCTTATGCGAAGGGAAGGCCAGAATGGTTCGCCGTCCTCGCCGTCGTTTGACGACGGCTGTTAGTCTGTCCGTGCTTGCGGGCGTCTCCGTCTTTGCGCCGCTGCTCCTCATCGAGGCCGCCGCCGCTCAGGAGAACCGCCATGGCGCCCGTTGGGGCGCGCCGACCAATCTCTATGAGGGGAGTTCAGCGGCCGTGACCGCCTCGCTGGCGCCTTTACAGGGAGACGGCTCCGCTCGTCCCGTTCCTGTGATCATGGCGCCGGGGGAACGGTTCTCCGCCGCCCGCATCAACGTCACCGCCACCGCGCCGCCGCGAACCAGTTCGCCGCCGCCGCGAGCCGCCGCCGCACCCCCCCACGACGTCCTGAGCTCTTTGACCGAGAGCCGCGGCGGCCCCCGGCCGCACCGCAAAATCGGCGCGCCCTATCAGGTAAGCGGAATCTGGTATGTGCCCGCGCGGGACGACGACTACGCCGAGACCGGCGTGGCCAGTTGGTATGGTCCAGGTTTTCACGGTCGGGAGACGGCCAATGGCGAGATTTTCGACGAAAACCTCATGACGGCCGCCCACCCGACTTTGCCCTTGCCCTCGATAGCGCGGGTCACGAACACGGAGAACGGGGCGAGCATTTTGGTTCGGGTCAACGATCGCGGCCCGTTCGCCCGGGACCGCATCATCGATCTGTCCCGTCGCGCCGCCCAAGTTTTGGGGTTTGAGGATCAAGGCACCGCCCCGGTGTTGGTCGAATTCGTGGGCGATGCGCCGCTGCCGGGCGAAACCCCGTCCCGCGCCTTTGCGTCATTGGTGCGCGGAGAAGCGCAAAGCGCCGCGACCCCTGCCACGCCGCGCAGCCGTCACGCGACGGCGCCGGCCCGGGCGCAGACGGCGGGCGAGGACATGTTCGTCCAAACCGGCGCCTTCTCGACAATCGAACGCGCACGCGCCGCGCTCGCCCAGGCGGGCGGCATGCCCGGCTTCGTCCAAACGGCTTGGGTGAACGACCGGACCCTCTACAGGGTTCTGGTGGGACCGTGGGACAGCGAGCGCGCTGCTGAGGCGGCGCGCAGCCGCGTGGCCCGCCAAGGCTTCCCAGATGCTCGCGTGGTGAGCACGTTCTGAACCGACGGCTTTCGTCGCAGGGGAAAAACCCGATAGGTATGAGCGGGGCCGCGGCGTGCGGCCCCGCAGCTCGTTGGCATGTCTAGGAACGAGGGAGTTCGTTTCGGTGGTTTGGTCCCGCATAAGTTTCGTCGCAGTCCTTATCGTCACCGCGATGGCGGCCGCGCCTTCCGCGCTCGCACAGGGCCTGGGGTTTGAGAGCCAGGCCCGTCACGCGGTGATCATGGATTACGAAACCGGGATCGTCCTGCACGATCACAACGGCGATGCGCCGATGCCGCCCGCTTCGATGAGCAAGCTCATGACGGCGTTCATGGTTTTCGAAGCGATTGAGGCGGGCGCGCTGACCTTGGAGGATGAACTCCTGGTCAGTGAAAACGCATGGCGCAGGGGGGGCGCGGCGACCGGCGGCTCCACGATGTTCTTGGAAGTGAATTCACGCGTTTCGGTGAGCGATCTGTTGCGCGGTGTCATCGTGCAGTCGGGCAATGACGCTTGCATCGTGCTCGCCGAGGCGCTGGCTGGCTCGGAAGAGGCGTTTGCGCGCGCGATGACCGCGCGGGCTCAAGAACTCGGATTGTCGAGCGCCAGCTTCGCCAACGCCACCGGTTGGCCCCATCCCGAGCACCGGATCAGCGCGCGTGACCTGGCTGAGCTGGCGCGCATCATCATCCGCGACCATGGCGATCTCTATCGGCTCTACGCCGAAACCGAATTCACCTGGAACGGCATCCGCCAAACCAATCGCAATCCGCTTTTGGGGACCTTTGCGGGGGCGGACGGCCTGAAAACGGGACATACGGAAGAGTCCGGTTATGGTCTCGTCGGCTCGGCGGTGCGCGATGGGGTGCGTCGCATCATCGTCTTCAACGGGACGGAGTCGATCCTTGCGCGCTCCCAGGAGGCCGAGCGGTTGATGCGTGCGGCGTTTGCGGAGTTCCGCATTCACACGCTGTTTGAGGCCGGCGAGGAAGTGGCGAGCGCGCCCGTCCTGTTGGGGGAAGAAAACGCCGTGGGCCTGAGCGTCGTGGACGACGTCACCTTCGGCTACCACACGCTAACCGCCCGCAACGCGGAAGTCGGCGTGGTCTATGACGGGCCGCTTCGCGCGCCGATAACGGCGGGTACGGAAGTCGGGCGGCTGCGCATCGACCTGCCCGGCGGGGCGGTGGTGGAGACCCCGGTCGTCGCCAACGCCGATGTCGCCGAGATCGGCAGGGTCGACCGCGCGCTTGCGGCGTTGACCCATCTCATCCGTGAGTCCGCACAAACATCTGAGGCGGGCGAAGAGGGGTGAGCACGCTCAGAGAAGGCCCGCGTGGCCGGTTCATCACGTTTGAAGGCGGCGAAGGCGCTGGAAAATCGACGCAAATCCGGCGATTGGCGGAACGGTTGGCGGAGGCGGGCGTTGATGTGCTCGTGACGCGCGAGCCCGGCGGCACGCCGCTCGCAAACGCTATCCGCGCGCTTTTGGTCTCTAAGGCGGCCACCAAATCAGCGCCGATGTTTCTGGAGATGTTCGAGACGCTCGATCTTGTCGCGGGCGCGCCGGAGGACGCCGCCGCGCTGGAGGCGTTCAACGCGCTGTTCACGGCCTTAGGCGCGCCGATCGATCCCCGAGCGGAGGCCTTGCTCCACTACGCCGCGCGCGCGGATCATTGGGGTCAGGCGATTAAGCCGATGCTGGACCAGGGCCGTTGGATGCTGTGCGATCGCTTCGCTGACTCCACCGCCGCCTATCAAGGCGCGGCGTCCGGTCTCGGCCAAGAGGTGATCGACGCCATTCGCGCCGCCGCGCTGCCGCATGTTTCCCCCGACTTGACGGTGTTGTTGGACATCGAACCGCGCGAAGGCCTGGAGCGCGCGAAACTGAGCCGCGGCGACACCAGCCGCTATGAAGACAAAGACCTCGATTATCATGAGCGGGTTCGCGCTCAGTTTTTGCACATCGCGCGCACCGAGCCGGACCGGGTCGTCATCGTCGACGCCGCCGCGCCGCTTGAGGAGGTTGAGGAGGCGGTGTGGCGCGCAGCGGCGCCTCTGGTCACCGCCGCACCCGTCTAACGATGGCCAAAGAGGCCGAAACCGAGACGTCCGCCCCGCCTGAGCCGCGGGCGAGCTATGCGTTGCACGGTTTGGAGGCGGGCGAGCAGGCTTTCGTAGAGGCGCTGCAAACCGGGCGGCTCCACCATGCGTGGTTGCTGAGCGGTCCGCGTGGCGTCGGCAAAGCGACATTGGCGTATCGGATCGCCAGGCGGGTTTTGGGAGCTGAGGCCGACCCAAGTTTCGGCCTATTGGGCGCGCACCCCGATGATCCGGTATGCCGCAGCATAGAAAGCGGCTCAAACCCAGACCTCTTTGTGATGGAGCGCCCGTGGGATGACGCGCGCGCGCGGCGGCGCGGCGAGATTCCCGTGGACCGAGCCAGGGCGGCGCGCGCGTTCTTCGCCTCCACCGCAGCCGGCGGCGCGTGGCGGGTGTGCGTCATCGACGCCGCTGACGAAATGAACCTCAGCGCCGCCAATGCGATTTTGAAAACGCTCGAGGAACCGCCGCCCCAGGCCTTGCTGCTCTTGGTCGCCCATGCGCCGGGGCGGGTGCTCGCCACCCTTCGATCCCGTTGCAGGCAGTTGCGGCTCACCCCGCCGGGCGAAGCGTTCGCCGCTGAGGTTCTGAAACAAACGCTCAATCTGGGGGCTGCGGAGGCGGAGACCTTAGCGCGGCTTTCAGGGGGGAGGCCCGGTTACGCTGTCGCGCTGGCCGCCGCGGGCTGGCAGGCATTGGAGGCGACGCTGGCTGACGCGCTAGGGCGGCGGGGAGGCGCAGGCGCGGCGGATGCTTTGGCCGACAAGCTGGTCGCCAAAGGGGCCGAACCCGCCAGGGCGACGTTTTTCCAATTGCTCTCAGAACGCCTGCGCGCGCAGGCCCGGGCGGGCGCAGGCGAGGATGCGGCGCGGTTCGCAGAGGCGTGGCGCGCCGTCGGCGACCTTGAGCGGAGCCTTGACGCGCTCCATTTGGATCCGAAGCTGGTTATTCTCGAAGCCTTGGCCCTGGCGCGCCGCGCCGCGGCTTGATCTGGTAAAGACTGCGCCATGATGTTGATCGACAGCCACGCCAATCTTCATGGCGAACACTATGCCGAAGATTTGGACGCGACCCTGGACCGGGCGCGCGAGGCGGGCGTGGCGGGGATCGTTGCGATTTGCTCGCGGCTATCGGATTTCGAGCGGGTTCGCGCGATCGCCGAGGCCAACGAGGACCTGTGGTGCACCATCGGCGCGCATCCGCACCACGCCAAAGACCGGCCCGACGTGCCGCCGCGCGACCTCATCGAGGCGGCCGCGCATCCCAAAGTCATCGCGATCGGTGAGACGGGGCTCGACAATTATTACGGCTACAGCCCCGAGGATCAGCAGCTCCAGAGTTTCCGATCCCATATCGCCGCGGCGCGGGAGACGGGGTTGCCCATCATCATCCACAGTCGTGACGCCGATGAGACGATGGCGGCCGTGCTGGAGGAGGAGCACGCCGCGGGCCCGTTCGGCATGCTTTTGCATTGCTATACGAGCGGTCGGGATCTGGCCCGACGCGGCGCCGCGCTTGGCGCCTATTTCAGCGTCAACGGCATCATGGCCTTCAAAAACGCTCATGACGTGCGGGCGGTGATACTGGAGGCGATGCCTGAGGACCGCATCATGCTGGAGACCGATTGCCCGTATCTGGCGCCGCCGCCGCATCGGGGACGCCGCAATGAGCCGGCCTATCTGCCGCTGGTCGCCGAAAAACTCGCCGACCTCAAGGGCTGGAGCCTGGACGAAACGGCCGAGCGCACGACGAACGCCTTTTTCAGTCTGTTCACCAAAGCGCAGCGGCCGGTCCGGGCGCGGGAGACACACTCGGCGTGAGCGAAACCGACGCCATCCAGCGCTTCACCATCCTGGGCTGCGGCTCATCGGGCGGGGTGCCGCGGGTCGGCGGCGTGTGGGGCGCCTGCGACCCGAACGAGCCGCGCAATCGGCGCACGCGCTGTTCGCTCCTGGTTGAGCACAGGCGGGCGGAACAGTCCTGGGACGAGGCGACGACCGTTCTTATCGACACGGCCCCTGACATGCGCGAGCAGCTTTTGGCCGTCGGCGTCACCCGGATTGATGCGGTGTTGTACACTCATGACCATGCCGACCAAACCCACGGCATCGATGATCTGCGAGCGCTCGCGCAAACCATGCGTCGGCGCGTGCCGGTGCATATGGATGCGGCGACGGCGACCACGTTGACCGACCGGTTTCGCTATTGCTTCCACCAACGCCCCGGAAGTTTGTACCCGCCGATCCTAGACGCGCGCGTGGACCTGAAGGCAGGAAAGCCGCTCTCAGTGGAGGGTCCCGGCGGCGGGCTGGAAATCCTGCCTTTGGACCAGGAACACGGGCCGACGCGTTCGCTCGGATTTCGGTTCGGCGATGTGGCGTACTCCAATGATGTGAGCGCCATGCCCGAGGACACGTTCGCGCGTCTGGGCGGGCTCTCGGTTTGGATTGTCGACACGCTGCGGTATCGACCCCATGTCAGCCACGCGAACCTCGAGACGGCGCTGGGGTGGATCGAGCGGCTCAGACCGGGCCGGGCGATCCTGACCAATCTTCATGTGGATCTTGATTATCGGCGGCTCTGCGAGGAGACGCCTGATCATGTCGCTCCGGGCTATGACGGCATGCAGTTCGAGCTTCCGGCGAAGACTGCCTCGCGGATAGAGGTCTCATAATATGTGTTATGCGCCCACTGGGCTGGGAGGGTCGCGCCCATGAGCGATCGGCCATATCGCGACGCGGCGGCGGCCATGGAACGCCTTTTGTCCATCATGGCCGAGCTCCGGACGCCGAACACGGGCTGTCCGTGGGACCTTGAGCAGGACTTCGCCAGCATCGCCCCCTACACCATCGAGGAAGCCTACGAGGTCGCCGACGCCATCGAGCGCGGGGATCTTGGCCATTTGCGCTCAGAGTTGGGGGACTTGCTGTTTCAGGTGGTGTTCCATGCCCGGATGGCTGAGGAGACCGGCGCTTTCGCCTTTAAGGAGGTCGCCGAGGCGATCAGCGAGAAAATGCTCGCCCGCCATCCGCATGTTTTCGGCGACGCGCATATCGCGGACGCCGATGCTCAGATACGCGCCTGGGAGGACTACAAGGCGGCCGAACGCGCCGCGCGCGGCAAGGAGGATCCCAGCGCGCTCGCCGATGTGCCCAAGGCGCTGCCTGCGCTGATGCGAGCGGAAAAACTGGCCAAACGCGCGGCGCGGGTCGGATTTGATTGGCCTGACCCTGACCGCGTCATTGAAAAGCTCCATGAGGAGCTTGAGGAGATCCGCACCGCTCGTGCCGGAGGATCGGCCTCAGAAATCCACGAAGAAGTGGGCGATTTGCTCTTCGTCGTCGCGAACCTGGCTCGCAAGCTGAACGTTGATCCCGAAGTTGCGCTTCGCGATGCGAATGCGAAGTTCGAACGCCGCTTCCGCGGCGTTGAGGCTCGTCTCGCCGAAGACGGTCTGACGACGCGCGACGCCTCGCTTGACGACATGGAGGCGCATTGGAACTCGGTGAAGGCCTCGGAGAAGGCCTGAGACGCCCTATGGCTACTGTGCGGCGCGGGGCTCGCTCGGCTGGGCGTCGGCTTCGGGAAAGGATCGCATGAACCGGCCGGCGGCAAGCGCGCTTAGGCGCACGTCCATGGTCAGCGCGCCGGTGTCGTCCGCGGCTTCGGCATACACCTCGCCATGCTCGTGCAGCCAGGCATGCGCGCGGCCGTCGCTCGCCGCCAACCGCACGACATAAACCGCCGCGCCGTCGGAAATGACCGCGTCCACGGCATCGAGGAAGGCTGGGATCCCCTCGCCTGTCGCTGCGGACACAGGCACATGCGCCCGTCCCGTCTCGCGGGTTTCTCGCCGGGCGACGAGGGCGAGGACGTCGCGGTCGTCGGAGTCGAGACGGTCGATTTTGTTCCATACCTCGATCAGGGGACGTTCGCGGTCTTCAGCGCCGCCAAGCTGCTCGAGAATGGTCTCCACGTCTGCTTTTTGGGCGTCGGTTTCTTCATGAGAGACGTCGCGGACATGAACCAACACGTCCGCTTCCCGCACCTCTTCAAGGGTGGCTTTGAACGCTTCGACGAGGTCGGTGGGCAAATCGGAAATGAACCCCACCGTGTCAGCGAACATCGCTTTGACGCCTGAGGAGAGTTTGACCCCGCGCAACGTCGGATCGAGCGTGGCGAACAGCATGTCCTTCGCCAACACTTTGGAGTCCGTCAGCAGGTTGAACAGCGTTGATTTGCCGGCGTTTGTGTAGCCCACCAAAGCGACGAGCGGGAAAGGCGCTTTTTTGCGCTGGGCGCGGTGCAAGCCGCGCGTCCTGCGCACTTCACTCAATTCTTTGCGCAGCTTCGATATCCGCTCGCCGATGATGCGGCGGTCGGCCTCGATCTGGGTTTCGCCCGGGCCCGCCAAGAAGCCGCGGCCGCCACGCTGACGCTCAAGGTGGGTCCAGGTGCGCACCAGGCGTGACTTTTCATAGCTGAGCCGCGCGAGTTCGACCTGCAGTCGACCTTCTCGCGTCCGCGCCCGCCGGCCGAAAATTTCCAAGATCATGCCTGTGCGGTCGAGAACTTTGACGTTCCAAGCTTTTTCGAGGTTGCGTTGCTGGACAGGCGTGAGCGCGGCGTCGATGACGGCGACTTCCGCCCCCAAGGCTTTGATTTCTTCGGCCAGACCGTCGACTTTCCCAGAGCCGAACAGCGTCGCTGGGCGCATGTCCCGCAAAACGATGGCGTGGGCGGCGGCCACGTCGAGGTCCAGCGCCTCGGCCAACCCTTCGGCTTCTTTCAGGCGCAGCGCGGGGTCCCGTCCGTCACCCTGTGCGAGTATGGGGTGTACGATAAGCGCAGGCGTCAGCTCGGGGTCGGTTGAAGTCACGCTTCCGCGTCAGCCCCCGCCCCTGCTTCGGTTTCCACGTCTCCAGTCGCCGCGTCATCTTCGCGCTCGTTGTCGAACAACTGGACCGGCTGCATCGGCATGATGGTGGAAATGGCGTGCTTGTATACGAGTTGGGATTGCCCGTCCCGACGCAACAAGACGCAAAAGTTGTCAAACCAGGTCACAACGCCTTGCAGCTTCACGCCGTTGACGAGAAAGATCGTCAAAGGCGTGCGCGCTTTTCGCACCGCGTTGAGAAACGTATCTTGCAGATTATGTTTTTTTTCGCCCGACATGCCCGCCTCGTAAGCTACACACACGCGTCAGCTCGCAAAGTCATATAGACGCGGGCGGCCGGTCAGGCCAAGCGCTCAAGCGTACGCAAACTCAGCGACTCCAAAACCCGCGCGTGGTGACGGCCAACGCTGCGAGCACTTCCACCCGGCCCAATATCATGCCGATGCACATGACCATGCGGTTCCAGGTCGTGCTGAGCGCCGCCTCCGCGTCAGCACCTCCGACCACCGTGATGACAGGGCCCGTGTTCGCCGTGGCCGCGACGGCGCCGGCGAATGCGGCGTCAAAGGGCGCGCCGCCCATCGTGAGAGCCAGAGTGAGAACCGTCACGGCAAGGGCGAAGCCGATCACATAGAGCAAAAGCCCCATGATCTGGCTGTCGGCTAACACGCGGTCGCGATACCGCAGTTCAGCCACGCTTGAGGGGTGGGCGAGCTGGCGAAGCTCCGCTGCGGAATGGCGTAACAAGAGGACAAGCCGGACCACCTTCACGCCGCCCGCGGTGGAGACCGGCGAGCCCCCAATCAGTGCAAGGGCGAGCACGATCGGCGCGCCAAGCGCGGCGGTCCCGACCGCACCCGTCTCCCAACCCGCCGTGGCGGCGAGCGCGACGGCCTCGAACGCTGCGCGTCCCCAACCGCCGTCGCTCGCGCCACCCGCTATCCAAACAAGCGCAACCGCGACGCCGACCAGCGCCAAAGCGGCGCGCGTCTCCCCGTCAGCGATGTACCAGGGGCGCAGCGCCCGTCCGCGCGAGACATCCCAATGCAACGAGAAATTCAACGCGCCAAAGGCCAACCCGACGCTGAGAACCAGAAGCGCCCCGCCGCTCAGCCCCGCCGCAGACATCTCGCCGTCCGGCAACAGGAGCCCGCCGGTCGAGACCGCCGCAGCCGCCGCGCACAGCGCCTCAGCGTAGCCAAGTCCGGTCAGTGCGAGCGCCAAAGCGCAAACCAGGCTCACGGTGACGTAGAGCCCAAGCGCTTTCCCGCCCACCGGCGCGAACCGGTCGAACAAACGATCAGGCTCCAAGGTGAACAGCGCAGACCGGTGCACGCCCGGGCCCGTCAGATTGAGCGCAGCCAACACCACAAGCGCGGTTACGATGGACGCGAAGCCGCCCGCCCATTGGATGAAACACCACCAATAGACCAGAGCGTCATTGGAACCGGCTTCCAGAAACGCCGGGCGCAACCCGGTGGTCGTTGCGGCCGAGACCGCATCGGCATAAGCGGTGGCGAACGAGCCCGACCGCCCCTCGCCCCAAAACGCCAGCGCAGCGAAGGCGGGCGCGATGCTCCAGCCCAGCAGGCTCAGCATCAACGCCTCTCGCGCCCCGCCGCTGCGCCTCGGCGCGCCGCTGTCCCCTCGCCGGGACGCGAGATAAAGGGACATGCCCGCGAACCCTGAGAGAATTGCGGTGAACAGAAACGACCACGCGTCCTCACGCCCCCCCGCGAGCAACGCCAATCCGCTGGCGGCCAGCGCGGCGGCGGCGACGGCGTTGATGGTGAGCCCTAAGGCGCGCGCGACCGCGTCGGTGTCCATGACCGCGCGCCGTGCCTAGTAGTATTCCAAGGCGACACGGAACATGCGCTCGACCTCGCCCACTTGGTCGCGGGTGGCGAGCAACACCAAGCGGTCATGGGTTTTCACCTCAAGGTCGGGATGAGCGGCGATGACCGTGTCGCCCCTAAGAACCGCGCCGATCGCTACGCCGTCAGGCAGCCCGGCCTTGCCGATGGTCTTGCCGACGAGCGGCGAGGTCGACAGCGCCTCCCCCTCGACGATTTGGGCCGCCCCATCGTCGATATATTGCAGGCCCGTGATGCGCCCTTTGCGCACATGCTGGAGGATGGTCGACACCGTCGTGGTTCTTGGGTCCACGAAGACGTCCACGCCCAGCGCGTCCTTAAGCGCTTTATAGGCGCGCTGGTTGATGAGGCAGATGGCGCGTCGCGCGCCGGCCTGCTTGGCGAGCGCGGCGGATAGGATGTTGACCTTGTCGTCATTGCTCAGGCTGACCACGACTTCGGCTTCGTCCGCGCCGGCTTCAGCCAACAGCGATGGGTCCAGCCCGTCCCCATGAAGAACCACGGTGCGCTTAAGCGCGATGGCGGCGCGTTCGGCTTTCGCTTTGTCGGCCTCGACCAAGCGTACCCGCAGGCCGGGGCGGCGCTCCAGCTGCCGGGCGACATAGACGCCGATATTGCCTGCCCCAACGATCAGAACCCGCCGATTGCGCCCGGTTTCCTCTTCTCCGCGGAACAGCCCCATCACACGTTCTTGGTGCTCAGGGGCGACGACCACATAAGCGCTGTTGCCGGCGTAGAGCTGGTCCGCATCGGAGGCGGCGAACACGTCGCCGTCGCGCCGGATCCCCACGACCGAAAACGTCAAATGCTGGAACAGCTCGCGGATCTGCGACAACGGCGTGGACAGCACCGAGGACTTCTTGAGCAGGGTGAGACCGAGCACCCGGATGCGCCCCTCGTCGAAGTCGATGGAGTCAAACGCGCCTGGCGTCTCCAAACGGCGCAAAATGGCGTTGGCGACTTCCAGCTCGGGCGAGATTTTAACGTCGATGGGCAGGCTGGTGCGTCCGAACAAATCCGACCATGCCGCGTCGAGGTAGTTCTGGGCGCGCACGCGGGCGATTTTGGTGTGCACGTCGAACAGCGAATGGGCGACCTGGCAGGCGATCATGTTCACCTCATCGGAGAACGTGACCGCGATGATCATTTCCGCATCCCGGGCCCCGGCCCGTTCCAAGACATCGGGATGGGCGCCATGGCCGACGACGCCGCGCACGTCCAGATCGGTCGTAACCCGGTCAATTAAGGCCGGCGACGTGTCGATGACCGTCACGGCGTTGCGCTCGCGGGCCAGCTCTTGAGCGATGCCGTAGCCGACGCGTCCGGCCCCGCACACGATCACCTTCATGGTTGCGTCGCCGCTCCCGCGTTCACCTAGTCGTCGCGTCCATTGGAGTTAACGCCCAGAGACTTTAATTTGCGGTGCAACGCGGACCTCTCCATCCCGATAAATTGCGCGGTGCGCGAGATGTTTCCGCCGAACCGGTTGATTTGCGCGCGCAGATATTCCCGCTCGAAATGCTCGCGCGCATCCCGAAGCGTCAAGGAAATCAAGCGTTCAGAGCCGATTCCGCCGGAGCGTTCTCCGCCGATGACCTCTCCGGGCAGCGTATCGAGGGTGATCGGCTCCTCCGGCTCGCCGCCGGCCAGGATCAACAACCGTTCGACCACATTCCGCAGCTGGCGGACATTGCCCGGCCAGTCATGGGCTTGCAGCGCCGCCATGGCGTCGGGACCGATTTTGCGAGACGGAAGGCCGGAATTCGCCGACAGCCGCGTGATGAAATACTCGACGAGCTCGGGAATATCCTCGCGGCGGCGCGATAAGGGCGGAACCTCGATCGGCACCACATTCAGGCGGTGAAACAAGTCCTCGCGAAAACGCCCGTCAGCGATTTCTTCGCGTAGGTCCTTTGAAGATGAGGACACCACGCGGACGTCTACCTGCACGTCTACCGCGCCCCCCACGCGCTTGAAGCGTTGCTCGACAAGCAGTCGGAGGATTTTTGACTGGGTTTCGGTGGGCATATCCGCGATTTCGTCGAGGAACAGCGTGCCCTTGTGGGCCTGCTCGAACAGGCCGGGCTTCCGCACGACGCCTGAGCCGTCCTCTTCGCCGAAAAGCTCCGCCTCCATGCGTTCGGGCGACATGGCCGCAGCGTTGACCGCCACGAAACGCGCCGGACCGCGTGGGGATTCGGCATGGATGAGACGCGCGACAATCTCTTTGCCCGAGCCTGGCGCCCCGTAAATCATGACCCGGCTGTTGGTCGGCGCGACTTTGGCGATGGTTTGGCGAACCGTCTGCATCGTCGCGGAATCGCCCACTAGCTCCAAATCCACATGGCTTAGGGCCCGCAGTTCCGCGTTCTCCCGCTTCAGCCGGCTGGCTTCGACCGCGCAGTCGACAGTGTGGATGAGACGTTCGGCGTTGAAGGGTTTCTCGAGAAAATCGTAAGCGCCCTTTCGGATCGCCGCGACCGCCGTTTCAACCGTGCCATGCCCGGATATGACCAAAACCGGCAAATCGGGATCGGTTTCTTTGAGTTGGTCCAGCACTTCAATGCCGTCCAGCCGCGACCCGCGCAGCCAGATATCGAGGATCACCAAGGATGGCTTGCGATCGCGCACGGCTTGCAAGGCGGCGTCGCTATCCGCGGCGCCGCGGACCTCATGTCCTTCGTCTTCCAAGCATCCCGCGATTAGCTCGCGAATGTCGAGCTCGTCGTCGACGACCAAAATGTCGTGGGCCATCTGCTTAGGATCTCCTCACTGTGAGCTGGTTGCGGCGCGGGCGGTTTCCTCCGCGTCGCGAATAGGCAGGGACAAGCGAACCACCGCGCCTCGGCCCCCATCGGCGCGGTCGTCCAATTCCAATCCACCATGGTGGTCTTCCATGACCCGAGACACGATGGCGAGGCCGAGGCCGGTCCCGCGTTCTCGGGTCGTCATATACGGCTCCATCAGCCGATCGCGTTCGGCCAACGGCCAGCCGACGCCGTTGTCGCGGACTTCAATGACGGCTTGCCCGCCGCGCACGGTGAGCACGGTTTCGACGCATCCTGCGCCTTCCCGCGCGCCGGGGTCTTCTTCGGCGTAACGCTCAGCCACCGCCTCCCCGGCGTTCTTGACCACATTGGCCAAGGCCTGGGCGATGAGCCGCTCGTCGCAGGTGGTGAACACGGGGTCTTCCGGCGCTTCGACTTCAAAACTCACGTCAGGGGCTGCGACACGCTCGGCGAACACCGTCGAGCGCACGAGTTCGCTCAGATCGACGGTCTCGAGTTTTGGCGCGGGCATACGCGCAAAGGCCGAAAACTCGTCCACCATGTTGCGGATTTCAGCGACCTTGCGTTCGATGGTCTCGGTGCAGCGTTCGAAGATCTCGGTGTCGGACACCACTTCGTGCCGATATTTGCGCCGTAGCCGTTGGGCGGAGAGCTGGATCGGCGTGAGCGGGTTCTTGATTTCATGGGCGATGCGGCGCGCCACGTCTCGCCACGCGGCGTTGCGCTGCGCGGAGATGAGACGGGTGATGTCGTCAAAGGTGACGACGATGGCTCCCGATCCGTCTTTTGAGGAGGACGCCCGGACGTTGAGGTTCCGAATCCGCCCCTCCCGCTCCAGGTCGATTTGCGCGCTGACGACGCTGCGCGAGGCTCGCGCCTCCACAAAGAGCCCCGCGAATTCGGGTAAAGCGACCGTCGCTTCCTGACCGATGAGATCGGTTTCGCGGTCCAAGCCCAAAAGCGGCGAGGCGGATCGGTTGACGTGGGTGACCACCCCGGCGGCGTCGACGCCGATGACCCCGGCGCTGACCCCTGACAACACCGCGGCGGTGAATTGCCGTCGCCGCTCGGCGTCGTCTGAAGCGGCGATGAGGTCGGTGCGTTGGGACGCAAGCTGGCCGGTCATTTCATTAAAGGCGCGGCCGAGCATGGCGAGCTCGTCGCGGCGGTCGTCGAGGAACACCCGCGCGCCCATATCTCCGTCCCGAACCCGTTCGGCGGCGCGAACCAGCCGCCCGATCGGCGACACGAACCGGTTGGCCGCCGACATCCCGAACCAAGCCGCCCCCAAGGTCGCGAGCGCCGCCCATTGCAGATAGATGATGCCCAGCAGCGTCCGGGTTTGGCCCCGTTCCTCATCCGCCTGTCGATACGCCACCACGGCTTCTTCGGCGGCGTTCAGCTGCGCCATGGTGCCTTCGCCCAAGCCATGGGAGACGTAGACATACGCCTCCTCATAATTCTCGAGCCGGAACAGAACGCGGATCCGACCGTCGGTCCGGTCGAGGGAAAACGGCATGCCCCCGCCGTCGGCTTCGAGGAAATAAGCCTGTGACGGCGAGACGAAGGGCGGCGGCGCTTCTCCTTCCGCGCGGGCCAACACCACGCCGGACCGATCGATGACATACGCCGCCTCGAACCCGCGCAGCGTCGTCTGTTCGCGCAGATAATTCACATAGGTGATGCGGTGGTTGGCGAGCGCTGAGGCGGCTTCGGACTGGTTGAGGTCGCGCGCCATGCCGCGGAGCTCAAGACTGAGCAACCGGCTCTCCACCTGGAGATAGGTCCGCGCGATGTTCGCGGTGCTCTGGACGACTTGCTCCACTCGCTGGCTGAACCACGCATCGATGAAGCGGAAGAACACCAGACCGAGGATCACCGCGGAAATGACGGCCGGCACGACCGCGCCGATCCCAAGCATCATCACGAACTGAACATGAAGCCGGGGTGCGGGTTCGTCGCGGCTGGTGGCGCGGACGGTCCGCATCAGCCGCAGTCCGAGAAACCCGGCGAGACCAAGAATGAGCGCGATATTGACGAGCGCCGCCACGACGAGCGCCAGGCTGTTTTCGCCGAGCAAATCCCCGCTGGCCGCGGCACGGATAGTGATGACCAACGCGGCGAGCGACGCCAGTGCGAACCCGGCGGCGAACCACGTCGGCTTCAACGCCCGCGAGGTCCCCAACGCGGTCAGGCGGAAGCGTTTTTCGCTCGGTTCAATGGCGCTCATAAACACCTCGGGGACTCAGCGAGCGCGATCCTTACTGCGCCCTGTCACAATTGCAACACACCTGTTGCAGCTCCGCCGCGCGCGAGCCGACTGCTCGCCTCAGCGCGCCAGAAGCGCCGGAGCCCCCGCGCCGGCGGTCAAGAAGTCGGTGAACGCCCGTGCGGTCTCACCAGGATCGTCAAGCCGACAGATCCGGGAGGCCTCACGTCTTCGGGTCACCTCGTCAGCGTCCACCGGAGCCGCCGCCACGTACCACGCTGCGTGCTTGCGGAACATGCGGACCCCCAGCTCAGCGCCGTAAAGCGCACAACTCTTATCGAGCTGCTCGGTCATAAGCTCCGCAATGTGCGCTGCGGACGGCGTGCGCGGCGGCGTCCGTCCCGCCAACGCCGCCCCCACCTGACCGGGAAGCCAGGGACGGCCGTAAGCGGCCCGGCCGATCATCACCGCATCAGCCTGAGAGGCGGCGAGCGCGGAGCGGGCGTCGTCAAGGTCGGCGATGTCGCCATTAACGATGACGGGAATGCCGACGGCGGTTTTCACGGCGCGGACGGCCCCCCAGTCCGCATCGCCTTTGTAGAATTGCTGCCGGGTCCGACCATGTACGGTGACCGCTTGCACGCCCGCGCTTTCCGCCCGTCGTGCGAGGTCGGGGGCGTTGATCGACTGATGGTCCCAACCCAATCGCATTTTTAGCGTCACCGGCGCCTGGGATGCGGCGACAGTGGCGTCGATGAGGGTCAGAGCGTGGTCCAGATCGCGCATCAAGGCGGAGCCCGAGAGCCCTTTGGTCACCTGCTTGGAGGGACACCCCATATTGATGTCGATGATGTCGGCCCCGGCGTCGGATGCGATGCGCGCGCCTTCCGCCATCCAATGCGCTTCACGACCGGCGAGCTGCATCACGAAGGGCGGCGCAGCGCCCTCGCCCGTCGCGCGTCGCACCACGTCGGCGCGTCCTGCGGCGAGTTGTTCGCTGGCGACCATTTCCGAAACGACAAGCCCCGCGCCATACCGACGCGCGATGGCGCGGAACGGCAGATCGGTCACGCCGGACATCGGCGCGAGCAGACAGGGCGCGTCAAGCGCGATGGATCCGATCACGACTCCCATGGCCCTCGACAGGCCCGCTGGGCTGGCGTTAGTCAAGCCGCTGGGGCATGTGCGCGCCGTTTATCCCCTCGCTTCCTCGCTTTTGGAGTAGGTCATGCCCGTAATCGGGGTCGCCATCGTCGCTGCAGGCCGGGGTGCGCGTGCGGGCGGCGTCGTGCCCAAGCAGTTCCGCTTATTGGGCGGCAAGCCCCTGCTGCGTTGGAGCGTTGAACGATTTGCGCGCCGCGCGGATGTCGCACGCATCGTGATCGCCGCGCCGTTTGAGCGCCGTCAGGACGCCCGGGCGGCCTGCGCGGGGCTGTTGCCGGAACCGGAAATCGTTGTCGGCGGGGACACGCGCACCCAGTCGGTCCGTGCCTGCTTGCACGCGCTGAGCGCCGGCGAGCCTCTCGACCTCGTCCTCATTCATGACGCCGCGCGCCCCTTTGTCAGCGACGTCGTCATCGAGCGCGTGATCTCCGCGCTTGAAGACGCCGACGCGGCCGCGCCCACAATCCGCCCCGCCGACGCCCTGAAACGCATCGAGACGGACGGTTTGCTCGGCCAAGATATCGACCGGGACGCGGCCGCTGCGGTGCAGACGCCGCAGGGCGCCCGCTTCCCCGCTCTCCTCGAGGCCTTCGCCGCGCTCGAACCGGAGGCGGATCTCCCCGACGACATCGCCGTCGCCGCCCGCGCCGGATTGCGGACGGTTGGGGTCGAAGGCGATCCAGATATGTTCAAGATCACGACGCCGAGCGATTTCACCCGCGCTGAGGCCTTGCTCGTTCGCTCTCAACCGCGGCCGCGGGTGGCGACGGGGTTTGGTTTTGACGCCCATCGTTTGGCCGCCGGAGACGGTATGACGCTGTGCGGCGTACCGATCCCAGGCGCCTTGTCGCTTGTCGGGCATTCTGATGCGGATGTGGCGCTGCATGCGGTGACCGACGCGGTTCTCGGCGCGCTGGGCGAAGGCGACATCGGGGATCACTTCCCCCCCAGCGACCCGCAATGGGCCGGCGCGGCTTCGCGGCGGTTTCTCGACCATGCGGTGGGATTGGCCGCCGCGTCTGGTGCGACCATCGCGCATGCGGACCTGACGCTGGTTTGCGAACGCCCCAGGATCAAACCGCATCGCTCGGCCATGCGCGCTCGGTTAGCCGAGATCTTGGGCGTGCCGGAATCCCGAGCGAGCGTGAAGGCCACGACCACCGAGGGCATGGGGTTCACCGGCCGCGGGGAAGGCGTCGCCGCTCAGGCCGTGGTGACCCTCACCTGGCCCGAGGCGGAAGCGCCGGCGGATTGAGCGCGTGTGACAGCATCGCGCCGGGGACATTGACGAAGTCGTCGGTCCAAAGCCGGGCGTGGGCGCGCTGCGCCGGCCGCCATCGGGCGTCGTCGCGGAACAAGGCGAGATCCTCTGATGCGCGCGCGATCAGCATGACGTGACTGGCTTCGTTTTCCTGGCGCGGCGTTCCAGCTGGGGTGACGAACACCTGGACCAGCGCCGCGCCGCCGGCGTCTGCGACCAAATCGGCGAGGGGGCCCTCAAGCGCCATGGCTCGGTTGGAAATATGGGCGATGATGATCCCGCCCTCTGCGAGCCGGTCGAAATACAGAGCAAGGGCTTCCCGGGTCATCAGGTGGGTCGGCACCACGTCAGAGGAGAATGCGTCCAACACCAAAGCCGTAAAGCGCCGTCCGTCCGTCTCCTCAGCCAGCGTGAGCCGAGCGTCGCCCATCACGATGTCCGCCTCAGGCGCGCAGCGGCTGAGAAAGCTGAAATGCTCCGGGTCCGCGGCGATGTCTCTGACCAGCGGGTCGATTTCGTAAAACGTCCAGCGTTCGCCCTCAGCGGCGTAACACGCGATTGAGCCCGCCCCGAGCCCCACGGCCGCCACCTCCCCCAATCGCCCCGCCTCGCCGAGTGCGCGAAGGGCCTGGCCAATAGGGGTCAGCGGTCCGTAATACGACATGGGCGTTTCCGCCATCGCCGGGTCAAGGCTCTGCACCCCGTGGACGGTCGTGCCGTGGGCGAGCAGACGATAACCGTCTTCCTCCACCACCCGATGCACGCCGAAAAAGCCGCGCGCGGTATGGCTCGCCCCTGCCAGCGGGGCTGTCGCCGATCCTGCGATGAAGGTCGCCGTCGCAAGGCCGACAAACGCCAACCGATTGCGACGGACAGGCGCGGCGGCGACGGCGGCCGCGCCCAGGAACAGCCAGATCACGCGCGTGTCGAGCGCCAAGCCGCTGACTGTCAGGACGCTCAGCAACAACAGACTGGCCGCACCCGCCAGCGCGATCAACGCCATGGGCCGAGGCAGCGGGTCGTTCACGGGCCTCAGAGCGAGCGCCAAAAGAAAGACCAGCGGATACTCCAAGACCGTTTGGAACACGAGCGGGGCGACAAGCGCGGTGAGCGCGCCCCCGATCACCCCGCCCAGCGACATGAAGAAATAAAACTCGGTCAAGCGAGCCGCCGGCGGCCGTCTGCGCACCAACTCGAAATGGCAAACCAGCGCGGTGAGGAAAAACGCCGTCAGGTGGATGGCGAGCTCTACGCCCCAAGAAAACCCAGGGCGGGTCATGACAAGCACCGCCGCCGCCGCCGCCACGCCCTGATAGGTCAACGCGTCTTTGGCGGTGATCGCGGGCTTGCGCCCGAAGGCGATGATGAACGTCAACAAAAAGAGCGCGAGCGGCGCGACCCACAGAAACGGCGCTGACGCGACGTCAGTGGTGATGTGTGTGGTCGTGCCGATTAGGAGGCTTGATGGAACCGCCGCATAGAGGGTCCACAGACCGCGGCGGCGCCAGGCCTCACGCGGCGTCTCCGTTTCGACGGTTTCGCCGGCCAGAGCCGCGCTCGAAAGCGTTCGCGCATTCCCGCCCAGGCGCAGCGCCAGTCCGCCGCAAAACACAAGCATGCCCGCCAACAAGAAATAGCCCGCCGTCCAGGCCCCGCTTTGCCCGGCCAATGACAACACCGGCTCCACCACGATGGGGTAGCCGATCAGCGCGCCCAAGCTGCCCACATTGGAGGCCGCGTAAAGATGATACGGGTCGTCGGAATCCGGACGCCCGGTGCGGGCGTACCAGGCCTGCAAGAGCGGCGCGCTGGCGGAGATGGCGAAAAACGCCGGGCCCACCGACAACGCAAACAGCGCCATCAGCCAAAGCACGGGAGCGCCCTGGGGCGGGTTGCCGACGGCGCCGCTCACGGCGATGGGCAAGACAACGGCCCCAAGCAGGAGCGTTGCGGCATGGACGATGACCTGTCTCCGGGGGGTCAGAAACCGCGTCAACGCATGGGCGTAGAGATAGCCCAAGAGCAAAACCGCCTGGAAAAAGACCAAAGCGGTGTTCCAAACGCTTGGGGAGCCGCCCAAAAGGGGCGTGGCCATTTTCGTGAACATCGGCTGGAGGGTGAACAGGAGCGTCGCCGAAAACGCCAAGGCCGCGGCGAAAGCCGGCTTTGCGGCGCGCTCGTGCCAGGGCGCGCTGGTCACCCCCGGCGCCGGGGTTGTCGGCGCAAAATCGCTCATGGCTCGCCCTCCTGAAACGCAGAAGGCATCATTGCCGCACTTATGCTTGAGACATGGCTAACGCGGGGGCCGCGCACACCCGATGCTCGACGTTGACATCATCCAGCTCGCCGAAAGGGTGCTCAGAGAGGCCCAGGCTCACGAGTTGATGCTCGCAACCGCGGAAAGCTGCACGGGCGGGCTTATCGCGGCTGCGCTTACCGGCGTGGCGGGTGCGTCTAACGTCTTTGAGCGCGGGTTCGTAACGTACTCAAACGCGGCCAAGAGCGAACTTCTCGGCGTAGACCCCGACCTAATCGAGACGCATGGCGCGGTTAGCGAGCCGGTGGCTCAAGCGATGGCGCAGGGCGCGATCGCGGCGTCCGCCGCAGATATTGCAGTTGCGGTCACAGGGGTCGCCGGGCCCGGCGGGGGGACCGCACTTAAGCCAGTGGGAATGGTCTGTTTCGGTCTTGCGAGCCGTGGGGAAAGCGCCGCCGTCACGCGCCGTTTCGGCGATCTGGGACGAGACGCTGTCAGACGCGCCAGTCTTATCGAGGGGCTTGAGCTTGTTCTCGCTCAGCTTGCCGAGCGGCGGCGATAAGCGCGCCGGCGTCCGCTTTCGGATCGCCGGCTTTTGGGAAGCGCTCTTGGGCCCGCTTCTCGAACGCCCCCACCAGAAAACCGGTCGCTCGCGTGAAGTTCGCCTGCAAAAGGCGCTGCAAAATCCGGTTTTTAAACTGATAGCGGATCCAAAAGTCGACCAGGGTCGAGCCGTCCGAGAGCTCCGTGAAGCGCCACTGGTTCTCTAAGTGCGAGAACGGTCCGGCGCGGAAATCAACGTCGATGGCCCGGTTCGGCTCGTCCAGGCGCACGTCCGTCGCGAAGCGTTCGCGGACGAATTTGTACCCCACCATCGCTTCTGCGGTCAGGGCGCGAACACCCTCGCCCAGCTCGCGCTCGCCCGTGATCCGCATGGCCTGGATGAACCGAATGAAGTTTGGGTAGTCGCGCACGTCGGCCACAAGCGTGAACACGTCATGCGGACCATGCAGAACTCGGAGACGTTCGCGGTGTTCGGCCATCGGGCGACGCTCAAACGCGGCCGGCGGCCTGTTGGGCCTCGCGCGCGGCGCGCAGGCGCTGGAAGTCCTCGCCCGCATGATGGCTCGACCGGGTGAGCGGGGACGCGGACACCATCAGGAACCCTTTCGCCCGGGCGATTGTCTCATAGGCTTTGAATTCTTGAGGTTCGACGAACCGGTCGATCGGCGCATGCTTCCGGGTGGGCTGCAGATACTGGCCGATCGTGAGGAAATCGACGCCGGCCGATCGCATATCGTCCATCACCTGCATCACTTCCTCTTTGCTTTCGCCCAGGCCCACCATCAAACCCGATTTGGTGAATTGAGACGGGTCCCGCTCCTTCACCCGCTCAAGCAGCCGCAGCGAATGGTAATAACGCGCGCCCGGCCTAATGCTGAGATAGAGCCGCGGCACGGTTTCGAGGTTGTGATTGAAAACGTCGGGCTTTGCGTCGATGACGCGATCGCTATGCGCCTTGTCCTTGCGAAGGAAGTCGGGTGTCAGGATTTCGATGGTTGTCCGCGGCGCTTCACGGCGCACAGCTTCGATGACCTGAACGAAGTGATCCGCGCCGCCGTCCACTAAGTCGTCGCGATCGACCGAGGTGATGACGACGTGTTCAAGTCCCATCTGCTGGGTGGCGCGCGCGACGCCCTGGGGCTCCTCAGGATCGAGCGGGTTCGGCATGCCGGTCGCGACGTTGCAGAACGCGCAGGCGCGGGTGCATGTCTCCCCCATGATCATGAAGGTCGCGTGCTTCTTTTCCCAACACTCGCCGATATTCGGGCAGCCGGCCTCTTCGCAAACCGTGACAAGGTTGTTTTCGCGAACGATTTTCTTGGTTTCGGCGTAGCCCTGCGAGACCGGCGCTTTAACCCGAATCCAATCCGGTTTTCGTACGACCGGCGCATCGGGGCGCTTTTGTTTTTCAGGGTGGCGCGCGGCGGCGCGCGCGGCGCGTTCGGCGAGGGTGTCGATCACGGTGGCCATGGCTCAAAAATGGACCGCCGCGGGGCGCGGTTCAAGCGCGGGCCCCGATGAAACGCACGCGGATTATTGTGATGAATGCGAGGGTTTCATACGTGACCCCAGATGCGTCATAAGGAAGCACGCCCGCAAAGACGGTCGCGCCTGGGAGGAAGTCGAATGCCGAAAGACGACTGGAGCGAGGGCTCCGGCCACACCATGTCGCTCGAGCGCGAGGCGAGCCCGTTTGACGCCTCCCGAGTGAAGAGCACGGTGTTCGGCGCGCTTCTTCGCGCGCGGAAAGAAAACGGCGGTCGACAAACCGCCATCATGGACGCCGACGGCCGGGCGCTGAGTTATGACGATCTCATCCGCGCCTCGCTCGCCCTTGGTCCTCGATTGACCGCCGGTACGACCCGGGGGGAAGCGGTCGCGGTCCTATTGCCGACTGGCGCGGCCTCTTCGGTGGCTTTCTTTGCGATCAGCGCGCAGGGCCGGGTTCCGGCCATGCTGAATTTCACCGCGGGCGAGCGCGCCTTGATGGCCGCGCTTGGGCTCGCTCCGGCGAAACGCGTGGTCACGGCCCGGAAATTCGTCGAACTGGGCGGGTATCAAGGGCTGGTCGACAAGCTCTCCGAAGTGGCGGAAATCGTCTATTTGGAAGACGTGCGCGACAGCTTGTCCAAGCGGGAGAAGCTCGCCGCGGCCGCCGGCGCGTTCGCGCCCGCGCTCGGCCCGCGTCAGGGGTCGACCAAGGACCTGGCTGTGATCCTTTACACGTCGGGCACGGAAGGCGCGCCTAAGGGCGTGGCGCTCTCCCACGCCAATCTCATCGCCAATGTTGAGCAGATCCGGCAGCACATCGAACTTCACGACGACGATTTGCTGTTCAATCCACTCCCGACATTCCATTGTTTCGGGCTCACCGTCGGGCTTCTGACGCCGCTTTACGCCGGGGTGCCCGTGGCCATGCACCCCTCGCCTCTGCAAGCCAAGACCATCGCCCATCGGGTCGCCGAAGTTGGCGCGACAATCATCATTGCGACCGACACGTTTCTGGCCCAATACGCCCGCGCCGGCCGCGACGGCGATTTGAAGACCGTTCGAATGGCGGTCTGCGGCGCGGAGCGCGTGCGCGACGAAACCCGCGCCTTGGTGAAACGCAAGTTCGATCTCGACGTTCTGGAAGGCTACGGCGCCACCGAGGCTGCGCCCGTGCTCGCCGCCAACCAGCTGGGATCGATTAAGCCGGGCACCGTCGGCAGGCTGATGCCGGGGGTTGAGGCGCGGCTGTCGCTTGATGACGGCGTTCCCGGCGGAGGCCGGCTTTTCGTCCGGGGACCCAATGTGATGATGGGGTATATCAAGCCCGACGCCCCAGGCGTCATCCAGCCTACTGAGGGCGGCTGGCACGACACCGGCGACATCGTCGCTTTCGATTCCGATGATTGCGTGGCCATCCGCGGCCGGCTCAAGCGCTTCGCCAAAGTCGGCGGGGAAATGGTCTCGCTGGCGGTGGTGGAGAATTGCGCCTCCACGCTTTGGCCCGATCACTCCCATGCGGCGGTTGCGCTCAAAGACCCGCGCAAGGGCGAGCAAATCGTGCTTGTCACCGAGTACGAACATGCCGACCGCGGCGACCTGTTGGCGTTCGCGCAGAACCATGGCGTGCCGGAGCTGGCGGTGCCGAAACGCATTGAGCATGTCGGCGAAATCCCCGTTCTTGGCACCGGCAAAATCGACTATCCTGGCGTAGGCCGCCTGATTGCGCCGGCCGGCGGCGCCGTTTAGGCCTCGCCCGCCCCGCCGCTAGCCTTGACCAAGATGCGGATTGCCATGGGGCGCCGCGCCCCGCGGGTCTGGGTGGATGATCACGTCTGCGCCGGGAAACTCAGCGTGGATCCGCGCCTCCATGCGCACCATGATCCGATGCGCCTCCTCCAAGGAGAGGTCATCAGGCAAATCCACATGCATCTGGATGTGGATGATGGGGCCTGACGCGCGCGTGCGCAGCTGATGCACGTCAAGCACCTTCGGATCATCGGACGCCAGGGTGAGGATCCGCTCCCTGTCTGCGTCCTCTAGCTCTCGATCCATCATCTGGTCGAGCGCCCCGCCGCCGACTTGCCAGGCGCTCCACAAGAGCCAGACCGCGATGCCAAGGGCCACCAGCGGGTCGGCCCAGCCCAGCCCGCCAATCGCAAGACCGATCCCCGCCAAGACCGCGACATTGGCGCTGATATCGGCGATGTAGTGCGCTCGGTCACCGGCCACCGCCACCGACCCTGTCCGCTCAACCGCTCGTGTCTGCGCCCACACCAAGCCCGAGGTAAGGGCCAGAGACAAAAGCATTACCAGAATCGGCCAAAGCCCGTTCTCGATGGGTTGTGGATTGCGGAACCGCTCCAGCGCTTCGCGCGCAAGCAAGGCGGCGGAGACGGCGACCAGACCCGCCTGGAACAACCCCGCAAAAGCCTCCGCCTTGCCATGCCCGAAACGGTGTTCCGCATCGGCGGGCGTGGCGGCGTAACGCACGGCGAAAAACGTTGCGAGCGAGGCGGTGAAATCGAGAGCGGAATCCGCCAGCGATCCCAAAAGCGCCACCGAGCCCGAGACCCAAAACGCCGCGAGTTTCGCCGTCGCCAACACAGCCGCTGTTCCGACAGACAAGGCGGTGGCGCGCGCGGTGTGGGCGAGCGCTTCTTTGGGAGGCAGGCGACCCGGGCGGCCTTCGGGTCCGGGATCATGGGGCATGGCGACGCCTTCGCTTACCGGATGCTCAAGGCACGTGCTGCTGCAAACCGGCCGGCCAGGCAAATCTTTTTGCTGCGATGTAGTCGCAGTTGCGATCCCAGTTTGTGCGCGGCCGCTGGCCAGCGACTGCGATCAGCGCTAGCCAGACGACAGACCGTCGTCCAGAGGCCCGCCCATGACCGACCTGCAGCTGATCATCATCGCCCTCGTCCAAGGCGCGACCGAGTGGCTCCCCATCAGCTCATCGGCGCATCTCATCTTGATCCCCCAACTCACCGGGCTGCCCGACCAGGGCCCGTTGATCGACGCCGCCGCCCATCTCGGCTCGCTTGGCGCACTGCTCGCCTATTTTTGGCGCGACGTGGGCCGGGTCATCCGCGGCGGGATCGACTTGGTCGCCCCGCGCGTGGTCGAAGGCGAGCGTCGCCGACTGACTGCCGACGCCCGCCTGTTTCTGCTCATCGCCATCGCCGCGCCGCCCGGTCTTCTTGTCGGTCTCTTCTTCGAAGCCACGAATTTGAACGAGGCGGTGCGGCAGACCTGGGTCATCGCGCTCGCCTCGATCGTCTTCGGCGTAGCGCTATGGGCGGCGGATGCGTTTCGCCCCTCAGGCCGCAGCGAACGCGATTTGACCTGGCGCGACGGCCTCTTTGTCGGCCTGGCCCAGGCTGTCGCGTTCATTCCCGGCGCAAGCCGTTCGGGCATGGCGATGACGGCGGCGCGTTTGTTGGGATTAGAGCGCGGGGAAGCCGCCCGGTTCGCCATGTTGGCGGGCGTGCCGCTGATCGCCGCTGTAGGCGGCTATGCGCTGTTGCAGCTGGCTTTGGGCGAACCCGCTGGCGCAACGGGGCCTGACGGCGAACCGATCCCGGTAACGCTGCGAGACGGGGTCTTGGTGGCGGGTTTGTCGTTTCTCGCCGCTTATGCGTCGATTTGGGCGCTGATGGCTCTGTTGAAGCGCATCAGCTTCGCGCCCTTCGCCCTCTACCGGGTGGTGTTGGGCGTGGCGTTGTTGTTCCGCGCTTAGCCCGCCCT
>CAZABJ010000011.1:54642-55927 GCA_964483375.1 uncultured Caulobacterales bacterium
CCTACGCGTCTTTGCCTACGCGTCTTTGGACGTGTCGCGTTCGTGGAATTGGCCGTAGCGCCGGTAGCGTTCCAAGTAACTGGGAACGATCGATTCCACGGTGCGGGGCTCAACGCCCAAATCGGCCAGCGTTTTGATGTCATCGGCCTCGCTGACCACGTTGTCGCGCTTCAGGAGCTTGACCTGATCTCGCGTGAGAAACGGCTCGACGAACGGGAGCGCCCCCATGACCTCTCCGCCCAGCCCCACCATGCCTGCGGCGAAAAAAGGCAGCGGCACGAGCAAGCGTTTCCTATCGATGGTCTCGAGAATGTAGGCCATGAGTTCTTTGAAGGCGTACACGCGAGGGCCGCCCAGCTCATAGGTTCGGCCCTTGGCTTGCGGGTCAGACAGCGCTTTCGTCACCGCTTCCGCCACATCGCCCACGAAAACGGGTTGGAACTTGGTTTTGCCCCCGCCGATTAGCGGCAAACCTGGCGCGAAACGCGCCATGTCGGCGAATCGGTTGAAAAACGCGTCCTCCTCCCCGAAGACGATAGACGGCCGCAGGATGACGGCGTCCGGCAAAGCTGCGCGAACATGGGCTTCGCCCTCCCCTTTCGTCCGCGCATAGAGCGCATCGGAGGACGCATCCGCGCCAATCGCTGAGACATGGACGAACCGAGAAACGCCCGCCTCAGCGGCCGCCTCCGCGACGGCTTTGGCGCCCTCAGCGTGCACGCTGGCGAAGCGTTGCTTGCCCGCTTCGAACAACACGCCCACCAGATTTACGACCCCGTCCGCGCCCTCAACGGCGCGTGCGATGGAATCGGGGTTGCGCAGATTGGCTTGGGCCAGTTGAACCTGCCCCACATCCCCGGTGACCTTAAGGTCAAGCGCCAGATGCGGCCTGCGCGTGGCGACGCGGATGCGCGCGCCGGCTTTGGCGAGGCTGCGCGTGACGTAGCGTCCGATGAAGCCGGAGCCGCCGAACACTGTGATGACGTCGCCGCGCATGCGCACTCTCCTGAAAACTCGGCCTGAACCGCAGGGCGATAGACCGGACCGGCGAAGATGTCCATGCGACCCGCTTGGCGGTCGGGGCAAGAATCGGATGGCGCGCGAGCCCGGCTTCACGCTAGTCGGCGCGCAGACCCGCCACGCATCCGTCGTTGACCGCGCCCGCTCCTTTCCCGTATGCACTGCCGCTCGCCTTCTGATGCCCAGGTGGCGGAACTGGTAGACGCGCACGGTTCAGGTCCGTGTGGGGCAACCCGTGGAGGTTCGAGTCCTCTCCTGGGCACCA
>CAZABJ010000012.1:0-53791 GCA_964483375.1 uncultured Caulobacterales bacterium
TGCCTCTGCGGCATTGTAATCGCGCTCTCGCGCTTCCGCCCGATCACGTTCCTGGTCTTTGGGCTGGTCGGCTCAATTCCATTTTTCGCTTTTAATTACTATTTTGTCTTTGTCACAGAGATGTTTTCCCGCTGGATGATTCTCGACTTCTTCGGGAACATCGCGATACTTTCTCTTTGTCTGCTAGGCTACCGCAAACTCAAAGCGGAAGAAGCGGCCGTATCTGCGAACTGACCTCAGTCGCGCTCATGCCGGGCGCAAAGGCGGCGACCGCCTCGCGCGGCTTAGCGTTTCGGCACGCCGACTTTGTCGAGCCGCCAACGCAAGGTGTCGATCCTGTCTTGGCCGTAAAAGGGCTCGCCTCGGAAGCCCATCGTCGGGACGCCCCAATGCCCGACCGCCTCCAGCCCCTCGTGGTTGGCGTTGATATCCCCCAGCGGGTCGTAACCCGCCAGCGCGGCTTCCATCTCACCCAAGTCAAGCCCCGCCTTCGCCACGGCGTTCGCAAGCCGATCGCCCTGGTCCCAGCCAGGTTCCTCAGCCCAAATAAGATGCGCGACGTGATACGCGAGATCGATTCCCTTGCCGCGCCGCTCAGCCTCAACGCCAAGTCCGGTGAGACGATAAATGTAGGGCTGCTCGTCAGCGACTTGGAAGGTCTCGAGGTTTTGGACGATGGGATCAGGCGACGGCGCCACGATCGTCATTCCCAAGAATTCGGCTCTCCGGAAGGCGTCGGTGATGATGTATCGGACCGGCTTTGGGTCGTCAGCAAATAGCGTCGTTTTGGTCCGGATCGCGATTGGAAGGACCGGACGCAGCCGAACCTGAATGTCGTAGTCATCGCGCAAGCGCAAAAGGTCCGGCGTCACGAGATAAGAATACGGACTCCGGAACGACCAAAACACATCAACAACATCCGACATGGTCTTCTCCTGATGGCGATAGCTTCGTTAGGGTCCCAACCACAGCGATGTCGGCCCGAAGGAGGCCCTGCGTGCGTGGTTGAGCGTTAGCAGTTGCTCCGCTCCACAAAAACCGGCGCCCGAAACGGAGCGATCTCAGTTCACGGCCCGGTCTTTTCCCGCCCAATAGGGTTCACGGAGGATCCGTTTGAGGACTTTTCCCGATGCGTTTCGCGGCAGCATGTCCATGAAGTCGACCGATTTGGGGACCTTGAACGCGGCGATGCGCGTGCGCGTGAAGTCCAACAGCGCCGCCTCCGTCGCTTCTGCGCCGGGCTTCAAGGCGACCACCGCTTTCACCGCCTCGCCCCATTTGTCGTCCGGCACGCCGATGACGGCGACTTCGGCGATATCGGGATGGCCGAACATCGCGCTCTCCACCTCGGCGGGATAGATGTTCTCGGCCCCCGAAATGATCATGTCCTTCACCCGATCATGGATGAAGAGATACCCGTCTTCGTCGAGATAGCCGGCGTCGCCGGTGTACAGCCATCCTTCTTCGTCGATGGTCTGATTGGTGGCGGCCTCGTTGTTCCAATAGCCGATCATGTTTGACGCTGATCGCGTGGCCACTTCCCCAACCGTGCCCGGCGGCAACGGATCGCCCCGGTCATCGCAAACCTTTAGCTCCACCCCCGGCATGGGACGCCCGGCGGAGCGCATGCGGAGATTGCCCTCCGCAGCATGATCGTCCGGCGGCAGATAGACCACCGTCCCGGCGGTTTCGGTCATGCCGTATTGCTGACAAAACCCGCAGCCGAAAACCTCCAGGCACTGCCTCAAGAGGTCCAGTGGAATGGGAGAAGCTCCGTAAAAGACACTCTTTAGACGGCTGTAATCGATCTGGCGCGCTTGCGGCATTTGGATGAGAAAATTCAGCGCGGCGGGAACCATGAGCATTTTTGTGATGCGTTCGGGTTCCATCAGCGACAGCACGGCGTTGGGATCAAACTCTCGAAGGATCAGATTGGCCGAGCCGAACAGCGACGACACGATCCCCCAACTCGTTCCAGCGATATGAGAAACGGGCATGGCCACAAGGCACACATCGTCCTGTGACCATTGGAACCAGTCGAAATTCGCCTGCCCTGCGGCGGTCCACGTCTCCAGCAAATTGCGGTGGTTGAGCATGACCCCCTTGGGTCGGCCCGTCGTGCCGGAGGTGTAGAGCTGAAGGGCGGGATCCGCGGGGTCGATGTCGACGCCGGCGGGACTGACCGGTTGGGCGTCGCGCCAGGCGACAAAGCCCTCGCTTGAGGGGCCTTCGAGGTCAAGGATGCGCACGGCGCGCCCGGTGAGCCCGATCGCCTCTTTCGCCAGATCGTGAAACTCCGCGCCGACAAACAGAAGCGAGACCGCGCCGTCATCGAGGATATGGGCGATCTCGGCGGCGGCCAATCGCCACCCGATAGGCAGCGTCACCGCCCCCATTTTCGCGGCGCCAAATAGGATTTCGAAATAGAAGTCGGTGTTCTTGCCCAGGTAACCGACCCGATCGCCCTTCTGGACATTCGCCCCAAGCAATCCGTGGGCGACCTGGTTCGATTTGGCTTCGAACGCGGCGCGGGTGGTCGCGCGGCCTTCGAATTTCGACGCCATGGCGTCCGGCCGGGCCTCTGCATAGACGCGCGCGATATCGCCAAGCGTGCGAACCCCGCGAGCCAACTCCGAACCTTGCTTATTCATCGCAGCGTCTCCCTCACGTCATATTCGGGGTGGCGTTGACCGGGCCGATTAAAAGGTCCGCCAGTTTTTTTCGTTGATACACGCCATCTCCAAGCAAGGCTTGGTTGTGTAGGTTTCGCTTGAAGTACAGGTGAAGGCCGTATTCCCAGGTAAATCCAATACCGCCATGGAGCTGTATCGCTCTGTCAGAAATGAAAGCCGCCGCGTCAGAGGCGGCGCTTTTGGCCATGCGCGCGGCTGTTTCCGCGTCATTGGAGCCCGCATCAATCTCAGCGCATGCGTGATAGAGGAGCGACCGGGCGCGATCGACCTCGACCATGGCGTCCACCAGCGGATGCTTGACCGCCTGGAAAAAGCCGATCGGCCGGTCAAACTGGACCCGCTGGCCAGCATACTCGACGGTGGTTTGGAGCAGTTGCTCGCTCGCCCCGCACAAATCCGCGGAGACCAGGGCCAGCAACCCCGGCCAAGCGGCGCGCAACACAGCCGCTCCATCCAGAGAAATCACAGAGGCGCGGTCGACCCGGACGCCGTTGAAATGCGCGCTCGCCTGGTCGCGCGTGAGGTCATGAATGTGGTCGGGCTCAAGGGTCAGCCCCGCCGCGTCCGTCTCCACCGCGCACAGGACGAGCGCATCACCGAGCCGCGCGCTGGTGACGAGGAAGTCGGCCTTCAAAGCGTCTTGAACGAAGCGGGCGGCGCCATGAAGCAGCCAATACCCGTCTTCTTCGCGCGCTGAGAGAGGCGCGTCCTGAGGCTCCCAACTGCCCCGTTCGTCCGTCACCGCGAGGCTCGCTGTCGCTTCACCGCTCGCGATCCGGGCCATCAACCGCTTTGCAGCCTCTCCGCCCGCCGCGCGCAGGACGAGGCTCGCCGACAAGGTGGAGATGAGAGGCGAAGGCAGTGCGTGACGGCCCGCCTCTTCCACCACCCCGGCGATCCCAGCGAGCGAAATATCGGAGCCGCCCTCCGCCTCGCCGACCGCGAGCCCGGTCCAGCCAAGCGCTACTATCTCCGCCCAGAGCGTCTCGTCCCAGGGCGCGCGCTCCCCCTTATCGTAGACCGGCTCAGGCGATTCCGCGACGAGCCGTCTCAACGTGTCCAACGGAAGGCGCTCATCAAGCATCTTGCGCGCGATGTCGCGCAGCATGGTCTCATCTTCCCCGAAACCGAAATCTCGTGGCGCTTGGGCCTTATTGGTCATGTCGACCCCCTATTTCGATTTCGGCAGGCCGAGGACGCGCTCGCCTAGAATATTGCGCTGAATTTCGTTGGTCCCGGCGGCGATCGTGTTGCCGTAGGAATTGAGATAGGCGAGCGGCCAATGGCCTGCGCTCGGCGCCCGAGGGTCGCGCTTGAAGAGCGTTGAATGCGCGCCGGCGATCTCAACCCCCAGACGTGCGTTCTCCTGGTGGAATTCCGTGACTGTGAGCTTCTGCTGTAGCGGAAGGCGCATGGGATGGTCGCAAAGCGCAGGGACGCGCGAGCGTCTGACGTTTTGCCGGATGCCCTCCGCCACAACGGCGCGCTGCATGATCGCGTCGCGGGTCACGGGATCGTCCGCGGCGAGCACGCCGTCCCGCCAGCTGCTGCGCGCCAAGCCGATCAAGTCCCCGATCGCGTTTTCGCCTTCCCCGCCGCCGTGGCCAGCGCCCTCAGCCGCGCCGCGCTCTGACAAAAGCGTGGTCATGGCGACGGCCCAGCCCTTTCCGACATCATCCAGCCGGTAGGCGTCGGGGATTCTAACGTCTTCGAAGAACACTTCGTTGAACCCCGTCTCGCCGGTGATTTTCAACAAAGGCCGGACGGTGACGCCGGGATGCCCCTCGATCGGGCAAAGAAAATAGGTGAGCCCTTCATATTTGTGGTCTTTGCTCGTGCGCGTGACCAGGATCATCCACTTGGCGAAATGCCCGAGGCTCGTCCACACCTTGTGCCCGTTGATGATCCACTCATCGCCGTCACGCGTCGCTGACGTTCTCTGATTGGCGAGATCAGAGCCGGCGCCCGGCTCGGAGAAGCCTTGGCACCAGATTTCCTCTCCGGACAAACATCCGGGAATGAACGCCCGTTTTTGGTCCTCCGTCCCGTGCCGCAGGATCGTGGGCGCGGCCATGCTCAGCCCGACGATATTGATGAGGAACGGAACGCCTGCGCGATTGAGCTCTTCATTCGCGATCTTCTGGAAGCCGGAATGTCCGCGGCCGCCATAGTCGACTGGGTAGTCGCTCCCCACGAGCCCCGCGTCGTAGCATTTCCGTTGCCACGCCTGGAGATAATCCCGTTGGCCGACCGTCATCACTTCGATTGGCGTGATAGGCAAGCGCTCGGGCGGCGGCGGGGGCGCATTCTCCGCAAGCCAACGCCGCGCGTAGTCGCGAAATTCCTGATGCTCCGAGCCCTGGTCCGACGCGTTCACGATCGCTTCCTCCCCTGCCGCCGCAGTCGCTTTCGGGCTCTGTTTGTCCCGTTCCGCGTCCGCCGACATTGTTCGCTCAGCTTGGTTTTCTCACCGGAGCCTAGTCGGCGACCGCGGAGCATGACCAGCCCCCCCAAAAAAAACGCGACGGTCCAATGCGGGCGGCGAGCCTTCGGCGCTGGCAGGCCTCGGGCGTCGCGCCGCCCAGCGCTTGCATGCGATTATGCGCCCCAGACCTCGAGATGGTTCTTACGCTCCACGCGACGTGAGGTTCGAAGATCGAGGATCGGTTCGACGCCGGTTTCGCCGAACAGTGTTCGGACCGCCGCCTGATCCGCGTCGTCCAGGGACGACACCGCGTCCTGCAAGCGCTGCAGCAGGTAGAAGCGATAGGGAAGAACCAGGGTCGAGATTTGATGGCCGCGCCATTCGAATGGCGCGACGCCGATCGCGCGTCCCAACTTCGCCTTTTCCTCGAGCCCGGTTTCTCCCGCCTTCAAGTCCGGACGTTCTGCCAGCCATTGATTCGCGAAGTCGACATGCGCGGTGATCTCCGCCAGGTACTCATCGGCCACATAGCGCATGAGCGCTTTCAATGTCTCAGGAATAGCGTCGTCGCCGAACAGCGCCCCGCCGGCCGTCTCGGTTTCTTCGTCCAACTGAATTTCGGCCATGTTCATCCGTTCCGTCCACCGATGAACACGCGGCGCGGTGCGCTGCATCAAATGGAGCGGCTTGGGATCGCGGCCAAGATGCGCGGAAAGCGGGCCGAACAAACCAAAATCGCCGATCGTCGCATAGCCGCCAAGCAGGAACGGCCGCTCGGCGAGATGCGCGTCAAAGCGAGAGAGGAAATCCGCATAAGCGCTTTCGATGGCGGAGAAGACGGCCGGCTCGACGCCAAAATACTGCGTCGCTTTCCGCATCCGGCCGCTTGAGAACTCGAAGATCCCGTCCTGGCCGGCGGCGTCGAGCCCGTTCGGCATCACGTCTCGAAAGGTCTCTCTGAGAAACGTCAGATTGTCGTCATCGAAATTCCAGCGATAGTGCATCGCCGGTCGCAACAAGCCTTCGCCGCCGAAAAGTTCGAACAGATGCGCCACGGCTTTGACGACGGGCGTCGCCGGATAAATCGAGTTTCTGCTAAAGCCCCCGCGCTCAAAGTAGTCCAGAATATCAGTTCCGTCCTGAACGAGCGCACCCTCAGGCGTTTCAATCACAGGAATGATCCAGCGGCCCACTTGCTTGGCGATCACATGACGAAAATGTTCGCTCCCGGCTTTTCGTTCGGTGAAGGCTATACGATTTTGGCGCATATATGCGCGAACTTTGGCCGTATAGAGAGAGGCCGTCATGCCATAAAGCGTGTATTCGTGCGCCATTATTCCAACCGTTAAACACTGTCTGCAATACTGGCGACGCCGCGTTTCGCCGCCCCCTCGCTCACGTCGAGCGCCCGATCTCCTCTTCCCTCACGCGACTGCGGCGATAGTAGAAGACATCTCGGTGAAGCGCGAGAGCTGTTGCTTTGCACAGCTAACGAACGACCGCCCGGGTCTTACCCAGTCCGCCAAGAACGCCGCCCGGCCGGGGCGTGGATTGGACTTTGCGGCAAGCCGCCTAGGCCCGTTCCGCCTCCCAGACGCCGCGAGCCACCGCGCGGGCGAGACAATCCGCGGCGAGCGCGCCCAGCCGGGAGAGCGTGAAGACATCCGCCGCCTCGCCCCGCCCCGTGCCCGCTGCGAACACGACATCTCCGTCGAAAGGCGTGAAAACCGGTCGGATGGCGCGCGCCAACCCCGCCGCAGCCATGTGCGCGAGGCGGCCGGCTTGCCCAGGCGACAGAGGCGCCGAGACGGCCACCAGCCCGATAGTGGTGTTCGCGCGCGGCTGGGGCGCGCCCTTGGCCTCGCCCCAAGCTTCAGGATCGAGCGGGGCCGGCGGGCCGTCGTCCCATGGGCGGGCTCCGCCAAATTCGCCGTCGAGTTCGAACGGCCAAGACCAGAACGCGCGCGTGCCCGGATGGCGCACCGAGCCTGCGCTGTTGACCGCCGCCACCGCGCCGACGCTGAGCCCGTCCTCCGTCTTCACGCTCGCCGAGCCCAGCCCGCCGGGAACCGCGCCGGCTTGCGCGCCGAACCCCGCGCCGGCGCGACCAAGTGTGAACGTCTCCGCGGCTTGGGTGAGCGCGGCCTTGCCGAGTTCGGCGTAAGGCGGCTGGTCGCCCCAGGCTTTGTCTCCGCCATTGGCGAGGTCATAGAGGATCGCGCCGGGAACGATGGGCGACGCGGGCGCAGGCGAGCCGGGAAACAGGCGGAACCCCTCCCCTTGGGCCCCCAACGCCGCGGCGACCCCGTCGGCCGCCGCCAGGCCGTAGACCGAGCCGCCCGCCAACACCACCGCGTCGACGCAGTCGACCAACGTGTCCGCTCGCAGCAAGTCGGTTTCCCGCGTGCCGGGTCCGCCCCCGGCGACCGCGACGCCTGCCACCGCGCGCTCGGGAAAGCGTAAGACCGTCACGCCGGTGCGCGCCTTTGGGTCCTCAGCATTGCCTACCAGCACGCCGGGCACGTCAGTGATGAGATTGCGCTTTCCCGCGCTCGCCATACTCGCTCTCCTTGACTGCGCGCGAGGCTATGCCGGCGTTTGGGGCGTGCGAAACGCCGCTTGCGGGTTTTCCCCAAGACCTGTCGCACCGCTTCGCCCTTGGCGCGGCTTCCATGAGCCGCCTATGCTCCACGCCGCTGCAGCAAAAAGGGGCAAAAATGCCGTCGCGCCTGACCCGTCCGTTTGCGTCCGTCGCTCTTGCGCTCACCATCGGTTTAGCCGCTTGCGGCGACCCCTCTTCTGCGCCTAGTCCCGAGCAAGCGCAAACGGCTGACCCCCCGGCGACGGACACGCCTGCGGCGGAGGGTGAGATCGCTGACGCGCCGTCCGCCCCAGCGGCCCCAGTCGCACCGGAGCCTGAGCCGGAACCGAGCCTGTTCATCGCTGCAGCGGATGCGCGTGCGGTCGATGCGGGCCTTGAGATCTTGACCGCCGGCGGTTCTGCGGTGGATGCGGCGGTGGCCGTCCAGGCCGTGTTGGGCCTGGTCGAACCCCAAAGCTCCGGCATTGGCGGCGGCGCATTCTTGGTTCATTTCGACGCCGAGACCGGCGACGTCAGCGTGTATGACGGGCGAGAGACGGCGCCCGCAGGCGCCACGCCGGACATGTTTTTGGACGACTTGGGCGACCCATTCGGCTTCGGCCGGGCTGTGGCCAGCGGCCTCAGCGTGGGCGCGCCGGGCGTCATGGACATGCTCGCCATAGCCCATTCCAACCACGGAGCCCTTGAGTGGTCCGGCCTGTTCGCCGACGCCGAACGCTTGGGCGACCAGGGCTTTATCGTTTCCGAACGGCTCGCCGAAGTGATTGCATTCGCCGCGGAGTTCCATCCTGGGGTTACGCCCGACCGCACGCCCTATCTGTTTACGGAGGCCGGCGAGCCGCTGCCGTCCGGTCACCGGTTGGTGAATGCGGACTACGCCGAAACGATGCGTGCGCTGGCGGAAAACCCGCGCGCCCTTCTCGAGGGACCGCTCGCTGAGGCCATCGTCGCCGCGGCGACCGCCGAACCCGACCCCGGAACGCTGAGCCTTCAGGATCTGGCCGGCTATAACGCCCGCCGGGTCGAGCCGATTTGCCGGCCGTTCCGAGAGCTCAGCGTCTGCGGCGCGCCGCCGCCCTCCTCTGGCGGTGTCGCCATGGCGATGATCCTCGGCATGCTCGACACGATCGATTTCACCGAGGCCGGCGCGGAGGATCCCGCCAATTGGGCGGTTTTCCTCGAAGCGCAGCGGCTCGCTTACGCCGACCGGGACCGCTTCGTTGGCGATGACGCGTTTTTCCCCGTGCCGGTTACGGGGCTTGTCGACCTGGAGCGCCTCGCCGCGCGCGCCGCCGCCATCAATCCTGACGCCGCCATGGCGCGGGCGGAGCCCGGCGACCCGTGGGCGTTCGACCCCGCCGACCCGCCCTCCGCGCCCATCGGCGAAGACGCTACCGCTGAAACGCCCGGCACGAGCCACTTCGTCATCGTCGACGCCGCTGGGGACGTCGTGTCCATGACCACGACTGTGGAAGGCCCGTTCGGTTCAGCACGCATGGCCGGCGGGTTTTTCCTCAACAATCAGCTGACGGACTTTTCGTTCCGCCCGACCGACGCATCAGGCGCCCTGTCGGCGAACGCCGTCGCACCCGGCAAACGCCCCCGCTCTTCGATGTCGCCGACTATCGTTCTCTCTGCGGACGGCGGGTTTCTCTTCGCGACCGGGAGCCCTGGCGGAAACTCGATCATCGCCTATGTGGCGAAGTCTCTCGTCGGCGTGTTGGCCTGGGGGCTTTCGCCGCAAGAAGCCGCTGACCTTCCCAACTTCGTCGCCCGCGGCGATGTGGTGCGGTTTGAGCCCGACCGAACGCCGCAGTCCTTGATCGACGCCTTGTCGGAACGCGGTTTCGTCTTGGAGCCCCGCCGCCTGACATCCGGGCTGCAGAGCGTCCTGCGCACTGAAGACGGCTATGTCGGGGCGGCCGACATCCGACGAGAAGGCGTCGTGGCGCCCTAAAGCCGGCGGTCGGACTGCGCGCCGCCGGGCTCGGTCGGCGAACGCGGCCTTTCAGCGCCTCTCAGCCGGACCTCAAACGCGGTCCCTTCCGGGCCCGTTTGCGCCAACACCACGTCGCCCCCCTGGGCCCGCGCCAGCTCCCGCGCGATTGAGAGGCCCAAGCCCGAACCGCCCTTGCGCGTTGAGCTTGCGAAGGCTTCGAACAGCCGCTCGCGGGCGCGCTCGGGCACGCCAGGCCCGTCATCGCTGACCGTGACTGCGACGACCCCGTCCTCGGTCGCGGCGGTCAGCGTCAGCATGCCGGGGGTTTCCCGCTCGGCTTGGGCCGCCATGGCTTGGGCGGCGTTGCGCATGAGGTTGAGGAAGATCCGATGCAGGTGCTCAGGATCCGCCTCCACAGCCAGCGCGTCGTCCACGCGCATGTCCAAACCGGTATGTTCCTCAACCGCCGCGGCGGCGTCGTAAAACGCGTCTTCAAGCGCGGCGCGCAAGGGAACGACGGTCAATTGCGGTGAAGGCTCCTGCGCGCGACCATAAGCGAGAACGTCTTCGGCGAGGCGAACCCCGCGGTCGATCGCCCGAACCAGGCGTTCTGCGGGTCCGCGGACTTTCGGATCCGGGCTTGCGGCGAGCCGATCAGAGACAAGTTGGGCGCTTGTGAGCACGTTGCGCAAATCATGATTGATTTTGGCGACGGCGCTGCCCAGCGCGGCGAGGCGACCCTTTTGCCGAAGCGCTTGATTGAGTTCGGTCTGCATTTCGGCGAGCGCGGCCTCCGCATCGCCAATTTCGTCTCGGCGTCCGGAGGGGGTGATGAGACGGGCGGCGTCTTCGGGCGCTTCGCGGAACCGCGTCATCGCGCGTGCGAGCCGCCGCATGGGCCGCACGAACGTCATCGACACCGCCGCGAACAACGCCGCGCCGGTGATGAACGAAATCAAGAGCGAGAGCCAAAAGATGTTCCGGGAATAATCGAAGAGCGCCGTTTTGAGCGGCGCCTCGGCGAGCAGCACCTCAATGAATTCGCCCTCGATGCGACGGCCCATGCGGGTGCGCTCAGTGGTGACGAGCAAATAGCGGCCTTCGGGCGCGAAAAACGTCATGCATGCGTCGATGATGGATTGGACGCGCGCCCCGATTGAGCCCGCCCCGCCGTCAACAGAGTTCAAGCGCACTGGGATCACCGGTCCTGGGGGCGGCGCGCCAGGCAAAACGACCTCGCTGCGCCCTTCCCGCATCAACCCCACCGCGAGCGCACCCGCGCCGTCGAGAAGTTCTGCGGCGAGGTCTTCCGACACCATGTCGTCGGGGGCGGCTTCTGCTGCGAGCGCAGCCAATTCGGCGGCCTGCACGCGCTCGGTCAACCACTGTGTGCGTCGATTGGCGGCGGAGGGCACGAAGATCAGAATTTCGGCGATCATGACGAACAAGATCGCGAGTGCGAGCAGCTTTGCGGACATGCTCCTCAGGACGCCGCGCCCCAGCGCGCCGCGCACCGCAGATGCGGCGTCTTGCAGAATCAGCGGCGGCATATGCGGCGGCGCTCCACTCAGGCAGGCCTCGGCCTACCTTACGGAAGACGCGCGAGCAAGCTGACCGCGCGGCGCGCGCTCCGCCCGAAAACAACCGGCTCAAACCAAGCGCCGGCGGCGCGCTTGAGGATTTCCGAGCGGGTGGGATAGGCGGGCAGGAACGAGGCGAGCGCGGACAGTTTGACTTTGGCGTGCATCGCCAAAGCCGCCAGCGCTATGATTTCGCCCGCCCCCGGTCCGACCGCCGCAGCGCCGAGAAGACGGCCCTTCGCGGTGACCGTGAGACGCGCCTCGCCGCCGGTTTCACCTTCGGCTTGGGCGCGGTCATTGTCCTTGAAAGACCAGGTCGCGGGTCGCAGGCTGTGGCCTTGCCCTCGCGCGTCCTCTTCGCTCAACCCGATCCATGCGGCTTCGGGGTCGACATAGACCGCTTGGGGCGGCGGCGTGCGGTCGGCCCGGGCGGGCATGCGAAACGCGATGTTGCGCAGCGCGACGCTGGCATGGAAACCCGCCGCGTTTGTGAGCCCGCCAAACGCGGTCGCATCGCCCAACGCGAAGACCCTGGGGTTGGTGGTGCGCAGGCGCGCATCCGTCCGCACGCCTTCTGCGTCGGTTTCAATCCCCGCTTCGGCCAAACCCAAGCCCTCGACGCGAGGACGCCGCCCCGCCGCAGCGACCAGCGCGCCCGCGACGACGCGGTCGCCGGTCGAAAGCTGCAGCGCCAAAGCGCCGTTCTCTCGCGCGCCCGCGACAATGCGGGTGCTTAACCGAACCTCGACGCCGTCGCGTTTCAGGGCCTCGAGGATGGGGTCGGAAACAAACGCCGGCGCGCCGGGGAGGAGGCGTGACCTCTGTTCGATCAAAGTGACCTGCACGCCAAGGCGGGCGAAGGCTTGGGACAGCTCCACGCCGATCGGACCGCCGCCGAGAACCGTGAGCGCTTCGGGCGGCGCCTCCAGTGACCACACGGTGTCGCTCGTGAGCATGTCGGACGTCGCCAGGCCCTCGATGGCCGGCGCGATCGGTTCGGACCCCGTGGCGAGGGCGAAGCGCTTGGCTTGAAACCGCCGGCCGTCCGCGCTGAGCGTCCGGGCGTCGAGAAACCGAGCGGGCGCGCGCACGACAGTGGCGCCGAGGCCTTCGAAACGCTCCTGGCTGTCATGGGGCGCGATGGCGGCGATGGCGCGACGCACTTCGCTCATGGCTTCCAAAAAGGCGGCCTCGCGCGAGACGGTTTGTCCCGCAGCCCGCCGCCGCGCCACGCGGACGGCCGTCGCAAGCAAGGCTTTAGACGGCACGCAGCCGCGATTGAGGCAATCCCCGCCCATCTCGCCTGGTTCGAAGAGAACGGTTGAGAGCCCAAGCCGCGCCGCGCCCGCGGCCAAGGACAGGCCCGCAGCACCCCCGCCCAAGACGGCGAGGTGAAAGCGTTCCATGCCGGGCGCGCTCACCCGCGCGCGTCTCCCAGCACGCCCAAGCGGCGGAGAATGATGGGAATGAAGGCGAGCATGGCGAGCATCCCCATGGCGATGAGGACCTTGGGCTCGAACAGGACCGACCCCAACGCCAGCTGGCCGCCTTCGGCGATGATCTCGCCCGCCCCCGCACCGAGCGTGGCGTATGCGAACGCGCCGGGGATCATGCCGAGCATCGAGGCGGCCACGAAGGTGCGGATCTTCACGTCGAAAAACGCCGGAGCGGCGTTGACCAGGAAGAACGGCAGCGGAATCAGCCTCAGTGTCAAAAGGTATGAGAAGGCGTCGCGTTCGAACCCGGCCTTGAACTGCTGTACGCGCGGGCCGGCTTTCGCCTCCAACACGCCGCGCAGCGCAGTGCGTGCGGCGACGAATAGAAGCGTCGCGCCGATCGTGGCCCCCAACCAGGAATAAACGGCGCCCTGAAACCAGCCGAACAAGAGCCCGCCGGCGATCGTGAACCACAACGCGCCCGGCAGAGATATCGAGGCGGCGAGCGCATAGATGAGGATGAAACACAAAGCGGTGGAGAACGGTCGCGCCTCCGCCCAGCCGCGCCATTGCTCATAGTTTTCTCTGAGGGTCTCAAGGGAGATTTCGCGGTGGAGCCCGGTTGCGAACACCAGCGCCAAGCCCAACGCGATAAGCGCGATCGGTCCGAACCGGCGCGCCGTGCGCAGCCATCGCCGCGGAGGCGTCGCGGGTGCGGGGTTGGCGGCGGAAGGCTGGTCGGACCGAGCGGAAGGAGGGGCGTGGTGAACTGTCATAGACGCAACCGTAACGCATCCCGGCCGGTCCGCCTCATCACGAGGCGCCCGCGGCGCGTCACTCAGCCGTGAGACCCCGCATTCGCGTCCCCGAATGACGCCATCGCAAGCTGAGCGCGGGCGGCGGGCTCCGTCGGGATGCGGTCCAAACTGTCGACGAACGCCAAACGCGGCTTCAAGCCGGCGCGATTGGCCACTTGAATGGCGATGCCGGGGCGCGCATTGACCTCAAGCATGGTCGGTCCGTGCTCTTCGTCGATAACCAGGTCGACGCCGACATAGCCAAGCCCCAACGCCTCCCCAAGCGCCGCGGCGATCTCAAGCGCTCCGGACCAATCGGGAACCTCGAAGCCGGCGACAGGGGTCTCAAAGTCCGGATGCAGCTCGATCAGCCGACCATGGCAAATCGCACTGCTCGTGCAGCCGCTCGCCATGTCAACGCCCGCTCCGACCCCGCCGACATGAAGGTTCGCCTTGCCGTCCGAGGCGGAGGTGGGAAGGCGCAGCATCGCCATCAGCGGGACGCCGCGATAAACGATGATCCGCAAGTCGGGCACGCCGCGGAAGGATATGGCGGCGAAGGCGGAGTGGGGGCGCAGCCTCTGCTCCACAAGCACGCGATCCGAACCGCCCCCGAACGAATACATTCCGCCCAGGCAATTGTTGACGTGATAGCGAACGTCATCCCAGCCCACCAATTGGCCGGACGTCTTCCGCAATCCCGACTTTCCAACCCCGCCGATGACCAAGATGCCGCCGCCGCCAGAGCCGCGCGCAGGTTTCGCCACGAAACTCCGATGCCGGTCGGCCACGTCCCGCAGCCGTTGGAAATGTCCTGGGAACTCCAAGATCGCGTATTCTTCCGGCACCCGCACGCCGGCCTCGATTGCGAGCCGTTTGGTGGTGATCTTGTCATCGACGCGGGGGTAAAGCCGGCGCGGATTGTTCTTCAACACGCCCTGAAGGTTCCGCTCGTTAATGCCGAGAACGCCCGCCATGCGCAGGCCTTTGTGGATCGTGAGCGGATTGATCACGCCTGGTCTCGCTCTGCGAACATGCGGAACCGCAGATATTCGGTGAGTTTATAGCCGTTGTAGCGGCCAAGCATGATCATCAGCGCGAGCGCTGCGAGAAGAAGCTCGGGGAAGGTGAACGCCACATGCTCGATAAGCCGGTTGGTGGTGACGAAGTAGCAAATCACCGCGGCGAGCAGACTGCCCGCGCCCTGCACCAAGGCCTCCCGCGCGCCGAACTCGTCCCAAGTGAGAGACATGCGTTCGATGGTCATGGTGAGAATGACCAAGGGGAAGAGGGAAATCGACAATCCCAACGGAATGTTGAACGCCGTCCCGACCAGCGCGATCAGCGCCATCATCAGCGTCACCAGGGTCAGGATCGCCGCCAAGCGCGGGACCACCAAGAGCTGGAGCCGGTCGAAATAGGCGCGCAGCGACAGCCCGATGAACACGATGCCGGTAAAGAGGATCACGCCGGTCAAAAGCGAGGTCTCTCGGAACGAAAGCGCGATCAGCACCGGCATGAACGTGCCGAAACTGGCCAAGCCGACGACTTGGCGCAAGAACGCGATAACCAGAGCTCCGACCGGCACCAGGAGCAGCACTTCAAAGACGTCCTGGGCGTGAAGCGGCAGATTGTACAAGGACAGCGCAGCGAGCAGCGGCGCGCGCTCAGACCCTTGTCGAAGCGCCTCAGTGACGGCGTCCTCAGGACGCCGCTCCACGGCGTAGGAGACATACACGTCGCGCACGCCCGAATGCCGCACAAGCGACCGGTCGGTGGTCGACAACGGCATCAGCATGTCGGCGTCCAAGTCGTCGCCGGTCAGCGGATCGATCGCCCGCCATTGGTCTCGGGACCAATACTCCACCCATTCCACGATGGGCACGTCCCGGGCGGAGGCCTCGATCCGCAAGCCCGCGACACGGCGCGCCGGCACATCCGCAGCGTTCAGAACAACCGAAAGCCGGCGCGCGGGTTCACCCAATCCGCGCGGACCGCCCGCCCGCAGCGCTTGCACCTCGGGATCGTTGCCGACCGCGAGAATCTGAACGATTTGATCGATGAACCCGTCTTGGTCCGCCGAGCCCTCCTCTGCGCGAGAGATGATATTGTCCAACGCGAACAAGAACGGCGTTTGCTCCTCGCGCGCCGCGGCCGCGCGGGTTTCTGCGTCATAGGGCGAGCGCGCGCGGGGGGGCGGTGCGGCGCGATCCATGCCGCTGTCCAGGTCGACAAGGGTGGCGCGGTAGAACACGGTCGCGCGCGTGGCGAGGCTGCGCCGTTCAAATTCCGCGAACCGATCCGAACCATTGCGCAATCGCGTGCGGCGCACCCCGAAACCGGAAGGCGTGAGGTAGCTTTCATTGAGCACTAAGAGATGCTCGGTGTCCTGAGCGCGCGCGATCCGGACCTCGGCCGAGCCGCCGCGGCCCACGAATTCGATCTTCGCCTCGAGATCCCAGAACTCGGTCTCTTCCCCCGGCGTCGCCGGGAAGCCCAGCACCTGATGCTTATAGGCGAACACGCCCAAGCCGATGGCGCCCAGCACGATGCAAGCCACCCATACACGCGCGGATCGGAACATGGCGCGGGTCCTTAGTCCTCGTCATCCGGCGGCTCGCACCGGGAATGGCGGGTATAGGTTTCGCGAGAGTCGACGAGAACCCCAGCGTCAGCGAGCATATTGCGTCCCACCAAAAAGGGATAGTTGAACCCGGATCGATCCGCCAAGTTCACCTCCCCATGCATCCAAACCCCGGCGACGCAAAAGCCGAGGATGACGACCGGGCGTTCGATGGCGCCCCCGCCGCGGGTCTTGATCTCGACATACCGGACCACCTCCCGCTCTAGCGTGCGGCTGCGGCCGGTTTCATTGGTGACGCGGAACACGATGGACTCCCGCGGGCTCCGACTGGTGCGCTCGGTGGTTTCAGGCTCGTCCACCGCATCATCGCCCGCATCGTCGATCTCAATCTCCTCGTCTTCGTCTTCGAACACCTCTTCGTCGACGAATTCGTCCGGCCCCCGAAGGATTTCAGCGTGGAGAGAGGATGTCCGGGCGCCGGGATCGAGCTTTGCGTCCAGCAACAGGTTCACCGGCATGAGCCGGGCGTGTTCCAGCCAACCGCGGATGATGAGGTCCTCCGCGTCGTCTTGCGCAGCGGCCGGACCGGCGAAGCCGAACGGTGACAACGCCGCGGCCGCGCAGGCCAGCGTTCGCACTCGGTGGAAAAACATATTTGATCCCCTCTCGCCCGCTCACCCGTTTCGCAGAAATGCGGCGGTTCCATGGTCGCATGCTGCACTGCACGCCCCATACCGCGAGGAACCTAGCAAGGTTCGTCGCGGGGTGCGACTTGACGTGTCGGCGGTCGGACCATAAGGGAGAGGTTTGTCACGATGGAACCGCGGAGCCGAGACCCGTGAAGCGCACTTTTCAGCCCTCCAAGCTTGTCCGGAAGCGCCGGCACGGATTCCGCTCGCGCATGTCGACGAAGAACGGGCGCAAAGTGTTGGCCCGTCGTCGGACGCGCGGCCGCAAAAAGCTCAGCGCCTGAGCGAGCCGCCGGCCAGTTCTCATCGTCCTTCTTTTCCGACGCTCAAAAAACGCGCCGAATTCAAGGCCGTGGCGTCCGGCCTTAAAGCCGTGCGCGGCAGCGTGGTCGTTCAAGCGCGCCGGAACCCCCAGGGGGAGTGTGCAACGCGTGTGGGCTTTACGGCGACCAAGAAAGTCGGCGGCGCGGTCGAACGCAACCGCGCTAAACGTCGGCTGCGCGCGGCGGTCCGCGTCCTTGCACCGCATCATGCGCTCCCGGCGGTCGACTATGTCTTCATCGCGCGCGGAACGACGGGCGGCTGCGCCTGGTCTCGCTTGCTTGACGATGTGGAAAGCGCATTGGTAAGCCTGCGCGCGGCCTTAGAAAAACATGCCGAACCGTCGGCAGGCCGCCCCCCGACCAGGGCCGAGGACTGAGCGCCGATGGGCGACAATCGCAATGTATTTCTCGCCATCGCTTTGGCGTTGGGCGTCATTCTGCTCTGGGACACGTTCATCGCGGGCCCGCAACGGCGCGAGGCGATTGAGTCCCGCCGCGAAGCCGCGGCGCAGAGCACCCAGCCCGCCGGGCAGCCAGCGCCCGCCCTGGTCCTCGCCGACAGCCGGGACGCCGCGATCGCCGACACGGCTGAGCTGCGCGTTCCCATCCGCTCCGAAGCGCTGGAAGGCTCCCTCTTGCTGCGCGGGGGCCGCTTGGATGATTTGCGCCTACTGCGCTATCGCGAAGAGATCGACGAGGACAGCCCGCCGGTCACATTCCTCAATCCGGCCAACGCGCCGGGCGGGTATTTCATCGCTCACGGTTGGCAGTCGCCCAGCCGCGACGACCTTCCCAACCCCAACGACACCGTCTGGCGGGTGATCGACGGGGACGCGCTGACGCCGGAAACGCCCATCGTTCTGGGCTATGACTCCGAGGACGGTCTGTCGTTCCGCCGAACGATCTCGCTCGATGAGAACTACCTCTTCACCGTGACCGACCAGGTGTTCAACACCGGGCCTGGCGATGTGGTGATGCGACCGATCGGATTGGTTCGCCGCTATGGCGTCCCCGATGACCTGACGAATTTCATGATCTTGCATGAGGGCGCGGTCGGCGTGCTCGACGACCGGCTGATCATGCAGAAGTACAATCGGCTGCAGCGCAACGCCGATCGCCTCGACGACGACGACCGCGGCTTCGTTCGTCGGGAGTTGAGCCAAGGCGGCTGGCTGGGGTTCACCGACAAATATTGGCTGGGCGCGCTCGCGCTCCCGCCTGACGCAAGCTTTGAGGGCGCGTTCCGCGTACGGGAGCTGGGTGACCTGCCGGTGTTCGAGGCGCAATACGCGCTCGACCAAATCGCCGTGCCCGCGGGCGGCGATCCGGTTGAGGTCACAAGCTACGTCTTCGCCGGCGCAAAGCGCGTGGGCGTTCTGCGCCAATATGAGCGCGATCTCGGGATCAGCCGCTTCACCGATGCGGTGGACTGGGGCTTCATGGAGATCCTCACCCGCCCGTTCTTTTACATTCTCGACTTCTTCGGAAAGCTGATCGGCAATTTCGGGGTCGCGATCCTCATTCTCACCGTGCTCATCAAGCTGGTCTTCTACCCCATCGCCAACTCCTCCTATCGCTCGATGGCGCGGATGAAGGCGGTGCAGCCGGAAATGCAGAAAATCCGCGAAACCCACAAGGACGACCCGCGGAAGATGCAAGAGGAAAACCTCAAGCTCTTCCAGCGCGAGAAAGTGAACCCGGTAGCGGGTTGTCTGCCGATCCTGCTGCAGATGCCCGTGTTCTACGCGCTTTATAAGACGCTGTTCGTCACCATTGAGATGCGGCACGCGCCGTTTTTCGGGTGGATTCAAGACCTGTCCGCCCGTGATCCCACCAATGTCTGGAACCTATTCGGGCTGTTGCCCTATGACCCCGCGACCATTCCCCTGTTGGGCGGGCTGTTGGGCAATGAGGGCTTCCTGGGCTTGGGCGCTTGGCCGCTGTTCATGGGACTGACCATGGCGGCGATGCAGACGCTGAACCCCCCGCCCGCCGACAAAATCCAGCAACGCTTGTTCCAGCTCATGCCGGTCATCTTCACCTTCATCCTTGCGCCGTTCGCGGCGGGGCTGGTGATCTATTGGGCGTGGAACAACCTTCTGTCTTTCGCCCAGCAATATCTGATCATGCGCCGGCAGAAACCGCCGGTGGACACGCCCATCGGGACATTCCTCTCAAACCGCTGGCGCGCTCTCACCCAACCGCCGGAGACCGGCCCAGGCGGCGCCGACGCTCCAACATTGGTCCAGGACGGCGCGCCAAATGAAGCCGAAGGCGCGTTCGCGCGCGCGCTCGTCATCGTTCGTCGGGCGGCGCTGGCGGTGCTGCTCGCGCCCATCCGCGTGATCCGGGCGTTCGCGCGCTCCTCATTCGGCCAGGCGTTCTTCGAGTTGTTCACCGATATCGGCTCGGGCATCGCGAAAGCCTGGCGCAGCATCGCCAATGGGCGGCGGCCGCACTAGCGGCATGGCTGAGGACGACGCGCTCGATCTGGAAGCGGGCCGACGGCTGTTCACCCGGGAGGCGGTCTTCATCCGCGGCGTGGTGGACCTGAAGGGCCTTCCCGACGACGATCTCCCCGAGGTCGCCTTCGCCGGCCGCTCGAATGTGGGCAAATCGAGCCTCATCAACGCAGCGCTGGGTCGAAAGGCGCTCGCGCGCACGTCAAACGCGCCGGGTCGGACGCGCGAACTGAACTTTTTCAAACTGGACGGGCGGCTTTACCTGGTCGATTTGCCGGGCTACGGCTTTGCGCGTGCGCCCAAGGCGGTGGTCGACCGCTGGACGGCGCTCACTCGGGACTACCTTCGGGGTCGCTCGACCCTAAAACGGGTGTATCTCTTAATAGACGCGCGCCATGGCGTGAAATCGTCGGACGAGGACGTGATGAACGCGTTGGACGTCGCCGCTGTTTCCTATCAAATCACCCTGACGAAAATTGATAAGCTGACGGATGCCGAACGCGTCGCCCGCATTGGGGAAACCGCCAAACGCGTGGCGAAGCGCCCCGCCGCTCACCCTCGCGTGCTTGCGACCTCCAGCGCCAAAGCGATCGGCGTGGAGGCGTTGCGCGCCGAAGTCGCCGCATTGATCCAGCCGCGCTAAGCGCGACCAAACGGGAAAGGCCCTGAGCATGCTGCAGATCGTCCGCCTCGCCGCGCTCGCCCTCATCGCCGCCCTCGGCTTGAGCGCGCCCGCCGCCGCCCAGTGGACCTTCTGCAATCAAACCAGTTTCGTCGTGGAGATCGCCATAGCATATGATGAGGGCGGTCGCCGCATTACCGAAGGCTGGACCCGGATCCGCCCCGGCGGCTGCGAAGCGACGCGGGACCAAGAGCTCTCCCCGGGCGTTCATTACTTTTTCGCCCGCTCCTCAGACGCCCATCGCGGCGGACGCCGGGTTTGGTCGGGCAATGACGAACACTGCGTGGACGCCAACAATTTCTACCTTGTGGGCGAAGCGATCTGCGAAGTCGGCTTTGAGGAACGCCGCTTCGTCTCCATTTCGGTGGAGGGGCCGCAACACGAAACGCGCCTGACCGAATCTGTCGAGCAGGATCCCGAACGCGCTTACATCTCCGGCGTCCAACGCCTGCTGCAGGACGCCGGCTACGACATTCGCTTGATCGACGGCTATGAAGGCCGCCGGACCACCCGCGCCATAAGGCGGTTCCTCGAAGAAAACGATCTCCCCGCGGGACTTGAGGGCGACCCCTTTATCGACGCGCTTGAAGAAGCTGCGATCAATCACAGCGACAATGTCGGTCTGCGCCTGTGCAATCGAACCGAGAGCGAAGTCTGGACCGCTATCGCGCTCCGCCGAAACGAGGCGTGGGAAAGCCGCGGCTGGTGGCCCTTAGCCGCGGAGCAGTGCGCGAAAGTCATCGACGAGGCGCTGTCCGAACCGGCCTATTACGTCTACGCCGGATTGCGGTCGGATGAATCCGATTTGATCCTGAGCGCAGCCGACGAAACGTTCTGCCTGGGCGCGACGCGTTTTGAGATCGCCGGCCGGGAGGACTGCCTGGAACGCGGTCACTTTGAGGGCCGGTTCCTAACTGTCCTCACCCAGGAGCGCGAAGCGGTGACGCTCAATTTCAGCGATGAGCAATTCAGCCCGCCCGGCGAGGCGGGCGGCGCGCCGTGAGCATGCCTGACTTTCGGCATGTCGAGGCCTGGGTCTTTGATCTCGACAACACGCTTTATCCGTCCGAATGCGATCTGTTCGCCCAGATCGACCGACGGATGACCGCCTTCGTATCGCAGGCCTTGCAGGTCGATGAAGCCGAAGCGCGGCGTCTGCAGAAACTCTACTACGCCGATCACGGCACGACGCTGAACGGGCTGATGACGCTGCACGGCGTGGAGCCCGACGCCTATATGGATTTCGTGCACGACATTGATTTGGGTCCCGTGGAGGCGTGCGCCGTTCTGCGTTCGCGCATCGAAGCCTTGCCCGGCCGCAAATTCGTGTTCACCAACGGCTCGCTAGGCCATGCCGAGCGGGTCACCGCCAAGCGCGGGCTGGAAGATGTTTTCGACGGCATGTTTTCGGTCGCCTGCGCGGCGTTTACGCCCAAACCGCAACGAGAGGCCTATGAGCGGTTTCTCTCGCGCTTTTCGGTGGACCCCGCACGGGCGGCGATGTTCGAGGACATCCCTCGCAATCTCGAAGCGCCATTCGACATGGGGTTTGAGACCGTGCTTGTGGTGACGGCCAAAGACTGGAGCCATGAGCCCGAAGAGGCCCGCCCTGCAGCGCATGACGCCCCGCCCCCGCCCCATGTCGGGCATGTCACCGATGATCTCACGGACTTCTTGGGCCGCGTCGCAACCGGTGATACCTCCGCCTAAGCCTCCTCTCGCCCGCCACGCAGGACGCCGCCATGCCCGCACTCGCCGACGCGCGCCCGATCATCGAAGCCGCCTGGAACGACGAAGCCGGTCGGGCCGCCCTCTCGCCAGCGACCGCGCCTCATGACCTGCGAACCGCCGTGGACGCCGCGCTCAGCGCGCTCGATTCTGGGCGCGCGCGGGTTGCTGAGCCGGATGACGCGGGCGGATGGCGCGTCAATGCGTGGCTCAAAATGGCGGTGTTGCTGTCCTTCCGGCTTTACGAAAACCGGCTGATGGGCGCGCCAAGGGGCGAGTTCGGCGCGCCCTTGACGATGCAGCCAGCCCGGCATTGGGACAAAGTTCCCCTCAAAACCCATGGCTGGCGGACGCCGGATTTCGAGCTCGCAGGGTTCCGCGCCGTCCCCCCCGCCACGGTTCGCCGCGGCGCCTATGTGGCGCCCAACGTCGTTTTGATGCCGAGCTACGTGAATATCGGCGCCTATGTGGATGAGGGCGCGATGATCGACACCTGGGCGACGGTCGGGTCCTGCGCGCAGATCGGCAAGCGCTGTCACATCTCCGGCGGCGCGGGGATCGGCGGGGTGCTCGAGCCGGTCCAGGCCGCGCCGGTGATCATTGAGGACGACGCCTTTATTGGGGCGCGCTCGGAGGTCGCTGAAGGCGTGGTCGTCCGCCAAGGCGCGGTGCTCGCCATGGGCGTGTTCTTGGGCGCCTCCACCAAAATCGTCGATCGGGAGACCGGCGAGGTCTCGCGCGGCGAGGTGCCGCCCTACGCCGTGGTCGTGCCGGGGTCCCTGCCGGATCCCAAAGGCGGGCCGAGCTTGGCTTGCGCCGTCATCGTCAAACGCGTGGACGCCCAAACGCGGGCGAAAACGGCGATCAACGAGCTGTTGCGGGACTGACGCGCGGTGAACGACGAGGCGCAACCCAAGCCCCCGGCGAACGCGGCGGGCTATTCAGGCAAACCCCTCTCCCAAAAACTTGGTCTGAAGCCGGAGCTTGACGCCGTCGCAGTCGACCCGCCGGAGGTTTACCGCGACCTTATCGCTGATGCGCCAATCCCGAGCCGGGCGGCGGACGCTCTTGGGGCGGGCTCTTTCGACGTCATCCATTGGTTCGTCCGGGACGCGACGGCGCTCGCCGACGCCATCGAGCGTGGCCCCCCGCGGCTCGTTGACCGCGGCATGCTATGGGTGTCCTGGCCGAAGAAAAGCTCGCCCCTGTTCAAAGAGGTCACCGAAGACGCCGTGCGCGACGCCGCGCTCGCCATAGGCTGGGTGGACGTGAAGGTATGCGCGGTGGACCAGGATTGGTCGGCGCTGAAACTCGTCCGGCGGCGCAAGCCTTAGAACGCTTCCCACAGGCGCAGGCGCGGCTACATTCGGACTATGAGCCTAACAACCGACATCACCCGAACCGACCTTGCCGAGCCCCTGCCTCTCGCCCGCGCCTTGGTGCGTCGCGCAAGCGTCACCCCGCGCGACGACGGCGCGCTGGATGTGCTGCAGCAGTCTCTCGAAACGCTGGGCTTCGCCTGCGCGCGCCACCGCTTCGGCGAGGTCGACAACCTCTACGCTCGCCGCGGAAGCGGAGGACCGAACCTTTGCTTCGCCGGGCACACCGACGTGGTGCCCCCGGGCAAGGAGGCCGTCTGGCGCGCGCCGCCATTCGCCGGGGACATTGTGGAGGATGCGCTCTGGGCGCGCGGCGCAGCAGACATGAAGGGCGGCATCGCGGCCTTTATCGCCGCGGTGGCGCGGCTGGACGCGACCGGCGGTCGAACGCCGTCTTCGGTGAGCTTGCTGATTACCGGTGACGAGGAAGGCCCCGCGGTCGACGGCACCAAGAAACTCCTCCCCGCAATCGCCGCGGCGGGCGAGCATCTCGATCACTGCATCGTCGGTGAGCCGACGAGCCAAGAACGCATCGGCGACACCATCAAAATCGGCCGCCGCGGCTCCTTGAACGGGGTGGTCCATGCGCGCGGCCGCCAAGGCCACGTCGCTTATCCCGAGCGCGCCTGCAATCCGCTGCCCACATTACTGGACTTCTTGCACCGGCTGCGCGCGCGGAAGCTCGATGACGGCGCGCCGTCCTTTCAGCCGTCAAACCTGGAAATTTCCTCCATCGACGTGGGCAATCCCGCTCACAACGTCATCCCCGCCGACGCCACGGCGCGGTTCAACATCCGCTTCAACATCGCCCATCAAGGCGCAGAGCTGCAGGGTTGGATCGGCGATGAGGCGCGGGCGGCGGCGGGCGAGGGACCGACCGCGCTGGAGCTTGATTTGGCCGTCATGGGCGAAGCGTTTCTGACCGAACCCGGCGCGTTCACCAACCTGCTCCAAGACGCCGCGGAGGCTGTCTGCGGGGCGCGGCCGGCGCTGTCCACCGGCGGAGGCACCTCAGACGCGCGCTTTATCAAAGACTATGCTCCGGTGGCGGAAATCGGACTGTTGGGGGCGACGATCCACCGGGTGGATGAGCACGTCCCTCTGGCGGATCTCGAGACGCTCACCGCCATATACGCCGAAATCCTCAACCGTTACGCTGCGTCGCCGCCGGGATGATCGCCGTCTTCGCAGACGCGCTGCGCTCGCTGTCGGGCGTTTGGCGGCTGGTGCTTGGTCGGCAAGGGTATGAAGCCTATTTCGACGTGACCGCTGATGGCGTGCGTCGTTCGTTTTTCGCCGCCGCGATCGCGGCCCCAGTGTTCTTGTTCGTCACAGCGGCCCAGCGCCAAGCCGCCGTCGCGCTCGACCCCGCTTACGCCGCGGACGTAGAGGGCGTGAGTTTCGCGCGTACCCTCGCCTTGTTCGCGGTGCAGTGGCTGCACTTCCCGCTTATCGCCCCGTTTCTGGCGGACATGTTGGCGGCGCGCGAGGGCTTGGGGCGTTGGATCGCCGTGCACAATTGGGCGATGCTTCTGGTGTTCTTGCCCCAGGGACTGCTCTGGGCCGTCTACACGGCGTTCCCCGGTGCGATCGACCCCGCGACGCCGTTCATGATCGTCATGCAGGTCGTCTTGCCCTTAAGCCTTTTCATCCATTGGCGGGTGGCGACCCTGACGCTGAACGCGCCGATGGGAATCGCGCTGGCGGCCACTTGCGCGCATGTCTTGTTTTACCAAGTGGCTCAGCTCGGCGTGGCGCGGTTGTTCGACGGCTCGGGCGCGGCGGGGTAGTCCACCGAGACCAAGTAAAGGCCGTCCGGCGGGGCGACCGGCCCGCAGGCGGCGCGATCAGCGGCGGCCAAGGCCTCCGCGACGTCCTGAGCGCGCCACTTGCCACGTCCGACTTCGACCAGCGTGCCGACGATGGAGCGCACCTGCCGGTGCAAAAACGAACGGGCCGCGCAGGCGAGCGCCACCACGCCGTCGTCCAAACGCACGACCGATATCTCATCGAGCGACTTCACCGGGCTTTCGGCCTGGCATTGGGCGTCGCGGAACGTCGTGAAATCATGGCGGCCGACGAGCGCCTGGGCGGCCCCATGCATCGCATCGGCGTCTAACCGTTGAGGCGTCCGCCACACATGGCCGCGCTCAAGCGTCAACGGCGCACGGCGGTCTCGGATGAGATATCGATAGGCCCGGCGGATCGCGCCGAAGCGGGCGTGAAAATCCGACGCAGCCTCCTCGGCGGCCAAAACCGCGATGGGATCCGGCCTGAGGTGATGGTTGAGACCGTCGCGAACCGCATCCGCGCTCAGGGGCTTGGCAAAGTCCACATGGGCGACTTGTCCTAAAGCATGCACCCCCGCATCCGTCCGCCCTGCGCCATAAACAAGCGACTTCGCACCCGTCAGCGCCTCAACCGCGTGTTCCAGGCTGGCCTGAACCGAGGGGGCGTTGTCCTGGCGCTGCCACCCCGCAAACGGCCCGCCGTCATATTCGAGCGTGAGCTTGTAGCGCCCCATGTAAAACCTTTTTGACTTTTCCCCTGCCGAAATGTAAAACACTTTTCACATGGCGACTGAGATTTCGACAAGCGAAGGGGAGACCGAGATGTCGCGTGCGGAGCAATATAGCTGGACGTCGCTGGTCGCGACGGGGCTCGTTTTCGCTTGGTTCAACATGCAGATGCTGGACGGTTGGACGCTGGTCGATCAAACGCCGGGCCGTCTGTTGTGGATCTTTGTAGCGCTGGTCATCGCAACCATCATTGCAGAAACCGTGGTCACCGGCGTGCTGATCGGCGGTCGCCGCGGCGGGGAGGAAGTCCTTGAGGATGAGCGCGACCGTCAAATCGAAACCAAAGCCAACCGCAATGAACACTGGTTCTTGGTCGCTGCGGTGAATGTTCTGGTGGTTCAAACCATCGCACAGGAGGCGTTCCCAGGGAATGCGTTCGAGCGCGGTTATCAGTTTTTGGCGTTCGACATCGTCAGTCCGGAAGGAATCTTCTTTTCGTTGTTCTGGGTGTTGTTCGTCGGGCACTTCATCAAGCTGGCGTCGACCATTGTCTACAATCGGATTTGACGGCGGGCATGGGGAAAGGTCGCGTCACCAACACCGTCCGCGACTTGCGCAAGGCGCGCGGGCTCACCCAGCAAGCGCTCGCCAATGCGGTCGGCGCCACGCGCCAGACCATCATCGCGCTGGAGGCGGAGAAATACGCGCCCTCCCTAGAGCTCGCCTTCCGCATCGCGCGCGCGTTCAACGCGCCGTTTGAAGACGTGTTCGGCTATGAGGGGGATGGTCAGGCTGACTAAACCGCCTCCAATGTCCGCGCGCCTAGCAGCCTTACGCGGATCGTTCCCGGTGCGGCGCGCGCCTTGGCCGCGAGGTCGGCAGGCGCGTCGCCCTCAATATCGGTGAGCGCGTAGCCGATAGCCGCCATGGTCCCGAGCGCCTGCCCGACAATGTTCAGGCCCGCGCCCGCAAACAACTCGTTTAAGGCGCTCAACACGCCGGGGACGTTTTGGTGGATATGCGCGATGCGCAAGCGCCCCGGCGTCAAAGGCGGGAGCGCGACTTCGGGGAAATTCACCGCGCGCGTGGTCGCGCCCTCTTTGAGATAAGCGATGAGCTTGTCGGCGACCTCCCGCCCGATGGCTTGCTGAGCCTCCTGGGTCGAGCCGCCCACATGGGGGGATAGGATCACGTTCTCAAATCGCCGCAGCGGGCTTTCGAACGTCTCCTCCCGCCCGCTGGGCTCTTTTGGAAACACATCCACCGCAGCGCCGGCAATCCGCCCCTCTTCAAGCGCATCCGCCAATGCGTCCAAATCGACCAAATCGCCCCGCGCATAGTTTATCAGCACGGCGCCCGGCTTCATTTTGGCGATGGCCGCTCGGTCGAGCATCAAGCGGGTTTGCGGCGTGGACGGCACATGCAGGGTCAACACGTCGGACAGCGCCAACAGCTCGTCCAAGCTGTCGGTCGCCCGCGCGTTGCCATGGCGCAACTTCGGCTCGACGTCGTAGTAATAGACATGCATGCCCAGCGCGCTGGCGAGCACGGACAGCTGAGAGCCGATGTTCCCATAGCCCACGATGCCGAGCTTTTTCGCCCGCACCTCATGGGCCCCTTTCGCCGTCTTCAGCCACTCTCCGCGCAATGCGGCGATCTGTTTTTCGGGAATACGGCGCATGAGCATGATGGCCGCCGCGATGGTGAGCTCCGCCACGCTGCGGGAATTTGCGAAGGGCGAGTTGAACACCGGCACGCCCTTCCGCTGCGCCGCCTCGATGTCGACTTGGTTGGTGCCGATGGAGAAACAGCCCACGACCTTGAGGGCGTCCGCAGCGGCGAGCGCGTCCGCGTCGACGCGTGTCCGAGACCGCACGCCCAGAAGCGAAAGCCCTGCGATGCGCGCGCGCAACGCCTCAGGGTCGAGCGCATGCTCGAGGCGCTCCACATCGGCGAGACCCGCTTCGGCGAACGCCGCGTGCGCGTCTGGATGGATATTTTCAGTCAGAAGCCCAGCGAAGGTCATGTGAAACGTGTTCCTTTCGGCGACGGGACGCCATGCAAGAATTCCGCGGCCGATTGGGCGGTTTTGCCTTCCCGCTGAACGACAGTCAGGCGCAGGGCCCCCTGCCCGCATGCGATGAGAAGCGCGTCATCCAGCGTCACGCCAGGAGCGGCGCCAGCGGCGTCAGCGCTTTCCGCCGGCGTGCAGCCCAGCGCCTTCACGCGGCTTGGTCCCCGGTCGGTGACCATTTCAAACCAGGCGCCGGGAGAGGGAGAAAGGCCGCGAATGTGGCGATCGAGTTCGATGGCGGACCGAGACCAATCGATCCGCGCTTCGGCCTTTTCGATCTTGTGAGCGTAGGTGACGCCGTCCTCGGCCTGCGGCGTCTCGGTCGCCGCACCGCGCTCAAGGGCGCCCAACGCGCGCGGCAGAAGCTGCGCGCCGACTTGGGCGAGCTTGTCATGCAGGGACCCCGCCGTGTCGTCGGGGGCGATCGTGACGGTCTCCGACAGCAGCACAGGTCCGGTGTCGAGCCCCGCCTCCATGCGCATAACCTGAACGCCCGTCACCGTATCGCCCGCCATAATGGCGCGCTGAATGGGCGCGGCGCCGCGCCAGCGCGGGAGCAACGAAGCATGCAGGTTGAAGCAGCCAAGGCGCGGGGCGTCGAGCACCGCTTGGGTGAGGATTTGCCCGTAAGCCACCACGATTGCAGCGTCGAGCTCCAAAGCCTGAAAAGCGGCGATCGCTTCGGCCGCTTTCATGCGGGCGGGCGTTCGCACCGGCAAAGCGAGGCTGTCGGCGAGGTCGTGCACGGGGCTTTTCCGCTCACGCTTTCCCCGCCCGGCCGGTCGGGGCGGCTGGGTGTAGACCGCAGCGATCTCATGGCCGGCGGCGACAATTTCGGATAAGCACGATACGGCGAAGGCCGGCGTGCCCATGAAAGCGAGGCGCATGGGCGCTGTACCTAGCGGGCGTTGGGTCTTGCGCGCAATCGCTTCGGCGGGAAGACTGCTTGGGGGCCTGAGGGAAGACGATATGACGTTGGCGAATTTGAGACTCTTAATCGCGTCGGCCGCATGCGCCGCGCTCACTGCGCCGGTTTGGGCGCAGGATGAGGAACCCGCAGAAACGCCGGAAACTGAGGGGGAGGAGGCTGTCGAAGCCGTCGTCGACCCTTCGGTTTACGAACCCTATGGCGTCGCGCCGCCGGAAGACCTGGATCTGTACGCGCCGCCCAGCGGGCTTGAAGTGATCTTGATGTCGGGCGAGCAGCTGGTGGCTGAGGCGGAAGCCGCGCTCACCCAGCTCGATGTTTGCGAAGCCCGCTTCGCTGAGGTTCAAGGTCACCTGGCCGAGGTTCCCGAAGAATTGGAGCTCGTCTACGCTGAACCGCTGTTCGGAGCGGACGCGGTCGCGCTGCGGGAGCTGGAAATCGCCGCTGCGGCAGCGGCCGCCGCCGCGGAAGCGGCCGCGGCTGAGGCCGAAGCCGCTGCTGCGGAGGGTGAAGACGCCGCAGAGGGCGAAGAAGCGGGCGAGGCGGAGGCCGCCGCCGAGGAACCGCCTGTCGAGGACGCCCCGCCTGAAGCGCCGCTCGCCCCGCCGACCGCGCCGGGCGCTGAAACCGCTGAGGCTGAAGCCGAAGAAGGGCCGCCCGAAGCCCCGACATTCGGCGTTCGCGACGTGCTCAACGAATATGACGAGGTCATCGCCACGCAATTCGTGGTGCACCCGATATGGACCGCCGAGCTGCTCGGTTGCGGCATCAATGTGGACGGCGCCGCCGGCCATCTGAGCCGTGAAGCCGCCCGCCGCGGCTACACCATTGATGTGTTGGACGCCGGTTCCGAGCGCATCCAAGCGCATGTCGCCGAAGCCTTTCTGATTTTGCCGCAGCGAGAGATCCCCCCGCCCCTGCCGCCTGAAGAAGAAGCCGCCGAGGAAGGCGACACTGACGCCGAAGGCGAAGCGGTCGAAGGCGAAGAGGCCGAGGGTGAAGGCGAAAACGGCGAAGCCGAAGGCGAGAACGGCGAAACGACGGAAGAAGAAAGCGAAGAATAAACGCTGACTCTCACAGCCTTAAAGAGAATATGAGCAACGCGGGAGCATCACTCCCGCGCTTTTCTCGTTTGAGACTGAAAAGAAGGCGCTGGCCGGCTTATTCGGCCGGCGTATTGACGGCGCCGCCGCCCGACGAGGACTTGCTCGCGCGGTCACGCGCTTCATCAAGCTTGGACTTTTGCACCTTTTTCACGGCCCGCTCGCGTTTCAAGCGCGAGAGATGGTCGATAAAGAGCACGCCCTCGAGATGATCCATCTCATGTTGGATGCAGACGGCGTAGAGACCCTCGGCCCACTCTTCCACCACATCGCCGTGGTAATTGAGGTATCTTAGCTTGACCCGGACCGGCCGTTCGACCTCGTCATAGATGTCGGGCACCGACAAACACCCCTCTTCATAAGGGGCCAGGTCGCCTTCGCGCTCCAAAATCTCCGGATTGACGAAGTAACGCGGGTTCGGCTTCTCGCCCTTGTCCGCCAAGTCCATCACGATCACGCGCTTGGGCACGCCGACCTGTATCGCCGCCAAGCCGATGCCAGGCGCCGCGTACATGGTCTCCAACATGTCGTCCATCAGGCGACGCAAGGCGTCGTCGACCGCTTCGACAGGCTGGGACACCTGCTTCAGGGTCGGATCGGGGACCGTGAGGATTTCGCGTATGGCCATACAAATCACCTAAGTATACGCGCCGCTGTGGTCAAGCGTTCGCGCCGCATAGGAGCGCGGGCGCGAACGCTTGCGCAGACTAAGGATGCACGCCCGTTGCGTGGAGCGCTAATCGAATATCCAGCGGGTCAAGGCTAGCGTCCGTTCGCATTAATGTGATGAGCACGCCCGTCTCCGACGCCGGGTCATAGGCGCACAAACCCGGTCCAAGGTGGCCTTGATATGGCGCAGTAATCCGCGCCCGGCTTCGCAACGCGCCATCAGGTCCGCGGACCATGCGCGCGCGCGCCAAATCTTCCACTTCAAACGCGACGCAGCCGAAGTGACGCTCCTCGCTCTCGTAGTCCGCCGGCGTCGCCAGCAACAGCACGCGCCCATCGCGAGAGCGCGCCAAAGAGGGCTGGGTCAAACCGGCTCCCCGCCGGTCCGGCCCGGCGATGGCGCGCGCGTCCTCCGCATCGAGCAGCCGTCCGACATAGGCGAGCCCGTCCTGGCCGTCCCAGCGAAACAATTCGACTACGTTGAGATCATGGATCCGCGCGTTTCGCGTGATGTCCCAGCCGACACACTCGACCGCGAGGTAGAGGTGATCGCCGTCACGAAACACCGACGGTTCGGTGAGAGCGGCGCAGGCGCCGGGGTCGGGCATCAGCGCAGGCGCGTCAATAGCGGGAGGCCAGTCGCGCGGCCGCGCCCACCCAGACGCCAACGCCCTTGGCGCGGCATCGGCGAGCGCGTCGGCCCGGCGGGCCCGCCGGGTCATGAGCGCGGTTTCTTGATATTCGTCGAAATATTGCAACCAGATGAGCGCCCACCCGCCATCGGGGGTCGGGCTCAGGGTCGCCACTTCATGGGACATCATCCGCTCCCCCTCGCGGGAGTGTCGGAAGCCGCCGCCTTGTTGAACGACGCCGTCGAACCGCCAGGTGACCCCGCCATCAGCGCTTCGAGCCAAGGCGATGTCGTGTCTGCCGCGTATGTTTTCCGGGCGCAACGCGCCCAGCGCCACCAACGACCCGCGCGTATAAGCGAGCCAAAGCTCCCCGCTGGTCGGATCAGCGACGATGGAGGGGTCATAGTGGCCGCGCACGGGACACACGGGAAAAACCGAGGCCAAGCGCGCATCGGCGCAAGGCCTCTCCAAAGCGTCGCCTTGGATGAAGAGTTCGGGGCAATCAGGCCCCGGAGCGCAATGGAACCGCAACGTTTCCCCGTCCCTAGGGGGACCGATCGGCGTCGGTGCGGCGACATTGGACAGCGTCGCGACGCTGGCGGCGCGACGCTCGGTGACCGCGGGCGGTTCGGCGCAGGCTGCGCATGCCGCCGACACGGCCAGCGCTATCGCAAGTAATGACTTTCTGGGCATGATCGAGACCTCAGTCCGCATACCCGTCTCTTGACCCCGCTCCACTCTGCCCGCTCAAGCGCCCGCGCGCAAACAAATCAAGAACTGCGGCTGGCGCGCCCTGCGAATCGCCGTTACCATGACGGTCATGGTAGGTTCGCAAAATTTTCTCACTTCACCCTTGCTCTCGATCGGCGGCGCCGAACTCACGGGCGCGGAGACCCTGCTCATCGCGGGGGCTATCGTGCTCGCCTATGTGGTTCTGCGGCGCATGCATCTGGATGCGGAGAGAGGCGAGCGCGAACGCGATCGCGCGGTTCAGGACGGGGCGGTCGCCGACACCGTGGCGCGATTGGCGGAATCCCACCAGGCGATCAACGAACGGTTGGCGACGTTGTTGGAAGCCAGCGCGGCGGGGCAATCCGCGTTGCGCAAGTCCATGGATGACCGATTGGACGCTGTCGCGCGACGCCTGGGAGAAGGCCTCACCCAGACCCAGACCCGGACCAGTGAATCGCTGTCGAAGCTGAACGAGCGTCTGGCGCTCATCGACCGCGCCCAGAAGAACATCGAGACGCTGTCGACGGAAGTGTCCGGACTGCAAGCGCTGTTGGCGAACAAACAGCGCCGCGGCGCCTTCGGCGAAATGCAGATGGGCGATTTGGTCGCCAATTTCCTGCCGCCTAACGCGTTCGAGCTTCAAGCCGCCTTGTCGACCGGCGTGCGGGTGGATTGCCTGATCAAGCTGCCTGCGCCGCCCGGAGATGTGGCCGTAGACGCCAAGTTTCCCATGGAAAACTGGCGCGCCTTCGCCGAAGCGCAAGAATCGGATGCGCGCGACGCCGCGGCGCGCGCCTTCCGCGCCGACGTGTTGCGGCACGTCAAAGCGATCGCTGAAAAGTATCTCATCCCCGGCGAAACCGCCGAGACCGCGCTGATGTTCCTGCCGTCCGAGGCGGTGTACGCCACCTTGCATGCGGAATTCGCCGATGTCGTCGACAAGAGCTTCCGCGCGCGGGTCATGATCGTGTCCCCCACCACCTTCATGGCGACGCTGCACACCATGCGCGCCGTGATGCGCGATGCGCGATTGCGCGAACAAGCCCACGTCATCCAGCGTGAAGTGGCGCTGTTGTCCGACGACGTGGCGCGCTTGGATGATCGGGTGGGCAAGCTGCAACGGCATTTCGGCCAAGCCGAAGACGATATGCGCCAAATCCGCATCTCCGCGGAGAAGGTCGGCAAACGCGCCGAGCGCATCGCCGATGTGGACGTGGAGGAAGGCGCTGCGGGCAAGGATGCGTTGCCGAAAACCGAGCGCCCCCAGGTCGCCGCGGAGTAGGCGCGCCATCCCCGCATCGATGCTGACAGGGTCGTGTTTTGTCGCGACGCATCGACTTTGCTATCGCTCTCGGCAAACTCCGAAAATGTTGAGGACGCCCTTCATGCGCATCGCCCTGTTCACCGTCGGCGCCCTGTTCTGCGCGCAGCCCCCCGCGCTCGCAGATCCAGAGGCCACCGCGGCCGGAGAGGTCGCTCTGACCGCCGAAAGCCACCAAGCGAACTTTCGCGTCGTAACGGTTGCGGAGGGCCTCGAGTTTCCTTGGAGCCTCGCCTTCCTGCCGGGCGGCGATCTGTTGGTCACCGAACGCCCGGGCTTCCTGCGCCGGGTTCTTGCTGACGGGACGGTTTCAGAGCCCATCGATCACGGTCTCGAGATCACCGCCATCCGCCAAGGCGGACTGATGGAGGTGTCGCTTCATCCCGACTTCGAAAACAACGGCATGGTCTATCTGTGCTACGCTACCGGGCCGGAGGATGCGAATTTCGAGCGCGTCGCTCGCGGCCGGCTCGACGGCGATCGCCTCGTCGATGTGGAGGATATCTGGGAAGCGGACTCGGTGTCGGCCCGCGGCTTCCATTATGGCTGCCGCCTCGTTTGGCGCGACGACGGCACGCTGTTCATCACGCTGGGCGATCGCGGGCTGCACCGCGAGGCCTCCCAGACCCCCGCCAGCCATTTCGGAACCGTGGTGCGCATCGCCGAGGACGGATCCGTCCCCGCCGACAATCCCTTCAACACCGTCTATGACGGCCCCTCTGACGAGCAGCCGCTCTTGGACGTTTGGTCCTATGGCCATCGCAATGTTCAAGGCGCCGCCATCAATCCCGAGACGGGCGAGCTTTGGACGCACGAACACGGCGCCCAGGGCGGCGATGAGATCAACATCACCCGTGCGGGCCTCAACTATGGCTGGCCCGCGGTCACCTACGGCATCAATTACAACGACACGCCGATCTCCGATCTCACCGCCGCGCCCGGCATCGAGGAGCCCGTGTGGTACTGGCGCCCCTCAATCGCGCCTTCGGGCATGGCGTTTTACGCCGGCGACGCGTTTCCGGAGTGGCAAGGCGATTTGTTTGTCGGCGGCCTGGTGGCGATGCAGCTTGACCGGTTCGAACTCGCCGGCGATCGCGTGATCGGCGTGGAGCCGCTGCTGACCGATCTAAACGCCCGCATTCGCGACGTTCGCACCGGACCGGACGGGTTCTTGTATCTGTTGACCGACGCCTTTGAAGGCGCGGTTTTGCGCATCGAGCCCCAAGGCTGAGGCGTTGACGCCCTAAGCGTCGCGGCGGCTCTTCAGCGCCGCGGCCAGGGTGCCGTCGTCGAGATAGTCCAGTTCCCCGCCGACAGGCACGCCGCGCGCGATGGTGCTGACACGAACGTTCAGACCCCGCAGACGCTCAGCGATCACATGGGCCGTGGCGGCGCCGTCGACAGTGGCGTTGAGCGCGATCACCACTTCGCGGGTTTCCTCCCGCGCCGCCCGTTCCATGAGTTTGTCGAAGGAAAGATCTTCCGCGCGGACCCCGTCGAGTGAGGACAACAACCCGCCCAGCACATGATACAGGCCCCCAAACGCGCCTGCCCGCTCCAACGCCCAAAGATCGCTGACATCCTCAACAACGCAGATGAGGCTGCGATCCCGCGACGGCGCTCGGCAAATTGAGCACACCCGATCGACATCGAGATTGCCGCACTCCTCACATTCCTGGATTTCCGCCGCCGCCCGAGCGAGCGCGTCGGCAAGCGGCGCCATCAGCGCGTCACGCCGTTTTATGAGCGCAAGCGCAGCGCGCCGCGCTGAGCGCGGCCCCAAGCCCGGCAATTTCGCCAAGAGCTCAATAACGCGCTGGATTTGCGGACCGCCGGTCTCGTTCATGCCGCCTCGCCGAATCATTCTCGTTGAGTCTAGGCGTTTGCTCCGCTCTCGCCAGACATGCGCTCATTCTCTCAGCCCCGCCCCTGTGCTCAGGCCGCTGAGGCGGATATATCCGTTCGGAGAAGAACAACGATCGCCGCGCGACTTGCGCCGCGGCCAAACTGCGAGGCAGGACACGCCATGGCCATGCAAGACACAGTGACCCAGGACGCCGTGAGTTTTCGCTGGGACGACCCGCTGCATCTTGAGCGCGAGTTGCTTGAGGAGGAGCGCATGGTCATGGAGACCGCGCGCGCCTATTGCCGGGACAAGCTCTTGCCGCGGGTCGTCGCCGCCTATCGCGATGAGAGTTTCGACCCCGCGATCATGACGGAAATGGGCGAGATGGGCCTCCTCGGCGCCACGATCCCCGAAGCCTATGGCGGGGCGGGGCTCAGCCACGTCGCCTATGGTCTGATCGCCCGCGAGGTGGAGGCGATCGATTCCGGCTATCGTTCGGCGATGAGCGTGCAGTCCTCCTTGGTCATGCACCCCATCCACGCCTTCGGTTCCGAAGCGCAGCGCCAGCGATGGCTGCCCGGTTTGGCGAGCGGCGAAGTGATCGGCTGTTTCGGACTGACTGAAGCGGATGGCGGGTCAGATCCCGGCGCCATGCGAACCAGAGCGGAGCCAGTGGATGGCGGTTTTCGCCTCAATGGCGAGAAGATGTGGATTACGAACGCGCCGATCAGCGATCTCGCGGTGATTTGGGCGAAGCTGAAAACGGATGACGGCGCGGAGCCGAAAATCCGCGGTTTCGTGGTCGAGCGGGGAACGCCTGGATTCGAAACGCCGAAGATCGAAGGCAAGTTATCGCTTCGGGCCTCGGTGACGGGGTCGATCACGCTGTCGGATTGCGTGGTGCCGGAAGACAATCTCCTTCCTAACGTCTCAGGTCTGCGGGGACCGTTTTCTTGCCTCAACAAGGCGCGCTACGGCATCGCTTGGGGCGCGATGGGCGCGGCGGAGTTCTGCTGGCGGGCCGCGCGCGACTACGCCTTGGAGCGGGTGGTGTTCGGCAAGCCGATCGCGGCCACCCAGTTGGTCCAAAAGAAACTCGCCGACATGCAGACCGAGATCGCGCTCGGCCTGAGCGGCGCATTGCGCCTGGGACGGCTTTTGGACGAAGGCGCTTGGGTTCCCGAGGCGATCAGCCTGATGAAGCGGAACAATTGCGGCAAAGCCCTCGACGTCGCCCGAACCGCACGGGACATCCATGGCGGCAATGGCATCGCCGGCGAGTATCACGTGATCCGCCACGCGATGAATCTCGAAACCGTGAACACCTATGAGGGCACGCACGACATTCATGCGCTAATCCTGGGTCGCGCAATCACGGGCCATCAGGCGTTTTTCTAGGCCGCCGCAGCGAGGCCGCTTACTCTCCGACGGAGCAGTCGCGATTGGCGGGGAAGTCGCCATCCAGCACCCGCAGGAGCGCCATGCGGAAAACCAGCGCCTCGTTGGGTTGGATGACCGGCGCGGCGCCGGCTTCGCCATAGGCCAACGCCGGAGGGGCGGCGAGTTCCCAAATGTCGCCCTCGCGCATAAGCGGCAACGCTTCCTGCCACGCTGCGATGAGCCGATTAGACTGGAAAGCGGCGGGAAGCCCCGAGCAGGACCCGTCGAACTCCCGTCCGTCTACGGTGATCCCGCGATAATGCACGCAAACGAATTCGCCCAGCTCCGGGGACGGCGCGTCGGCCTCCCCCGATTGCAGCACCTCGTAGTAAAGCCCGTTCTCGGTGACCGACACGCCTGGCCGGAGCGCATACTCAGCGAGCCAGTTCTGGGAACGCTCAAGCCGGGCCTCAGCGCCGCGGCGTCCCGTGGCCACGATGGACGGGGCGTTCGCCGTTCCCGCCGTGACGATGTCGCATGCCGCGCTCGCCCCGGAAACCTCAGCGACCGGCCCCGCGGTTTCGGTTCCGCAAGCCGCCGCAAGGCCGACCAGCGCCAAACCGCCCGTCGCCGCCCATTGCTTCGCTTTCATTGCGCTCATCCCGTGTTTCGCCTCTCGTGACGTGGGGGCTGACTAGTCCAAATCGAAGCCGAGGGCTAGGAACTCAGGCGCCTCACTAGACGGCGCGAGCGCATCGAGCCGGCTTAAATCGCGCCGCCTTCCAACAGGCGAGCCCGATCAAATCCGCTCTCGCGCAATCGCTCGACCACCGACAAGGTCGCCTCCGCCGCATCGGTTTCGATGATGACGTCGATCACGGTGTCCTTGGCGGGTATGTCCAGCGCCAATCGGTCGTGCAGCACATCGATGACATTGGCGCCGGCCAGCCGGAGCACCGAGGTGATTTCGGCCAGCCGCCCAGGGCGATCCGAACACTCCACTCGGATGCGCGCGCGTTTGCGGGTGCGGACCAAATGCCGGGCAAGAACCTGCGCCAGGAGACGCGCATCGATATTGCCGCCGCAAATAATAAGCCCCACGACACGATTTCGAAAACGCTCGGGATTCTCCATCAGCGCGGCGAGGCCGGCCGCGCCCGCCCCCTCCACAACCGTTTTTTCCTGCATCGCCAGGGCGACGATCGCTTCCTCCACGCCGCTTTCGCTCACCAGCATCACGTCGCTGGGTTCAAGACGCCCCCTCAGCACCGCCAAAGGCGCAGCGCCCACAGCCTTGACGGCGATGCCCTCGGCGATGGTGTCCCCGCCGACGGCTCGCGGCTTTCCGTCCAAGGCGTTGCGCAATGACGGGAACATGGCCGTCTCCACGCCCAACACGTCGGTGCGCGGTCCCCCGGCGGCTGCAACACCCTCCGCCGCTATCACGCCTCCCGCGATCAATCCGCCCCCGCCTACGGGAATGACGACCATATCGAGCCCGGGCTGATCCTCGAGCAGTTCAAGCGTAGCCGTGCCCTGCCCTGCGATGACGGCGGGATCGTCGAAGGCGTGGACAAATGTCCGCCGCTCCTCGGATTCGATCGCGCGCGCGGCTTCCACCGCCTCATCAAAGACTTCCCCCGCCAGCACCACCTCGCCGCCGAAGCGCCGCGTACCGTCGACCTTCACCTGCGGGGTGGAGATCGGCATGACGATTTTGGCGCTCACCCCCAATCGCGTGGCGTGATAGGCGAGCGCTTGCGCGTGGTTGCCCGCGGAGGCGGTCACGACCCCGGCGCGGCGAGCGGGCTCGGCCAAACAAAGCAGCGCGTTGAGCGCGCCGCGTTCCTTGAATGAGCCGGCGTGGAACTGATTTTCGAGCTTTAGCCACACTTCCCGCGCGCCCGTCAGCGCGGCGAGCTTGGCGGAGGGCCGGGTCGGGGTGCGCGGCAATCGCCCCGCCGCACGCCGCCGCGCGGCGAGGACATCGTCAAAGCTGATCGTCATCGGCGTGGTGTCGTCGCGCATCGCAGGCTCCGTCGGCCAATCGACGCTACGCGCAACGTCACGAGCGATCAACGCGGCTTGCGTCGGGGCGCGCTGAGCCCGCGCATCAGGTCGATGCGCCGAAGCGCTTTTTCGGGGAGAGCGCGAAACCGCCCCAAAGGCAGATGACGGGCCACATCGAGCACTGCGAATTGCGCATGACGCATGGCGGCGGAGACAGGCCGCGCGCCGACGAAACCGGTTGCAAGCGCGCGTTGGCGCGTCGCCAGTTCTTGTTTGAACCGATATTCGCCCCCGCCCAAGTCCAGCTCGCGATAGCCCGCGCCGTCCAGGGCCGAGAGCATGTCGCCGAACAACACCAGCCCAGGGGAATGCTGGCTCACCGCGCAGTCATGGGCGATGAACCAGCAATGCAAGACGTCCCGCGAGGTCAAGCAGTAGTTCGCCGCCACCAAGCGCGGGCCCGCATGCAGGGTGAACAGAGCGCCGCCGAAATCGGCGCGCGGTTGGGTGAAGGAGCTCGCCACCACTTCCCGCGCCCAGTCCTCGGCGAAGACGTCGGGACGACCGGTGCGGGCGAATTGCTCGCGCTTCCAGGCGACAAGCTGGGCGAAGGCGTCTTCGTCTTTGGAAAACGCGGTGAACGTCAACGGGCCGACGTCACGCTCAATCTTGCGACGTTTGCCCCGAATGCGTTTGAGGACGCTTGAACCGGCGGCGCGACGCCTCTCTCGGTAACCCTCGAAGCCGTCTTCGATGTCCATGACCCAGGAGACGTGCCGGCTGCGATGATGGCGCGCGAACGCGGCCTGGGTCCCAAGCAGATTGTTGAAATCAAAGCGACCCGAGCCGATGCGGCGAACGACCTCGGCGACGTCCACCTCCTCGCCCGGCGCGGCGATCAAGCCCTGATAGTCGCTGAGCGCTCCGCCCAGGGGCAGCAGCGCATAGCGGGAACTGAATTGAAATGGGAGAAACCCGACCGCGCGCCCATTTCGACGCAGCACGGCCACGCGCGCGTCCTCGCGCGCCTGCGAGACAGCCTCCGCCCAGCCGAGCGTAAAGTAGGGTCCGCTGGTGTCGCGGTCCGCCAGCTGCAGCCGGCGCCACGCCTCACGGTCTGGTTCGCCCAGCTCAGTTGGGCGGAGAACCTCTATGTCCATCTTTGCGCCACCTCGACCTTCGCCGAGACGAGACATGCAAGAACGGCGGCGCCCACGCCCGTTGTCCCCGGGCGTGGGGCCGGGACGACTAGCCTTCCGGCGTCGGCACGATCGCAATGCGATAGGCGAGCTCGGGGCGCAGATAGGTCTCTGCAAGGGCCACAAGCTCGTCCGGCGTCACGCTTTCATATTGCTCGACGGCCTGCCGGTGGCGTTCAAGATACTCCGGTTCCGATTGGGCGGTGGCGATGAGGCCAAGCCAATATCGGTTGTTTTCGAGCCGCTCCTCGAGCCGCTCCAACACCGGGCGACGGGCGCGAGCGAGTTCGTCCTCCGATACCCCGCCCGAGGAGAGTTCAGCCGCGATTTCGTCGACGACAGCGATGAGCGAACCGATTTCCTCGGGCTCGATGTCCAGGGACACGCCCAGATAGCCATAGCCGGGATTGACCGAAGAGAAGCTCGAGGTGGCGTTCGGCGAATAGGTCGCGCCAAGCTCTTCGCGAATGCGTTCGATGAGCTTTAGCCCCATCACTTCACGCAGAAGGGTCAAACGGCGCGTGCGGAGCGCATCGGAATCGTCCTCGGCAGGCCAGTAGATCTGCAAAAGCGCCCGGTTCGGCTCCCCGGCGTGGTTGAGCTCCACAGTCTCGCCGCCGGTTTCGGGGAAGCGCACCTGCCGGGCCTCGTCAAAGGGCTGCGGCTCTGGCAGACGCTGAGGCAGCGCGCCGAAGGTCCGGGAAACAACGTCGACCACTGTGTCCACTTCGACATCGCCCACCACGGCGATCTCGATCGCGCCTTCGGTGAACGCGCGGGCGAGCGCAGGCCGGAGATCATCGAAATCCGGGCTCAGAAGCGTTTCGCGCGACGGGATCCCGAACCGCGGATCGCCGGAGCGCAACAGCCTGGGCACGTCACGAGAGGCCACGGATTGCGGGGTCGCATCGAGGGTCTCGTACCAGACCTCGATCAGTTGGCGGTACTGGGAGACCCCTTCCTCGCGATACCCTGGCGCGGTGAGCAGGGCGGCGAACAGCTGCATTTGCAGCTCAAAATCATCCGGCGACGTCGAGGCGCCCATTTGGAAAGCGTCGGTGTTGGCGCTCATCCCGAAACTGACGGTCCGGCCGGCCAGAACCGACTGCAACTCATCGATGGAGTGGGCCTCAAGTCCGCCATTCGACAGGGCGTTGTCGACAAGGAAACCCAATCCGGGTTGGTCGAGAGGGAGTTCGAGCCAGCCCCCGCCCACGCGGATGGACGCCCGTATGATTTCGTCCTCGAAGTCGGTCGATTTCACGTTCAAGCGCACGCCGTTTTCGAAACGCAGCGTGGTGACGTCCAAGTCTTCGATCACTGCGCGCTCGGCGACGACGCCGGGGGCGCCGAATTCGGTGTAGGCGAAGGCCGCCGACCCGGCGAAGGCCGGGGCGTCGACAGGCGTCGCCGCGGAGGCGGCGTAAGCCTCAAGGATCAAACTCTCCGCATTCTCGACTTCGGTGTTGGTCGCAAGGTGGATCAGCGGCTCCCGCTCGGCCCATTCCGCGCGGAAGGCCTGATGGACCATCTCCGGAGTGATGTCGTCAGCGTAACTCTCAAAGCGTTCCAACGCGCCATCGGGATGGGTGAAGACGGTGTCGGATCCGAACGCCGCGGCGATGCCGTCGGCCAGAGCCGGGGTTTCCCGCGTGCCCGATTGAGCGGCCCCGTTTTCTAAGCTGGTGCGGATGTTTGCGATTTGCTCGGCCAGTTCGACGGGACCGAAACCGTGCTCAAGCGCACGGCGGAGTTCCTGTTCCGCGACCGCTAGGGCCTCGCGCCACTGCTCCGGCCTTGAGACGATTTGCACGCTCGCCGCATCAGCCGTCTCATAGAATTGGGAAAAGCCGGCGGAGGCTTGAAGGAACGGCGCATCGACCGCGCGGGACAATCGCTGAAAGCGGCGGTTCAGGATCGAAGCGCCCAGCCCGCGGATAAGCCGTTCGCGGCGAGCCTCCGCGGTGTCTGGTTCGATTTCGGCGGGCGACACCACGTTGAACGTGACCACAGTGGGCATGTCGGGGTCGGAGAAAAAGCCGGCCTCCAGGCCGCGCTCGCTCACCGCGCCCAGCGCCGGGTCCTCGCCAGGGTTTTCCGGCATCGTCCAATCGCCGAACGTCTCTTCGATGGCGGTTTCAATCGCGGCGGGATCGAAATCACCCACGATCACGAAGAAGCCGCGTTCGGGCGTGTAGTAGCGGTCATACAGATCCACGAAGCGATCCCGCTGCGCGGCCTCAATCACCTCCACCGTGCCGATTGGAAATCGCGTCGGGAAAGTGGCTTCGGGGAAGAGGAACTCCCAAAGATCGCGCGTATAGCGAAGGCTGTATGTGTTCCGGAACCGCTCCTCGGAGAGGATGACCCCGCGCTCGGCGTCAATGGCGGATTGCTCGAACAAAACCCGGTCTGCGGATTCCCGCATGATGAAGAAGGCGGTGTCGAGCACCTCCTCCTCCACCGACGGCAAATCGAGCTGATAGACGGTTTCGTCAAAGCTCGTATAGGCGTTGGTGTCGGGCCCGAAAGCCAGACCATAGCGCTCCAAGATGCGCACCATCTCGCCTTCGGGCACGTTCTCCGAACCGTTGAAGATCATGTGCTCGATGAAATGGGCGAGGCCTTGCTGGTCGTCGCCTTCGGAGAGAGAGCCCATGTCGATGCGCAGGCGCATCGCTGCAGTCCCCGTCGGGGTGTCGTTGACCAAAACCGCATAGCGCAGGCCGTTGTCCAGCCGTCCGTAGCGGACGTCGGGATCGGGCGGCAGATCGCTGCCGTCATGGGGCCACAGCCCGTCCCCACCGTCCGTCGAAGCGGCCTGAACGGGCTCTGGTTCGGGCTCCGGCGCGACGGCCGGCTCAGGCGCCGGGTCGGCGGCGGCTTCGGGTACGGGGTCGGCGGGTTCAACCTCGGGGGCGTCGGTGGGCTCGGGTTCTTCAGCCGGACTGCACGCAGCGGCGTAGACGAGCGCTGACAGCGCCGCGGCTCTTAAGAGTGCGCGCATGGGGGCGTTCCTTCTTCTTCTAAAACCCGGGGCGCGCGCGCCGAAACCCTCGAACCGCGCCGCTCTGTAATGTGGTGGCGTATGGTGGCCGCCGCATTGGCGCGGTGCAAGACCAGGCGCTGAAAACGCCGGCGCCGCTTTGCGGTTAGGGTAACAAACTCATGCCAAGCGCGGCCCGGATGAGCGTGAACACCGCCAATGCGCCAAAACCGCCGAAGGCCGTTAGATCCAATGCAACGCCTAAAGGCGTGCGCGGGGGCGCCTCCACATGATCGTGTTCAATGCGTACGCCTTTTTCGCGCGTGACTTGGAAAAGCCATGAGAACGCAATCGCAGCGACAAGCCCGAGCCCCAGAAGCGCGTAAACCAGCGTCAAGAGGCTCGCGTCGAGACCGGCGGCCGCCACGCCCCGACCCGCAGCCACGGCGAGAAGCCATGCGATCAGCACGTAAATCAATGCGCCGCGGAACACCCGCCGCCGACGCATCTCTCGAAACAAATCCAACAGGTCCATACCGCCCCGGCTATGTCCCTAAGCGCGCAATCCGTCCGCTCCGTCTATCGCGTCATGCTCCGCGATCCAATGCCCCGGCGTCACTTCAACCAATTTCGGCCGATAGGCAGGCGCGTCCGCCGCATCCTCGCCCGGGAGCATAGACGGCATGAAACGCAACTGAGCCAGGGGATCGAGCGGAGACGGCAAATCACCTTCAAGCTTCACCCGCTCGCGCGCTTTTTCCACAATTGGGTCAGGGATAGGCACCGCGGAAATGAGCGCGCGGGTGTAGGGGTGGCGCGCGTCTTCATAGATCGTGTCGCGATCCGCAAACTCCACCACGCGACCCAAATACAAGACCATGACCCGATGAGAGACTTCCCGAACCACCGATAAGTCGTGGCTGATGAACATCATCGCCAGACCGAGATCCTTTTGGAGCGTGATCAGGAGGTCGAGGATCTGCGCTTGGATCGACACGTCCAGCGCGGACACCGCCTCGTCGCACACCACCACTTTGGGGTCCAGCGCAGTCGCGCGCGCGATGCCCACGCGCTGGTTCTGTCCGCCCGAAAGCTCATGGGGATAGCGATTGATGAGCGATGGGTCCAAGCCCGTTCGCTCCATCAACGCGCGGATGCGGTTGTTTTGGTCCTCTGTGCTCATGTCGGGGCGGAACGTCGCCAACGGCTCGCCGATGGAGGCGCCGACGGTCATACGCGGATTGAGCGAGGCGAGCGGATCTTGAAACACGATCTGCATGTCCTTGCGCGCCCGCCGCAACTCCCCGGATTTCAAGCCGTCGGTGTCGCGTCCGATCCACGCGACAGAGCCCGTCGTGGTGGGCAACAGCCGGAGCGCGGCGCGCGCGAGCGTGGACTTCCCACACCCTGACTCCCCCACGACCCCCAAGGTCTCGCCGTCGCGCAGGGTGAAACTCACCCCGTCAACCGCCTTCAGCGAAGCGTGCCGGGTCGAAAACGCCGCTCGTTTGGCGCGTTCGAGCAAGCCCGTGTCTTCATCGTCCGCCGCCTTTTTGCGGGCGACGCGAACGGGAAACCAAACCCGCACGTCATCGACTTCCAGCACGCTGGGCGCAGCGGACTTCAACGCTGTGATTTTGGGCCGGCCCGGCCGGTCGGGCCGATCAAGACGCGGCATGGCTTCAAGCAGCATCCGCGCATAGTCCGTTTTCGGTCGAGCGAAGAGGTCCTCGGCCAGCCCCTCCTCCACATACCGCCCTGCGCGCATCACCTGCACGCGGTCGGCCATGCGGGCTATGACGCCCATGTCATGGGTGATGAGCGCGAGCGCCATGCCGGTCTCGCGTTTCAGCTCATCCATGATGTCCAGGACTTGGGATTGGACAGTCACGTCGAGCGCGGTCGTCGGTTCGTCAGCGATCAACAGCTCAGGGTCGCAGAGCATCGACATGGCGATCATCACGCGTTGCCGCATGCCGCCCGACAGCTCGTGGGGGTACTGGCCCAGCCGCCGACCGGCCTCAGGAATGCGGACGCGCTCGAGCCAATCGACGCAACGCTTGTCGGCCTCAGACCCCTGGACGCCCAAATGGACCCGCAGCGTTTCCTTCATCTGCGAGCCGATCCGCATATGCGGGGTCAACGACGTCAGCGGATCTTGAAAAATCATCGCCATCCGCCGACCGCGGATCGCATTCAGCGTTTTCGGCTTTAGGCCGAGGATTTCCTCGCCGTCGAACCGCACCGAGCCTTCCGCGCGCCCGTTCGCAGCCAGCAGGCCCATGACGGTCAGGAAGGTCTGGCTCTTGCCCGAGCCGCTTTCCCCCACGACCCCCACACACTCCCCAGCGCCCACATTCAAGGAGATGCCCTCAACGGCGCGCACGTCGCCGTCCGGCGTGTCGAACGTCACTTTGAGGTCTTGGATCTGCAATAGCGGCATGCGCGGCGCGGGCGCGTCGGACATGGAGTACTCCTAAGGCGGCGGCGGGGAGATCCTAGCGCGGGAAACCGTCATTCGAAGCACTTTTGGCGCCCCGCTCGGCGCAAAATCGCAAAATGCTGCTACCGAAGCGTAGACAAGAAGGCTTCCACGGTCGGCCAGACGTCATTTTCGGTCATATAGGGCGCATGGCCGACATCTTCGGCTTCGACGACCTGGAGATCGGGCTTGCGGGCGCGCATGCGCTCGAGGATTTCCGGGGTCAGCAAATCAGAAAGGGCCCCGCGCACCACAAGCGTAGGCTTGCGGCGCAAAGCCTCAAAAGCCTCTGACAGCGTCGCCGGCACGGCGCGCCCGGCGAGCACCTGCTCGGCGATGGCGGGATCGTAGTCCGGCGAAATGCCGCCGTCGGGCTCCTCCCGCATCACCCGACGGACGAATGCGAGCCAAAACGCCTCGCCGGTTTCTCGCGGGAAAATCGGTTGAGCCACGGATTGGAAGGCTGCGGCCGCCTCCTCCCAGCTGGCAAAGCGCGGACGCGGCGCCGCCATATGCGCCTCAACGCGCTTAAGGCCCTCGGCGTCCACTTCCGCGCCCAAATCGTTGAGCACCGCGCCAGCGACGAGTTCGGGGCGATGCCGGGCCATCAACATCGCCATGATCGCACCTAAGGAGGTGCCGACAATGACCACGCGCGGAACCTCCAACGCATCGAGCAAATCGATCATGTCGACGGCGTAGGTCTCAGGCAGATAGCGCGAGGGATCGGGATCGGGATCGGAGAGCCCGCGCCCCCGAAGGTCGGGCGCCAAAACCCGCCGGCCGGTCGCGGCGATGCGCGGGGCCAGCTCCTCGAAGTCCTTGGCGTTTCGGGTCAATCCAGGCAGGCAAAGCACGGGCGCGGCGGTCTCCTCGCTCCCGTGCGGGGAATAGTCCCGGTACTTGAGCTCCGGGCCGTGGGCGGTCGGAAATCGCTCTAGCGCGAAGTCGTCCGCCACGGCGCGCATGTCGATATCGGTCACGGAGGCCTGCCTCATCTCAGTTGACGCGCGTCATCGCACCCAATCCCGTTCTAGCGTGCGGGCGGCGAATAGGAACAAGACCGCGGCGACGAGATAAAGCCCCGTCCCGGTCAAAATCGCGTAGCGCAGAGACTCATCGCCGAATTGCGCATTGTAGGCGTCGGATAAGGCGCCCAAGGCGTAGATCCCGCCGCCAATGCCCAACAAGTTGTTGATGAGCAGCCAAACCGCTGAGGCGGTGGCGCGCATATGCGGCTCGACGAGATGTTGGAACGCGGTGAGCACGGGCCCGAGCCACACAAGTCCCAGCGCGGTGGGGATGAGATAGAGCGCGAACGCCGCGCCGAGACTGGGGGACAACACCGCCAGGGCCAGCGCGGGCGCGGTGACCAGAAACGCGATGGCGGGTATGATGGCGTAGTTGGCTTTCCGCGCTCCGCCCAGCCGATCGCCGAGCACGCCGCCCGCCGCGATCCCGAAAACCCCGCCGAGAAGCACGATCGCCCCATAAAAATATCCCGCCATCAAGACCAGCTCACGCGCGGGAGCCAAGCCCGCCGGGATCAGCCAGCCCGGCGCCCAGGCGAAGAACTCCGGCAACTCCGCCCCATAGCTGCGAATGATGAAGCCCGGGATCCAGAAGAACAGCCCGTATCCCATCATCGACGAGCAAGCCGTGCCGATGCTGAGCAGGAAGAAGCTCTGCCATTTCTTGAGGAGCACCCGCACCACCGACCAGGTGAAACCGAGATTGCCCCCGATGAAAGCCCCGCCGAGCGCAAAGCCGAGATGCCAAAAACCCGGGACGAGGAGAGAGGCGTCGCCGAACGCCGCGACCAGCATGCTGATTACGGTGAAGACGCCGTAGCCGACCGCCGCGCCCAGGCCCGCCCCCATAAGGATCCGTCGCGTTACGTCGCTAGCGGGCCCTGCCGCTTCGACAGGCTGCACGGATTGGCCTTTGGCTCGGACCTCACGGACCGTCAACAGGAACACCGGCGCAAGCGCGACGCCGGCGAGACCCACGATGATGAACGCCGCGCGCCAATCGATCAGAGCCGCCACGACCCCGCCGAAAATGATGCCGACCGCCGATCCGATTGGGATGCCGAACGAATAAATCGCCAGCGCGCGGGCGCGTTTTTCAGGCGGGAAATAGTCGGCGATCAGCGTGTAGGCCGGGGCGACGCCGCCGGCCTCGCCAACACCGACGCCGACGCGGGCGAGAAACAACTGCCAAAAATTGCCCGCAAGCCCGCACACCGCGGTCATCCCGCTCCACAGCGTAAGCGCGCCGGTCATGATCCAGACGCGATTGGCCCGATCGGCGAGCCAGGCGATGGGCACGCCGAGGGTGGAGTACAACAGCGCGAAAGCCAGCCCGCCCATGAGCCCGAGCTGGGTGTCGGTCAGCCCCAATTCGTCTTGGATAGCCGGCGCCAGAATGCCGATGATTTGGCGGTCAAGAAAATTGAACGTGTAAACGATGACCAAAATGAAGAGCACATAGGCGCGATAGCCTGCTCCTGATTTCGGCGCGGCCGCAGCGGCGTCGGACATACTCGGCATTCCTCCCCTCGCAACGCGTTCGGATCGCCGCGTCGTCGTTTCGCCGCTGAGCTGCGAGGTTCCGCAGGCGACATCGCCATGAAAGGACGTTCACGGGGCAAAGGCCAGCGCCCGGCGCCGCGGCCCGCCCCGCACAATCATCGCCCGCGCAAAAATGCCTCGGCGACCGCGACCGTTCCGGCGGGATCCTCTTCCTGAGGCGCATGACCGAGCGCGTCGAAGACGACCGCCTCGGCGTTCGGTATCGCAGCTTCAAGCTGGGCGGCATGCGCGGAGGGAATGAGAATGTCCTGGCCGCCCCACAAAATTAGCGTCGGCGCGGTGACGTTCTCAAGGTCGGGCTCGGGATCAGGCAACACGAATTCGCAGATATGATCGACGAACGCCTGACCGTTGCCCGCCCGGCGCATCATGTCGCTCACCTCTTGGGCGCGTTCATCGTTGACCAAGTCGTCATTCGCATAGACCAGCTCCAGATAGAAACGGGCCACCGCAAGCGTGCCGGTTCGCAGGCTGGCTTCGACCTGGCTGGGCGGCGGGCAGACGGGCGTATCGGTGACGTTATTGATCGAGTAGGCGCCCGCATCGATGAGAATGAGCCGCTCGACGCGGTTAGGCTCCAAAGCCGCGAAGCGCCACGCCACCAGCCCGCCCAGCGAATTGCCGGCGATCGAAGCGCGTTCGATGTCCAAAACGTCCAGCAACTCGCCCAGAAACGCCGCGCGTTCGGCGGGTGCGTAGCGGGATTGGGGGTCAGGCCCGGTAAGGCCGTGGCCGAGCAAATCGTAGCGAATGACACGGAAATCGTCGTCCAACGCATCGGCCCAGGCGTCGAAGCTCTCCAAGCTGAACGTGAAGCCGTGGATCAGCACCAGCGGCGGGGCGTCCGCGGGGCCCTGCTCGCGCACGCGCACCCGGGCGCCGGAAACCTGAACGAAGCGGTCGTCTTCCGTGACATATTGGACTTCAAGCGTTTCGCCCGGAATGCCCTCAATCGCGTTCTGATACCAAAACCAGAGCGCCGCGCCGCCGCCGAGGACGAGCAGCACCAGCACCGCGACGATGATCAGAAAAACGCGGGCCATGGCCGTCTCCTTTGCCGGTTTGAGCGAGCAAGCGCGCGCCGTTCAGGCTTTCGCCCTTTTACGGCGCGCGCAGATCGCTTAACGGCGCGCGGTGATCTGGAACGTCACCGTGCGGGGCGCGCCGAAATAGGCCGTCCGAATGCCGCCGACCGAGGAGAACTCCTGGAAGTCGGTGGCGTAGACTTCGTCTGAGAGGTTACGGCCATAAATGCCCGCCGACCAGTTGCCGGCGAAGTCCGCCAGCACCAGACGCGCGTCATAGAGCGTGTAGGCTTCCTGGAAGGCTTCGTCGATGCGGTCGACCGTGCCGAAGGGCAGAAGCGCTTGTTCGGACTGGTCCACCGCCAAGGCGTGGGCGTCGCGATAGCTGGCGCTCGCGCCCAGCGTCAGCTCGCCGATATTGTCGAAGGTCCAGGTGTAAGCGCCGCCCAAACGCGCGGTGATTTCGGGCGCGAAGGCGGGCTCTTCGAAGTCGGCCCGGTCCCCGCCCGGGTAGCGCTGGTCGAGGAACTCGCCATATTCCGCGTTCAACAGGCCCAGCTGAGCGTCGACGGTGAAGTTGTCATACACCTCAGCGAGGAACTCCACTTCGGCGCCGTAGATGTCGAGCTGACCGGCGTTCAAGACGGTGAAGACGGCGGTGGGAACCAGCGCGCCGCCCGGGCCCGGCAAGTCGATGGTGTCGGACACCCGCGCTTGGAAGTCTTGATAGTCGTTATAGAAGACGTTGCCGTTCAAGATCACGCGGCCGCCGCCCCAGGTGGTGCGCGCGCCGATCTCAAAGCTGTTCACGATCTCCGGATCATAGGGCTGTTCTTCGTTGGGGTTGTTCGCCCGGCCGTTGAAACCGCCCGACTTGAAGCCGCGCGAGAAACGGGCGTAGCCGAAGATTTCGTCGGTGAACTGATAGTCGATCGAGAACAGAGGCGACACGTCGCTCCAGTCTTCCGACACGTCGAAGCCGACGCCCACGGGGTCGAATGTCGTGGTGGTGCCGCGGCTGTAGCGCTTCAGCTCGTAGGTATAGCGCAACCCGCCGGTGAGCGAGAGCCGGTCATTGACGTCAAACACCAAGTTGGCGAACGCCGCCCAGGAGTGCAGCGAAAGGCTGTCTTCGATGTCCCGGGTAAAAGGCAGCGGCGCGCCGGCGGCGAGCAAGAAATCGTCCGCATAGGCCTGCTGGAAGGAATCGATGTTCTCGTTCAGCCAGAACACCCCGCCGACGCCGCGCAAGCGGTCGCCGTTATAGAGCACTTGGAACTCTTGGCTGGCTTGGTCTTGTTCAACGTCGACCAGCACGTCGCCCAATTCGAGCGGCGTGGCGTCGATGTCGATGAAGTCGGTGTATTCGAGGTCGCGATAGGCGGTGATGGAACGCAGGGTCCAACGGTCGTTCAGGTCCCATGACGCGGTGGCGCTCACGCCCCAGTGGTCGAGCTCGTTGGAATTTTGAAGCTCGGTCTCGCTGCCCGGGAAGCCCGCGCGCGACAGCGAAGTGGCGGTGACGAAGTCGTACTCCTCCCCGGTCGGGGTGAAGGTCGGAACGATCGCGAGCGTCGGGTCCAGCGGCGCGATGTCGACCGCGAACAGCCCGTTCACCGGCTGACCGACGGTGAGGTTCGGGTTCTCGTGGGTGTAGTCGGCGGCGAAGGACAGCTCGACATTCGACGTGGGCGTCCAGCGCAGCGAACCGCGCAGGCCGAACGTGTCCTTGTCGTTGTACTCATCGCCGGTGATCGGATCGTCCACATAGCCGTCGCGGCCGCCGTAATAGACGGTGGCGCCGCCGAACAGCTGGCCCGGCGCGATGGGACCGGAGACCGACGCATTGGCTTCGATGGCGTTGTAGGAGCCGTAGGAGAAACGTCCGTTCGCTTCAAACTCGTCGCCAGGCTGGCGGGTCACGATGCGCAGCGCGCCGCCATTAGTGTTCTTGCCGTAAAGCGTGCCTTGCGGCCCGCGCAGCACCTCAATGCGCTCGATGTCATAAACGTCGAACAACGCGCCGCGGATGCGCGAGATGTAGACGTCGTCGACATACACGCCGACAGCGGGGTCGAAGGTCGCCAGCGCGTCGGGCTGGCCGACGCCGCGGATGAAGATATTCGCCGAGGAGGACGAACCCCGGCCCTGAACCAGGTTCAGGTTCGGGACCAGACCTTGCAGCACGCCGACGTTTTCCGCCGCCAGATCTTCGAGAAGTTCAGCTTCGGAAAAAGCCGAAACCGCGCCGGGAACGGTTTGCAGCGTTTCTTCCTGACGCCGCGAGGTGACCACGATGACCTCGCGCTCGCGCACGGTCTCGCCTTCGTCTTGAGCGAGGACCGGTTGGGACAACGCCCCAGCCGCCAGAGCGGCGACGGCGCAGGAAAGAGCAAGGCGTGCACGGTGCGGGTTGGTCATGGGTCGTTCCCCAATTCTGTGCGCCCGCCCGACGCGCGCGCTGCCCTAGTGTCTATCGTGGCGGACCACGGATCCCGGCCAGTAAACGCGTTTAGCAACTGGGCGCAACAAAGCTCGCGCCGCAGCAAAACGCGTGCGGCGCAGCATGGTGCGTTAAGGCCACATAATCAGGACGTCTAAGGACTAAGCCGCAGCGGAGGGCGCGGCCACGAGCGTCGCGTCAGTCTTGGCTTCGACCTCGTCCAAGCTCACCCCAGGCGCCAATTCGACCACCGTTAAACCGCCGTCCACGACGTCGAAGACACCCAAATTGGTGATGACGCGGTCCACCACGGCGCGGCCCGTCAGGGGCAACGTGCACCGCTTCAAGAGCTTGGTTTCGTCCTTTTTGTTGGTGTGGTCCATCACCACCACCACGCGCTTGACGCCTGCGACAAGGTCCATCGCCCCGCCCATGCCTTTGACGAGCTTTCCGGGGATCATCCAATTGGCCAGGTCGCCGTTTTCGGCCACCTCCATCGCCCCAAGTATCGCCAGATCGATATGCCCCCCACGAATCATCGCGAAGCTGTCGGAGGAGGAGAAGAAGCTCGTCCGGTCTTGTTCGGTGATGGTTTGTTTGCCGGCGTTGATGAGGTCGGCGTCTTCTTCGCCCTCAAAGGGGAACGGTCCCATGCCGAGCATGCCGTTCTCCGATTGCAGGGTCACGTCCACGCCCGCGGGGATGTAGTTCGCCACCAGCGTCGGGATGCCGATGCCCAAATTGACGTAGAACCCGTCTTGCAGCTCTTGGGCGGCGCGTTGCGCCATTTGATCGCGATCCCAGGGCATGACGTCGTCTCCTCTCCGAGAGCGGGCGGTTTCTTGAACTGCGCCGCTTGTATGGTTGGGGTCCCTCGCCGCAGAGCGCAACGTTACGCAGCGCTGCGCGGGCGAACGGTGCGCTGCTCGATGCGTTTCTCGTGGTCGCCCTGAAGCAAACGGTGCACGAAGATGCCTGGCGTATGAATGAAATTGGGGTCGAGGAACCCGACCGGAACGATTTCCTCAACCTCAGCGACGGTGACTTTCCCAGCCGCCGCCATTTCGGGGTTAAAGTTTCGTGCGGTCTTGCGATAGATGAGATTGCCCTGGGCGTCGCCCTTCCAGGCTTTGACGATGGAAAGGTCCGCGGTCAGCCCAGTCTCCATCACATATTCTTCGCCTTCGAAAAACTTCGTTTCTTTGCCTTCCGCCACCAGGGTGCCCACCCCAGTCTTGGTGTAGAATGCCGGGATTCCGGCTCCGCCCGCCCGGCAACGCTCCGCAAGCGTTCCCTGGGGATTGAACTCTAATTCAAGTTCTCCCGAGAGATATTGCTGCTCGAAGGTCTTATTCTCCCCGACATAGGAAGAGACCATTTTTTTGATTTGACGGGTTTGCAGGAGCAGGCCGAGTCCGAAATCGTCGACGCCGCAATTGTTTGAGATCACGGTGAGGTCTTTGACGCCGGAGTCTCGCAGCGCGACGATCAGGTTCTCGGGGATGCCGCATAAGCCGAACCCGCCAGCCATGATCGTCATGCCGTCAAACAACACGCCCTCAAGGGCGGCGACGGCGTCGGATTGGACCTTTTCCATGGGCGGACTCCTTGGTCGGGGGCGGTCAGAGCACGCACTATGCGACGAAGCCGCTCAATTGCGAAAGTCGCCCCTCGGGGTCAAATCACCCAAAGCGGACCGGCGAGCCAGGCGAGAAAGCCCCCCGCCGCCAAGAACGGACCGAAAGGCGCCATGGATTGCATATCAGCGCTCTCGCCCCTCAAGCGCGCCGCCACAAGGTGAAAGGCAAGCCCCAAGGCCGGCGCGATCATCAGAACGGTGAGCAGTCCATAGGGCCCGACCCAGAGACCCAACGCGCCCATCAGCTTTGCGTCCCCGCGCCCCAGCCCGTCTATGCCCCGAAACCGGCGGTAGGCTTCGTTGACGCCGAGAAAGAGCGCCAAGCCTGCCGCCGCCGCTGCGCTATGGCTCACGATGAGACCGGACGGCGCGGCCGCCGCCAGCCAGGCTCCGCCCAGGGCGGCGAGCGCCAGAGTCAAAGGGTCCGGCAAGCGGTAGACGTCCGCGTCGATCACACCCAGGGCGAAGAGCAAACACGCCAGCCCCGCCGTCCAAGGCGCGCCGCCGGAGGCGAAGGAAGCCGCAACGGCGAGGAGCGGGCAGCCCAGCGCGATGAGCCATACGCCAAGCCGGCCGACTTGGTAGACCCGCGCGACATAGGCCAGGCCCGCGCCCGCGAACGGAGCCAGCACCACCACCGCAAGCATCGGCGTCAGCGTCACGCGCCCCTCCTCGCTCAGCTCTCGACGTTATGGGCCAAAACGCTTGGCCCCGCAGCAAGCGCGGGCGCCCATCGCGCCGGCGCTGCGGCGCGGCGCATGTCGAAGCGTAAGAGGATCACGCTTGTTTTCGGCGTTCGACAATAGGCCGGAATGGGCGCGGGCGCTTGCGGAGCGGCGCTCAGCGCATCGCTCCGGGTCCGATGACGCGGACGCGAACCGACGTCGTAC
>CAZABJ010000013.1:0-52446 GCA_964483375.1 uncultured Caulobacterales bacterium
TCTTCACTCACGCGGCATGGCTGGATCAGGCTTTCGCCCATTGTCCAAGATTCCCTACTGCTGCCTCCCGTAGGAGTCTGGGCCGTGTCTCAGTCCCAGTGTGGCTGATCATCCTCTCAAACCAGCTACAGATCGTCGCCTTGGTAGGCCGTTACCCCACCAACTAGCTAATCTGACGCGGGCCCATCCAATGGCGATAAATCTTTCCCCCGAAGGGCGTATGCGGTATTAGCCCCTCGTTAGAAGGGTTATTCCGCACCACTGGGTAGGTTCCCACGCGTTACTCACCCGTCTGCCACTCCCCATGCGGGGCGTTCGACTTGCATGTATTAGGCCTGCCGCCAGCGTTCGTTCTGAGCCAGGATCAAACTCTCAGGTTGAGTTCGCCTGCTCGCGCGGAAAGGCGAACCTTTCCACGAGTTAGCGTATTTGGATTTTCGACGGGAACGTTCGAACGGTTCAGCCGAAGCTGACCCGTCAAACGGAAATTGGTCGAAAAACGCTGCGAGCGAGCGTCCGAGCGTGAGCTATCGCCCACGCAACACGACCGCCGCCGCCTGCGTTTCTCTTTCTCTCTCTCACAATGTCAAACAGCCGGAAACGCAAGGAAAACCCTTCCGTCTCCCGCCGCCCGAGACCTTGGCCTCCGCGGCGAGGCGCGGTGTTTAAGCCCGCGTCCGAAGTATGTCAACCGCCACCTCCCGATCGATTCGCGTCGTCCACAGCGGGCTGATGCGACCGTCGTCTCTTGCTTCTCGCGCACGGTTGGACCCGGGCACGGGCGAAGCAATAAGCGGCGAAGGCTTAATAGAATATGTACGGCTTCCGACCAACGCAAGCAAAAATTCGGCATGTTGGTGCGATAGTGCATTTTCCGCGCGGCGCATGGCATGCATGGCGCAATTGGCGCCGCACAGGTCGCGTAATTTGGGGAGCCACCGTTATGGCGCAAGCCCGGTCCGCACATGGCGGGGACCAAGCCGAACTCGACCGGCAGCCCCCCGCGCGCCCGAAACTCGGTTTGGCGCTTGGCGGCGGGATCGCCCGGGGGTGGTCGCATATCGGCGCGCTCGAAGTCCTGCTTGAGGAAGGCGTCGAGGTCGACATCATTTCGGGAACCTCGATCGGCGCGTTGGTGGGCGGGGCGTATCTCGCCGGCCGATTTGACGATTTGAAAGATTGGGCTTTGGGCCTGACGCGTCGTCGGATGCTGAATTTCCTTGATATCAGGCTGCGGGGCGGAGGGTTGTTGGCGGGCGATCGCTTGGCCGCGGCCATGCGCGAGCATCTGGGCGGAACCCGCATTGAGGACCTGCCTAAGCCGTTTGTCGCAGTGGCCGCGGAATTGGCGACGGGCCATGAGGCCTGGTTGCGGTCGGGCGAAATGGTCCCGGCGATTCGCGCGTCTTACGCTTTGCCCGGCGCGTTCGCGCCCATCAGCATCGACGGCCGCTGGCTGATCGACGGCGCCCTGGTGAACCCGGTGCCGGTTTCGGTGTGTCGGGCGTTGGGCGCGCGGCTGGTGATCGCGGTCGGGCTGAACGGGGATTCCTTCGGCTCCCTCGCCGCCGAACCCGATCTGAGCGCAGATGAAGATGAGGGCGAAAACCTCACGGGACTGACCTTAAATAAGGTGCGTCCGGAACGTTTGGTGATGAAGCAGCTTTTCGGCTCGACCGACAAGACGCCCGGCATGGGCTCGGTCATGCTCGGCGCGCTCAATCTGGTGATGGATCGGCTCGGCCGCTCGCGGCTCGCGGGCGATCCGCCTGACGTGTATGTCATCCCAAAAATCGCCCATATCGGGCTTTTGGACTTCGCGAAGGCCGAGGAGCTCATTGCGCTGGGGCGCGAGGCGATGCAACGGGAAATGCCCGTCCTCCGCCATGCGCTGAAGGCGCTGAGTTAGACACAGCCGACCCTACCCGCTCCCAGCGCAGTTTCACCGTCATCCACAACACCGGATCGCCCGGCGCGCGCTTATCCCGTCGCGATATACGCGCGCATCGCGGCGGCTTCGGCCTCGGTTTCAGCGATCTTCCACTTGACCACGTCGCCAATGGACACCACGCCGAGCAGCCGGTCGTCCTCGCCGGTGACGGGCAAATGGCGGATCCGGCGGTCGGTCATGCAGGCCAGCAATTCATCAAGCTCGGTCTTGGGACCCACCGTGATCACGTCTCGCGTCATGCACGCCTCGACGCGCAAATCCAACGCGCCCGCGCCGCGCCGGGCGATTTCGCGGGTGACGTCACGCTCAGACAAAACGCCCACGATCGCGCGTTCCTCGTCGACGACAATCACTGCGCCGATGCGGTGAGCGTCCAGCACGCCAGCCGCCGCAGCGACCGTCATCGCCGGGCTTGCGGTTATCACCTCAGCGCCCTTAGCGCGCAAAATGCCAGCGGCGTTCATTGAGGACCTCCCATTTCTTATCACCCCTCTTGTCGCTCCCCTCAGACCGACAGCGTCGCCCGCCGACGCGGCGGGATCAACGCATCGGCGCACAATTGCGGGCCTTTATCATCGCATGTCTCGTTTCGAAGCGCCGTCCGCTCCCGTGACAGGCGCGGGGTGACCGGCCGGCGCCGACGAGACAGGGAATTCTCCTAGGCGGGGAAACGCGCATGGTCGTTTCGCGCCTTCCCGCTGCGCTGGCACGGGCGTTGCAAAATTCCCCTCGACCGCGAAATCGCTCAGGAGCGAATGCCATGACCGCCAGCCACGCGACAAAGGCCCGCGCAAAAGCCGCGCCCTTGTCGTCCCAACGATGGGGCGTGATCGCCGCCTGCGCCGCCCTGCTCGCCGGGCTGTGCGCAGACCTCGCCTCCGCTGACCCTCTGCCGCGCCGAGCCGGGGAATTCAACACGCCTTATGGGCAATCGCTGGGCGAAGAAAACCGCCCCGTCGACCCCCGGACGCGCGACTGGAACGGCAATCGAACGATTATCAACGGCCGCATTCTGACCGGAGACGGCTCTTCGCTTCCTCCCAGCCTGGCCCGCGGTTTTGTCGGTCAAACCGGCGCAACGCCGTTCGCCCAGGCGATCGGCAACCAACTCAACGTCGTCGTTCAAGGCAACCGCAATACGGTCATTGTCGACGCCACCCAGATCAACAACGGAGACGTCGAAGCGGGCGTCGTCCTCAACGGGGAGCTCGACCTCGATGACTAAGAATCGAAAGAAATCGCTTCTGTCTCGCGCCGTCGTTCCGGCCGTCGCGATGATGGCGACCGTCTTGGGCGGCTGCGTCTCACCGGTTGCGGGTCCGAACGGGAACTACGCCGCGCCGATGGGCGGCTCGCCGGTGACGGCGAACCCCACGCCTTATACGAGCGCCCTGGTTTGCCTCGGCCAATATGCGCGGATGAACAATCTCGCCACCCCGCGCATCGCGGTCGGTCGCATTGCGGACTATACGGGCAAAGAGGAAATTGAAGGCGGGCCGCGCCTCACTCAAGGCGCATCGCTGATGGCGATGTCGGCTTTCGCCAAGGTCGGCGCAACGCTGGTGGAGCGTTTCGACACCAGCGTTTCCGAGCTCGAACTGCGCTATGCGAACAATCGCCTGATCGCCGACGACTACGGTCAAGCGCCGTATCGTCAGATTATGGCGGGTTCCATTCCGGGGTCGGACTACTATCTCGTCGGCGGCATCACGGAGCTGAACTTCAACATTCGTTCCTCCGGCGCTGACCTATTCTTCGGCGACGCGGATGCGACCGATCCGGCCGGCAATCTGTCGGGACGTTTGTTCGTGATGAATGTCGGTTTGGACCTGCGACTGGTGAACACCCAGACGCTGGAAGTGGTCGACGTCATCTCCTACCAAAAACAGATCATCGGCCGCGAAATCCAAGCCGGCTATTTCGACTTCTTCAACAACAACGTCTTCGACCTTTCGGTCGGCGAATCCGGTCTTGAGCCCATGCAGCTCGCGGTGCGTTCCGTCATCGAACGTGCGGTGCTGGAAATGTCCGCCAATCTCTACGGCGTGTCGGGTCCGGACGTTTGCGCCTTCGAAGATCCTCTCGCCACAAACGGAGCCACAGGGGACTTCATCCCCTCCCAGGCCACCATCAACTCCATGGAGACCCACAATGCGGTCACCCGCGACGACCCTAATCGCTGGCATGAGCGCCGCGACGATTCTCTCAGCGCCTGGCTTCGCGGACAGTACTAACGACGCGCTGAACGGCCAGGTCTTTCTGGGCGACTTTGACGGCCGCCTCAATGTGGTGGTGGATGTCGCCGATCAGGCGAACGCCGGCGCCATCGCCATGGGCAACGCGGTTTCCGCCTATTCCGGCGCGGACGACGTGGCCTTGGAAAGCACGCAGGCGCTTGCCGGCGACGGCGCGGCAGTCGCGACCGTGACCGGTGAAACGGTTTGGGACGCGACAGTCGCCGCAACCGGCTTCGGCAATGCGCTCGCCGTTGAGGGCGACGGCGCGAGCCTGTCTGCGCTGGGCGACCAAGCCTACGCGAACGGAGCGTTGTCGTCGGAAGCGGTCCTTGAGGTCGACCGGGCGGGTTCGGCCGCCGTCGTCGCCTCCACGGTCGCGAACGCCGCCAGCGCGACGGCGAGGGACGGCGAGGTCACCGCGTTTTTCGACCAAGACAACGCCGCGCAGAACACCGCCGCCGCCGAAGCCATTGTGGGCGACGCCGACGCCTTGTCCGTGACGGCGCTCTCCGTGGCGAACACGGTCACCGCGTCCGCTGACTACGGCGCGCTCGACGTGAGCGCGGTGCAGGCCAATAGCGGCGACCCCGTACAGGCCACCACTTTTGTTGACGCCGGCGCCGTGACCGCCCTTTCCGCCGCCAGCACGGCGGGCGGAAACTCGCTCTACGCCACAAATGTCGGCCCCTCCGGCGCGATTGGCGGATACCAGGAAAACACCGGTTATGTGCGCGGGGAAACGTCGGTGAGCCTCGGCGGGTTTGACGAGGCGGCGGTCAGCGCCACGGCCATGGGCTCCTCTGCGCTGCTCAATACGGTGGGCGGGGATGTCTCGATCGCGCTGACACAGAACAACTGGTCAGGCGGCGTGGAGGCGGATGCGCGCTTCACCGCCGCAGGGGGCGGCGACGCGTTTGCTGCGTCCGCCGCGTTTGGAAACACGGTCACCGCCACCTCTTGCTCGGTCTGCGCGCGACCCTTCCAAGGGGAAACCCGCCAACTCAGCGAAGGGCCAGTGCGCTCTCAAACGACCATCTCTGTCGGCGGCCAAGCCGGGAGCGTAGCGGGGAGCGCGGTCGCAGTGGGCAACAACGCCAGTTTCTCGTCCGCGATCCCCGGCGGCGGCTGACCAAACCGCACAACAAAAAGCAGCGAAAAAACAATACCCTTCACCAGCGCAGCGCCCTTTTCAGGGCCTGCGCTTCACTTTTTTTCCCGCCTGCCGAAAAAATGTCTTGGATGGAGCGTACGCGTCCCTTCCGAGGGACAGGCAGGGAGAACGGGCATGCGCGCGATCGCACTCATTTTGGCCGCGACGCTCGTTTGGGTTTGGGGCGAAACGGCCCGAGCGCAAACGAACGTCCTGCCGTTCGAAGACCCGGCCGCCTATGGCGGGCCGCTCGAACCGGAAGAAGAAGACGCTTTCGACCCCGCGGTCTATGCGGAGGAAGACGAAACCGCGATCGACGCCGCGCCTGTCGCCGCGGAGCCGCGCGTGGCGCTCATTGTCGGCGTTTCGAACTACGCCAACGCCTCGCCCCTCGCCAATCCCGCCAATGACGCGCGGGCGATCGCCGACACGCTGCGGGAATTGGGCTTCGACGTTTTGCTTGAACTCGACCCCAGCCTGCGTGACCTCCAAGAGGCGGTCATCGGACTGAAGCTGTCGATGATGGCGGCGGGACCGGATGCGATCGGCCTGTTTTATTTCGCCGGGCACGGCATCCAACATAACGGGGTGAACTATCTGGTGCCCGCCGATGCTTCGCTCGCCGACGCGGAGTATCTCGACGTCGAATCGGTCAGCGCGAACTGGGTTCTGGGCGTGATGGAGGCCGCAGGCGTGGCGGCGAACTTCATCGTCTTGGACGCGTGCCGGAACGACCCCTTCACCCGCAGCTGGCGGTCCGCGACCCGAGCCCATGACACGCTGGGGCTTGCGCAAATGCAGCCGCCTCGCGGGAGCTTCTTGGTGTTCTCCACCGCGCCGGGCGCAGTGGCTTATGACGGGGAAGAAGGGGAAAACAGCCCATTCGCGAATGCGCTGATTTCTCAGATCCGAGCCCGCGGCGTTCTCGCCGAAACGATGTTCCGGCGGGTCGTGACGGATGTGGAGCGCATCACCAGCGGCCTGCAAAGCCCCTGGGTCCAGTACTCCTTTTCAGGGGACTTCTATTTTGGCGGCCCCCCGAGCCAGGAAGACGCGCCGACGGGATTGGTTTCGGTCAACGCTCTTGAAGCGATGTATTGGAGCGAAGTGAACGAGTCAGGCGACGCCTCGCTTCTGCAACAATATCTCGACTGGTTCCCCGAGGGCGCATTCGCCGATGACGCCCGCGCCCAGCTCGCCGCCTTGACCGAAAGCGCCGAACCGGTCGCCGCCAGCGCGCCGCTCGTCGTCACCGCCGCCGAGCTAAGCGCGTCGCCGTCGGACTATGAAGGCCCCTGCCCGACCTCAGTCGGGTTTTCAGGCGTCATCCGGACCGAAGGCGGGGCCGAAGCCGAAGCGGGTATCGTTTCCTACGCGTTCCTGAACAACGATGGGGAGACTACGCCGGTGCAATCCACCTCGCTCAGCGCGGACGGAACCGCGGAGGTTTCCCACTCCTGGACCGTGGGCGAGGGCGACGACCGCAGCTCGGGCTGGATGATGCTTGAGGTGCGCGAGCCGGACTTCCTGCGCTCGACCCGCGCGTCGTTCACGGTGACCTGCGAACGACCCGAGACGCGGTCCGCCTCAGACGCCGGGGCCGCTCCCGACGACGCGGCCCGCGCGCCCATCGAGGTGCCCCGCCGCATGGTGTGGCGAGCCCGACGCAACCCGGAGTTCCTCGCGCAAGTCGAACGCGACGACCCTGCGCTCGCCGCTGAAATCCGGCGCCTGATCGCTGAGGCGGACGCGGCGGCCGTGGCGGTGGGCGCTCCGCTCCAGGTCGCACCGGCCGAGGACGCGATATTCGCGGTCACGCCTCGAAACACGGCGTTCGAGTGGGAGCCTGTGGAGGGCGCCCGGGCATACCGGATCGAAATTGACTGCTACGGCTGCTGCGCGCCGAACGCCTGGTGCGCGGATGTGGGCGGGCAAACCTTCGTCCAGGGTCGGATCCGCTCCACCCAATTCAATCATGTGTTCGTCGGCGCCCAACCGGGTCGGTGGCGCGTGCAGGCGATACTGCGCGGGGGGGCGGAAACGCCGATGAGCCCCTGGCGTGAATTCATCCATGTCGACTAAGCACGCATACAATTAAAGAGGCCGGTCTCGCATGAGACCGGCCTCCTCCCCCTCGGCGCTGCGGCTGCCTCAACAGCCGCCGCAGGCCGCGCCCGCACCGACCCCGCCGTCAAAAACGATCGGGCCGCCGGCATGTTCAAAAGCGGTGGCGACAGGAACCTCGGTCCGCTGGATCCGCACGAGCTCGACGAGCGTCTCACCCGGACCGTAACGGCGGAGCAGTGAGCGTTCGTGGCAATTCCGGCGCGGCTCTTGGGCGGCGCAGGCAAGCGCGCCGTCGGCATAGCGCAAGGCCTCGCCCGGCGCGCAAACAATCGTTTCGCCCCCCGCATAGTCTGGCGCACCCTCGGCGGCTCTGCCGATCGTGGCCTGCATCGACGTGCCCGCCATGCAGCGATAGATCTCGCCGTCAAAATCCGCCGCCACACGCGCCTCAGGGGACGGCCGGGAGGCGGGATGCGGATTGCCGTCCGCGTCCAAACAGACCGCCCGCACCGCTGCGAGTTCGCGGACTTCGTGGGTGCGGGTCTCATAAGACACCGTTTCGCCAACGACGGTCAGATTGTTCACCGTCGCAGGCGCCGGCCCCCCGGCGCCGCAGCAACGCGACCCGCCGCCGCCGGCGATGATGACCTGTCCGCCGCCGCGGCGATGGTCGCGTCGGCTCCAATGCACGCTGGTGGAGCCGTGGTGAATGGTGGTCGATACGCTTGGCGTTCCCACGCTGACGCTCGGGCCGGCGACGCTCACCGACGGCGCGGTCACAACCTGCTGGCCGCCCGTGCAGCACGGACCTTCCTGCGCCGCCCCGCCGCCTGTCCAAACCAGGGCCAGGGCCGCCGCCGCCATGTGTCGCGCTGAAACGTTCATCCTGCCGCTCCGTGTTGTTCGAGCGCTCAGGTGCAATCGCCGCGCCGCATTCCCCGAGGAGGCGAGAACACGCCGCCATTTCTGCGATTCGCAGGCTAAGTCCGCGTTTTCCCCAGACAATTGCGGTAGAATGCCGGAAGCAGCTGACGGTGTGGGCGGCCCGGTCTATCGTGACTTTTTACGCGTGATCGGCGTCGTCGCTCGTGACGATTCGCCTTAAAGGAGCGCGTTGAACGTCTCGCCCTCGGCGCGATCGCTACAAGCGCCGCGTCTGACGGCCATTGGGGAGGAGACCGCGCCATGGCGCTCAGCGCGCTTGCTGAGACTTGGTTCGTCAAAGTGCGGAGCGATATCTTCGGTCCCTATCCGCGCGAACGGATCCGCGGCTTCATCGCCGAGGGGCGGGTGCGCGCGCGCACCTTAGTCGCCGCCCATCCCGCCGACCGATTCGCCCCCGCCGAGGAGTTTCCCGAACTCGCCGATATGCTGGCCCCGGAGATGCCGGTGCGCCGGACGCCGCCGGAGCCCCGCCGAGCGCAAGGCCCGCTGGCGACGTTTTTCATCGTCGCCGACGTGGAAAAAGACACCCTCGACATGGTCGAGGACCTGCTCAACACCATGGGGCCGTGCACCTACGCCGCCCATGGGGTTTGGATGGTGCGCGCCGCCACCACCGCGGAACTGATTCGCAATACGCTGACGAAAGTGCTCACCGCTGAGGACACGCTCATCATCGTAGACGCAACGCGTGATCGGGCGGCCTGGTTCAATATCGGCCAAGACCGAGACGCCGCCCTCCGCGCGTTGCGGGAAGAGGCCTAGCGTCTAGCCCACCGGCTCGGCTGCAGGGCGCAGCCCGCGCGCGAATCGGCGTGCGTTTTCCACATAATGCTCCGCAGACGCCGTCAGCATTGCGGCGGTTTGCTCGTCCACCTGCTTCACCACCTTGCCGGGCGCGCCCATGACGACGGAATTGTCGGGAATCTCCTTCCCTTCCGTGATCAGAGCATGTGCGCCGATAATGCAGTTCTTTCCGATCCGAACACGGTTCAGGATCGTGGATCCGATGCCGATTAAGCTGTTGTCGCCGATGGTGCAGCCGTGAAGCATGACCATATGCCCCACGGTTACGTCAGCGCCGATCGTAAGCGGCGCGCCGGGGTCGGTATGCAACACCGAGCCGTCCTGAATATTCGTCCGCTCACCGATTATTATCGGATCGTTGTCGCCCCGCAGCGTGGCGCCGAACCAGATGCTAGCGTCTCGCTTCAGTTCGACCTTGCCCAACACCATCGCATTTGGCGCGATCCAATAGGCCCCGTCGGGGGGCAAAGTCGGGCCAACGCCATCAAGTTCATAGACTGCCATCAGCTCAACTCCCTGTTTTTCCGAAGTCTTAAATCTTTTCGGGGATATGACGGTTTTGCGACTAACCGGGTTAATCTCTTTTAACCATTCGCGCTTAGCTTCGCTATTGGGGCCGACGCAAAGGTCGTCGGCCCGATAGAGGAGCGACCCGTGACGCACGTGGCTTGTTCGCCACTCGCCAAACTCGGATCGCGGAGGCCCTGGTCTCCGAGCCCTTCTCGACCCCCCAACCTCACTGTTCGCGTATCTTCCCCGCACGGAGCTTCCCGTGCGGACCGGTACCGCGTAAGGATTCAAGGAGACGCAGATGGCTAAACGCGCCGCTCGCCGCCGCGCTTTCGAGGGTGACTTGAATGTCGCTGAGCGCGAACTCCGAGATCCGAAAATCACGCGGCTGTTTCCCGATGAGCCCGCCGCGCGCGGGCCGAGGCAATCTGAGCCCGGACGGGACCAAAAATACGTCAAGAACGTAACGCCGAAATCCACGGGCCAGAAGCGCCTCATGGAGGCGATCGACGAGCATTCGCTTGTGATGGCGCTGGGCCCCGCCGGCACCGGCAAGACATATCTCGCCATCGCCAAAGCGGTCGAAGCGCTCAACGCCGGCAAGGTCGGCCGCATCGTGTTGTCCCGTCCCGCGATCGAGGCGGGGGAATCCATCGGCTTCTTGCCCGGCTCGATGGAGGACAAGCTCGCTCCCTATCTGCGCCCGCTTTATGACGCGCTGCAGGACCGGATGTCGGGCAAGAAAATCAAAGCGCTAATGGCCGAAGGGCTCATCGAGATCGCGCCGATCGCTTATATGCGCGGGCGCACGCTCAACAACGCCTTTGTGGTGATCGACGAAGCGCAAAACTGCACCTATCAGCAGCTCAAAATGTGCCTGACGCGGCTGGGATGGGGCTCGACCATGGTGGTCACCGGAGACCCCCATCAAACGGACCTGTTGCCCGAACTGTCCGGGCTCAAACAGGTTTCTGACAAACTCAAACCCGTCGAAGGCGCTCGCGTGGTCCGCCTGGACAAACGCGACATCGTCCGCCACCCGCTGGTCGCCGCGGTGTTGGAGGTTCTGTAGCCTCCGCACGGCATGAAAATGGCCGCAGGCGCAACACCGCGCTTGCGGCCCGCCGGGCTCGGATCACGTTTGTTGCGGACGCCTCAAGTCAGACCTCCTCGAGATCCTCTTCAATCACAGCCATTTCGAAGGAGAAGGAGGTCTCGCCCTCATCAATGACTTTCTGCACGACGCCAAGACATTCCTCACCCAGATAAATCTCGGCGCACTCGTCAGGACGCTGGCGTCGTTGAACGATGAGATTCGGGTTCAGCTTTCCGCGCAGATAGGCCTGCAGCCTGTGGCTGTCTTCTGGGGTGATATGTGTGCTCACGCGTGACATGTCCTTCGAGTGGCGAGTAGGGGCGGAGCCTAGCGCGAAAGCGCCGCGGGCGAAACGCTGAGCGGGGCTTCGCCTATCGACCCAGCATCGCCTTTGAAATCTGAGGCGGCAACGCGCCCGACATCGCAAGCGCATGCGCCCGTAAGACCATCACCACGCTCATCGCATCGGTGATTTCGTCGCGTAACGTCAGCGCCAAAACCGACGCGAACGGCATGCGCCTGACCGCGAGCTTTTCGGTGTCGTCCGGGGAAGGCTCGCCTTCGCTCAAATCCATTGCGAGAAAGCAGAATGCGGTCTCGTCGGTCAGACAATTGGACGTGTGCAGTTTCGCCAGCGGACGCCAATCGCGCGCGGTGAGACCGGTCTCTTCCTTAAGCTCCCGCTGCGCGCCCGCAAGCGGCTCGACAGCCTTGTCCGAACCGCCTTCAGGAAGCTCCCAGCTGAAACCGCCGAGCGGATAACGCCACTGACCCACCAACACCGTGTCGCCATTGTCAAACAACGGGAGCACGCCGGTGGCGTAGCCATGCGGGCTCATCACGCCATAGACCCCAGCTCCGCCTGAGGGCTTGACCACGGCGTCCTCGCGCACCCGCATCCAAGCGTTTTCATAAACGACCTTGGCGTCCACCGTTCGCCAAGGATTGGCGAAGGGCGGCGGGGGCGCGCGTTTCATCCCCGCCCCCTACTCCGCCGGCGCCGCAGCGGCGTCGGCGTGCTCCTGGGCCCGTCGGGCCTGACGGGCGATCTGCCGGGCTTTGCCGCGCGCGATGACGGCGAACATTGACGGCGCGAAATAGAGCGCAAGCACGGCCGAGCCGGCGACCCCGCCCACAAAGGCCGCCGCCATCGGCATCCAAAACGGATCGGCTTTGAGGAGCAGAGGCATGAACCCGCCGATTGTGGTGAACGTGGTCGCCAGGATGTGACGCGTGGCTTGACCGGTGGTCGCGGCGATTGCGTCGGGATCGCCCGAAGCCGCCTTGGGATCCGCCCTGAGCGCGGTCAACACGACAATGGCGCCGTTGATGGCGAGGCCCACCAAGCCCATCGCGCCGATGATGGCGTTGAAGCCGTTGTCCTGCCCGAACAACCACACCCCGAACATGGCGAGCCCGACGGACTGCGCGCCCACCAACGCCACGACCCCGGCGTAAGAGAAGTTGTTAAACGCCAGAACGAGCGAGCCGACCATGATGATGAGCAACGGAACCGCGGCGCTGAAGAGATTGGCGAACGCCTCCCCGCTCTCTTCAGCCTCGCCGGCGATTTCCAATCGATACCCTGACGGCACGTCGAAATCCGCCTCTTCAAGACGCTCCAACACCACAGCCAGCGTCTCGGACGGGACCGAATAGGGTTCGAGAAAGCCGTACACCGTGTTCACCCGCTCGCCATTGAAGCGGGCGACCACGGCGGTGTCGGGCTCCAGAGTAATCGGTCCGAAGGCGCTGACCGGGGAGCCCAACGTGTCGCCAGACGACGGTATGAGGCGAGAGCGAACGCTTTCCAGCGTCCCGCGCGCTTCCTCATCCACATAAACCCGCACCGGCAGCTCTTCGACGCCTTCCAGCAGACTTCCTGCCAGCACGCCGTCAAGATCCGCGCGTAAGACGCTGGCGAGATCGGCGAGGCGGCGGCCGGCTTGGTCAAGCGCGGCTTCATCCGCGTTCACCCGCGCGACAGGCGCGCCGAGCGACATCTCCGCCACTGTGAACGTGGTCCGCGGCGCATCGGCGATCACCAACCGCACCTGCTCGGCCAATGTGTTCAGCGTGGCGAATTCGGGGCCGAACACCCGCAGCGCGATTGGCGCGGGCACCGGCGGCCCCTGCTCGAAGGGCAGCGAAAGGAAACGAGCGCGGGGGAATTGTTCGGCTCCCTCGCTTTGCAACGCAGTGGCCACGCGCCGGGTCACGGCCGGCCCCTCGGTCATCACCCAGGCTGCGGCGAAACCGGGATCATTGCTCTGGAAACCCGGCACATTGTAGTAGGTCCGCGGCGGGGCGGAGCCCACCATCCAATTCACCGACCGCACGCCCTCATAAGACATGATGAGCTCGGTCGCGCGCGCCACTTCTCGGCGGGTGCCCTCGATGGACGTCTCCGGCGGCATCACCAGCTCGACCTGAAACATGTCGCGCTCGGTGCGTGGGAAGAACTGCATCGGCAAGGTAGAAGCGACGTAGAAACCGACCGCCGGCAATGCGAACGCGACCGCCACGCCGATGATCGGCAAGCGCGCGACGAGCCGTAGGGATTGGCGATACAAAAAGGCCAACGGCGGAACGGTGAGCCCGTCACGCCAAAACCGCCGCGGCTCGTCCGGCTTAGCTTCCCGGTCGAACCACGCAGCGAATGCCGGCACGATGGTCATCGCCAATAACAGCGACGACCCCACCGCGAAAATCACCGACACGCCGATGAAGCCGACGAACTCACCCGCTGAGCCGGGAAGCATGGCGATCGGCGCGAACGCCAACATTGTGGTGACGGTTGAGGCGAGCAGCGGCGCGAATAAGAGCCGGACCGACTTGTCGACCGCGTCGAGCGGCGCGAAGCCCTTGCGCCTGAGGATGCGATACTCGTCCACCATGACGATGGCGTTGTCGATAAGCATCCCTAACGCGATGACCAACCCGGTCACCGACATCTGGTGCAGCGGTTCGCCGGACAGGCGGAACAGGAACAACACCAACAGCAAAGTGAGCGGCAGCGCGGAGCCGACGATAAGCGCGGATCGCCACCCCATCATCACGAACAAAACGGCGAACACCAGCAGGGCGGAGTAGCCCAAGGTCACGGCCAAGCCGCTCAGACGCCGTTCGACATAGACGTCTTGTTCGAAATTAATGGTGACATTGATCCCGCGCGGGGTCTCCGCCCGAAATCCCTCAACAACGTCTCTGGCGCGCGCGGTCCATTGGTCGACGCGCAAACCCGGTTGGAGATAGGCCCCCACGAAAATTGCGCGGCGTCCGTCGGCCAGCGCGATCTCACTGGGGGGAAGCCGGATCTCTTTTTCGACCTGCGCGACGTCGCCGACCCGCACGGTTCGGCCGTCCGGCGTTTGCAAGATTGGGGTTTCGCGAATGCGGCCGAGCGAATCGATTTCACCACGCACTTCAACGCCCAGCGTCACGCCCTCGGCGCGAATTTGCCCGGCGGGCGCGCGCGCGTCGGAGGCCGCGATGATGCCCGCCAAGTCATTGGTGGTCAGACCAAGCGCGGCAAGCCTGTCGGCGTCCACCACAACGCGGACTTCCTCTTCCGGCGCGCCGAAGAGCTGGGTCTCTTCGGTGCCGGGCATGGATTGAAACCGGTCTTCGAGATCGCGGGCGAGCCGCGCGAGGAGCCCCAGCATCCGGTCCCCGCCGTCCTCCCAGCTGATCTCAACCAACATGGTCGCCGCGCCGATATATTGACGCTCCAATTCAGGAATACCCGCGCCTGCGGGGAAATCCTGGCGGGCGACGTCGATCTGCTCGCGGACCAAGGTCCAGGCCCGATCGACCTCAGCGTCGTTGAGATCCTCGCGCAGCTCCACGCCGAACACGGACGCGCCCGCCCGACTGGTCGACTGCAGCGTGGTGACCTCGGCCAGCTCCAGAAGCGCCGCCTCAATCGGCTCGGTGATTTGCGCTTCGACACGCTCTGCGGAGGCGCCGGGATATTCGGTGACCACCGTGGCGTAGCGCTCAATGAGGGTGGGGTCTTCCTGGCGGCCGAGCACCGCCAGCGAGCCAAGCCCCGCGGCCACGATGAGGAACACGCACAGCATGGAGAGCCGCGCGTAGCGAGTGAACAGCGTGGTCATGACCGAAGCTCCTAGCGCGTCGCGTTTTGCGCGATTTCAACGCCGTCGAACTCAAAGCGCGCGGCAGGCCGCACCCTCTGCCCCGGCACGACGCGGTCGCGCCCGCCGGCCAATACCAAATCCCCATCCTGCACCGCGCCGCGCACGAACACCCTGTCCGCCTCGGTGTAGATGATGTCGACGGTGCGGGGCTCCAGCCGATAGCCCCCCTCTTCGTCCGGCTCTGCAAGCGCGAGAACGCTCCAAAGACCCCGACGACTTTCTGTGAGCGCGATCAGCGGAACCCAAAAGCCCTCAGCCTCAACCGCCGCATTCAATCGCAGGCGCGCGACCTCGCCGGGGGCGACAGACCCAGGCTCCACATCGAAAATCGCGGTCACGGTTTGGGTCGCGCGATCAACCACGCCGGTCGCAGCGCGCAAGGTCCCCGCCACGGATTGGTCGTCCACGACAAAGGTCACCTCCGCGCCGGGGCTCAGTCTCTCCGCTTGGTGCAAGGGCAGGCCGACGCGCACTTCCGGCGCGGCGATCTCGACCAGGTCAAGGGCCGGCGCGCCGGGCGCGGCGATGTCGCCTTCATCCATGAAGCGCGCGACGATCACCCCGGCATAGGGCGCGGTGAGCAACGACAAATCCCGCAGAACCGCAAGTTCGTCGAGCTGGGCGCTCGCGGCGGCCAATCGCGCGGCGGCGACATTGACGTTGGCGGAGGCCTCGTCGAGCACTTGCTGAGAGGCTACCCCGCGATCAACCAGTTCGCCCTGGCGGTTCGAGGTGGCGCGCGCGAGCGCAAGGCTTGCTTCGGCCTCGCGCACCTGGGCCTCCGCCGCTGCAATCCGCGCGTCCAGAGCCCTCACGTCGAGCGCCGCGAGCGCGTCGCCCAGCTCAACATAATCGCCGACATCCACCTCGACGCTGGCGATCCGTCCGCCCGACTCAAAACCAAGCTGGCTTTCACGACGCGCCGCAACGAGCCCGGGGAAATACTCTGTGATTTCCGCGGCTTGGAGAATCTCCACCTCCAGCACTTCCACCGGCAGCGCGTTGGGCAGGTCTTGAGCTGATGCCGGGGCGGCCGCCGCGACGACGAGCGATCCGAAAGCAACGAACGCCCGTGCGAAACGGGCATGGGGACGAGACGCTTGGGCCATTGAGGCCTCCGTGCACGAGCGCGCCGTATTCGGCTCTTCGCTTCGTAGTTGACCGTAAACCAGGGTTAGCACTCTGAACCGAGTTTGAAAAGTGAACACCGTTCACATCACTTACGCCAAGTCGGGATGCGCGGATCATGCCGGGGTCAATCAAACGCGGTTTACGCGACAGAGCTCCCGCACGGATCAGCTCGCGCGCATGCCCCGTTCGATCAGGTCGAGATGAAAGTCGATCACCTGGTCCCGGGTGACCATCTCCGACCCCTTCAGCCCATGGGGAAACTCGCAGTGCTCCGTCATCAGGCTGGTAAGTCCGTGCAGGGACGCCCAAACGCTTTTCGACGCCACCTTGGGATCGCACGGGCGCAGCAATCCCGCTTCCATGCCTGCGGCGACCAAGTCTTCGAGATACATGGCGGCCTCGAAGGTTTTCGAGCCCTCTTGCGGCACTTCGTCCTCGTCCATATGCGCGAAGGCCATCCGGTAGTGATTGGGCTGCTCAAGCCCCGTCTCAATGTAGCACCGCAGACACGCCTTTATCGAGCCACGGCCGGCCAGCGCTTCTTCGGCTGCGGCGCCGATACGGTCGAGCAATCGCGCGAAGAAAACCTCGCGCACTTCTTTGATGAGGTCGTCTTTAGATTTGAAATATTTGTAGATCGCCGCGGGCGAGTAATTCACCATCGTCGCCAATCGACGCATGGACAAACCCTCCAACCCTTCCTGGGTGAAGACTTTCTCCGCGGCGTCGATAATCGCGTCTCGGATCACCCTCCGACGACGCCCTGCAGGCGTTTCTTTGGTCGGCGGGGGGTTCGGCCGCGATGGCGCGGCGGCGGCTGTCATGGCCTGTCGGCCCCCATGGCTGCGGCGCTTCGCACGCGCCAAAGCCCTACCTATATCGAGGCGCGATGCGCGGCGTCAAAGCGGCCGGGCGCCGAACGAGCGGAGCGAGAGGGTCACGATGCACGAGAAGTTTCAGCCGCCGGCGCCGCCGCAGTTTGGGGAACTGGTGCCCGCCGCCCGGCCGTCAGAGGAGATCCTCGCCTTCCTTGCGCAACGCCGATCGACGCCGGCCAAGGGTCTTAGCGAGCCTGGACCAAGCCCCGATCAGGTCGATGCTTTGCTCAGGATCGCCGCCCGCGTGCCCGATCACGGCAAGCTCGCGCCCTGGCGGTTTCTGGTCTTTGAAGGCGAAGCCCGAGCCGCGGCAGGCGCTGTTTTGGCGACGGCGTTTCAAGCGCGCGAAACTGAGGCCGACGAGACCCTTGTCGCGCGGGAACGCGGGCGGTTTCTCCGCGCCCCTGTGGTCATCGCCGTCGTGTGCAAGCCCCGCGAAAACCACAAGATCCCGCTATGGGAGCAATATCTCTCGGCGGGCGCGGCGTGCCAGACGCTTTTGCTCGCCGGCCAAGCCATGGGCTTCGCCGGCCAGTGGCTGACCGAGTGGTACGCCTATGATCCCGATGTGCTCACCGCGTTCGGTCTGCGTCCCGGCGAGCGCGTGGCGGGTTATGTGTATTTGGGCGCGCCGACCGAAGAGGCTCGGGAACGCGCCCGCCCCTCGGCGGACGATCTCATCGCCCGTTGGTCGCCGCGGTGAGCGGGCGCGCCGGTTCGCCCAAGTGGCGTCGCGAATGCGTGCCTCTCCGTGATTTCGGCGTTAGGGTCTCAGCGAACCGCCGCCGGGGCTGACGGGAAGGATATGTCGGACATGAAACGCTTACTGGCGGCCATTGTTTTCGTCACCGCATGGGCTGGGTCGGCTTCGGGCCAAGACGCGCCGGCGACGGGTTCTGACCCCATGCGCGCGATCTACGAGAGCTTAGCGGCGCGTTGGACAGGCTCGGGCGCGCGGCTGGACTTCTCCACCGGTGAAACCGTCACGACGAGCGAAGCGTTCACCGCGTCGACCGAGCGGTTGACCGGGGTCGATTTTGCTTATTGGGACGCAAGCGCCACCACGCTCATCGGCTTGGGGGAAGACGGCGCGTTCACCGGTCGCAGCTATGTCGGCGACAGCGCGGTGTTCGAGCTGGAAGGCCGTTACGTCGCCGTTTCACCGCCCGATGAGGCAGGCGATTGGTCGTTCACCAAAGAGTATGTGATCTCCTCGCCCGGCAGCGTTCCCTATACGGTGCGCGAAGACTGGGTCATGGCCGGGGATGGGCTTTCCGTCGAAGTCTTCGTGCTGCTCGACGAGGCCGGCGGGGACTACACGCTCACCGCGTCGCTCTCCTATCAGCGGGCCGCCCCCGCGGAGCGCGCCGACTGACGGCGCTTACGGCTCAGGACCCCACAGCGCGGGATTGTCCCAGATGTCCGGAACCCGCAGCTGGCCGGTCGGAAACGCTTTGTCATCGCTCAACGCAAGTGAGCGCCAGGCCGTTGTCCATTCGTTCGGCAAGGCGTAGGGCGGGAGGACGCGTTCCTCCGGTTCAAAACCGAAACGGGCGTAATAGGCCGGGTCGCCCAGCACGAAGACGAAGCTGACGCCGGCGGACTTCAACGCCGCAAAGCCCGCGTTGATGAGAACCGTCCCCACGCCCCGCCGATGGACATCCGGCGACACCGCGATGGGGCCCAAAAGCGCGACCGACCGTCGATCATCGGCGACTTGGCACTGCGTGAACGCGATGTGTCCGACAAGCTCTCCGGCGCTGGAAGCGACCAATGAGAGGGCGAGCGCCGGATGCCTCAATAGTCCACGGACAAGCCCGACGAGATCCTCGTCGGGGAACGCCCGCGGGTAGAGCGCCACGATCGCAGGCTCATCCCGAGCCTCGCTTTGGCGGACTGTTAGGTCTGCGTCATCTTCTGTCGTATCGCGCTCCATGATGGCGATGCTGCTCCCTCACGGCTTGGATCCTATCGAAACATAAGCGTAGAGTTCGGCGCGCCGCGAAAGGGGATCGCGCCCATGCTGCTTTTCGCCATCGGAGCCTATGTGCTCGTTCAAATCGGCATTGCGGCGTGGGCGGCGCGACGCACGTCGTCAGACGACGACTATCTGGTCGCAGGCCGACGATTGGGCGTTTTCGCCGTCGGCATGTCTTTGTTCGCCACGTGGTTCGGGTCTGAGGCCGTCATCGCCTCCTCCGCAGCCGTCGCCGATGAAGGGATCGCAGGCGCCCGGATCGACCCCTTCGCCTACGGCTTAGGTCTCGCCGCGCTTGGCTTGTTCATCGCCGCCGCCTTGCGTCGGGCCGGCCATGTGTCCCTCGCAGGGTTTATCGGATCCCGGTTCGGACGCGGTGCGGAGACAATCGCGGCGGTTCTTATCGCCCTGTCCGCAATCATCTGGGCGTCAGCGCAATTGCACGCCCTTGGCGCGGTCATCGCCGATGCGAGCGGCGCCCCGGTCTTGGTCGCGCTCGTCGCCGCCGCAGCGGTGGCGATCCTTTACACGCTTTTGGGCGGCATCCTGGGCGACGTCGTCACCGACATGGTCCAGGGCGTGATCCTGATAATCGGCGTCGTCGTGGTCTTCGCGCTGCTTCTCGCGGCCGCAGGCGGTCTCGGCGCGGGTCTGGCGGCCGTGCCCGCGGAACGCTGGACGTTTCTGCCCCAGGGCGAGAGTTGGCTCGACCAAATCGAAATCTGGATCGTGCCCATTTTGGGCACCATCGCAGCGCAGGAAGCGATCTCACGCACCCTCGCCGCAAAAAGCCCCCAGGTCGCCCGGCAAGGGGCGCTGTTAGGCGCGGGCATCTATCTGTTGGTGGGCGGCATCCCCGTAATCCTAGGGCTTATCGGCCCAACCTTGGGGCTCTCCTTGGGGTCAGGAGACGCCTATCTGCCGAGCCTGGCCCGAGAGCTATTGCCGAATTGGCTCTATGTCGTGTTCGCCGGCGCGCTGCTATCCGCCATTCTCTCAACCGTCGATTCCACCTTTTTGGCTGTCTCGGCCGTGGCGACGGAAAGCGGCTATCGGCGCTTGCGCCCCCAGGCGGAGGCGACCGAACGGCTTCGCGCCGCGCGCGTCGCCGCCCTCTTAGCGGGGTTGGCGGCGTTCGCCATCGCCCTGACAGGCGAAGGCGTTCGCGCGCTGGTGCTCACCGCCTCAAGCGTCGGCGCGGGCGTGCTCATCCCGATGCTATTCGGGATCGCCGGACGCTTCGGCGGGGCGAGCGCCGCTGTGGTCGGGATGACGACGCATCTGGTTTTGCTTGCGGTCTTGGAATGGGGCGCCGTGAGCATGCTTCTCACCCCATTGGCCGTCTGGTTGGACGTGGAAAACGCCTCCGCCCTATCAGCGCCGCTGATCCCCGGGGCGTTCATGGTCGCCTTTTTGGGAGGGGTGGTCGCCTATGTCGCCGTCGCAGCGCTCAGCAGCCGGCCGCGACGCCTCGCTTAGCCGCGTCCGCGATAGGGCGGCACGTCCTGATCCGGCGCCCATACGGTGTCCGGCAGAGCGCCGTGCTGTACGAAAACGTCGATGGGGATGCCGCCGCGGGGATACCAATATCCCCCGACCCGCAGCCATGGCGGCGCCAAGAGCGTCACCAAACGCCGAACAATAAGCGTCGTGCACGCCTCATGAAACGCGCCGTGATTGCGGAACGACGTCATGAACAGTTTCAGCGACTTAGACTCAACAATCCAATCGCCGGGCAGATAATCGATCACCAAATGGGCGAAGTCAGGCTGGCCCGTGACCGGGCAGATGGAGGTGAACTCCGGGCAGGTGAAACGCACCACATAGGCCATATCCGGACTTGGATTCGGCACGCGCTCAAGGACGGCCTCATCGGGGCTCTCCGGCAAGCGCGTCTGTGCGCCGAGCTGAGATAGGTCGGTGTCAGCAGGTTTGGTCATGGCTGCTCCGCATACGCGGGAGAAGCCTGTCAGTCCAGATCCGCGACCGCGCGAAGGGCCTCGGCGTCCAGGACGTGCAGACAGTTCTGCCGCCAGGCGATCAGGCCTTCGGCGCGGAGGCTTTTCACGACGCGGCTGATATAGACGTTGGTGATGCCAAGGGCGGCGGCGAGGTGGTTTTGCGTCACCGGCAACCGGCGCGGATCGTCTTGCGCGCCCGCGGCGATCATCCGATCCATCAGCTGCACCACGAGATGGGCCACTTTTTCGGCCCCGCTCCGCCGAGCGATGTTCGACAGCGCGTCATGGGCGCGCTCCAAATCCCCCAAGACCCCCAGTTCATAAAGCGCGGAGGCGGCCGGCACGTCGCGCAGCATCTCCATGAAACGCGCGCGCTTGAAGACAACGAGCCAACAGTCCGTCAGACAATCCGCGCTGTGCGGCGCAGCCCCGTCCTCATCTTGATGATGCCCCACAATCGAGCCGGGAAGCGCGAAATCCACGATTTGCCGCTGACCGTCAGGAAGCACGCGTTCGAGCGCAAGCCAGCCCTTTAAAAGCAGATAAACGCAGTCGGCGGGCTCGCCTTGGGTGAACACCCGTTGGCCGCGCGCAAGCAGCCGTTCGGCAAGCCGATAGCGTTTGAGGTCCGAAGCATCACCGTTTGCGAAAAGTTTCCGCCAGCGCGGTGCGGCGCAGACAGCCGCCGGCCCGTCGCGGCCAACGCTCGGCTCGTTATTGTAGTGACCTGCCATCCGCTCCCCTCACGGCCGGTGACGCCAGGCGGCGCCCGCGGCGGTCGGATTATTCTGTGTACGGCGCGGCATCCCCCGACGCGCCGTTGCCGACGTCACCCGACGCCCCGCGGCGTTCATGCCGCGAGCGAAGGGGCCGCGCCGCCTGCAAGCCTGCTGCAAGCGGCGTTGCGCTTAGAAAAGCCCCTGGAACGTGACCGGAACCGTGACCGAGAAGGTGTAGTCCGGCGACTGATCGGTGAGCCCCGCTCCAGCGTTGACCACGACCGACACCCGGTCGGTGATCCCCACCGAGGTGCCGAAGGTCAGCCGAGCGTCATTGGTGGAGGTTCCCGAAAGGCCCAGCCCTTCCGCCGTGGTCTCGAAGGTGTGCTGCATCTGGAAGGAGGTGTTGATCGACACCTGCTCGGAGAGCGCCAGATTGAAGCCCGAGAAAAACTCAACCGTATCGCCGGGGTTGATGTGGGAGTTGACCCCCTCCGCCCCGCCGAAGGTGCGGTTGAAGTTCGCCATGTAACCGCCGCCTGCGAAGTAGACGAGAGGATCGGCGCGCCAGACAAACGTCACCGCAGGCCCCGCCGCCCAGAAACCCGAGCCGGTGGGCGCTTCGGACAGACGGCGACCAAGCTCTTCCCCGGTTTCCGGATCCAGGACGGAGATTTGCTCGATTTGGAACGGGCTGCGGCCGGTCGGAATGCGGGCTCGCATCCGCACGATCGCGGCGGGACGCCAACCTTCCTGGGCGAAGGGTTGCCAAGCGAGGGTGGCCTCGGCGTCGCCCCAATCGAAATTGTCGATGCGGCGCTCTTCTTCGTCGTTCGTCCCGACCTGCAACAGCTCCACGTCATTGCGGTGCTGCACGCCGATCCGCGCTTCCAGCTGCAAGCGCCGCGCGACGCCGTACCGCGTTGAGAGCGTGCCTTGCAGAATGTCCCGGCTGATGTCGTCCACGGTGATGTTGCCCACCACGATGGCGTTGAAGATCGTAAAGCCGTTGACGTTCACCCGGTCGCTGGAGATGTGGGTGTAGTCGAGCCCCGTCTCGATCTGGAGCGTGTTGCGCGGCAGCAAGACCCCGCCTGCGTCGACCAAAAGCTGGTCCGCTTGGCGCTCTGAATTCGGGCGGGATGCGTCTACGCCCCCGCCGCCGCCGCCGCCGGATGTGTTTTGCGGACGGTTCTCACGGGCTTGGGCATAGAGAAGCTGCGGCTGGCGATTGCGAATGCGTTCGCCTTCGCGGGCGGCGCGAGCGGCGCGCAGCACCGCCGGAACCGGCAGCGTGTAGACGTCCATGGTGTCACCGTCCATCGCGTCGATGCGCGCGACCTGACGGGTGATGAGATTGGTCTGCGCCTCGATCCAACGGTTTTGCTGCTGAATATGGTCTTGTTGGTCTTCGAGCCGCTGTTGGGCGTCGGCCAACGCTTGTTCCTGGGCCGCCAGGCGTTCACGGATAAGATCAAGCTCTCCGGCGATATCGCCGTCCTGAGCGCCCGCGCCGCCAGCGCACAGCGCCGCCGCCGCGACGCTGATCAGCCAACGCGCGTGCGCGCATCCACGGTTCGTTTTGGCTCCGCGCGTCATGCCGTCCCCTTCGCCTTGTCCAGTTCAACGTCTGGGCCCGGCGGGGCGCACTATGTCGAGAAACGCGTCGCGCCGGTCCTGGCTTCCGCGAGCAAGTCGCGTGCCGCCGGGACCGGCGCGAAGGAGAGACGGCGAGGGTCGGCGCGACCCTCAAATGTGAGACGACCTTAGCCGCCGCCGGGCGGGGCGATGGTCGGCAACAAAGAGGCGGGACCGGTCGAACCAGCCGGCAGCGTGTAGATGTTCACCGTCAGGTTCTGGTTCACCACATTCATGTCGCCATTGACGGTGGCGAACTGAAACACGCCGTTGGCGCCGTTCAGGCCGCCGACGCTGGTCAGCACCGACACGCTGTCAGCGCCGTAGCTGACATTAAAGTTGTTCGGCAGGTCGCTACCGGCGCTGTCGCCCGTGAGCTGACCGACATCGGTGTACATGAGCACGCCGAACGCCACCGCCTGACGATAGCCGCCGCGGAGCTCCTGCATGTCGTCATCCCGGATCGCCTCAACGGAGGAACCGCCAAGCATGTCGGTGTTGAACGCCGAGGACAGAAGGTCCGTCCCCGCATGACCCATGCTCGGAGCGCCGAGCCAGGCTCCGCCCGCCACAAGGACGGGAACAAGCCGACCAAGCAAACTGCGCTTGCGCCTATGCTTCATTGTCTTCGCCATCTTCACGCCTCCCTGCGACGCCGCCCGGGCGCCGCACCCTCTCCCTAGTACTCGCCAGGTACGCTGGTTAGGGCGACGCCGCGGATTGCGGCCATCACCGTCTGCAAGTCCTCCGCGCTCACGCGCAGAGAGTCGTCGGCGCGGAACGCCTCATCGCCAAGCTGGCCGGAGGGATCCACCACCACCAAAATCACGCCGTTCCACTCGTTCGCGAACGTGTCCAGCGGCCGACGGCCATTGCCGAACGCCGGGTCGGCGATGAGCACGTCATCGCCCTCGACGCCCTTGATCACGACAAAGTGCGCATAGCCGCGGCTGTTTATGAGACCGATCGCCGGCACCCGGAGCGCGGCGAGCTGATCGGCGGTCTCCATCCGGAACCCGCCCGCAACGAAACCCTCAAGCTCGGCGAACAGCTTCAGCTCAAGCATGGAGAAGCCTTCTTGAGCGATGCTCGCGCGCTGCTCTTCGGTAGAGGCGTTGAGAATGCCCTCAATCACGTCGGCTTCTGTGACGTCGCGGCCGTAGTAATGGGTCAGCACTGTCGCCAACGCCGCCGCGCCGCACGACAGATCATAGTTCTGCCGAACGATGCGTTCGAACCGCATGTCCAGGAATGTCCGGCTACTGATTGTCAGCGTGGTCTGTCCAGGAATGGGCGTCACCCGCTGGAGGCCGTCTTCAGCGTCTTGGCCAAGCGCTGGCGCGCTGAAAACGGCGCACGCCGCCGCGAAAAGGGCCGTCAGTCTCAGGATCATCCGCCTGCTCCCCCAATGCCGATGCCAATCGTCTGGGAGACCTGGTTCAAGTTCCCTGCCGTCTGGCTGACCTGAGCCAAACCGGTGAACCCGTTGAAGGAGTTTTCGATCCCGCCGGCGCGCGCGCCGGCTTCAGCGGCGTAGTCGACCGCATTGCCGTCCTGATTTCGCACGCCTGCAAGCGCGGCGTCGTCGACCTGCGCTGCGCCGACGCCTTCGACCCCGCCCAACGCGATGGCCGCGACATGCAGATGTTGGTTGAAGGCGCCGGTCGCTTGGCTGACTTGAGCGATGCCGGAGGTGTGGTTGAAGCTGTCGACGATGACATTGACCCGGTCGCCGCCGCCGTCCACGACGATGTTGTCGCGCAAAAGCTGGGAACCATGAATATCGGCGAGCGCGGCGCTTGTTCCAGCCGCGCCGTCTAACGCGATCGCGACGACATTGCCTTGGATGTTGCCCGCGCCGGCTTCTTGGTTGATGCCGATGACGCCGACGGTGTTGTTGACGGCGCTGGTGATCGCCACCCGCGCATCTTCCGACGGCAAATACGCCGCACCGCCGACAGTGCTTTGCTCAGCGACCGCAGAGGCCTGGGCCGAGCCGTCGAATTGCCGCCGCACAACCAACGCCACTCCGGCGGCGTAGTCCTCGTCACGGTCCCCGCTGGTGCGTTCGGCGACGAATTCTTCAGGGCCGGGAGGCCCGGCTTGCGCGGATGCAGCGCTCGGCGCGGCGATCACGGCGGCGATCGAAACGATCGCGGCGATCGCCGGGCGAAGCGCGCCAGCGGTCCAGAGAGAGCGCATCTGCAGTACGGTTTGTGCGGGCATGTCCGCAAACCCTCGCAACAGAGATCACCGGGGAGAGCGACGCCTCCGCTCCAGCCGAAGCTGCAGCGAAGGCGCACGCGTCCCAGTGCATCGGGCGGATTAGTTGCCGCCGATGCCGACCGACGAAGAACGAACGGCCAGCGAGTACACCGTCGACTGGTTGTTCGCGAAGCCAGAGGACTGGTTCACGTTGACGATGCCTTGGTTGCCGTTGACCGAACCGACGATTTCCGACGCGCGGTTGGTGTACAGCTCGGTGGTGTAGTTGTGGGTCGTCAGTTGCGACAGACCGCCTTCGGCCAGAGCCACGACCGCGTCGCCGCCGACAGCGAGAGCCAGCAGGTTGTGCTGGTTGTTGCCGTCGCCAGAGTTCTGGTTGAAGTGGAAGATGCCGGTGTTTTCGTTGAGCGAGTTGATCAACGAAGCCGACAGGTTGACGAGGTGGTTGGCGTACTCGTCAGATTCCAACCAGTTCCAACGCGTGATTTGCTCAGCGTAGGCTTCAGCGTTGACGTAATCTTCGCCGCCCAGGTTGATCGCGGCCGCGGCCGTGTTGCCCTGGTTGGAGAAGTTGCCGACGTCTTGGTTCGCTTGACCGATGCCGAGGTTGTACGACAGCGAGTCAACGGTGGAAGCGTGCGCGTCCACGCCCGACGAGTAGCGGCGGTAGCTGCGGTCGTCAGAAGAGTCGGCCTCGATGCGGGCGTTGGTCAGAGCTTGCGCCTGAGCCGAGCCGCGGAGGTTTTCGTACAGGTTGACGTACACGTCGACCAACCAGTCCTTGTCGGTGTCGACCAGGACGTCGATGTTTTGGTCTTTGTACACGTTCCAGTACAGGAACACGTCAGCCTTAGCGGCCGAGCCGAGGGCCACAGCGGCGATCGCGCTGACAGCCGTGGTGGTGAGGAACTTTTTCATAGACTTTATCTCCAAGGTCTTTCGCGATCGTCCGACTTAGAAGTCGCCGACGGCCGAGATCGAAACGACGTTGGCTTGGTTCGACATGTTGCCGGCGGATTGGTTGACGCCGAAGATGCCGGTGTTGCCGTTGAGCGAGCCGTACAGCGACGCGGAACGGTCCACTTGGCCGTAGCAGTCGCAGTAGTCGCGGTCAGCTTCACGCACCGTGTTGTAGGTGTTGAACTGGCCGAGGTCGGCTTCGGCAAGGGCCACGCCGCCGTCATACGCGTCGGAAAGCGCGATGGACAGGATGTTGCCTTGGTTGGCGAAGCTGCCCGTCGCTTGGTTGGCGTGGACGATGCCTTCGTTGTAGTTGAGCGAGAGCTCAATGGCCGCCGCGCGCGCGGTGTTGAAGGAGCGCACGTCGTTCCAGTAGTTCACTTGCTCAAGCGTACCAGTCGCCGAGGCGTAGCCGTACTCGCCATCGTCATAATGACGATTGTCGTCGATCGCGATGGAGACCGCGGTGCCTTGGTTGTTGGAGTTACCGGTGGCTTGGTTGATCGAGATGCCGCCGGTGTTGTAGTTACCCGAGTCATAGATGGTGTCGGTGCGCGACGACTCATAGGCGTAGTCATTGTTGTACTGGTTGCGCTGGTTGATCAGAGCGATCGACTCAGCGGCTTTGTCCGCGTCCAGCCACACGTCGACGTCAATGTCGATGGTGTTGTAGGTGGTGAAGTACGCGTCAACGTAGATGTCTTTGTACAGATCCACGGTGGCGAGAAGATCGCCATCCGCAAACGTCGGGGCGGCCGAAACGATAGCCACCGCCGCGCCCGCCATAAGCGCTTTTTTCATTGCCCTCTCCTGCTCTCGGTGCCGCCCTGCGGCAATCCGCTTCAGGACACTCGTCCAATGCGGAGGGAGGGGCATTAAACTAGTTTAAGACTTGCCGGCGCGCGCTGCAATTCAGCTGTTATTTCGCCCAATTCCAGTAAATGAACACTTGTTTAACGCGCTTTGCTGCAGCGCGGCGCTATACCCCCAGCCCGGCGTGGGAAACCGCAAAGGGAACCGATGGGCGATGCTTGGATCGCACGGTTGGGGGCGAAAGATGAGCGCGTATCAGCGATCTCGACAGACGTCGGACCGAGCCGGGTTCTGACATGGCGATCGCGCGCGTCGACATTATCGATCAAAACGACGGGCAGGCTCGCCTAGAGATTTGGCCCGCAGGCGGGGGGAGCCGGGTCGTGCTCTTGTTTCCCTCGCGCACCCAAGCTCTGCATGCATGCAATGCGATTTGGGACTCTCGCAAATCGCAGGAGACGATCGAAGAGCTCCGCCGCTTAGCATTGAAGAGCTGGCACTAACCCCGACGCGCGCTGAGCGGCGTCGGGGCGTTGTCTGAGCGCCGAACAAGAAGCGACGATGCGGCGGCGTCGGGATCCAGACCAACGCCTCAATGCATCCTTGCGCCTTAGACGTAGCCCTGTTGCGCAATATAGGACCGCATCGCGGCGATGCGGTTCTGGTCGGAGGGGTGGGTCGACATAAACTCCAACGGCCTTTGACCGGCGCGCCGGGTCATGGTGTCCCAGAACCGCACCGCCTCGTTGGCTCGATAATTCGCACCCACCATAAAGTCAGCGCCGAGCCGGTCGGCTTCATACTCATGTTGTCGGGAGTACGGCAGGATGACGCCGAAGGTCACGCCCGCGCCCAGGATCCCCGCGATCATGCCGCGATTGTCGACGTCTCCGGCTTCAAGCGCGACATTGGCGAGCGCCAGGCCGCCGGCGGCCGCCATTTGCTGGGAGTACCGCTCGGCCGCATGACGCCCGACGACGTGACCGCCCTCGTGACCCATCACGGTGGCGATCTGATCGTCGTTCTCCATGATGTCCAGGAGACCGGTGTGGAAGCCCACCTTTCCGCCCGGCATCACCCAGGCGTTCACGGTGTCGTCTTCGAAAACCGCGAATTCCCAATTGTATCGGGTCAGGTTTTGCGAGGGGAACCGTTGGTCGGCGGCCACCACGATGCGGTTGCCCACGTTTTCAACGCGACGACGAAGCGCGACGTCCGTCGATTGCCGGTTCTGATTGAGCGCCTGGGTCCAAGACTGGGCCGCAAGCTGCGCCAGCTGCCCATCGGACACCAAAAGCAATTGACTGCGCCCCAGCGCATCGTTCGTCGCGCAGCCCGTCCCGGCGAATGCGACCACCGAGCCCGACGCCAGACCAACGATCAGTTCTCGGCGCGACATCGTCACCGTCGGCCGCTCGTTTTTCAGTTTCATGACTCTCGCCTCCCACGCTCCACCCGCGCGATGAGCAAACTACGGCTTTCGGCGAGTGTGTGACAAGCGCTCCAAAAGCGCATTCAATGCCCCTGGCGAGGCGCTGCGACGAGCCCCGAGGCCCCAAGCGCGTCGGCGCCAACAAACGGTCACAGCGTTGTGCTAGTCGTACGGTTAGCGATGGATAACGGAATTTCGGCGAGACTATGCGTAGATTTCTATTCGGCCTCATCATCCTAGTCGCGATCCTGCTCGGCGTTCTGTACGTCGCGCCAAGCCTGATCCCCAATGAGGTCTATCGCGAACAGGTCCAAAGCGCCGCACGCCAAGCTATAGGCCGCGACGTGATCATCGACGGCCCCGTCAGCGTGTCCGTGCTGCCGCGCTTGCAAGCGCGCGCAAGCCAGGTTCGCATCCTCAACGCCGAGGGGTTCAGCGAGGCGAACTTCGCCGAAGTCGAAGAATTGCGGGCGAGCTTGTCGCTCATCCCGCTACTTTCCCGGCAAGTCCAGGTCAATGAATTCGTCCTTGAGCGCCCGCGGATCACGTTGGAGGTGCTGGACAACGGCCGGGTGAATTGGATGTTCGCCAGCGCCGACGCGCCTGAGACCGCCCGCGCGGTTTCCGGGTCGGGCGGAGATTTCCGGCGCGGCCCCGGCGCGCTCCCGATTTCGGCGCTTTCACTCGGCGACGTCCGCATTAATGACGGCGCCATTCGCTACATCGATCGCGCCGCAGGCCGCGACCACGCGTTTGACGACGTCAATCTCGCCCTCAGCCTGCCGTCGCTCTCCGAGCCATTGACGCTGGATGGCGGGCTGACCTTTGACGGCGAGCCAATGTCTCTGGCGCTGCGTCTCGACAGCCTGCGGACGTTTTTCGAGGGCGGCGAAGCGCCAATAACCCTCGCCTTTGAGAGTGCGCTCGCGACCGCGGATGTGGACGGCCGGTTCTTGCCCGGGGCCGCGCCGGCCTATGAGGGCGCATTTGCCGCCGCCATCCCCTCCTTGCCGCGATTGGCCGCGCTCGCCGGCGCCGCCTTGCCTGAGGGCGACGTTTTCCAATCCGTTTCGGTCAGCGGCGCGGCGGAAGGCGGTTTCGACGCCATGTCATTCCGCGATGCGCGGCTGGAATTCGACGACATCGTCGGGACTGGCGAGGTGACCTACGACCTTACGGGCAATCGGCCGTTCATGGGTGGGACGCTCGACATCCGCGAACTCGACATGAACCCGTATCTGCCGCCCGAGAGCGGCGCAGGGTCCAGCGGCGGGAGCGGCGTGCCGCCCTGGAGCGAGGCCCCTATCGATCTTTCGCCTCTGAGCATGCTTGACGCGGCCTTCGAGCTGACCGTGGGCACGCTGCAATTCGGCGACATCACATTCCGCAACGCCACGCTCGACGCCGAGCTTGAAAACGGCCGGTTGGAAGCGGCGCTGACGCAGGTTCAGGGCTTCGGGGGTGCGGGCGATGTCACGCTTATCGCCAACGCCCGGAACGCACGGCCCAGCTTCACGCTCGCCGGCGCGCTTTCCGATGTGCAGGCGCTGGAGCTTTTGACACAAGCCGCCGGTTTCGACCGCTTGAGCGGGACGGGTTCGCTTTCGTTCGATTTGCGAACGTCAGGCGCGTCGCAGGCGGAGATCATGAGGCGGCTTTCAGGCGATGCGGATTTCACCTTCGCAGACGGCGCGATCACAGGGGTGGATTTGGGCCGCATCGCCCGTGCCGGCCGCGACCTTCTCACCGGCGGCGTCGGCGGGCTGGCGAGCGCCTGGTCCAGCCGAGAAAGCACCGATTTCAGCGAGCTCAGCGCCACATTCACCGTGGCCGACGGCGTCGCCCGGACCAACGACATCGCCATGCTCAGCCCGCTTCTGCGCGTGCGCGGCGACGGCGAAATCAGCTTCGCCGGACAGTCGCTTGACCTCACCCTGCGTCCAAGCGTGGTCGCGAGTGCGGAAGGCCAAGGCGGCGTGGCGGACCTCGATGGTTTGGAAGTGCCCGTGCGGCTTTACGGTCCCTGGGCGTCCCCGGAGCAGGAGATCCTTGTCGGGGAAGTCCGCGATTCGGTGACCGCGATCCGCGTGGGAACGAATGAAGACGGCACCGCGCGCACCGTCGGCGATGAAGCCGCCCGCCTGATTGACGAAAACATCGGCGGAGAAGCCGGCGCGGCCATTCAGAACATTTTGGGCGTCCGCGGTTCGCGCGACGACGAAGCGGACGCGGCCGAAGAGGATGAACCCTCCCAGGAGGACGCCGTTCGTGACCTCCTGCAGGGCGTGCTCGGCGGCGGAGACGACGGTCGCTAGGCGCAAAAGGGCGAGGAGCGCGCGCCCCTCGCCCGCGCCAAGCTACGCCGCCAAGGACGCCGGCGCCTCCTGCGCAGCGCTTGACGATGCGAAAACGCTGACCGCGCACAGCGCGACGGATGCAACTCGAAACATGCTCGTTCTCCTGCTTGGTTGAGCCCACGCCTCAATGATGCCCGCTAAAGCGAGAACGGATGCGCCGGCCATGGACGGCCGGACTTGGCTATGTTCGGATCAAACCTTCGCAAAAGACCGGGGAACGCCATGACACGCGCCGCCGCGACCGCCGCCGCCATCGCTTTGATGTCCGTCCAGCCCGGAGCCGCATTCGCCGGCCCGGAAAACCCTCAGCCGGGAGATCGGGTCACCGGGGATTGGTTCGCCACCCGCTCGCCTGTCATCGCCCAAAACGGCGCGGCCGCGACCGCACACCCGCTCGCCACGCAAATCGCCATCGACATTTTGCGGGCTGGGGGCAGCGCAGTGGACGCGGCGATCGCGGCGAACGCGGCCCTGGGGCTGATGGAGCCCACCGGTTGCGGCATCGGCGGGGACCTGTTCGCGCTCGTCTATGATCCCGAAACCCGCGAGGTGTACGGCTTAAACGCTTCGGGCCGCTCGCCTATGGGGCTGAGCCTTGAGGACATGCGCGAAGCGGTGGGCGACCGCGGGGCCATTCCGCCTTTCGGATCGCTTCCGGTGTCGGTCCCCGGCGCGGTGGACGGCTGGTTTGAGCTGCATGAGCGGTTCGGCCGCCTGCCGATGAACGACATTCTAGAGCCGTCGATCCGCTATGCCGAAGAGGGTTTCCCGCTAACCCAGGTCATCGCTTACTACTGGGACCGCAACCTGCAGCGGCTCGAACAAGCCCATGAAGAGGGCATGCTGGAGGAATTCGACAACGCGCGCGCGACGTACTTCCTCGAGGACCGCGCGCCGGCTGAAGGCGAGATCTTCGCCAATCCCGACCTTGCAAACACCTATCGGCTGATCGCCGAGGGCGGTCGGGAAGCCTTCTATGAAGGCGAAATCGCACGAACCATCGACGCCTATATGCAGCGCATCGGCGGGCATTTGCGCTACGAAGATCTCGCAGCCCACGCCTCTGAATGGGTGGAGCCCCTATCGGTGAGCTATCGCGGCTACGACGTTTGGCAGCTGCCCCCGAACACCCAAGGCGTCGCGGCGCTGCAAATGCTTCAAATACTCGAGGCGTACGACCTCGCCGCGATGGGCTTCGGGTCCGCCGACAGCCTGCACGTCCAAATCGAAGCCAAGCGCTTGGCGTTTGAAGACCGCGCTCGGTACTACTCCGACCCCGCCTTCTCCCCCGCCCCGCTGGACGCTCTGATTTCAGAACAATACGCCGAGGCTCGGCGCGCCCTTATCTCCATGGAAAGCGCGATGGGTTCGGTGGCGTATGGCGATCCGGCGATCTTGGAGGACGGGGACACCACCTACCTCACCGTCGCCGACAGCGACGGCATGATGGTGTCGCTCATTCAATCGAACTATCGCGGCATGGGCTCGGGCTTAGTGCCCGACGGGCTGGGCTTCATGCTGCAGGACAGAGCTGAGCTCTTCGCGTTGGATGACGCGCACCCGAATGTCTACGCGCCCGGCCGCCGTCCTTTCCACACCATCATTCCCGCCATGGTCACCCAAAACGGGGAGGCCTGGTTGTCCTTCGGCCTGATGGGCGGGGGCATGCAGCCCCAGGGCCATGTTCAGATTCTGGTGAACATCATCGACTATGGCATGAACGTCCAAGAAGCGGGCGACGCGGCGCGGTGGCGCCATGACGGGTCGAGCGAACCGACCGGCGCCCCCGCTGATGGGACCGGGATTGTTTATGTCGAAAGCGGCGTGTCCGATGAGGTCCGGGCGACGCTTGAGGCGCGCGGCCATGTCGTACGCGACGGCGAAGGCGGGTTCGGGGGCTATCAAGCCATCTTGCGCGACCTGGAGACGGGCGTGTACGCCGCAGCCTCCGAGATGCGGAAAGATGGCGCGGCGATGGGCTACTAGCGCTGCGGCTTAAGGGGATTGTCGATGGCTGGATATGGATCGCGCGGCGAAGGGCCAGGCATCGGCGCGGGTTTTTTGAGCGGCGCGTTGATCGCCGCCGGCGCCGCCCTAGGCGGTTACTTCATCGCCAGCGGCTTGGTGGCCTCGGCGCCCAACGAGGCGTTTGTGACCGCCCAGGGCGTGGCGGAGCGCGAAGTCATCGCAGACCTCGCGGTCTGGCCGCTCAGCGTCGCCGCCTCCGGCGATGACCCCGTCTTGGTGCAGGACGCCCTCGACGCAGGGGTCGCCAGCGTTCAGGCCTTTCTCGAAGACCGCGGCATCGACAGCGCTGAAGTGACGCTGGGCGCGCTCTCCGTCGACGACCGGGGCTTGGAAGACGCCGCTCCGCTCGAACGCCGCTTCGTCATGCGCCAGCCCATGACGGTGCGCACGGGGAACGTCAACTCCGTCGCGGAGGCGCGCGTCACCCTGGGCGAACTTGTTCGAGGGGGGAACACAAGCGTTGAAACGGCCGAGCCCGCCTATCTGTACACGACCTTAGAGGAACTGCGGACCGAGTTGCTCGCCGAAGCAGCCCGCAACGCGCGCGCGAATGTCGAACGGCTCGCCGCGGAAGCCGGCGCGCAAGCTTCCCTCTTGCGTGACGCCGAGCATGGCGCGCTGAGGCTCACGCCTCGGGAGCCAGCCCCAGGCGCGGCGGAAACCGACCAGATTTTCAAACGGGTCAGCATGTCCGTGACCCTGACTTTTTCGCTTGCGGATTAAGTCTCCCCGGATGTGACCCCGATCACAGCTCGGCCTTCCGCCTCCGCCTATCACCAAAGCCGTCAGAGGCTTTGAGACAGAGGCGGAAGCGAGATGGACATCACCTACGACAAAGCGCCCGGGCGCATCGGCGGAAAACAACACGTCCGCATCAGCGAGACCGAGGCGGCGCGGCTGACCGCTAAAGGCGAGACGCTCTCGCAAATCCGGTTTGAAGACGTGACCGGCGCTCGTCTCGCCGTCGTCACCGGTTACGGCGTCACCGCAATCGACCTGGTGTTGGAAGCGGGCCCGGAGACCCTGAGGCTCTCCCACCGACCCAATCCCGCGAACCGGAACGGCGAGGCTGAACTGAAGCAATTCACGCATGCCTGCCTCGCGACGCTGCGAGGCCTGGGCCGCGCCAAGCCGTCGCTTCAAGTCAAGCTCTGCGCCGGGGCCGGCGTGCGCTGGATGATGTTCGGGTTCGCGATTTTAGGATTGACCGCGTCAGCCGGCATCGTGCTCGCGGTGCTCGCCCAAGCCGCCGGGATCCAAACGCTCGCCGTTCCTGCGATCATGGCGACCGCAGCCATTCGCGGCGGCTGGCTGACACCGCCCTGGATGCGCGCCAAGCGCATGACGGCTGCGGCGCTTGGGCAGAGCTTGGCGGCGGGCGATTGGCGCGGGCGCTCCGCGGAGCCCGCCGATCACTCCGCGCCGTCATCGGCGGCGACCGCGGCGTCCTCGTAGATGGCGACCTCAAGCGGGGTGAGCGCACCGAACCGCGCTCGATACATGCCCGGCGAGTTAAAGCTCCAGACGAGCGCGCCGGACGGATCGACGGCGATCACCCCGCCATCACCGCCCATGGCGACGAGTTCCTCCCGAACCACCGCGTCGGCGGCGGTCTGGAGGTCTTCGCCGAGAAACTCCACCCGGGCGCAAATCGTCCGCGCCACCGCGGCGCGAATGAAGAACTCGCCATGCCCGGTGGCGGACACCGCGCATGAGGCGTCATCCGCATAGGTCCCCGCCCCGATAACAGGACTATCGCCCACCCGTCCGTACAGCTTCGCCGTCATGCCGCCGGTGGAGGTGCCGGCGGCGAGATGCCCCGCCTGGTCCAGCGCGACAGCGCCCACAGTGCCGAACCGCTCATGATCAAGCAGGATTTGGCCGCGGCTCAGCGCGGTTTGGAGCTGCCGCCAACGGCGTTCGGTGTAGAAGTACTCCGCCGCGACCGTCTCCATGCCGAGGCTCACGGCGAACGCTTCCGCCCCATCCCGCGCCATCATCACATGGGGAGATTGCTCCATCACTGCGCGGGCGAGCGTGATCGGGTTCGCCACGGTCGTAACGCCGGCGACCGCGCCGGCCGCGCGGCTCGAACCGTCCATGATCGACGCGTCCAGTTCATTCACGCCCTCCGCGGTGAACACCGCGCCGCGCCCGGCGTTGAACCGCGGATCGTCCTCCAAAAGACGGATGGCGGTTTCCACCGCGTCGAGGCTTGACCCGCCCTCAGCGAGAATGGCGCCGGCCGCTTCAGCGGCGCCGGCGAGCGCGGCGCGATAGCCAACCTCTTCCTCCTCGCTCAAAACGCCGCGCTCGATGACGCCCGCGCCGCCATGGATGACCACGCCCCACCGCCCCGGATCGGGCGCGGCGTCCTGCGCGTCAGCCGCCATCACGAAGATCCCCGCGCCGATGAGGCCCGCAACACATCGCAGCATCCGCCATACTCCTTGTCGTCACGGTTTGGAGGCTATGCGCCATCGCCGTTCTCGGGACACGCGAAGCTCGCCCGATAGGTGTCTTCGCTCTCTTGCACCAAGTCGGCGAGGGTGCAGCCCTGCTCGGCCGCCGCCGCCTCCGCCGCTGCGCGCCATTCCGCCTCTTCCGGCGGTTCGGGCGGCACACCCTCCGCATCGAAGGAGCGGATGATTGAGAAGTTCAACAGCGCGGCGTCCAATTCGGGCAGGTAAGACACCGAGAAGCGGCGGTTCTCGCCGACTTCGATGTAGCCCGGGCCAAAACGCGGCCCGCCGCCGTCCTCAGTCGCGCATGCCCCCGCGGCCAGCACCACCGCGGCTGCCGCCGCGCACGCTCGAAATCTCGCCATGGCTCGGTTCTCCCCTAAAGCCAAGCCACGGTCGCGCCATGAACGCGTCGGCGTCAAGACGCGACCGTTCCACATCGCCAAGCGCGCTAGGCGTCAGCGTCGAACCAAACGCCAACGGCCTCACCAATCGCGCCGCTGCGAACCAGCCCTTCCGCTGTCGCGAGGTCGTCGGCGAAGTATCGGTCGGCGTCATAGTGCGGGACCTTCTCTCGGATGCGGGCCTGCACGGCGGCGAGCGCGTCGGAGGTCGCCAAAGGCGCGCGGGCGTCTAAGCCTTGGCAGGCCGCCAAGCACTCAATGGCGATCACGCGCGCGGCGTTGACGGCGGCCATGCCCGCCTTCCGCGCCGCCCAAGTCGCCATGGAGACGTGGTCTTCTTGGTTGGCCGAGGTCGGCAAGGAGTCCGCGCTCGCCGGATGGGACAGCGTCTTGTTCTCGGACACCAAGGCCGCGGCGGTCACCTGCGCAATCATAAATCCGGAATTCAGCCCGGGCTCCTCGACTAAGAAAGCCGGCAGTCCGCTCATATTCGGATCAACCAGCGCGGCGATGCGCCGTTCGGAAAGCGAGGCCATCTCGGTGGCGGCCATGGCGATCATGTCGGCGGCGAAGGCCACGGGCTCGGCATGGAAGTTCCCGCCCGACAAGGCGGCGTCTTCCTCAGCGAAGATGAGCGGGTTGTCGGTGACCGCGGCGGCCTCGCGCTTGAGCATCCCCGCAGCGGCGCGGAAGACGTCCAAACAGGCGCCCATGACTTGGGGCTGGCACCGCAAGGAATACGGGTCCTGGACTTTGTCGCAGTCCACATGGGAGGCGCGGATCTCGCTGCCCGCCAAAAGACGCCGATAAGCCTCCGCCGTCTCCGCCTGCCCGGGCTGTCCCCGCAGCGCATGAATGCGCGGATCAAACGGGGCGTCCGACCCCATCATGGCGTCGAGGCTCATCGCGCCGGCGACAAGTGCGGCGCGGAAGGCGTCCTCGGCTTCAAACAGCGCATCGAGCGCCAGAGCGGTTGAGACTTGCGTGCCGTTGAGAAGCGCAAGGCCCTCCTTAGCCTCGAGCTCGAGCGGATCGAGGCCTGACCGCTTAAGCGCGTCAGCCGCGGGCAAGACCGCGCCATCGACGCGAATGCGCCCCTCGCCCAGCAACGCAGCGGCGAGATGGGCGAGCGGCGCCAGGTCCCCCGAGGCGCCGACGGATCCTTGAGCCGGCAGGCAGGGATACGCCTGGCCGTCAATCAACGCCAAGAGCCGTTCGATGACGACCCGGCGGACGCCCGACGCGCCGCGCGCCAAGGCGCGGATTTTGAGCGCGAGCGTCAGTCGGACCACCGCGTCAGGCAGGTCCTCACCCATCCCGCAGCAATGGGACAGCACGAGATTGCGCTGGAGCGCCGCGAGTTTGTCATCCGAAATGCGGGTCTGGGCCAACAATCCGAAGCCGGTGTTCACCCCATAGACCGGCTCGCCTCGCGCGACGATGCGCGCGACTGACGCCGCAGCCGCGTCCACCGCCGACCATTCCGCCGCGCTGACCGCAACCCCGCGCGTCCCGTCGCGAAGCGCGCGCAACGCGGCGAACGAGAGGGCGCCCTCATCCTGGGCGGCGTCGCTCATGAACCGATCATCGGCAGGTCGAGCCCGTGCTCGCGCGCGCAGTCCAGCGCGGTCTCATACCCGGCGTCGGCATGGCGCATGACCCCGGTGGCGGGATCGTTCCAAAGCACGCGCTCAAGCCGACGCGCCGCCTCCGGCGTGCCGTCCGCCAGTGCGACCATGCCGGCATGTTGGGAGTATCCCATCCCGACCCCGCCGCCATGATGCAGCGACACCCAAGTCGCGCCGCTCGCACAGTTCAGGAGCGCGTTCAATAGCGGCCAATCAGACACCGCGTCCGAGCCGTCCTTCATGGCTTCGGTCTCCCGATTGGGCGACGCGACAGAGCCTGAATCCAAATGGTCTCGACCGATAACGATCGGCGCGGAAAGTTCCCCCGCGGCGACCATTGCATTGAAGGCGAGGCCGATGCGGTGACGATCCCCCAGCCCCAGCCAACAGATCCGCGCAGGCAGTCCTTGGAAAGCGATGCGTTCGCGCGCCATGTCGAGCCAACGATGCAGATGCGGCGCATCGGGCAGAAGCTCCTTCACCTTGGCGTCGGTCCGGTAGATGTCTTCGGGGTCCCCCGATAGGGCGGCCCACCGAAACGGCCCCACGCCCCGACAGAACAAGGGCCGCACATAAGCCGGTACAAAACCGGGGAAGTCGAAGGCGTGGGACACGCCCTCATCCTTGGCGACCTGTCGGATGTTGTTGCCGTAGTCGAAGGTCGGAACGCCCTGTTCCTTAAACGCCAGCATCGCTTCGACATGCTTGGCCATGGAGCGGCGCGCCGCGGTTTCGACGGCTTTGGGGTCGCGTTCCCGCGCATCGTCCCAACGCTCAACCGTCCAGCCGGCGGGCAGATATCCGTTCGCAGGGTCATGGGCGGAGGTCTGGTCGGTCACGGCGTCCGGCCGAACGCCGCGGGCGATGAGCTCAGGCAAAATTTCCGCGGCATTGCCCAAAAGCCCCACAGACACCGCTTCGCCGGATGCGGCGGCGGCTTGGATCATTCCGAGCGCTTCGTCCAATGTGTCCGCATGACGGTCGAGATAGCGGGTGGCCAACCTTCGCTCGATGCGGTCGGCGCGGCATTCAACCGCCAAGCAGCTCGCCCCGGCCATCGTCGCCGCCAAGGGCTGAGCGCCGCCCATGCCGCCAAGCCCCGCGGTGAGGATCCACTTGCCGGTCAGGTCGCCGCCATAGTGGCGCCGCCCCATCTCGACGAAGGTCTCGTAAGTCCCCTGAACGATGCCTTGACTGCCGATATATATCCAAGAACCGGCGGTCATCTGGCCGTACATCATCAGGCCCAGCCGATCGAGCGCGTTGAAATGGTCCCAGCTGGACCAGGCCGGCGCCAAATTGGAGTTCGCGATCAACACCCGAGGCGCGTCGGGGTGGGTCTTGAAGACGCCCACAGGTTTTCCGGATTGAATGAGCAGGCTTTCGTCATTTTCGAGCCGGCGCAGCGTTTCCACGATTTTGTCGAAGCTCGCCCAATCGCGAGCCGCTTTCCCAATCCCACCGTAGACGACAAGCTCCTCAGGGCGCTCGGCGACGTCGGGGTCGAGGTTGTTCATCAGCATCCGAAGGGGCGCCTCGGCGGCCCAGCTCTTCGCGGACAAGGCGGTCCCGCGCGGGGCGCGCACCGTACGGGCGTTGACGACGGAGGCGCCTGTCATGGCGTGTTCCTTCCCGTTTTTGGTCGTAGGCCCCGTTTTCGGCGGCGACCCGCCCGGCCGTCAATGCAAGCGTCGCGGGCTCAGGGAGCCAGCAGCGCCCTAAAGGCGAATCGCATGGGGAAAGCGAAAGCCCGACTTAGCGATGAATAGGCAAAACATCGGATCGGCGCCGCAGTCGTGGCTCTTCGCAACTGCAATAATCCAGCAGAAATTAAGGCTGTTCGGAATTTAGGCGCCCGATTCGCCACGTTTTCGCCTTAAGTGCTCTTCACCACCCCCGAGCGCTGGGCGCACCCTGCGTTCGGCCCGTTTCTTAAGTGGGGTATTTCTCATGCTGAGACTTTCGCTCGCGGCTGCGGTCGCAACGGGCTTGCTGGCGACCGCCGCCTCCGCCCAAAACTATGGCAGCGCCAACCTTGTCACCGGTTTCACGCCGGACCCGCACACGGTCTCGCTCCAAGCCGGCGGCGGCGTCGATGCGAGCTCCGAGATCGGCGGCGCATGCGTCGGCAACATCGCAGCGGCTCCCGACTATCAAGTGTTCTACACCGCGGGCGACGTGTTCCCGCTTTCCTTTGCGGTCGGTTCCGACGCGGACACCACGCTCGTCATCAATGCGCCTGACGGCTCGTGGCACTGCAACGACGATTTCAACGGGTTGAACCCGCAAGTCACCTTCTCCAACCCGATGTCGGGCCAATACGACATCTGGGTCGGCACGTATTGGGACGGCGAAGGCTTCCCCAACGCGACGCTTTACGTCACCGAAGTTCCGTAAGCACAAGCACATCGCGGGCGATGCGCCGTAAGGCGCGCCGCCCGCGGCGCGACAAGCCGGGTGCATGATGAACCGGCGATGACTGCAATGGTCACAAAAGCGGCGCTTTCCGCGCCACGTTTTCGCCTCAGCGCCCAGTCAGGACTTAAACACGCACATCCCATTCCGGAGAGTGCGGAGACATCTACGGGGATTTCTCGACATGCTGAAATATGCGCTCGCGGCTACGGCCGCTGCCGGCGTTCTCGCCTCCGCCGCCGCGGCTCAGGACTACTCGCTGCCGGCTGGCTATGGCTCCACGACGCTGAACTCCGGCTTCCTGCCCGACCCGGTGGCCGTCAGCCTTCAGGCCGGCGGAAGCATCGACGCCTCCACCATCGGCGCCTGGGGCTGCGTGGGCCAAATCGCCAACGCGCCGGACTATGAGTTGACCTTCTCGGCCGGCTCCCTGCCGCTCTTCCTCTCCGTGGAGTCGGACGCCGACACCACGCTGGTCGTGAACGGCCCTGACGGTTCGTGGTACTGCAACGACGACTTCGACGGCTTGAACCCTGGCCTCGAATTCAGCCCCGCCCAGTCCGGCGTCTATGACATCTGGGTCGGCACCTACTGGAGCGGCGATGGCTATCCCGACGCCACCCTCTATATTTCCGAGATCGGCACCGGCAATCTCAGCGGCGGCGCTTCCTCGGGCGGTTTCGCGAGCGGCGGCCCCGATTGGAGCCTTCCCCCGACCTACGGAACGGTGAGCTTGAATACCGGCTACACGCCGGACCCCCACACCGTGAACCTTCAAGCCGGCGGCGAGCTTAACGCGCCTGACTACAATCTCGGACCGGGATGCTTGGGCTCGATCGCTGCTGCGCCGGACTACCGGGTCAACTACACCGCCGGCACGACCTTCCCGCTGGCGTTCGCCGCTTCATCCAGCGCCGACACGACCCTGATCGTCAACGCGCCGGACGGCTCTTGGCACTGCAATGACGACTATGTGGGCCTCAACCCGCAGGTGACGTTCAACAACCCGCTTTCGGGTCAGTACGACGTCTGGGTCGGCACCTATTGGAGCGGAGACGGCTACCCCAACGCCACGCTTTCGGTGACGGAACTGCCGCGCTAATCCAAGACGGATAGTGCTCGAGAAGGGTCGCGCCGCAAGGCGCGGCCCTTTTTCGTGCGCCCAAAGAGGTGTCGTTAGACGGGCTCGCCGCCGAACACCCTGCCCCGCAGCGGATTTGCGCCAATCCAATAGGCGAGTTCGGCCGGCCGCCCGATATCCCAAATCGCCAAATCGCACGCCGCGCCTGGGCTGAGAGCGCCAGTCTCACCGGCCAGACCGAGCGCCTGGGCGGCGTGGCGGGTCGTCCCGGCGAGCGCTTCCTCGGGCGTGAGCCCAAACAGAACGCAGGCCATGTTCATCGCCAGAAGCGCGGACTGGAGCGGCGATGAGCCGGGATTGCAGTCGGTCGCCACCGCCATCGGCACGCCCGCGGCGCGCAGCGCAGGCACGGGCGGCTTGCGCGTTTCGCCCAGCGCATAAAAGGCGCCGGGCAAAAGAACGGCGACCGTGCCCGCCTCCGCCATCGCCGCGACCCCGGCATCGCTCAAATACTCAAGATGGTCGGCCGACAACGCGCCATGCCGCGCCGCCAGCGCAGCGCCGTCCAAATCGCTCAATTGCTCCGCATGGAGCTTGACCCGCAGACCCGCGCTTCGAGCGGCGTCAAAAACCTCGGCGACTTCCTCAGGCGAGAACCCTACGCCTTCGCAAAATGCGTCGACAGCATCGGCCAGGCCGTCCTTGGCGACCGCCGGGATCATCTCTTCACAAACGAGCCGGACATAGCCGGCGCGGTCTTCAGCGAATTCCGGCGGCAGCGCGTGCGCGCCCAAAAATGTCCGCTTGACGCGCACGGGGCGCAAATCCGCCAAGCGCTTCGCGGCGTCAAGCATCCGCAGCTCCGACGCCGTCTCAAGACCATAGCCGGATTTGATTTCGACCGTTCCCACCCCGTCCGCGAGCAGTCTGTCCAAACGCGGCAGCGCGCTCTCGACCAGTTCCTCGACGCTCGCCGCCCGGGTCGCGCGGACGGTGGACAGGATGCCCCCGCCTGAGCGCGCAATGGCCTCGTAGCTCTCTCCGCCCAAGCGACGTTCGAACTCGCCGGACCGATCGCCCGCAAACACCAGATGGGTGTGACAGTCGATAAGCGCGGGCGTGATCCATGCGCCCGCGCAGTCGATCACCTCGCGCGCCAACGTCGAGGGGTCGCCGGACAAATCGGACGTGGGGCCGAGCCAAGCGATGCGACCGTCTTCGGCCGCGACCGAGCCTTGGGCGATTGCGCCATAGGCCGCAGAGACGTCATCGGCCATGGTGGCCAAGTGCGCGTTGGTCCAGATGCGATCCCACATGCGCCCGCGCTATACCCGCCCCGCCTCGAAAGGCCAAGGAGAGAGCTTGATGCCCCACGCCCGCGCCTCGGAGTGCCGCGGTTGGACCTCGATCGCTGACCTCTTGACCAAAGAGGAGACCGGCGACGCCCGGGTCGCCCTGATCGGAGCCCCCCTAAACGAACGCTCCCTGACGCCGGGGCGATGCGATTTGGCGCCGAAAACCGTGCGCGAGACCCTTAAGCGTCTGTCGACCTATGCCGCGGACCGGGATCTTGATCTCGCCGACACCCTGCGTGTCTTCGATGCAGGCGACCTCAATCTGAAGGTCACGACCCCCGCCGATGCGTTCATCCCGATTAGGGAAGCCGCGGCGGCGCTCGGAAATCGCTACGAGCTGGTCATCCTATTGGGCGGCAACAATGCGGTCACGCGTCCCGGGGTCCACGCGCTCGACCCAACGCTGTCGGCGGTCGGTCTTTTGACCTTCGACGCCCATTTCGATTTGCGGGACGTGGATTGCGGCCTCACCAACGGCAATCCGTTGCAGGCGCTCCTTGAGGACGGTCTGCCCGGCGGCCTCATCTCGCAATTGGGGCTCGCGGCGTTCGCCAACACCAAAGCCATGGCGCACAAAGCGAATGACGCCGGCATATCCTGGCGCACCATCGACGCGATAGGGCCAGGAGGCTTCGCCGCCGCCGCCCATGAAGAGCTCAACCGTCTCTCCGAACGCGTCGAGCGCATCTATGTCGATATCGACATTGACGTAATCGACCGCGGCTTCGCCCCCGGCGCGCCTGGAGCCCGGCCGGGCGGCGCGTCGGCGGCGGACGTTTTCGCCGCCGCGCACGCGGTGGGCGCGCATCCGGCCGTCCGCGCCGTCGACCTGACAGAGTTCGATCCGAGCCTAGACGTCTCAGACGCAACCGCCCTGGTCGCCGCCCGCATCGTGGCGGAGATTCTCGCCGGTTTCGCAGCGCGCGAGGCGTCCTAGCCGCCCATGAACCGTTCCACGATCGATGGCGGCGATCCGGTGGCGAGCCAGGGCATGGAAATCGCGAGCGCCACCGAGACGATGAGCCCCAAAGCCGCGCGCATCAAATCCGTCGCCACATCTCCCAAGGCATCCAACTTCTGGCGAAGATTGGACACGAAGGTGATCGCCAGTTCGCGACCAGCCAGAAGGCCCAGGAACACCCAGGTCGTGCTCATCGGAATGTCGTTGATCTCTTTGAAAAAGAGCAAGATCGTTCCGTAAATGAAGTCCACGATCGTCGCGGCGCGAATGTCGGTGGTGTTGGTTTTGGTCAACACGATCCGCTGGATCGAGCCGCCGCGCGTGGCGAAGATGAATGCATGCAGGCCGAGCATGACGATCGTCGCGAAGACGATCAGCGTCGGGTCAAAAGCGACCACCGTCTCCCCGGCGTCGTTCACCGTGGTCGTGCGCGGCAGGAATACGAAAATGTTGGCCAGATCCTGCACCAGCCAGTTCCACCACAGCCAGGCGGTGGAGATCCACTGCAGCGCAAACCAATAGGGCGCGTGCGGCTCATCGGCGGTGCGCGACACCCAGCGCTCGAAAATTCGCGAGATGAGCAGGTAGACGACGGCGCCCGCGCCGAACGCGACCACATAGCCCAAGAGCGACTTGAGCAGCATGCTCTCCATCACGCCTTCGGTCGCCGCCCCGCCGGTGAGGGTGAAGATCGTAAGCACGAGAAAGGTCGTCGAGACGGGAATGCCGAAGCGGGTCAGAACCAGCAGCATCAAAGGCGGCGCTGCGTGCCACCACTGCACCCCGCCTTCGGGATAGGGAATGGAGTCGAGGCGATCGAACGCGATGTCGCCGCCGTTTTGGTAGAAGCCATAAGCCATCACGGCGAGGATCACGGAGCTGGCGAAGATCCAAAGCACCCACCAGGGGCGCCGTCGGTTCGAGCTTAAAAACGTCCCCAATGTTTGGATCGCGTCGTTGGCCACGATGGAATACGCGGCCAACAAAAATCCGACGATGGCGAAAACCTGCAGCTCACCGACAGCCATTTAGATCCCCCGCAATCCCACCTTCGGCGTTGTTTCACACGTAGACCGGATGGTCCACCATCAGCTATGCGCCTGGTGTTGGGTTTCCTCTCTGAGGCGAGGAAAATCAGTGGTTCCGCCCGCGCCGAGCACCCGCGCTTGGCCGCGCCAATCGTCTCGATCAATCCGGCCACGGAATGCGAGCTGGCTATCGACTTCGGCCACTTGCGCATCCGTCCATGAGCCGATTTGACGGTAATAGAAGACGCCGAGATCGTGCAGGGTCTGCTCGAGCTTCGGCCCGACCCCTTTGATTTTCTGGAGATCGTCGGGCGCGCCCAGCACGGGTTCGTCGAGGAACGTCGGCAAGGCGTCAAAATCGACAGCCCCCTCCTCGGCGATGTCGAGCTCCCCGTTCGCCTCCGCCGCGTCGACGGCTTCCTCCAAGCGCGTTTCGAGCGCGACGAGTTGGGACCGCAACGCCGCGGCGTCGTCTTCGGCGGTCTCAAGAGCGTGTTCAGCGACCCGCGCGCGGCGGCGCAGAGCCGCGGCGTCATCATCGAACGCCGCCGCCACGCCAATGGCGGTGAGGGCCGGCATAGGCGCGACATCCTCGGCCTCCTGCGCCTCCGCCAAGCGATGGCGCATCGCCGCTGCATCGTCTTCAGCCGCCTCAAGCTGAACCTCTAAGCGTCGCATTTGCGCGCGCAGCGCTGCGGCGTCGCCCGCATGATCCGCCGAGACGCCGTCGCCCTGGGCGTCCAATCCCACTTCCAACGCGTCCACCCGCCCGCGCAGCGCCGCGGCGTCCTCTTCTGCGGCGTCGCGTTGGGCTTCCAAGCGTTCGGCTTGCTCCCGCAAACGCGCCGCTTCGTCCTCCGCCGAGGCGAGCTGGGCCGCCGCCGACGCCGCCTGAGCGCCCATGGTTTGGGCGGTCTCGAACGCCTCCTCGAGCTGACGGACCCGCAGCCGCAGCTGTGAGGCGTCGCCTTCAAAGTCTGCGGCGATCGCCCCGGGCTCCGGCGCCGCCGCAAGCGCAGCGGCGGCCAGCGCCTCCACATGAGCCCCGAGCGCATCGCGTTCGGCCATGAGCGCCGCTTCGCGATCCGCCGCCTGCTCTCCCTCTGCGTGGAGGCTCTCTAAGCGCGCGCGCAGATCCGCCATCTCGCGAACCTCCGTCTCGAGCCGGTCCGCTTGGGCGCGCGCCTCCCGCGCGTCGGCCAAGGCACGCTCCAACTCCTGGGCGTGGGCGGCCGCAGCCGCGCCGTCGCCTTCAGCGCGCAGCGCCATCATGTCCTCAGCCAACCGCTCGGTCTGACTGCGCAGGTCGGCCTCCCGCGCGCTCGCCGCCTCCAGGCGCAAGCGCGCGTCAGACAGCGCTCGATCGGTCTCGAGCGAACGCGCGCGCATGCGGTCGCGATCCGCCTCGGCCTCCTTTTGCCGCGTTCGAGCAGCGGCGAGCTCGGCCAGCATCTCCTCATCCGCCGCGCGCGGTTGGCCGCGCACCATCCAATAGGTCACCGCCCCGCCCAGAACGGCGAAGCCCAAAAGGAAGGCCCACATTTTCAAGAACAGATAGAACATGGATCCTGCCCCTACTCGATTATGTCGAATTCGATGCGGCGGTTTTCCGCCCGCCCCGCCGCGGTGTCGTTTGAGGCGCGCGGCTCGCTTGAGCCCACGCCCACCGCCCTCAGCCGATCGCGCTCAACCCCTTGGGCGACGAGATAGCTCACCACCGCCTCGGCGCGGGCTTGAGACAAGGCGAGATTGGCGACAGGGTCGCCGCTGTCGTCGGTGTGCCCGGTGACGGTGACGCGGAACCCGGCGCAGCGTCGCGCCGCGTCGGCGAGCAGGTCGAGGACGGGGCCGCTGTCCGCGCGAAGCTCGGATTGGCTGACTTCGAAGGTGATGGCGCCGGTTGATGACAGCGCGTCCATACGCGCTTGGCAAAGGTCGCTGCTGCGGACTTCGTCCGACGCGCCGCCGCCAACGCCGAAAATCGCGCTTATCGCGTTTTCCCGCGACCCTCCATTTGGGGGCCGCGCCGCAGCGGGCGCGACGACCGGCGGGGCGAGGTCCGCTGCGTCAGCGTCATCGGGCTGGGTCTCCGGTTCCGGCGCGGCGGTCTGAAGAGAGGCGCTCAACACGAACGGCTCGGGGAAGCCGCCCAAGTCAGCGAGCACGTCTTCCCTCAAGGCATCCGACCCCGCGGTCCCCTCGAACTGCGCGGTGAGCCCCTGGAGCCGAAACATGCCCGCACGCAGGCGACCCAGCTGCTCGATCCCGAACGCCGCCGCCTCCGCCCAATCCGCATCGTCCGGCGCGCCGAGCGCGTAGCGCAGATGGTCTTGATGAAAGTCGCCGTTAAAGGCGTCCTCCGCCGCTGCGACGATGTCCGCCCGCACGCGCCGGCTCGGCGCAAACCCCTCCACCGCAACGGGCCCGGCGCCGGTGCGCACCGCGCTGAACCGATACGGCCCGGGCAGAAAATTCTCGCAGCGGCTATCAGGCATCGCCTCGGCGCGCGCTTCGACTTCATCGGCCGGCACGACCAAGGGCGGCTGGCAGGTCTGGTCGATGACTTTGGTCACCCCGCCGAGCCACGCTCCGCCGGTCATCGTGCTTTGCAGGACTGTGCTAAAGGCGCCCCCGCGGGCGGCTTCGTCCGGGGCGACGCCGCTAAGAGCAGCGACTTGGCCGTCAAACGCGACGCTCGCCCAGTCATACGGCCCGTCTCCGCGCGGCGACGCGAGCGCGGCCTCAGCGGCGGCGGCGAGTTCGGTTTCGACCTCTCGCGCCAGACCCGGCCGGTCTGGGATCGGATAGCCGTGGATGACGATCACGCCGCACACCAGGAACAGCACGACGCCGATCGCTAATTTCACGCCCGACGGCATCCCGCTCACCGACGCCTGCCCCGCCCCGTTTCCATACCCGCCAACCTTTAACACGGACGGGTCGTCCGGGGCAGGACATTCCCGCGCAAGGGGCGACCGCCCGCCAGCGCGCGCTCCGCTGGTTAAGCGGTGTCGCCTTCCGCCCCGGCCCCGCCGCGGCGGGTTTCCGCCAAACGTTCCTCAAGATAGCGAACCCGCGACGTCAGATAGCGGTTCCGCCACTCCAGCGCATAATCGCCTTCGTGCCGCGCCCCGCGCCCGTCCCGCGCCTCCTCCAAAGCCTGCTCAAGCTCGCGGATGCGTCCGCGCAGGGGCTCGGTCTCAGCATCGCCGACCGACACAGCCCCGCCGCCCTGCATCTCCGCCAAACGGGCGCGCAAGCGCGGGGCTTCTTCGGCTTGCGCCTGCAGGCCCGAGACTTGGGCGCGCAGACGCTCCAGCTCCGCCTCCGCCGCTGTGTCCCCAGCCGAGGACGCCACAGGCGCCGCGGTTTCCGCATCGCTCAGCCGGCGCTCGAGATACCGAACCCGGGAGGCCAAATAACGGTTGCGCCATTCCAAGGAATAGGTCTCGCCCTCTGGGGAGGCCTCATCGCCGATCGGTCCCGCGTTTTCGAGCTCCACCACACGCGTGCGCAGCCGTTCGAGCTCTTCTTGCAGCGCCGAACCGCCTGCCCCGCCGCTGGTGACTTCTTCCAGCTCGGCGTTGCGCGCGCGAAGGCGGTCGATCTCGCTCGCCGCATCCTCGCCGCTCGCCGGCGTTTCATCGGTCGCGATTGGCTGGGCGCGGCTTTCCAAATAGCTCACGCGCGAAACCAAATAGCGATTGCGCCACCGCAACCGGGACAGCTCAGCCATATCGCCCGCGGCTTCATCGTCACGCGGCGCGGCGCTTCCGCCAGCCTCCAACTCCGCCACGCGCGCGCGCAGCTCGATGGCCTCCGCCTCCACTGCGCTGGGAGCCGGCGGTTCGCCGCCCTGGAGCTGCTCGATTTTGCGTTCGAGCCAACGGTTTCGCGCCGCCAGCCAGTGACCGCGCCGGTTTTCGTCACCCTCCAAAAACGCGGCTTCGTCCCCGTCTTCAAGCGCCGACATGCGGGCGCGCAGGCCGGCGAGCTCCTCAACCGCCTCGCCGTCGGGATCCGCCGCTCGGGCGCGCAGCGCCGCCAGTTCTCGGCGGGCGTCGGCCAACTCAGCAGCGGCCGGCTCCGCGTCAGCCAATCGCGCGGTCAATTGCGCGATCCGCGCGCGCAGCGCATCGGTCTCTTCGGGGTCGAGCGCGAGCGGGGCGTCGCCCTCTCGCGCCGCCGCCAGCGCCTCTTCCAGGCGCGCATTGTCTTCTTCAAGCTCAGCGACGCGATCGCTCAAGGCTGTATCCTCGCCGGTCGCCGCCGGCTCGGCGACGTCTTCGAGCGCGCTCAGGCGCTCCCGCAGCGCATCCGCCGCCGCCGCCTCACGGTCCGCGACCGCTTGGGCTTCAGCAAGCTGGCCCTGCAACCGCTCAACGCTGACCGCTGAGATCGCATCGGTGGGGCTGATGCGCTGAAGTTCCGCAGCGAGCCGCGCGGCTTCATCGCGCTGACGCACGGTTTCGTTTTCCGACTCGCGCAATTGCCGGCGTATGTCGCGCAAACGCGCGCCCAAGGATCCGCCGCGAATCAACCAGCCGATAAACAAACCGACCACCGCCGCGGCGGCGAGCAGCGCCCAGATTTGCACGATAAGGTATTGCATCGTCCGCTCTCGCTCGCGTCAGTCTCTAATCTCAAAGGCGATGGCGGGCGGGATCGACTCCGCCTCATCGCCGGTCTCTTGGCCGTTATCGGCCTCGTCCTCACCGTCGTCTTGCGCTTGCACAAGTTCGGCCGACACGCGCTGAGGCGGCATGCGCTGCAAGACGAAGTAATCCGCAACCGCTTGGGCGCGCGCCAGGGCGAGGGCGTCGTCGACGCCCTCCTCCACCGCCGCGCCGAGCACGACCACGCTCACCCGCTGACACCGCAGCGCCAGGATCGAAAGCGCGTCCAACAGCGCGTAGCTCTCGTTTTCGATGACTGCGTCTTCCTCTCCGAAACCGACCGGATCAGCTTCGGCCGCCGCAGCGTCGAACGCTTCTTGACAAGCCTCCCGCCCCTCAATCGGGGAACGGTCCACGGCTTCTTCCTCCGCGGCGGCTTCTTCCGCGCCGACTTCGTCCGGCGCTTCAACCCGCGCGATGGCGACATAAGGCGGGGGCAAACGGAACAGCTCGCTCGTCACCCGTTCCCGGGCCCGCGCGTCGCCCGCGTCCCCAACGATGCTCAACCGTTCATCGCGCAGCGTCGCTTCCCCCGTGGTCAGACGCGCGACCTGTTCAATCGCCGCCCGCGCCACATTCGCCCAGGTCGCTTCGTCGCCGCCAGGCGCGCCGCGTCCGATGGTCATTTCGTCGTCAATCCCCCCAGGGAACAGTTCACGCGCGAACGCGACCAGGTCGGCGCGGGCCGCGCGGCTGGGAACGGCGCCGGTCAACGTGGCGCGGTCGCCGTCGCGGGTCACGCTCCACTCATAGGGCGCGATGGGCGGGGCGAGGGTGGTCTCATCGTCGACGCGCACGATGCCGCCATTCCAGACCCCGCCGGGGCCGGCGGCGACCTGAACCGCGGCGCGGGCTTCCCCGCGTTCGTCTTCACGCGGCGCTTCGCCTTCCAGAGTGGCGATCTGTCCCTCAACCCGGGCGCTCGCCCAATCGAGTTCGGTCTCAGCCAACGCCTCGTCGACCGCCTGTTGAAGCTGGGCTTCAATGCGCGCTGCGTATCCGGTGTAGGCGTCAAAGGGTTCGGGCAACGGCTGCACTGCGCCGTACCAGCCGACCGCCCCCAACGCGCCCACGCCGATCAGGAGGAAAAAAGCTCTGATCATTCGACCCGTTACCCAACGCTTCAGGCCAGGTCCGTTCGTCCGACCTGTCCGTGCTCAGCGTTAGCATGAATTGGTTGACGGATACGCGACAACGAAGCCGGAGTCGATTCGCAGACGCAATGCTCAATCACCCCGGAATGCGAACGGGGCCGCAGTGCGGCGACGCTCGTCGACGATCAGCGGTCGACGCAGCGGCGGATGGGCGCGCTGCTCGCAGTCGGGACGCTCGCACAGCCGGCATGTGACCCCGATCGGCGTCGCGGGACCGTCGGGGGACAAATCCCAGCCATCCGCGTAGATGAGGGCTGAGGCCTCCTCCGTCGCGCATCCGATCGCCAGCGCGCTGAGAGCGCCGCTTTCGCCCGGCCGCGCGGGCGGACGCCGCAGGGCCCGGGCGACGGAAAAGTAGCGGCGGCCGTCAGGCGTTTCGATCAGTTGCGAGACGAACCGTCCCGGCTCGCGGAAGGTCTCGAAAACGTTCCAGCGCGGACAGGCGCCGCCAGCGCGGGCGAAATGGAACACCCGCCCCCCGAAGCGCTTTGACACGTTGCCGGCATGGTCGAGGCGGAGCAGGAAAAACGCGACCCCGCGCGCGCCCGGCCGATGCAGGGTGGTGAGACGATGGCACACCTGCTCGACGCTGGCGGAGAACCGGCGCGCCAACGCGTCGAGGTCGTATCGCAACGTTACGGCCGCCTCCAGAAACGCCTCATAGGGCGTCATCAAGGCGGCGGCGAGGTAATTGGCGAGGCTCACGCGATACAGGCGGCGCGCCTCAACGCTTCCCAGCTGAGCGTCGGCGGTGAGCCGGTCCAACACCCCGCCCGCCTCCAACAAGGCGGCCTGCACGCAGAGCTGAAACGCGCGGGAGGGCGGCGCCAACCGCTCCGACAAAAACAAACGCCGCCCATGCAGGTCGAACCGCCGCAATTCCCCGCCCATCAAGTCGTCGGGGGCGAGGGTCACCGTGACGCCATGGCGTCGCTCCAGCCGCTCGCCCAGCCCGGCGAACAGGCTTCCGTCCCGCCAGGCTGCGTCTTCGCGCAACGCATCCGCGGCGGCTTCCAGTTCAGGGAAGTGATTGTCGCGGGCCTGGATTGCGGCGCGGACTTCTTCCAGCGGCATCTCAGAACCGAGCGCGCTTGTTTGACCCTCCGCGGCGCGCTCATGAACCGCGGCGGCGTCGCTTAGGCTTTCCCGATAGGCGGCGTGGAGACGCACGAACGCCTCGGCGGCGCGCGGATGGCTGGCGGCGACGTCTCGCAGTTCCGCCGAAGAAAGCTCAAAGGAGGCGAGGATCGGGTCGGCGGCCGCCTCGGCCAGCCCGTCGACGAGCCGCGCATCGGTCTCCGCGGCGAAAGCGCGCAAATCGAGATCGTAGCTTTGGGCCAACTGCAACAACAGCCGCGCCGAAACGGGTCGTTGGTCGCGCTCAATGAGGGTGAGATAGCTCGCCGACACCCCCAAGTCGGCCGCCATTTGAGATTGGGTCAGCCCCATCCCCTTGCGAAACCGGCGCAAACGCGCGCCTGCGAAGAGCTTTCTCTCAGCCATAGGTGAATGATACAAAACATAACAGACTTACAAAAGTTTTTCGTCAACAACCGTACAATTCGACCTCTTTCCGTGCGGGTTATGGCTGACCTTTGGCGCGATATGTGAATGCTGCGCTGCGGAACGCATCTGCGGAGGCGCGACTGCGGCGGGGCATGGCTCCCGCGCGTCAGCGAGCGTCCCCGCGCCTGACCGGAAGGACCGCCGCCATGCCCGCCAGCTTCTATGATCTCGTGCCCGCCGCCACGCCCGACCGCTTTGACGGCGTCGAGCGCAACTACGACGCAGACCAAGTCTTGCGTCTGCGCGGCTCTGTGACTGTGGCGAACACCTTGGCCGAGCGCGGCGCGGCGCAGTTGTGGTCGCTCCTCAAAAACGAGCCGTTCGTCAACGCGTTAGGCGCGCTCACCGGCAACCAGGCCATGCAGCAAGTCCGGGCCGGACTAAAAGCGATCTATTTGTCCGGCTGGCAGGTCGCGGGCGACGCGAATATCGGCGGCCAGGTTTACCCCGACCAGTCCCTCTACCCCGCCAATTCAGGCCCCGAACTCGCCCGGCGCATCAACAACGCCCTGCGTCGCGCCGACCAGATCGAAGTCTCAGAGAACGGCGAAGCGAGCCGCGACTGGTTCGCGCCCATCGTGGCCGACGCGGAAGCCGGCTTCGGCGGGCCGCTCAACTGCAATGAGATAATGAAAGCCTACATCGAAGCGGGCGCCGCCGGCGTCCAAGTAGAAT
>CAZABJ010000014.1:0-48501 GCA_964483375.1 uncultured Caulobacterales bacterium
ACATTCTCGAAGCCGCCGACGCGCGCGGGCTACAAGACGGTCTTCAGCGACGGCTCGCGACCGGTTAGGCGGTTCTAGGTCCCGCTCCCGGGTCTCACAGCGCCAGGGGGCCTGCGCCAGCGCGCCGAGAACGACGTCATTCCTGCGCTTCGCCTTCACGCGCCCGTCGAGCGCTGCTAGGCGAGCGTCATGACCGACGCCTCCGCCGCCCCGCCCGCCCTCACGCCGCATCTCGCTGATATCGCCGCCCGCTACGACGCCCTGTTGGTCGATGTGTGGGGCGTTCTGCACAATGGCCGGGAGGCCTTCCAAGACGCCGCCGAGGCGTGCCGACGTTTCCGCGCTGAGCGAGGGCCGGTGGTGCTGATTTCAAACGCGCCCGCGCCCGCCCGGTTCGTGACGCGGGTGTTCGAACGATTGGAGCTCGCTCAGGACTTTTTCGACGGCGTAGTCACTTCCGGGGACGCCATCCACGCTGAACTGAAAGCGCGCGCGCCGGGCCCCGCCTTCAAGCTGGGGCCGGACTGGGATGATCGGCTCTACGAAGATACGGGGCTGGCCTTCGCGTCCTTTGACGACGCGGCCTTCATCTCCTGCACGGGTCTGTTTGAAGACGAGCGCGAAACCCCGGACGATTACGCCGAAATGCTCGCAGCCGCGAAGGCGCGGGAGATGGAGCTGGTCTGCGCCAATCCCGACATCGTGGTGCAGCGCGGAGACCGGCTCATCTATTGCGGCGGCGCGCTCGCCGAGGCTTATGCAAAACTCGGCGGCCGGGTGGTTTACGCCGGCAAGCCGCACGCGCCGATCTACGCGCTCGGCTACGCCGCATTGGCGCAAGCCGCCGGGCAAGCGCCCGCGCGCGAGCGCATCCTCGCTATCGGCGACGGGCTGGACACCGACATACTCGGCGCAATGAACGAGGGGCTCGACGCGCTGTTCGTCGCCCGCGGGGTGCATGCCGAAGAACTCGCCGGCGCGGGAGACCTCGACCCGGACGCTTTGGCCGCGCTCATGGCGCGCCGAGGCCGTCGAGCGGCCTATGCGGCGCACGCCCTAGCCTGGTGAGGGGCGCGCAGAAAGGAGGACCCGACGCCGTTCAAGGGTCGCGGGAGCCTAACCTTTGCGGTCTTGGGGGCCTAGCGTTCGCCATTCACGCCCCTGTCATCCTGAGCCCAAAGGGCGAAGGATCTCGCGGCGACTAGCAGCTGCGTAGGGCGGTGCTGAGCGAAGCGATGCCCGCCAGGTCGCGCTGCGTCGCGGCGGGCATCGGCCTGCGGCCTCAGCGCCGCCCTACGGACTGCGCCCTTCGGCGGCGAAGTCCCTCGCTGCGCTTGGGATGGCAGGGGCGAATATCAGCGGCTAAGGCGCAGACGCTGACGAGCGCCGCGTCTAGTCAAACAGCTTATCGATGTCGCCCTGGTCGAGGCCATTGGTCTCATTGGAGCTGAATAGGGCGTCAATGGCGTCTTGGCCGACCGCCGGACCGTCGATTTGCGGGCCGTTGAGCAGATTGTCCTCCGCCCAGCGTTCCTTTTCGGACTGTTCGCTCTCCGCGTCCGCCACGCCCATCACTGAGGCGAAGCGCGAGATGCGTTCTTCGATATGGGCGAGGGTGGCGACGACTTTGGAGACGCGTTGACCCGTGATGTCCTGGAATGAGCACGCCTCGATCACGCGCATCATGGCTGCGTCCACCTCGGCCTTGTAAGCGTCGGCGTCATCGCCCGCATCCAGCTCCAACATGGCTTCGGCTTCGCGCATGATGTCGTCGGTCGCCCGTTCGGTGTCGCGCACCACCGCATCCAGCTCAGCGCCGGCGGAGGGAAGGCGTGCGCCACGAATGTCGTTGGGACGAAGATTGGCGATTTCGTCGCGGGTGCGTTTGATGTAGGTGGCGATGTAACGGAACTCGCCATGGACGCTGGTGTCGAGCGAAGAGAAGAACAGCTTCATCGCTTCGACGAGATTTTCGGCCAACGACAACACTTCCATCAAGCGCGGGTCGTTGAGGTCGGCTTGTTTAATGTCGGCCAGCGCGCCGCGAATGCGGTCGGCGACGTCTTGAGCAGGCATGGGCTTTCCTTACCGGATGACAGGCGACGACAGCCGGTCGCTTAGAAATCGCCGATGACCGAAACCATCTTCGATTTCAGCGTGGCGGCGTTGAACGGCTTGACGATGTAGTTGTTCACGCCGGCTTTTTTGGCGGCCACCACGTTCTCGGTTTTGGATTCCGCGGTGACCATGATGAACGGGGTGCCTTTGAGCTTTTCGTCCGCCCGCACTTCGCGCAGCAGCTCATAGCCGGTCATCGGTTCCATGTTCCAATCGGAAATCACCAATGAAAACGGCTGCTTACGAAGCTTCGACAACGCCTGCTGCCCGTCCGCAGCGTCTTCGACATTGTTGAAACCGAGCTGCTTCAGCAGGTTTCGGATGATCCGGATCATCGTCTTGTAGTCGTCAACCACAAGAATCGGCATCGTCATATCGACGGCCATGCGCTGCGCTCCATTCGCCCTACGTCGTCTTGCGCCAATGGCGTTGCGACGGTTTAGTCTGGCGACAGCTTAGGGGCGGAGCGCCTAAGATTCGGTGAAACGCAAGGACATGAGGGAGGGGCGCTGGTGAGCGAGGCCCTGGAACACGGCTATTATTTGGAAGATCTCGCCGTCGGGATGTCCGCGGAGAAAGTCCATCTGGTCACCGAAGCCGACGTGGAGACGTTCGCTCAGCTCACCGGAGACACCAATCCCATCCACATGGACGAAGCCTTCGCCGCCAACACCATGTTCAAAACGCGCATCGCCCATGGCGCGTTCATCGCGAGCTTGTGCTCGGCGGTGATGGGGACCCAACTTCCCGGACCCGGCGCTATCTTCCGGACCTTGAACCTGAACTATCGCGGCCCGGTGCGGATCGGCGAGGAGGTGACCGCGCGCGTCGAAGTGACCGATGTGGATGATGCCCGCCAAATGGTGAAGTTGGCGATCACCTGCATCGTGCGCGGCCGCAAAGTCGTGCGCGGGGACGCCGGCGCTTGGGTGGCTCGGCGCTCAGATGTGGAGAACGCTGCGTGATCCTCGTTTCGGGGCTCGACCAGGTTCCGGCCGAGGCCCGCGGCGCGGCGATCGCGCTAGGCAATTTCGACGGCCTGCACAAGGGGCATGAGGCGGTGCTCGCCGCCGCCCGCGACGCCGGGGCGCCGCTAGGGGCGCCATTGGCGGCGGCGACGTTCAGCCCGCACCCCCGCCGGTTCTTTCAACCCGACGCGCCGCCCTTTCGGCTCATGAGCGACGAGACGCGCGCCCGCGCGCTTGAGGCGCGTGGCGTGCGCATACTTTTTGCGCTGCCCTTCGATGCGGCGATGCGCGAACGCACCGCTGACGCGTTCGTCGCACACGTCTTGGCGGAGCGTTTGGGCGCACGCGCCGTGGCGGCGGGCTTCGATTTTCGGTTCGGGCGCGATCGAACAGGCGACGCCGAGGCGTTGTCCCGGCTCGGCGCGGCGGCCGGCTTGACCGTGCGCATCGCAGATGCGGTGGATGAAGACGGCGCGAAATGCTCGTCCTCCGCCATCCGCGCCGCGCTCGCCGCCGGCGACCCTGAGGGCGCAGCCCGGATGCTCGGGCGGCCTTGGACGATTGAGGGGGCGGTGGAGGAGGGCGATCGCCGGGGTCGCCAGCTTGGTTTCCCGACCGCCAACGTTCCCCTTGGCGATCTCGTGCGGCCGCGCTTCGGGGTTTACGCCGTGGAGGCGCGGATTGAAGGCGATCCGGTGTGGCGGCCGGGCGTCGCCAATATCGGCGTGCGTCCGACCTTTGATGGGGAAGCCCCACGGGCTGAAGCGCATCTTTTCGACTTCGCCGGGGATATCTACGGCCGCCGGTTGGAAATCGCGCTTCGCGCGTTTTTAAGGCCGGAGCGGCGCTTTGACGGGCTCGACGCGCTTAAGGCCCAAATCACCGCGGACTTGGAGGCCGCGCGGGCCGCCCTGGTCGGATAGCCGCCGCAGTTTCTCCCGAAACAACTGAGATTGCATTGGGACACGCTTGCGTTCGCGCCGCTAGTCTCCGCCAAAGGGGGACCGCGTTTTGGCAGGGGGGGCGAGATGCGACGCAAGCGGACGGATTGGCCCAATGGTCAAATGGCCGTGGGCGTCACCGGGCATCGAACCAACAATCCGACGCTCGTTCAAAACGAAGCGCGCGTAGCCGCCGTCATCGCAACGCTCCTGGAAACCGTCGAAGAGGCCGCACGCTCGCGCGGGGCGGCGTATTTCGCTGGCGAAGACGACACGATGGGCTTCCGTCTGCTGACAATGCTCGCGGACGGCGCGGACACGATCGCAGAGCAGCAAGCCCGGACGCGCGGATGGGAGATATGCGCGCCCACGCCGTTCGGGCGAGCGTTGACGGCGGCGATGTTGGCCGTGGACGCCGCCGATATTGGTGACATCGACGCCTTGCTGCAGCTGGACGCCCATCCGCCGGCTGACGACGCGCCGCCGGCGTTCCACAAAGCCGCCGCTATGCTCGCGCGGACCCGCGACGCGCGCGTGATCGCGTTGGCCGAGCGCGACGATGAGTTCATTGCGCGCTGGAAGTCCGCGCGGGCGGCGAAAGACGCCCATCCCGAGGCGTGGACCCGGTTCGTCGACGTGTGCTCGCAACGCTATGCGCTCGGCGCACGGCTTGTCGTCGAACACGCCGACTTGTTGATCGCGGTTTGGGATGGGGAGAGCCGCGCGACGGTCGGCGGGGCGGGCCGCACGCTTGAGGTCGCGCTGAATGACGGCGTGCCCGTGATTTGGGTCAATCCCGCCCAGCCTGAAAACTGGCGGATTTTAAGAACGCGCGCAGACTTGGCCCAAGCGCGCGCCGACGACCCTGGCGACGCAAACTTGGACGTGGTCTCAGCCTTGGTGGGATCGCTGATCGCGCCCGGTGACCCTGACCGGCCCGAAGATGTCAAGGCGTCGCGCGGGCTGGCCGCTTTTCGCCGGGTTCGCCATCGTATGTTCGGTTCGCTGGTTTGGAGCGGTTATCGGTTGTTGGAGTGGGGGTTCGGCGGCGCGCCGGACGGGGCGCGCACGGCGTTGCTGCCGCGCTTCGCAACGCCGGAAACCTATGGCGAGACTGAGCTAGGAGGCGTCTACGGCAAAGCGCGCGATCTGCTCGAGGACGACCCAGACTTTGTCGACAAGCTCCAAAGGGTCACCTCGCGCCGCTTTGCGCTGGCCGACGGCAGCGCCACGCGCCTGTCTGACGCCTATCGCGGCGGCATGGTGCTCAGCTTCGCGCTGGCATGGATCGCGGTGGTGGGCGGCGCCCTCGGGGCGGAGTCGGCCGACGCGGGGATGGCGTGGCCCTGGTTCGCCGCGCAATTCGCCACCATCAGCGCCATTCTCGTGCTTACGCTGACGGGACGCGCGGTGTTTCGTTGGCATAGGCGATGGCTGGAGACGCGTCGGGTGGCGGAGTATCTGCGCCACAGCCACATCTTGGCGCTTTTGGGCGTGATGCGGCCGTTGGGACGATGGCCCGGCGCCGTGGGGGATCTGTGGCCGGAGTGGTACGCGCGGCAGACATTGCGTGAGATAGGGCCGCCGCGCGCGACAATCTCAGCAGACTATATTCGCGGCGTGTTCGAAGACGTGGTGCTCGACCATGTGGTGGGCCAAAGGGACTATCACGACGCCAAGGCGCGCCGGCTGCAGTCCGTGGACCGTGCGCTGGAACGATTTGCAACGCTGGTTTTCGCCTTTGTTTTCGTGGTTGTCGGCGCGTATCTCGCGACGACCTTTCTGGAGTTGGGCTTCTCGCTGGACGCGCGCCATATCGGCGTGTTGGGCGTGGTCACCCCGATGCTCGCCGCCACCATCGCCAGCATTCGCTTTTTCTGCGACTTCGAGCGCTTCGCCGACATTTCCGTCGCCGCGGCGGCCCGGTTCCGGAATATCGAGCGCGACATCACCGCCATGTTGGAGACCGAAGGCGCGCGGTTCGACTACGAAACCGCTTCCGCGATTTTGCATCGCATCGATGGGGCGACGGTTTCCGAACTCGAGAGTTGGCAAGCCATTTTCGGGACCAAAGGCATGATGACGCCGACTTACATGTGAGGCGTCCCGCAATGGAGGCGGACTAGTAGTCCCTTCGCCAGCGCAACGACACCGACGCGCCGGAGGTTCCGCCAAGGCGAGAGGCGAGTTCCAATTGCGGTCGCAGCCGCCATTGGATCTCCGCCGAAGTCCCCGCCACGGCGCTGCTTTCCACTTCGAGATAGACGTCATCGCCGATATAGCGGCCGCCCGTGACCACGGGACCGGTTTCTTCTCCCGAACGCACTCCCAACCGGTCGACGCCGAGGCTGCGTCGCAGCGCGCCGAGAATGTCCACGCCGCCGCCGCCCGCTAGCCCGGCGAGCGCGTTGGCGAGCTGGGCCGCCTCCAAGGCGCTCAGTTCTGACACGGACCGCCCGAACAGCAACCGAGACAGGATTTCGTCCTGAGGATAGGCCGGTTGGCTTTCCCACGTGATCGCAGGGTCCGACGCGGCGCCGGAAATGCGGATGATCGCGGTGAGATCGGCGCGCTCTCGGCGTGCGGTGAGGTCGATGCGGGTCTCATCCAACGGCCCCACCAGCTCGATGCGCGCTTCGTCAAACACGAACCGCTCGCCGAGGGCCTCCAGCGCGCCGCGGATCAACCTGACTTCCCCGACGACAGAGGGGTCGGCGGCCGATCCGGTCGCTCTAGCGTCCACGGCCCATTCCGTCTCCAAGCCCGAGGCGCGGAAAAACACCCGGCGATCCGCGCGCACTGCGAGGTCAAGCGACAGGTCGAGCGGCGGCCCGACAGGCGGAGGCGGGGCGAGGTCGTCGGGTCTGTTTACGGGGACGATTTCCAAGACCACCACGCCGGGCGGGCCGAGTTCGGGCGGCGCCAGGTCGGCTTCGTCGATGCGCAGTTCCCCCGAAACCTCAACGCCAGCCTCAACGAGACCGATGCGAACCTCGCCGCTGCCGATGGCGCGCGCATCCGCCCGGTCGACCAGCAAGAGCCTGTCGAGGACGAGCTCGAGCGCGCCCGCGCCCGCGGCGATGTCATACCCGCCGGTCACGCTGAGCGCGCCGCCGTCTGGATCTGTTGCGCTGAGCCGGTCCAGGCTCAGACGGCCGCCGTCGAATGCGGCTGCGGCGTCAATGTCGCGAAGAGCGAGCCCGGTTGCGGCGTCGCGGACGGCGCCGTCCGACAACTGACCGCTTCCGGTCACCGCCGGAGACGCCATGGTTCCGCTCAAAGCGGCTTGAAGCGTCACCTGGCCCGCCGCCTCGATATCGCCGAACGCAAGAAGCGCAACCGCTTCGCCCAGCGCGCCTTGGATGTCGAGGACGCCGGACAGCGCGCCAGCATCGTTGATGCGGATCGCAGGCGGCCAGGCCGCCAAAGAAACCGGCGCCGACAACGTCCCGCGCATCTCAAACCCGCCGGTTTGCGCGCGGGTCTCCGCGTCAAGAGCGTCCCCGAGCCTCATCAGCACGGATGCTGAGGCTGGTTCCGCTTGGCTCTCCGCTGCGGTCACCCCGGACAAGGCGAGTTCCGCTTCGCCCTCAAGCCGGTCAACGCCGGAGAGGGCGATCGCGCCGTCCGCCAAGCCGTCCATCGGTCCCGAAAAACCCATTGCGGACAACGCGCGCAGCGGCGCTTGTGCGAGTTGAGCCTCAAAACGCGTGGCCTCCGCGCGTGCGAACTCAATGCGAAGCGCGCCGCCTAACGACGTGGTCAGGCTCGCCGAACCCGCCAGCCCGTCGGGCGCGAAGGTGAAGCGCCAGGGGTCTTCTGCGGACAGGGCGAGTTCGCCGATGTCGGCGAGCGGGGAGAGTGTCGCAACGATCTCGCCGTTCTCGCTGCGGCGAATGGCGCCGGCCGCCGCGAGGCTGGCCGGTTGCGGCAGCGTCGCCTCCGCCTCGAGGCGCACCGACAGCGCCTCAAGGTCGCCGAACAGCCGCAGCGTCGCAGCGGAAAGAAGGGCGTTTTCGCTGAGCCGTCGTTCGCCGAGCGTCACAACGGCTTCCACCACTTGGCCGCCGTCGGCTGCTCCCAGCGTGAGGCGGGCCTCGGCGTTTTCCTGCGGCGCGGCGAGGCGCAAGTCGCCGCGGGCGAGGGTGTCGGACCCTAAGGAGAGCGCCCCCGAGGCGCTCACGCCCAGGGCTTGTCCGCGGATCGCTTCGAAAGAAAGCGCGTCGGGCGCGAGGGCGAGCCTCCCCTCGAGGAAGACCGTCTCGCCTTCGAACTCTGCGTCGAAGCGCAGCGGGCCGGCGAAAGCCCCCTCGGTCTCGGCGAGCGCCATTCGGACGCTGGGGGACGCCAACCCCGCATCGCCGGCGGCGATCCGGTCAGCGGCCGCCTCCAAGCGCAACGCGGGAGATCCCAGAACGCCGCGCGCCTCACCGCGCAGCGCCAAAGCGCCATCCAGCGCGATGGCGCCGCCCAGACCGCCAGGCGCGATCGCGAGATCGAATGTTGCGAGGTCGTCTTCGTCCGGGCCCAATACGCCTTCAGCCGTCCCGATGAAGCCTGCGCCTTCGGCGGTGACCTCCGCTAACCTAATCGCGCCCCCATGCAGCTGCGCTGAGACCGTGAACGCGGGTTCGGGGCCGAGTAAAGCGTCAAGCTCGGCTTGGGCGAGACTGAGGCCCGCCGCACCGCCCGTCGCTGACACGACCAAGGGGCGGCCTAGTCCGGCCCGGTCAGCCGACAGGGTGGCCTGCGCCGTCCCCGCCGCGCCTTCCATCATCGTTGCAAGCGCGGTCAGCGCGAGGTCGACGCGGAGGGAGACCGCGCCGTCGCCGGTGAGGCGTCCGGCGCCGGCCGCCTCGCCGAACGCGCCGCGCAACGCCGCGCGGTCCAGGGCGATGTCACCGCTTTCGATGACATACCCCGCCGCGACAGAGAGCTCCGGCCGTTCGCCGAGGGCGCGCGCGAGAGGCGAGCCTGTGTCTGAGACGAGGGCGGAAATCGTTGCGGCCAAGTCGAGCGCGCCGTCGTCATGGGTGAGCGAAATCGGTCCGGATGCGGACGCTATGCTGACTGCGTCCAGGGCGATGTCCTCAAGCGCGATTTCACCTTCAAAGTCGACGATGCGGCCGATGCGCAACGCGCCTTCAAGACGGCCGGGCCCGACTGCGTCGCTCCATTCCTCCCCGATGAGCCGCCCGATTGCGGGGGCGGCGACGCGCACGGCCAACGCGTCGCGCGGTCGGAATGCGTCGGGATGAAATCCGCCGCTCGCTTCTGCGGACAGGTTCGCGGCGTCAAGGAAGACCGCGCCGACGCGCCTCCCGCTGCGGGGCGGCCCGAGCTCCGCGGCGACACGCAACTCCTCGCCCAACCGGTCCGCCAATGCGGCGAGCGGCGGGATGTCGCCCAACCGCAAAACCGCCTCGGCGGACCAAACCACGTCATCCATTGCGGCTGTGGCTTCCAGCACCGGCGCGCCGTCGATCGCGGCGGTCAGCGTCCCCCGTCCCGACCCAGCCGCGAAAGCCGCCTCGCCGTCCGCCGTGACGCCTGAGCCGGGCATGCCGAGCAGTGCGGAAAGCGCGCCCCCGCTTTCAGCGATGAGGGAGATGCGGGCTGACGCCGCGGCGTCCTCCAAGCGGCCCTCGAACCGGAACGCATCCCCCACACTGTCGGTGCGCAGCAGCTCGATGCGCGCTGCGGCTGCGCGCGCGGTGAGGCGGCCCTCCCCAGACAGGCTGAACCGCGCTGCTTCGCCGAACACGCCTTCCCCCAACGCGATGTCAGGCAGCGAAAGCCTTTCCAACTCGAGCCGCCAACCGCCCAGGCTAAGGCCGCCGCCCGTGTCCTCCTGGGGCGGCGCCGGCGGGAGGCGAGCGAGCGCGATCGTCTCGGCGGCGACCCGCTCGACGGCCAGGGTGCGGCTGAACAGGCTAAGCGGTCGCCAGTGCAAGGCAGCGTCCTGCAATTCAAGCCAAACCCCTTCCTCGTCCCTAACCGCGATGCGGCGAACCCTGAGCTCGCCCAAAAGGCTCCCGCTCAGCGCCTCCACCTCCAACGCGCCATATGCGCCCAAGGCGAGGCCGTCGAGGCGGCGTTCAACCATGTCGCGGGCGAGGGGAGAGGCTAAAAACGCCAAGGCCGCGACAAGGACGAGCAGAAGCGCGGCCGCGGCCCAGAGGCCGACGCGAAGCGCCATTTTCAGTGGGGCGCGCGGCGATGGGGACACGTGAGACGCCTCGTTCAAAACGATTGCCCGATGGAAAGATAAATCTGCACGCGCGGATCCCCGTCAAACGGATCAAGCGGCGCGGCGATGTCGGCCCGCAGCGGACCAAAGTCGGTGAAGTACCGAACTCCCACGCCGGCGCCCCACCGCACGTCCCCCAGGTCGGGGGTTTCGCCTTCGCTCGCAGCACCACCGTCGACAAATGCGACCCCGCCGAAGCGGTCGCTGAAACGGGCGCGCAACTCCAGCGCGGTTTCGACCAGCGAGGCGCCGCCCGCCAGCACGCCGTCAGCATCCCGTGGGCTGACGGCCTGAAAGGGATAACCCCGGATCGAGCCCCCGCCGCCGGCGAAAAACAAATCGTCAGCCGGCACGGCGTCGGTCGCGCTTGCGGTCAGCGAGGCCGCGCGCAGGCGGGCCGCCGCAACCAGGCGCTCAGAGCGGAGCGAGCGATACGCGCTGCCCTCAATATCGCTGATGAGATAAGCGATCGCATCATCGCCGACCCCGGTGATGGGACTCAGCGTGACGCGCGCGCGCAGTCCCTCGGTAGGGTTCAGCGGATCATCGGCGTTGTCGAAACTGACGCTCGCCGCGCCGCGAAACAGGGCCAGGCGTTGGGTCGTCAGCACATCGCGCGTTTCTTGGACAGTCACCCCAAGACCCAGAGCGGCGGAGACGCGTTCGGACAGGGGCTGGGACGCTTCGACCTGAAAGGAGGCGGCGAGACGGTCAAACGCGTCGGTGTCCTCCTGGAGAAGGCCCGCGCCGAAGCGGAGATCGCGCTGGGGCCGCCGCCAGGCGGGGATGGAGAGTTGGGCGAACAGCGCCCGTTCGAGGGTGAGCGCACGGGCCTCCACGCTCAACTCCTCAGCGCCGGCGAACGCGTTTCTGAGCGTCCATCGTCCTTCAAGCCCGCCCCCGTCCTCGGTGGCGAAGGAGCCGCCAAGCGTCAGGGTGCGCCGAGGCTCGTCCTCAAGCGTAACGCGCACGGGGCGAAGACCATCGGGGCCGGCGTCGCCCAATCCAACGGCGACGGAGGAAAACGCCTCGGTCTCCCGCAAGCGCGCGGCGTAGTCGCGCAAGAGCGCCGGGGAATAAACATCGCCCGCCTCATAGGGGGCCAAGCGCAGGAGGAGCCTGTCTCGCACGCGTGCGCCGCCGGACGCTTCAGGCGCTCCCAGACGCGCCAGGGCGCCGGTGTCGAACCGCAGCGTCACATCCATGATCGCCCGGTCATAATCGACCCTAAGGGTCCGCTCGCCCGCCGCGGCGTCGGGACGGCCCGCCGCCAGCAAGGCCGCGACGACGCGCGCCTGGGCGTCCAAAATGTCTTGGGACCGCGCCGGCGCCCCAGGCCTCAGACCGACGGCGGCCTGCGCCGCGGTCTCAGCGTTCTCTTCAAGCGTCTCGCTGAGGACGAGCGTGACCTCGCCGAACACGAACCGCTCGCCGACCGAGACCTGCACGCGCGCGACCGGCGGCGCGCCGTCCTCAACAAACGGCTCCGCGCGGGCGGCGTAAAAGCCTTCCGAATGGAGGGCGAGCGTGACGTTTTGCGCCGCGCGTCTGGCGTTGCGGCGGGCGGCGAAACGAGAGGTCGGAGCCGGCGCGTCACTCTCGGCCGCTCGCCGTGCGACATCGAAGACGGGATCCTCTGGCAACCCCTCGACGATCGCCAACGGACCCTCGGCCCGAGCCGAGGGCGACAGCGCCGCTGACAGCGCTAAAACCAAGACGAGGCATGCGAAACGGAACATGAGCGTCCAAACCACGATTCGGCGGCGCGCCCGGCTGTCGCCGTCCGCTGTGCGGGCCGAAGCAGCAAGAAGCATGCTCGCGCGAGGGGGCCGAAACGCAGATCCGTTGGCGGCTCAAACGTAAGCGCGGCACGCCTGCGCGGCTCTGCGCGCGACTTCCGCTTCGCGGCTCACCGCGGCACTGTGGCTAACGACGATGGTTCCTTCAGGAGACGAACGATGGCTGAGCAGGCGACGGGGGGTGCGGAGGCCGGGCTTGCGCCTTGGCTTGGCGGACGGCCGTTCGCCGAATGGCGGGCGGAGTATGACGAGACGGGGTACGTGGTTTTCGAGAGCGTCTTGGATGCGGGAGAGATTGCGCGTTATCGGGCTTTGCTTGGGCCGCACCTCGCGGCGGATCTGCGCGGCCGGAACGACTTTGAGGGATTGAAGTCGAACCGCGTATACGCGTTGCTTGCTAAAGAGCCGGCCTTCGCGGAGCTGGTGCTCCACCCGCTGGCATTGGGGTTTGCGGAGGCGGAGCTTGGGGCGTCCTGCCTGCTCTCGGCGTGTCTTGCGATCAACATTCAGCCTGGCGAAACCGCACAGCCCTGGCACACCGATGACGGCCACATCTTCATCCCCTATCCGCGCCCGTCCTACGGGGTCAGCGCGTTTTGGACGCTCGACCCCATGACCGAAGACAACGGCGCCACGGAAGTTCTGCCCGGGAGTCACCGGTGGGGGCCTGAGGAGATCGATTTCGGTTTGGTGGTCGACGCCCTGGCGGACAAAGACGTCCACGACCCTGAGGACGACCCCGCCCCGCACCCCAAACGGGTGAAGGCGACCATGCCGGCGGGTTCTTTGATGCTGACGAAAGGATCGCTGTGGCACCGGGGCGGGGCGAACCGGTCGGACGCGTCCCGCCTCATCGTCACCCCGCAATATTGTCCCGGTTGGGCGCGGCAGCTTGAAAACATGATGGCGACGGTGCCGCCGGATGCGGTCTTGGCCATGCCGGAACGGGCGCGGGAGCTTCTGGGCTATTCCATCCATCCGCCCTTCATGGGGTATGTGGACGGGGTCCACCCGCGCAAGACGCTTCCAAAGCCCGTTTAGCCGCGCCGCTTAGTCGCCGTCGGACAGATCGCGCCCCGGACGAATGTCGACCGTCGACACGCGTCTGTCATGCGGCGAAAAAAGCCGCGCCGGCGGCGGGGCCGGGATTGCGGCTTCCGATGATGAACCGTAATGCTGTCGCCATGGTCTTGCTCATACGCATAGCTGTGCGCGCTCCCGCGCGAATTACCGGCCCGGCCCGCTGACGCCATTGCGCGCGGGGCCGGGATGCTTGTCCTATTTCCACCAGCCTTACATCGCGATAGACGACAGCTATGACCGACGCATCCGACACGGGCGCGCCCGCATCCGCGCCTCAGGCCGAGACCGGCCGCGACTATAAAGAAACGCTTTTCGTTCCTAACCCCGAGGCGGCGTTCCCGATGCGCGCGGGCCTTCCCAAGCGTGAGCCCGATTGGCTGGCGCGCTGGGCGGAAATGGGGCTGTATCAGCGCTTGCGCGCAGACGCCGCGGGCCGGCCGAAATACGTGCTCCATGACGGACCGCCCTACGCCAACGGACATCTCCATATCGGCCACGCGCTGAACAAGATCCTCAAGGACATCGTCGTCCGCTCCCGTCAGATGGATGGCTATGACGCGCCTTACGTGCCGGGGTGGGACTGTCACGGCCTGCCGATCGAATGGAAGGTGGAGGAGGCGTTCCGCGCCAAAGGGCGAAGGAAAGAGGACGTGCCCACCGCGGAGTTCCGCCAAGCCTGCCGCGACTACGCCGCGGAATGGGTCGAAACCCAGGCCGCGGAATTCAAGCGTCTGGGCGTGGAAGGCGATTGGGACGCCCCCTACACGACCATGGCGTTCGACGCCGAAGCGGCCATCGTCGCGGAGTTCCTCAAATTCGTTGAGACCGGCCAGCTCTATCGCGGCTCCAAACCGGTGATGTGGAGCCCGGTGGAGCGCACCGCGCTGGCCGAGGCCGAAGTGGAGTATCAAGACCGGCAATCGACGACGATTTGGGTCAAGTTCCCCCTCCGCGTCGATGTGGAGGCGCTCGCCGACCAAATGCTGGGCGAACAGCCTGAACTCTACATGCATGCGGCGATGGGGGACGACGAAGATCCGCCTGCGACGGACGACGCCGGCAAGCGATTATCCGAACACGACTTGGCTCGTCGCGACGCCTCAGCGCTCGCCGACGCCCTACAGGGCGCTCATGTGGTCATCTGGACGACCACGCCTTGGACGATCCCCGGCAATCGGGCGATCGCCTATTCCGATGACGTCGCGTACGCGCTCTATGAAGTCGAAGCGATGGAGGAAATCCTCGATCCCAAGACGGGGGCGCCGATCACGCCTTGGGCGGCGGCGGGGGACAAGGTGATCCTCGCCGAAAACCTTGCCGAAGACGTTCGCGCGGCGGCCAAGATCGCATCGTGGCGACGCGTCGGCGACGTTGAGGCGTCGGTTTTGCGCGCCTCGGTCTGCGCGCATCCGTTCCGCGGCTTGGACAACGCTGAGGGCTACTGGGATTTCGACGTCCCGCTGCTCTCCGGCGACCACGTGACCGACGAGGCCGGCACGGGCTTCGTGCATACGGCGCCCAGCCACGGGCAGGAGGACTTCGCGGTCTGGCTCGCGCACGGGCTTTCGCAGGCCGACATCCCCGAAATGGTGGACGAGAAGGGCGCCTATTACCCGCATGTGCCGGTGTTCGCAGGCGAACAAGTCGTTCGCACCGAGGGGAAGAAAACCGGCGAAGACGGCGGAGCCAACAAAGCCGTCGTGGCGAAGCTCATCGAGGCGGGCGGCTTGTTGGCGCGCGGGCGGCTCAAGCACTCCTACCCGCACTCTTGGCGCTCCAAAGCGCCGCTCATCTTCCGCAACACCCCGCAATGGTTCATCCGGCTGGGCGACGCGGACGACGCCAGTTCGCTGCGGGCGAAAAGCCTCGCCGCGATCGAAAAGGTCCAGTGGACACCCGCCCAATCCGTCAACCGCATTCGCGCGATGATCGCGGAGCGCCCCGATTGGCTGATCTCGCGGCAACGCGCCTGGGGCGTGCCGCTGACGATTTTCGTGAACCGAGAGACCGGCGAGGTCGCGCCGTGTCCGAACGATCCGCACGCAGCGCGGCTGCGGTCCCGCATCCTTGATGCGGTGAAAAAGCGCGGCGCGGACGCCTGGTTCGACACCCCTGCGGAAAGCTTCCTGGAAGGTCTCGTGGCGGATCCAAGTCAATGGGAGAAAGTCGAGGACATCCTCGACGTGTGGTTCGATTCCGGCTCCACCCACGCCTTTGTGGCGGAGGGTCGGGAGGACTTGGCGTGGCCGGCGGATCTGTATCTGGAGGGCTCAGACCAGCATCGGGGCTGGTTCCAATCCTCTCTGCTGGAGGCGTGCGGCACGCGCGGTCAGGCGCCGTACCGAGCCGTGCTCACCCACGGCTTCACGCTGGATGAAGAGGGCTTCAAGATGTCGAAGTCCAAGGGAAACGTCGTCGACCCCGCCGACATAGCCGGCAAGTACGGCGCTGAGATCCTGCGCATCTGGGTGGCGACGTCGGACTATGCCCATGACTTGCGCGTGGGGCCGAACATCATCCAGGCGAATGTCGACGCGTACCGGAAGTTGCGCAACACCATGCGCTATTTGCTCGGCGCGGTGCTGGACTTCAAGGAAGAAGAACGCGTCGAACCCGACGACATGCCGGGGCTGGAGCGCTACGTGCTCCATCGGCTCGCCGAAATCGATGTGATCGTCCGCAGCGCCTATGAGTCTTACGACTTCAAGACGGCCTTTTCGCAGCTCGCGGTGTTTTGTTCGAACGACTTGTCCGCATTCTATCTCGACGTGCGCAAGGACGCCCTGTACTGCGATCCGCCCGGCAGCATGCGCCGACGCGCCTGCCGCACGGTCATCGATTTGTGTTTCGAGCGCCTGACCGCTTGGCTCGCCCCGGTCTTGGTCTTCACCATGGAGGAGGCGTGGCTGGCCCGTCATCCCGATGACAAGGGATCGGTGCATTTGCGGCAGTTCCCCGAAACCCCGCAAAGCTGGCGGGATTTCACGCTGAATTCGAATTGGACCCGCCTTCGGGCCATGCGCCGCGCGGTGTCGGGGGCGTTGGAGATCGAGCGTCGGGAGAAGCGCATCGGCTCGTCTTTGGAGGCTCGGCCGACCGTCTATTTACCCAGCGATCACGACCGCGCCGTCATCGCACAAGAGGCCGAACGCGCCGGGGAACCTATCGAGTCGTTCTTCGCCGACGCCTTAATCGTCAGCCAAGTCGATATCCGCGCAGAAGAACCGCCTGAGGGCGCTTTCCTGCTCGACGACGTTCCCCGCGTCGGCGTGGTTGCGGGGCGCGCGCAAGGCCTTCGCTGCGCGCGGTCCTGGAAAGTCACCGGGGATGTGGGAGAGGATCCCCGCTATCCGGATTTGAGCCTGCGAGACGCCGCAGCGGTAGCAGAATGGGATGCCCGTCATGCAGGCTGAGCCTTTCTTGACCCCGATGGCGCGCCGGGGGCTCGCGCTTTCCGCCGGCGTCGTCGTCGTGGATCAGATCACCAAGTGGATTGTGCTCGGCCCTCTGGCGCTTTCCCCCGAAGGCTGCCGATACAATCCGGTGCATTGCGGCAAAATCGAAATCTCGCCGATCTTCGATTTGACCATGCTGTGGAACCAAGGCGTGAGCTTCGGCCTTCTCCGGGCGGGCAGCGAAGCGGGGCGTTGGGCGCTCATCATCCTGTCTCTCGTCATCGCCTCAGTGATGTTCTCCTGGCTGCGGAAAATCGACCGGCCGCTCGCCGCCCTGGCGCTGGGCGCCGTCATCGGCGGCGCGATCGGCAATGTGATCGACCGGGTGCGGTTTGGCGCCGTGGTCGACTTCTTCGACTTTTCGGGGCTGTTCTTCCCTTGGATCTTCAATGTCGCCGACGCCGCCATCAGCGTCGGCGTCGCCGTGCTGTTGCTCGATTTGGTTTTGGAAAGCCGGGACCGCGCTCGGGCGGCGTGAAACCCGCGCCGTTCGGGCGCCGCTAGGTCTTGGCGGGCCGGCTCAGGGTCCGGTACAACCCACAGGCTTGATATGGAGAGGCTCCTCATGCGCCTGCGCACTTCCCGTCTCGTGGTCGCCGCCGCGACCATCGCCGCCCTTGGCGTCAGCGTCGCCTCATGTTCCAGCGTGCGTCGCGCGGTCGGCGCGGAGCGAGTTCGTCCCGACGAGTTCCGGATCGTGACCATGGCGCCGCTTGAGGTGCCGCCGGAGTATAATCTCCGCCCGCCGCGCCCCGGCGAACCGCGCCCGCAAGAATACGCCGCCAGCGATTCCGCCCGCGCGGCCCTCTATGGCGAAGGCGACGAGGCCGCCGGGGTGTCGCAGGGGCAGCGACTGCTGGTCGAGCGTAGCGGCGGAACGCTGGCTGACCCGAATATCCGCGCCGTCGTCGACGCTGAGGCCGCCGGCATCATCCGCCGCCGACGCGGCTTCGCCAATCGCGTGATGTTCTGGACCGACGGCGACACCGCAGACGAGGCCAACCCCTTGAACGCCGTCAGCGAAGCGGAACGCCTCGAGCGTGAAGAAGCCGCCCGTCGCGCCACCGGCGACGGCGATGTGGTCATCCGTCGCGCCGGCGGCGGGCTGAAGCTTCCGGGGCTGTAAGCCGCCGACGGGTTCACTCTCGGCCAAGCGCGGGGGCGCGGCTTGTCGGCGCGCGCTCCTGGCTGGCGCCGTGCGAAGCCTCCCTCGCGCCGCATGTCATGAACGGCGTCCCCGCTTGACCCTGCGCCCTCAGCCGCCACCCTAGGCGCATGACGATTCGTCTGCTGCCGCCTGAGGCGGTGAACCGCATTGCGGCCGGGGAAGTGATCGAGCGCCCCGCCGCGGCGATCAAAGAGCTTGTCGAGAACGCGCTGGATGCGGGCGCGCGCCGGGTCGATATTCTCGCCGAGGGCGGGGGCGCGGCGCGTTTGGAAGTGCGTGACGACGGCTGCGGCATGTCCCCCGAGGAACTCGCCCTCGCGGTCGAACGCCACGCGACCTCAAAGCTCGCGCCCGATGACGCTGGCGATATCGACCTTTTGAACATCGCGACCATGGGCTTTCGCGGCGAGGCGCTGCCCTCCATCGGCGCGGTGTCGCGATTAAGCCTCACGAGCCGCGCGCAGGGCGCAGACGACACCTATGCCGTTGAGGTCACCGGCGGGGCGCTCGCCGGGCCGAAACCGGCCGCGGGATTGCCAGAACCGGGCACAGTCGTGTCTGTGCGCGATTTGTTTTTCGCCACCCCTGCGCGGTTGAAGTTTCTCAAGAGCGAGCGCGCCGAGGCCATGGCGATCGCGGACGCTATCAAGCGTTTGGCCATGGCGCGGCCGGATGTGGGCTTCACGCTGTCTGTCGATGGGCGGCGGCGATTGGCGGTGCAGGCGGAGGCTGGCGAGGCGCAGGTGCGTCGTCGGGCGCGGCTGGCCGCCATTGTCGGCGCGGAGTTCGCCGAGAACGCCATCGATATCGATCAAACGCGAGACGGCGTGCGCGTGTCCGGCCTCGCCGGGGTGCCCACATTCCATCGCGGCGCGGCGACCTTGCAGCACCTGTTCGTCAATGACAGGCCGGTGCGTGACAAGCTGATCGTCGGGGCGCTGCGGGGCGCCTATCAGGATTTGCTGGCCCGAGACCGCCATCCCGTCGCTGCGCTCTGGCTGGATTTGGACCCCACCGAGGTCGACGTAAACGTGCATCCGGCCAAAACCGAGGTGCGGTTTCGGGACCCTGGCCTCGTTCGCGGGCTTTTGGTCGGCGCGCTGCGCCATGGTCTTGCGGCGGCGGGACACCGGGCTTCGACGACCGTGGCGGGTTACGCGCTTGGCGCCGCCCAAGCCCACACCGCTCCGCCGCCTCGCAGCGCGCCATGGACTGACGGTCGCAGCTGGGCGCAGAGCGCAGCGCAGCTGAACCTTGCGGATCGCGGCGAGGCGGGCGATTTCGCCGCGCCGTCGGTGCGGTTCGAGCCCGAGGACGCCGCGCCGCCTGAAACGGCGGACTTGCCCTTAGGCGCGGCGCGGGCGCAGCTGCACGAGACCTACATTGTCGCCCAAACGCGCGACGGCCTGGTGATCGTGGACCAACACGCCGCCCATGAGCGCTTGGTGCTCGAACGCATGAAGGCGGCGTTCGTGAACGGCGCGGCTGAGCGGCAACTGCTCCTTACGCCCGAAATCGTCGATGTGGGGGAGGCCGGCGCGGATCGCTTGGCCGCACGCGCCGAGGAGCTCGCCGCGTTGGGCCTTGTTTTGGAGCCGTTTGGGCGCGGCGCGGTGGCGGTGCGGGAAACCCCGGGGCTGCTTGGCGAGTGCGACGTCCAAGGCCTGGTGCGGGATTTGGCGGACGAGCTTGAGGAGCTCGATGCTGCGCATGCGCTTAAGGAGCGTTTGGACGAAGTCTGCGCCACCATCGCTTGCCATGGTTCGGTGCGCGCTGGTCGTCGGCTGACGGGCGAAGAAATGAACGCGCTTTTGCGGCAGATGGAGGCGACGCCCCATTCGGGACAGTGCAATCACGGGCGGCCGACTTATGTTGAGCTGAAGAGGGCGGACCTAGAAAAGCTGTTCGGCCGTCGATGAGGGAAACGGCATGACCGACACCATGGATCCTACCACGCTTGACGGCCTGACCTTGATGCGGATGGTCGCGGAGGGTCAATTGGCCCCGCCGGGCATTGGAACGATCATGCCCATGCGTTTCGGCGACGTGCAGGCTGGCAAAGTGACCGTGACGACGCAAGCCGATGAGCGGCATCTCAACCCCTTTGGCGGCGTGCATGGCGGGTTCGCCGCCACCATTCTCGACAGTGTCACGGGATGCGCGACGCACACGCTGCTCGGTCCTGGCGAGGCTTACGCCACCACGGATTTGACGGTGAAGATGATGCGCCCGGCGCCCCGCGACGTCGAACTGGTCGCGGTCGGCGAGGTCATCAGCGAAACCCGCCGGCTTGTCGTCTCCCAGGCGCGGCTTGAGACCGCGGAAGGCAAGATTTTGGCCTTCGCCACGGCGAGCTGCATGATCACCCGCGCCGGGTGAGCCGCCCCGGCCGCGCGCCTAGCCGTAGCCGACGGCGGGCGGGGTCGCAAAGGGCCCCGCCTCCGCCATCCGCACTTCCTCATAAACGTAAGAGGCGATGGAAACGCCCACGGCGATCAAAGCGGCGAGGAATACTCGGCCGAACATGCGCTTCATGCGCAGCTTATGTCCCAGCGCCAAGCCCGCAGGCAGAAAGAAAATGACCAGCAGGGCTATCGCGCCGGCGACCCCGGCCGTGACGCCTAAGGCGATGGCCTGATCTTCGGACATGGCCGGCGCCGAGCCGCCTTCGCCAAAGCCGAAAAACGCCGGCAGACACTGCCCCATCGCGCCCGGCTCGCCGAAATTGAAACACGGATCGACATTCGCCAGGCGCTCGCTCAAGTCATAAGCGCCGAGGCTCGCATAGCTGATGATGAGCACGACGACCAAAACCGAGAACACAAGCCCGCTCAACATGCGGCCGAACCAGCCCGGCGGAACCTCGAATTTCGAGAACCAGGGCTTGGAGGCGGCGGCGAAAATCGCCAGCGGGAAGATGAAAATCAGATGCACGACGGCGAAGACGAACGCCCAGAACCCCACGCCGGGTTTCAGATTGAGCAGCGTGATCGCAAACAGCGAAAGCACATACATCGCCAGATAAATCAGCACCGCCAGCGGCGCCATGTCGATGTCGATGAACAAACTCACAAACACCGAAAGCCGCTCCACCACGAACGCCAGAGGTTCGCGGAAGGCCTCGGCCAGGACGCCCAAATCGATGGCTTGGTCGACCGCGCCGACCATCGCGCTCGCCAAGGCGAACACCGCATAGGCCGAAAGCCCTGCGAAAATCATCGGTTTCGACATGTCTCGCCCCCCTGCGGCGACCCTCTCGCCGATACGCTACCAGAACGAACCCAGCCGCTGCGAGCCGTCTGGCGCGGACCGCGCAGCAAGACCGCGGCCAAAAGAAAGGGACGGCCGCAGGTCGCGGCCGCCCCTCTCAGTCTGCGCGGCCATTCGTTTCGGCGGTCTTGCCGATCCGAACCAGGCCGTTGAGGAGGGCGTCAAAGCCCTCGTCCTTGCCGGCGTGCAGCTCGATATGGCCGATCTTCTCCATCAGCTTCTCGAGCGCCTCCAGCTCCTTCAGACGCATCAGCGTCGGGTTGTCGTCCATCAACCGCGCGGTGTTCAGGAGCGACCGCGTGGCGGCGGTTTCTTCCTGACGGCGGATCAGGTTCGCTTGCGCGGCCTTTTCCGCTTCGACCACACGGTTCAGGAGCGCGCGCATCTCGCCAGGCAAGATGACGTCCTTCACCCGAACCTCGGCGACCTCCAGACCCGTTCCGGCGAGCCGGGCGCGGGTTTGCTCGGCGATCTCCGCGTCCACGGCGACCCGGTCATTGAGGAGCTGGTCGAGCGTGCGCCCGCCCACCGCCTCCCGCGCGGCCAATTGCACCACGCGATAGACATAGCCCTCATGATCCGGCGCGGTCCGCGACACCGTTTCGGCGTCGACGATGCGGGTGAACGCCGTCAACGTCATGCGCACCGAAACCCGATCCTTGGTCAGGATTTCCTGGGCGGCGATCTCCGTCAGTTGCGGACGCAGATCATAGATATCCGCCCGGATGGTCCGGTTGAGCGCCCAGAACGCGTGCCAGCCAGGCTCAAGCCGCTCGGTCAACTGACCGTCGACATGCAGCAGGCCGACCGAATTCTGGTCGACGGCGAACGCCTTCACCGATTGGCCCATCGCCATCCGCCACGCGTCATACAGCGCGGCGGGGACCCGCGGCGTCGCTTCGACGTCGACATACGCCACCGTCACGTCGCGCAGGACCTTCCAGTAATAGGCCGTCCGCCCCGGCGCGACGAGGAACGCCGCCACGCCCTCAAAGGAGACGAGCGCGACCTGGTTCGGCTCGGTCCGCACAACGGTGAGGTAGCGCTCCGCGAGCTCGGGGTGGTTCTTTTCGATCACCCGCGCCCATTCGCTGGTGAAGGCGGGAACGCGCACGTCAAAGCGCTCCACCTGCACGCGGCGGTGGTTGAGCGAAACGCGGTGGATGCCCGGCTCGAGCACCTTCACGAGCCGGCCGTCGCGGATCAGGAGCGCGCGTTCGTGCTCCGCCACGATCGTTTCTCGGATAAACATCATCTACTCCGGCCTGTTCGTTCGTACACACATCAAGTTCATGGACGCCTAGGGCAGCTCGCCGGAGCCGCTCGACGCGCGCCCCGCGGGAGGGGGCTTAAGGCGACGGGTCCAGGCCGTTGGAACCCGTCGCAGGGAGGGCCTTAGGCTCGCGCCTTATCCCTCCGGACGAACGGGCCCTTGGGCCGTTTTCCGACGCCGGTATCCGCCCCGCCGCAAAGCGAGACGCTCGTCTGCCGGTCCGCCGACCGGACTTGGCCGAAGCCGCGTCCGAGCGAGCGGGGGCGTGAGGGACTCCGGTTCGCCGTCATTCAGTGCTCAGACCGTGAAAAGGGTCTTGCGGTTTTAGCCGCGGAGCGTGGAATCGGATTCGAACCGACAACCCCATGGTTGTAACCCATGTGCTCTCCCATTGAGCTATCCATGCGTTCCCCAGTTGGCGGAGAACAATCCGTCACGCGCGGAACACGGTCTGGCAGCGCCAGCCGCGCCCCCCGGGTCTCACGAGCCCGCGGGATGCTTGCGACAGAGGCGCGTGTTAGGTCCCGACTTGGGTCGCTCCAGGGCGTGATCGCGGCGTTTTGTGGTCTGAGCGCCGGTGAAAAAGGGGCGCGGACACAGGCGCTACCCCGCCAGCGCTCTGGTTAGCTTGGTCAGGCCATCCGCCAAGCTCGCGATATCTACGTTCTACAGGGCCTCGTCGAGCGCGGCGTTGATGGGAGCGAAGGCCTCGCGCATCGCATCAGACGCATCGCGACCTTTCTCAGTGACCGTAAGCTCCCAGGCGCGGCGGTCTGTTTGCGAGCGCTCGCGCGCGACGTGGTCAGGCTGGACGCCTAAGCCGCGTCCGTTTCCGCGCCGTCGCCCACCAACAGCGCGCGGACCGCGTCTATGCCGGCGGCCGCGCGCAGGCGTTCACGGAACACCGGTCGGCGCATCGCGCGCGAAACACGAGCGAGCGCGCGCAAGCGCTCGGAATTGGGTTCTTCAGGGGCGAGCAGCATGAAAACGAGGTCGACTGGGCGTTCGTCCACGGAGTCGAAGTCAATCGGCTGAGCGAGCCGTGCGAACAGCCCCCACATGCGGTCGATGCCCTCCACGGGAGCGTGCGGAATCGCGACCCCGGCGCCGACCCCGGTTGAGCCGAGCTTTTCGCGCTCCACCAACGCATCGGTGATCGAGCGCGTTTCAAGACCTGTGGCTTCGCCGGCCACGCGCGCGATCTCATGGAACAGGTGTTTTTTGGAGGTGGCGCGGACGTCCACCAAGACGCCGTTCGTCAAGAGCAGATCGCCAAACCCTCCCGCCGGGGCCGCCTCAGGCGCGCCGGCGCCGGTCTGCGTGATTCCAGCGCTCATGTTGCCTCCGCAGGGGCGGGTCTCGAGGGGTCGATCCAGCCGATGTGACCATCTGGACGGCGATACACCACATTCAACGCACCATGCGCGGCATTCTTGAAGATGAGTGCGGGGGCGTCGGTCAACCCCATTTCTTGGACCGCCATACCCACGGTGAGAACCGGAAGTTCGCCGGCGGTCTCAGCGATGATCAGCGGATCGTCCTGCGCATCGGTTTCCTCGGCGACCGCATCTTCGCTCGCATCCGGCGCGGGCTGGGCGCTTTGAAGGACCACATAGGCTGCGGGTTCGGGCGCGGCGTTGCGGGGGCCGCGACGGTCGGTGAGGCGTGTTTTGTAGCGGCGCAGCCGTTTTTCGAGCCGAGCCGCGGCGTCATTCACCGCTGCATAGGCGTCGTCCGCTGAGCCGCTGGCGTGCAGATGCGCGCCGGACGGCAAATGCAGGGCGCATTCCGCTTTAAAGAGATAGCCGTCTTTGGAGACGACGACGAACGCTTCGCCGACATCGCCGAAATATTTGGCTACCGTTTCTTCAATCCGTGCGGTGACGCGCTCGGACAAGGCGGCGCTCACGTCGATGCCTTTGTTGACGACTTGCACGTGCATGGCGGTTCGCCTCCACAGTTCCGCGACCCTCCGGTCGCAGCGGCGCCCCCCGACTATTCGGCGGTCGGACCCTAGGCTTGCGTTGAAAACGAAGTCAATTCAGGCCGTCAGCAGCTGTTACGGCGCTCCTCGCGAAATTCTTCTCCGTTGCACCGAAGAGGGAATGCGCATCGCTTCGCGATACTTTGCAACGGTCCGCCGCGCAATTTCCACGCCATCCGCCCGCAACAGCTCCACGATGCGGTCGTCTGAGAGCACCGCATCGGGCGTTTCCCGGTCGATAAGCGCTTTGATCCGATGGCGCACAGCCTCGGCCGAGTGGGCTTCGCCTCCGCCTGCCGCCGGAATAGCGGCGGTGAAAAAATACTTCAGCTCGAACAGCCCGCGCGGGGTCGCGATGTACTTGTTCGACGTTACGCGGCTGACGGTGGATTCGTGCATGCCGATCGCGTCGGCGACCGTCTTGAGATTGAGCGGCCGTAAATGCTCCACGCCGAGCGCCAGAAAGCCGTCTTGCTGACGCACGATTTCCGTGGACACCTTCAGGATCGTGCGCGCCCGCTGATCGAGGCTTTTTACAAGCCAGTTCGCATTCTGGTGGCACTCGGAGACGAAATTGCGCTCATCCTCTCGCCGGGCGCCTTTCAGCACCTCGGCGAAATAGCGCTGATCCACCAAAACCCGGGGCAGGGTGTCGGAGTTGAGCTCCACCGCCCAACCCCCGCCTGCGAACTCGCGGACATACACGTCGGGCTCGACCGCCGCGGCGGTTTCCGTGCCGAAGCTGAAGCCCGGCTTGGGGGTCAGGGCCCGAAGCTCCGCCATCATGTCTTGAAGATCGTCGCTCTCCACCCCGCAAAGCGACTGCAGCTTGCGATAGTCGTGCTTCGCCAGAAGCTCGAGGTTCTCCACCAAAGCCGCCATGGCGGGGTCGTAGCGGTCGCGCTCTTTAAGCTGAAGCGCCAGGCATTCCTTAAGGTCGCGAGCCATAACGCCGGTGGGCTCGAACGTTTGCAACATCGCCAGCGTCGCCGCGATGCGACCGGGCTCGGCGCCCAAGCGGTCGGCGAGTTCGTCCAAATCGGCGCGCAGATAGCCGTCTTCGTCCGACAAGTCGATCAGGGCCGAGCCGATCATGCGTTCGACAGGGTCGCGCGCCGCAACGGCGAGTTGATCGAGCAGATGCTCGGCGAGGGTCTTGGCGGCCGCCGCCGCCTCAAGCGGCGAGCCGTCCTCGTCGACCGGACCCGCGCCGCGCGCGCGTGACCAATCCACATCGCCCCCGGCTTGCACGGCGTCGGACGAACCGCTGCTTTCGGGATGCAAGCTCTCATAGTCGGCGTCGATGGCGGCGTCGGCTTGGGAGTTCGGCGTGTCTCCGGAGATGCTCAGCTCTTCGAGCGGCGCGTCGTCCCGCTTGGATTGCGGGTCTTCGCGATCCTGAGGCTCAGAGGGCGTGTCGGCGCCGTTGGCGTTGTCGCCCGCCGCGCTTTCATCGCGCTTCAGGAGCGGATTGCGCTCAAGCTCGGCTTCGACGAACTCGGCCAGCTCGATATTCGAAAGTTGCAGCAGCTTGATGGCTTGCTGCAGCTGCGGGGTCATCACCAGGGATTGACCCTGGCGCAGCTCCAAGCGTTGTCCGGCGGACATGAGCGTTCCTAATGAAAGCGCTCGCCGAGATAGACGCGGCGAACATCGGCGTTGGCCCGGACTTCTTCAGGATCGCCTTCGAACAAAACCTCGCCTTCGAAGAGGATGGACGCACGGTCGACGATATCCAACGTCTCCCGCACATTGTGGTCGGTGATCAGCACGCCTATTCCACGACGCTTCAGGTAAAGGATGAGTTCCCGAATATCATTTACCGCGAGCGGATCGATGCCGGCGAACGGCTCGTCAAGCAGAATGAACGACGGCCCCGTCGCCAAACAGCGCGCGATTTCGACCCGTCGGCGTTCCCCGCCTGACAGCGAAAGCGAGGCCGAGCCCCTGAGATGCTCGATGTGCAGCTCAGCCAACAGGCTGTCGACGATTTCCGCTCTGCGGGTCTTGTCGGGTTCGACCAGTTCGACCACGCCGGAGAGGTTTTTCTCCACGGTCAAGCCGCGGAAAATGGAGGCCTCTTGCGGGAGATAGCCCAGCCCGAGCCGCGCGCGCTGGTACATCGGCAATGACGTGATGTCGTGACCATCCAGCATGATGCGCCCGGTGTCCGCCGAAACCAGCCCGGTGATCATGTAGAAGCAGGTGGTCTTACCGGCCCCGTTGGGCCCCAAGAGCCCCACCACTTCGCCGCGATGCAGAGAAAGGGAGACTTCGCGGACCACTTGGCGGCTCCGGTAGGATTTGCCGACGCGGTCGACAAAGAGGCCGACATCCGCCTGCAGTTCGCCCGACCTGGCCGCGCGCCTCGCTCTGTTCGGCTTCATGGATGACGCTTCGCGTTTGAGACGAGATGCAACAACGGCCAATGCGTCACCGGTTGTCGTCGGCCACGACGCCGCCGCCTTCCTCTTCAGGATAGAAGACGGCCCGGACCGGCGCATCGGAGGACACCAAGCGAGAGCGCCCAGCGGAGGGCTCCACGATGAGTTGGTCGCCGGTGAGCGTGTCGCGGCCGCGCACCAAGGTCACATTGCCGGTGAGCACGATTTCATCGGTTTCGATGCGGTACTCGCCGCGATCGCCGCGAGCGGTTTCTTCAGCGGTGATGTAGGAAACCGCGCCTTCAGCGACGAGACGCACCACTTCGCCGACCCCGCCATCGGGGGCTTCAGCGAAATGCACGTCCAATTGGTCGGCCAAAAGCCGGCCTTCGCCTTGGCGCACATCCACGTTGCCGCTCCACCGGGAGACCCGCAACTCGCTGAGAAATTCGGTGGAATCCGCGGTGATGTCGATGGGGCCGCCTTCGCGCCCCACTTGGGCGACGCCGGGCGCCGCATGCAACGCCGCCGCGCAGAGCGCCGCTGCGACGATAAGCGTTTTCATCTCACCCATCTTCGTCTCCTCCCGCCGACTGGCCGTCCACGTCCTCAGCCACGCCGGCGTCATCGCCTTCTTCCCGCAGGGGCGGCGCCAAGCGCGGCTCCTGGTCGATGCGCCCCACCACATTGTCGTAAAACAAAATCCGCGCGCCGCCATCGATAATCTCAAACGATTGCGACTCAATTTCGCCCAACGGCCCGTTTCCGCTCACCGGCTCCTCGCCGACGATGCGCCCCTCGCGCAGATAAACGCGCGCTGAGGAGGTGAAGAACTCGTAGCCGTTGGCGCTTGCGAACCGCACGTCGCCTTCCAAATCGAGCGCGGAGGTCTCCTCTATGAAATCGCCGACGGTCGCATTGACGAACAGCGTTGGCCCGTCGGGATCTTCAAAAACGAGCGCGGGGACCGACAACTCGATGCGTTCGTCGCCGCCGGCTTCCCGCATCGCGGCGTCGGCGGTGATGACGTAGGGGACGCCGTCGGTGTCCCGCCCGGTGAAGCGCGGATTGATCATGCGAACCGTGCGCGTCTCGGCGCCGCCTTCGGCGGGGCTGTTCCCCGCGATCGCGGCGTGACGAATGACGATCGTCGCGATGGAAGAGGAAATCCCGAGGATCGCGACGCCCAAGGTGATGCGCAGCGCTTTCACGAACACCGAGCGGCGACGCGCGGCGGCCAGCGTCACCGCGCGACGCGGTTCCAGGTATGACAATCCGCGACCATACGGGGCCGCGGCCTGGGCGGTCATGGGTGAACCTCTTCGCAATCGCGAAAGCCCGGAGGCGTTGACCGCAAGATGCGCGCGCGAGGGAGCGGGGTCAAACGCGAAGCGCTGCGGTCCTGCGGTCGTCGGGTCAGGAGTGCGCGAAGATGTCCACGTCCGCCCAGCCCGCCCTGTCAAGCGCCGCCCGAGTGGGCACAAAGTCAAAGCAGGCGCGCGCCAGGTCGAGCCGTCCCTCTCGCACGAGCATGGCCTCCAAGGCGTCGCGAACGACGTGTAAATGCAGCACGTCGGAGGCAGCGTAAGACAGCTGCGCCTCGCTGAGCGTTTTTGCGCCCCAATCCGAACTCTGCTGTTGCTTCGACAGCTCCACCCCCGCCAATTCGCGGACCACGTCTTTCAGCCCGTGCCGGTCAGTATAGGTGCGCGCGAGTTTGGAGGCGATTTTGGTGCAGAAAAGCGGGGTTGGGCGCACATGCAGGTCGCGCTCGACGATCGCCGCGTCAAACCGGGCGTAGTGGAAGATCTTTTCCACCGTTTCATCCCCGAGCAGACGCTTGAGGTTCGGACAGTCATAAGCGGGACGGTCAAGCTGGACGACATGGGCGTCCCCATCCCCGGCGGAGAGCTGAACCACGCAGAGCGCGTCACGCTGGAGCGACAGCCCGAGGGTCTCGGTGTCCACGGCGACCCGGCGACCGAACGCAAGGCCTTCAGGCAGGTCGGTCCGATGAAAGTGAATGGTCACGGCATGCTCTCCGGGACAGTCTTCTAGCGCGTCGCGCAGGGCTAGCCTGGTGCGTGCGTCGTGTCACCTCGCCGCGAAGCGCGCCAAGGTCTCAATCGGGCCGCATTCCTCGCTAAACTTGGCGAGGCTTTGCACCGGTCCTTGACCGGCCTCACCCTCCCTCAGGCGGGGAAAACGCGACGAAGAAGCAGGCTCGCCAGGCATTGGTCACCAAGCCGGCGCAGCTTACTCTGCAGACATCGACGTTTCCTTCGCCCCGACCAGATCCGAGGTCATCCATGCATCGTTCGCTCCTCGCCGCAGTTTTCGCCGCCGCCGCGCTCACCGCGCCGAGCCTTGCACAGAAGGGTCCGCCGACGGGCGAGACCGAGGCCGCCCCGGGCCCGGGCGTTCCAGCGCCACTGCGGCCCAGCGCGGAGGAGGCCAGGACGCTGCTCGTGGGCGAGTGGTCGGCCGACGATCCTGACGAGGACCTATATTTGCAGCTGTTCGCCGATGGCCAGGTCTTGATTGACGACGGCGGCAGTGACGTCGAAACGGGCTATTGGGAGGTGCGCGACGACGGTTACGGCGGCCTTGAAATAATCGCCTACGAAAACATCGAGCGCGACGACCCCAATGTCGAGCCGCTGGTGTTTCTGACCGAAGACAGAATCCTCATTGAGGACGAGGGCGCCTTCAGCCGCGTCTCTTTCGAGCCCGGCGAAGCCACGACCGGGGACGGCTGGACGACCGAAAGCGCAACGGCGTTTCTGGTCGGCCGTTGGGTCGGCGACGGGAATGGCGGTCTGACCGAGCTGACGCTCATGGAAGGCGGACGCGCCATCGCGGTGCAGTCGCCGGGCGGTGCGGAGGAACCGGGCATTTGGCGCGTGTTGGTCGGCGCGCGCGGTGACCTAACGATCATCGCCGGCCCGGACGGGGACACGCCCGATTCCGGGATCCTAGAAATCCTCGACGACAACACCATCCGTATCGCGGACGACTTCACGATGCGCCGCGCCGACGCTGGGTCGGCGATGCCCGCGCCTTCGCCGTCGCCGGCGCCGGGCCCGAAGGGCTAGACCAACCGGGCGATCGTTGCGAAAGCAGCCGCAGAAGGGGCCCTCGCGGGAACGCGAGGGCTTTTTCTTTGGACTGTTTGCGTCTCATTTACCGTCACATAGGCATCAGCGGATGGCAGCTTGCGCTGCAGGCGGGGCGGGCGACGGTCACACAATCGCCGTGGCGGCTGAACATCCTGCGGATTGACGCTCAACCGAGGAGACGGAGCGATGCGAACCCTGACGGCGTTGGTCGCCCTGTTGGCGGCGCTCACAGGCGTGCCGGCGCCTGCGCAGGACCTGCCCGACGCGGAGGTCGCGTTCGACGCGGGCGCGTTGGCCGCCCCCGACGCGGCGTCCGAGGCTATTGTGGGGCTTTGGCGCGTGGGTCTGCCTGGCGGCGCTGAGGCGCGGTTCGAAGAGGGCGGCGCGTTCACTTATTACGAAGAGACCGGCGAGGAGGTCCTGGGCGATTGGGACATTCGCGCCGGCTCGGCGGGCACGCTGGAACTGGTTACCTGGCCCCCGGTTTGGCCGGATGTGACGTTCGGCGACATCGAAACCTTCCGCTTCCTCGCCGCGGATCGCGCGTTAGTCGGCGAGACGCTCGAATTGAGCCGCGTCCCCGACGCCGCCCCGTCCGGGCCCGGCCTGGACGAAGGCGCGGGGCCCGCTGAGCCCGCGCCCGCCATTGGCGACGATGACCTCGGCGTTGAAGAGCTGCCCGCCATCGAAGGGCCTGATGTTCCCTTCGTCCCAAGAGATTTTGCGGAGACCCGGTCCGCCGCCGCAATTGACGCTGAAGCCGTGCTCATAGGCCGCTGGAATGCGCCCGACGTCCAAGCCGATGGGTTCGTCGAGTTCCAAACCGGCGGCGTCATTCTGTTCTCTGAAAACGGCATTGACGTCGAGAGCGGAGCCTGGCGCGTTGTCGATGATGCAAGCGGAGGCTTGACCATCGTCGTCAGCGGCGAGGATCGCCCGACCGAACGGGACTCGCTGGAAATCCTGTCTCCCGATCGTGTGCTTGTCGCCGGCGAAACCACGCTGTTGCGAATTCACGAGCAAACCGCCTCCCAACCGCAACTCTCCGCCCAAGAGGCCGCCGCGCTGCTGGTCGGGGTGTGGGTTGGCGAGGAGTTTGGCGAGCGCGGCGAGATTACGTTCCTGGCCAATGGCCGGCTCGAGGCGTTCCCTCCCGGCGGCGGACCGGCCGTGCGGGGGCGGTGGGACGTGATCGAAGACGGCGGCGGCCTGGCCGTGCGCGCGTGGCGCGACGACCGGGGGTCGGAGCCGGAAATCGCCTCGCTTGAGGTGATGGGAGACGATTCCATCATCATCGACGGCGAGCTCACGCTGAGCCGATTGAGCGGCGCGCCTGAACCCTTCGCCCCGTCCGCGGACGAAGCCGAAACGCTGCTTGTCGGCGTTTGGGAGGAACGCAACGACCAGGTGTTGATCGAATTCAGCGTCGATGGGCGGTTCCGGTCCGTTCTCGAGGGCGATTTCGCCCAGGAGGAGGCGGGACGCTGGTCGCTGGAGCCCACGCTGAATGGCGCGCTGTCCCTGGTGCTCTATCGCGATGGGATCTACGAGCCCAGTCGCTTGGGAACCGTCTATTTCATCACTGCCGATAGGATCGAAACCGCCGATGGGGCCGTGCTCGAGCGCAGCGCGCGCAGCTTTGCGCCCGCGGCGCCGGCTGACGACGCGGTCGCGGCGGAAGGGGCGTTGGGCGGTCGCGAGGCCTTGGCCGGCGTTTGGCGCGGCGAGTTCGACGGCCGTCTCGCCGAAGTGACTTTCACCGCGAACGACCAAGTTCGGTTCCGCGATCTCAGCGCTGAGCCGATTGCGGACGGCGTCGGCGTTTGGGATATCGCGCCGCTCTCGCCGGAGCTTTACGACGTCGTCGTCACGCTTCGCGACGCGCACGGCACGGCCCTGTCGCTGCGGGTCAGATTTCTCACCCCCGATGTGATCGAGGTTGAAACCGACGGCGTTGCGACCGTCATGCGCCGGCTGTCATAGCCGGACAGGGCTGCAGCGCCGGCGGCGTTGTCAGGGGCGGTGTGACCGGGGTCACAGCGAAAGGCGCGGCGAGAGGGTTTTCTCTCTTCAGCTCGGCGGCAATGACGCCGCACCGAGAAAACCTGGAGAGAGACATGACCAAATCGTTTGCCGCCATCGCCGCCATCGCCTTTGCCGGCCTCCTCGCCCATGCCGCCCCGGCGGCCGCGTGCTACGTCGAAATCGACGAAGCCCCGCCGCTCGTGGATATGAACGCAGCCCCGGACGACCAAGTCTTGGCGTTCGACAGCCAATCCCAAACGGGTCCGGAGATCGTCGAAACCGACGAGCGCCGCACCGATGTCCGCGGTCCCGCCGTCGACGCCCAGTTCTTTGTCGGGGAGTGGGTCACTGAGACCGCCAACCCGCAATTCCAAAGCCGCGAGCAGACCCGCTTTATGCCGGACGGGCGCTTCTCCACCTCCGCCCAGCTCAGCGTTCAGGGCCAGACCCAGCAGTTCACCGCAACCGGGACATGGTCGGCGACCCCGGGCGACGGCGGCTTCATGATCCGGGCGCGCTTCGACCGTCCGATGTTTCCCGGCGCGCCTTCGGAAATCACGCAGAGGATCGAAATCATCGATCAGAACACGACCTATGATCCGGCGTCCGGGTCATATTCTCACCGCATGCGCTGACTTTTTTGCGCCCGCCGCGCCTCTCGCTGCCCCGCCGGTTCGCCCGGCGGGGCTTCCTTTTTCACCGGCGCGCGCGTCAGGTTTTGTCCGGCGCCGGCGGATAGGCCGCCCAGCGACCGTCGGCGGTCTTAGCGCGCCACGCGCCCGTTTCGTCCCGCCGCACCTCGGCCTCGCAAATGGGCGCCTTGGACGCCCCGCCGGGAACGTCGAGCACATAAGTCGGCTGGCAGAGGCCGGAGGCCCGCGAGCGCAGCGTCCCGGCGATCGCCCGCCCGTCGTCCAGCGAGACGCGGAAGCGGCCCGTGCCTGGGGCGAGGTCCAGATGGTGGAGGTAATAGGGCTTCACCCGCGCCTCTACGAGCGCCCGCATTAAAGCCTCCAGAGTTTCGGCGTCGTCGTTCACCCCTTTTAGGAGAACGGTCTGGGACACCACCGGCGTCCCGGCGTCGACCAGCCGTGCGATCGCTGACAAAGCGGGCGGGGACAATTCGCGTGCATGATTGACGTGCAGCGCCACCCAAGTGCTCGCACCCTCAGCGCGCAACGCCTCAACCAGCGCAGGGGCGACGCGGTCGGGGTCGGCGACGGGCACGCGCGTGTGCCAGCGAATAATCTTCACATGGTCTATGGCGGCCAAGCGATCGGTGAGGTCTCGGATGCGCGCGGGGGAGAGGATGAACGGATCTCCTCCGGTTAGAATAACCTCCCAGATGTCCGGTCTGGCGGCGATATAGTCCAACGCCGCCTCCAACTCGGCGGGCTTCAATGTCGTCTCCCCGCCAGGGCCCACCATTTCGCGACGGAAACAAAACCGGCAATAGACCGGACAGGCGTGCACGGCCTTCAGCAACACCCGGTCGGGATAGCGATGCACGACGCCTTTCACCGGCGAATGGGCGGCGTCGTCAATGGGGTCGAGGCGTTCTTCCGGCGCGATCGCCAGTTCGCGCGGGTCCGGGAGAAACTGCGCCGCAATGGGGTCGTCAGGGTCGTCGGGGTCCATCAACGCCGCAACGGCGGGCGTGATAGCGACGGCGTAGCGGGCGGCGACGGCCTCAAGCGCGCGGCGTTCACGGTCTGAAACCAAGGCTGCGTCGGCGAGGTCGGTTGGGGAGCGGAGCGTTTTCGAAGCGGCGGAGGTCATCAGCGGGCCATAGCGCGCCTCGCCCGCGGGCGGAAGCGGCTCAGCGTTCCGGGGTCCATTGCACCGCCTCGATGTTCGGCGCGGCGAGACACACCATCACCACCCGATCAAATCCCATCGCCACGCCGGAAGCCGGCGGCATCTGCGCGAGCGCGGCGAGAAAATCCTCGTCCAAGGGGTAGCGTTCGCCATAGCGCGCCTCTTTCAGCGCCATTTCCGCTTCGAAGCGCGCGCGTTGTTCAAGCGGATCGGTGAGTTCGCCGAAGCCATTGGCGAGCTCCACCCCGCAGGCATAGACCTCGAAGCGTTCCGCGACCCGCGGGTCGGAAGGTTTTTTGCGTGCAAGCGCGGCTTCGACCGCCGGATATTCGTCGAGCACGCAAAGCGCGCCGCGACCGAGCGCCGGCTCCACCCGCGCCGTCAGAATGCGGGCGAACAGATCCGACCAATCGTCGTCCTCCCGCGCATCCAAGCCGATCGCTTCGGTCTGAGCGGCGAGGGCGGCGCGGTCGGGCGCCCCGTGATCCGACAGCGTCTCAAGCAAGTCCACCCTGGCATGGCGCCTGAAGGCTTCGGCGACGGTGATGCGCTCATAGGGCTTGAACGGGTCGCAGGATGCGTCGCGCCACCGCAACGCCTCCGCGCCGACGGTTTCGGCGGCCAACGCGATCAACGCCGCGGTGTCGGCGATCGCGACTTCATAGGGCCTCTCGGCGCGATACCATTCCAGCATGGTGAATTCGCGGGCGTGCAGGGGACCGCTCTCGCGGTTTCGAAACACGCGGGCGAACTCGAACAGTTTGTCCTCGCCCGCCGCCAACAGCTTTTTCATCGCGAATTCAGGCGAGGTATGGAGATAGACCCGCCTTCGAGCGCCGTCGGCGCCGATCGCGTCGCTCGCGAAGGCGTGCAAATGCGCCTCATTGCCCGGCGAGCCTTGCAGAATTGCGCATTCTGTCTCTTCGAAGTCGTCGGCCTCGAACCAGCGTCGCATCGCCTGTTTGATGCGATTGCGCGCGAGAAGCAGACCGCGTCGGTCGGCGTACGCCGTCGTGTCCCAAAACGGCGTGGTCATGACCCGAAGCGCGCCCCCGCTTGGCCCGCGCGGCGAGCGCGGCTAAGACCTCCGCTCACCCCAGCTCTGATCGGCGCGCTCGCGCCGGGCTCTCTATCGAGGTTCACCATGCCCAAGGTCATCGCGAGCGGCGTGCGCAAAGGCAATGTCATCGAGCACGAAGACGGCAAGCTTTACGTCGTGTTGTCCGCAGAAAACTTCCATCCCGGCAAAGGCACGCCGACCACCTCCATCGACATGCGCCGCATCGCCGACGGCACCAAAGTCTCGGTGCGCTACAAAACGACCGAACAGCTAGAGCGCGCCATCGTCGAGGAGATCGACCACCAATATCTGTATGACGACGGCACGAACTACGTGTTCATGAACCCCGATAACTACGAGCAGCTGGAAGTCGGCCGCGACGTGGTCGGGGACAACGCCGTGTATCTGCAAGAGAACATGGACTGCATTCTGTCCATCTATGACGGCCGCGCTATCGCCATGCAGCTGCCGCCGCGGGTGACGCTCGAAATCACGGAAACCGAACCGGTCATCAAAGGCCAAACCGCGACTTCTTCGTACAAGCCGGCCATGCTCGAAAACGGCGTGCGCACCAGCGTGCCGCCCCATGTGGGCGTCGGCGTTAAAATCGTCGTCTCCACCGAAGACGGCTCTTACGTGGAACGCGCGAAGGACTAAGCCCTGGCGCGCCCGGCCCGTGAGGCGTTTACTCCCTTTCGGGACGGCGGCGGCGCAGTTGAGGCATGGCGAAGACGGCCGAAGAGGTGAAAGCCCGCGCGCGCGGGCTCGGCTTTGACGTCGTGGGCGTGGCGGACGCGCGCGCGCCTTGGGATGCGGGCGATCATCTTAGACGCTTTGTCGAACTCGCCCGCCATGGCGATATGGACTGGATGGAGACCACGCTTGAGCGGCGGGCCCATCCCACCGCGATGTGGCCTGAGGCGCGCTCAGCGGTGATGGTAGGGGTGAATTACGGTCCCGCCGACGACCCGCTTGCGCGTTTGGAGCGTCCGCGCGACGCGGCGATTTCAGCCTATGCGCAAGGCGCGGACTATCATGACCTTCTCAAAAAGCGCCTAAAGCAGCTCGCCCGCTGGTTCGCCGAAGAAACCGGCGAAGACGTCAAGGTGTTCGTGGACACCGCGCCTTTGATGGAGAAGCCCCTCGCGCAGCGCGCCGGGCTCGGCTGGCGCGGCAAACATACCAATCTCATTAGCCGGGAACGCGGCTCATGGCTGTTTCTCGGCGCGATGCTCACCACCGCGGAACTGACGTCCGACGAGGCGGAGACCGACCACTGCGGTTCGTGTCAGGCATGTCTGACAATTTGTCCGACAGACGCCTTTCCCGCGCCCTACGAGCTCGACGCCCGACGGTGTCTGGCATACCTCTCGATTGAGCATAAGGGCCCGATCCCGCGCGAGTTCCGCGCCGCCATGGGCAACAGAGTGTATGGCTGCGACGATTGTCTCGCCGTTTGTCCCTGGAACAAATTCGCGCAAACCGCCCGCGAAACGTCCTTGCAGGCCCGCCCGGAATTGACCGCCGCGCGCCTGGTCGATTTGGCGCAGTTGGACGATGTGAGCTTTCGCACGGTTTTCGCAGGCACGGCGGTAAAGCGCATCGGGCGGGCCAGATTTCTCCGCAATGTAGCCATCGCGCTGGGCAATACCGGAGAGACGGCCTTGGCCAGGGACGTCGCGCGTTTGCTGGATGACGAGAGCCCCCTGGTGCGGGGCGCCGCGGTGTGGGCCCTCTGGCGCTTGACCTCCGCGGAAGACTTCGCCGCGCAACACGACGCGCTTGCGGACCGCGAACCGGACGCAATGGTGAGGGAAGAGTGGCGGCTCTGCGCGCAAAGCGCAGGTTTGGAACCGGGGGCGGAGGCGTGATTCTCAAACTGCTGGGGTGGGGCGTTCGCCTGGTCGCGCTTGGGACAGCGGCGAGCATTGTTTGGGTGGGCGCCTATCGCGTGCTGCACCCGCCCGCCACGCTGACCATGCTCGCGCGGGGGCTCGACGGCATGGATGTTCGTCGCACGCCGGTGTCCCTGAACGATATCTCGCCGCATTTGGTGCGGGCGGTCATCGCCGCGGAGGATGCGCGGTTTTGTTCGCATACGGGTTTTGATTTCGACGCCATGCGCGAGGCCATTGAGGAGGCGCGCAACGGCAGGCGGCTGCGCGGCGCCTCGACCATTTCCCAGCAGACCGCAAAAAACGCGTTTCTGTGGGGCGGCGGCGGCTTCCCTCGCAAGGTCGCCGAGGCCTGGTTCACCATCTGGGGCGAGATTTTTTGGGGCAAACGCCGCACGATGGAGCTCTATCTCAATGTCGCGGAGTGGGGCGACGGTCTGTTTGGCGCTGAAGCCGCGGCGCGCGCCTATTTTGGCGTGTCCGCAGCCGATTTGGCGCCGCGGGAGGCGGCGCTCTTGGCGGCCGTCTTGCCGAACCCGCATGTCCGGCGCGCTGACAGGCCCAGCGATTTCGTCCGCCGAAGGGCGGCCTCCATCGAACGCCAGATCCGCGATGTCGAGCTCTCGGGCGGAGACGATTGCGTCTACCCTGACCGCTAAGGCCGCCGCGGCACTTGCGCCAGGCCGCGTGTGCGGGGTAGCCCAAGCCCAATCGTGACGGGGCGGCTTGATGACGACGCTTATTCTCCTTCGCCACGGCCAGTCGGCCTGGAACCTCGAAAATCGTTTCACCGGATGGGTGGACGTGGACTTGACCGCGGAGGGGGAAGCCCAAGCCCGCGCTGCGGGGCTGCGCCTGAAAGACGCCGGCGTGACGCTCGACCGCGCCTACGCTTCGCTGCTGACCCGCGCCATTCGGACGCTCTGGCTCGCCCTTACGGAAATGGGGCAGGTCTATGTGCCGATCACCAAGGATTGGCGTTTGAACGAGCGCCACTATGGCGGGCTGACTGGTCTGAATAAGGCGGAGACGGCCGCTAAGCACGGCGAGGACCAAGTGAAAGTGTGGCGTCGTTCCTTCGACATCCCCCCGCCGGCGATGGCCGACGGCGACGCTCAAGACCCCGCGCGCGACCGGCGCTACGGCCATATCGACCCCGCCGCGCTTCCAAAAACCGAGTCGCTTAAGACCACGCTGGACCGCGTGCTTCCCTATTGGCAGGCGGACATCGCGCCCCGCGTCGCAGCGGGCGAGAACGTCGTCGTGGCCGCCCATGGCAATTCGCTGCGCGCGCTTATGAAGCACCTGTTCGGGGTGTCGGACGCCGATATCGTCAATGTCGAAATTCCCACCGGAAATCCGCTCCAAATCGAACTCGAGCCCGGCGGAACGCGTCTGAAATCCGCTCGCTATCTCGACGCCGAGCGCGCCGCCGACTTGCCTGTCGCACCGGCCTGAGCCGCTCACAAAAATGGCGGCGCCCCAGTCCCTGGAGCGCCGCCGCGGACGATCTCGCCCTGCGTCCCCTGCTGACGCGATCGCCCGGTCTGCATCCGTTCCGCTTAGCGGCGCAGATAGGTGAACGGACGCCCGCGTCCGACCCAGCAGGAGTAGCGCAGGTCGTTCTGGCGGATAAGGCGGACGATTTGCCGAGCCTCGCGGCGGTTCGGCGCTGAGAACAGCAGACGATCCGCGCCGTCCACGACTGAGAAGCCAGAGCCCGCATTGCGGCGCACGGCGATCGAACGAGGGTCGAGGGCGATGCAGTTTTCATTCGCCAGGTAGCCCTGCGGGAACGCGCCCGTCCGACGGTTGAGGTAATAGGTCAACGATGCATCGGGACGGCCGATGAAGCACTGCTGGTTCAGGCGATAGTGGTCCATCACCTCGATGGTCCGCTCCAAGACGCGCCGACGGCCCGCGGTCATGAGAATGCTGTTCCCGTCGGTCAGACGCCAGGTCCCGCCATGGCGCTCGATCTCCAGATTGCGCCGACGGACATTGATGCAGTCCTCTTCAAACCGGCGGTTCTGCCGCTGGAGCGAAACCTCGCTCACATAGTCCGACCGCCGGTCGCCGGCGCGGAAGAACGTGAAGCTGCGGACCGTCAACTGATCGCCGTGCAAGCTGAGAAGCAGCGTGCGCCGGCCGGCCGAGAGGTCGAACTCGGCGAGTATGACTTGGGTGTCTTGCTCGATGGACGCTGCGGGACCGGAAGAAAACGCCGTGGCGTTGACCTCGCCCCATTGACAGTTTTGCGGCGAGCAGCTGCCTTCCGCACGCACGCGGAGCTGGCCGCCTTGGCGTCGGATCTCCACGACTTCGACGCCGCGTGACGCCTCGTCTGCGAAAGTTCCAATATATCGGTCTAGAGGCGCCGCGGAGGCGGCTTGAGAGAAAAACGCCGATGCGCCGCATGCGATCGCCGCTGCAAATCGTTTCATGGTTAGTCCCCAATTCGCGTTGCCCGAGGCGAGGAGCGCTTCGGCATGGGGCGACCTTAGAAAGGCCGAGACGAACCGGCGGTGACCCGACAGTTCATGCCGCAGACAGGCTTGGGGCGAAAATGTGAACGCTCACAGAGACTTACACTATATGCGTCGAGCCCTTGCGCTGGCTGACGCAAAGCTGGGTCGCACCGCGCCGAACCCGGCGGTGGGCTGCGTCATCGTTGCGGCCGGAGGCGGCGCGGTCATCGGCGAGGCCGCTACGGGGGAGGGCGGGCGTCCGCATGCGGAGGAGCTGGCGCTCGCGCTGGCCGAGGGCGAGACGGCGGGCGCTGAGGTCTATGTCACCCTTGAACCCTGTGCGGAGCGGAGTTCCGGCGCGCCATCCTGTACGGAGCGTTTGCTCGCCGCGCGTCCCGCACGGGTCATCATCGCCGCACAGGACCCGCATCCTAAAGCGGCCGGTCGGGGGCTCGCGCGCCTGCGCGAGGCGGGCGTGAGGGTGGAGACGGGATTTTGCGCGGCCGAAGCCGAGGCGCTCAACGCCGGTTTCTTCAGCGTGGTGAGACGCGGGCGCCCGTGGGTGGCGGCGGATGACGACCCGCGTCGTTATGATGATGCGTATCGGGCGGCTGTTGACGCGGACCACGCCGGGAATTTGCGCGCGCTCGCAGACGCGGGGGTGACCCGCGTGCATGTGCCGCCAAACGGCGCGCTTGCGCAAAAGCTAGCGGCGCTCGGATTGCTTGATGCTTGAGAGAAAAACGGGCGGCGCGTCATGCGCCGCCCGAAGGGTCGATCGAAGGTTGGTCGAAAGTCGGTTAGGCGGCGTCGTCTTGAATCAGACGGCCGGCGTCCTTGGCCTGGATTTCAATCCGCCGAGGACGCTTGGCTTCCGGCGTTTCTCGGCGCAAATCGACGGACAACAGCCCGTTTTGGAGTTTGGCGCCGGTCACGATCACATGGTCGGCCAGCTTGAAACGCCGCTCGAAAGCGCGCGAGGCGATGCCTCGGTGCAGATAGCGGCGCTCGGCTTCGTCTTCCTTCCGGCCACGGATTGTGAGCGTTCCGTCGGTCACTTCAACCGCAAGGTCCGCTTCGGCGAAGCCGGCCACGGCGAGTTCGACGCGATACGACTCCTCGCCGATATCCTCGACATTAAAAGGCGGATAGCCGGGACCGCCGTCCAGGCGGGTCGCGGCGTCGATGAGATCGGCGACGCGATCGAAGCCGATCATTGAACGGTACAAGGGGGAAAGATCGATAGTGCGCATTGACGTCACATCCTCCATACGAAGCGACATGTCGGACCGCGCGCACGAACGTCGCGGCGCGGCCTAGGGGCGTTCCGCGCTGTTCGTCCCTGTTTCAGGCGACGCGGCGCGGCGGACCCGGCTCTCCGGCGTCCTGAAACCGATGTGGGAGCGCCCTGCGACCCGTGCAAGCCCCCTAAGATTGCGGGAGAAGGCGGGCTCGTGTAGACGCCCGCGCATGACCAGACGCCTTTACGCCCTGCCGTCGGCTGCGCTTGCCGCTTTGTTCTGTTTGGCCGCGTGCGGCGGTGAAAGCGAGGCTCCGCCGTCGCCGGATGACGCCGCCGCTTCAACCCTGCCTGAAGCGACAGACGACAACGGCTCCGAGCCCGGCGCGGCGCCGCCCGCGGAACCTGGCGATGTCGGCCCGCCAGAGGGATCGCTCGCTTGGGCGCTGGCGGGAGAATGGCGGCCTCCGGCTGCGCGCGCGCGCGATGAGGGGCTGGCGCCTGAGGCCGTCTTGGCGTTTCTCGGCCTCGAGCCCGGGCAGACAGTGCTTCATGCGTGGCCGGACAGTTACTATCCCGACATTCTCAGCCCCTATCTGCACGCCAATGACGGGACCTATGTCATGGCGACCCCCGTGGCGTGGGGGGAAAACGGCGAGGCCGCCGAATGCGATGCGCGCGCCGACGACCCCTTGCTGGCGCCGTGTCCTCATGCGCGCGTCGTCTTGAATGAGGCCTCCGGAGCTTTGGCAGCGCCGGGATCGGTCGATCTCGCGCTGTCGATTCGCTCGGTGCATGCGTGGATGGCGCTCGGCGTTGCGGAAAAGGCCATGGCCGATATTTTCGTCGCGCTGCGACCAGGCGGGGCGTTCGCGGTGATTGAGGCGCGCGCGCCTGACGGACCGCCGCAAGATCCCGGAGCCGCGTCGGGCTATGTGCAGGAAGCGTATGTGCGCCTGCTTGCCGAGGAAGCGGGCTTTGAGGCCGCGGGGGCCAGCGATTTGGGTCAAAACCTGCGCGACGACGCCGAGCATCCCTTCGGCGTCTGGACGCTGGCGCCCCACAATCGGACGTCGCCGCTATGGGAACCCGCCGATCCCGACTTCGACCGCTCGGCCTTTGACGAAATCGGCGAACCTGACCGGATGATCCTGGTGTTCCGCAAACCTGCCGAGAGTGATGAGACCCAAGCGGAAGACGCCGACGCGGCGCCGGCGGACGACGCCTCGACCGACGACGAGACGGGGGAAGAGTGAGGCGCGCCGCGCTTCTCGCGCTCGTCGTGGGCTTTGTTGGGATTGCGGACGCACAGGAGGCGGCCGACCCCATCGTCGTCACCATGGCGGATCTCTTGCCGCATCTGGACAGATATCGCGCGCTCCCGCCCGAAGATCGCGACTTGTTCGCGCTCACGTATTGTGTCGACGGCGGCATGATCGACCTGGAGGCCGTGGTGTTGCGGTATCGCGCCGGCGACGAGGAGGGCGCGCTTGGCCTTGACGACCGCGGTTGCGTGGATCCGTTGCCCAGCCCTGCGCTCTACGACCGCAATCCGTTGGTGATCATCAATCAAGCGCGGGGAGAGGCGGAGATGATCGTGCATATCACGCCGCAAGCCCCCCTCGGCGAGGCGGTGGATGCGCGCCTGTTGCGCAATGCGGCGGGCCAGGCGAGCCGGGCTTTGCGGGAGCGCGCGGGGCCGTTGGCGCTTTTGCTGCCGGGTTTCGGCGGCGTGGCGTTTCAGTGGGACGGCCCTGCGCCTCTCGACGCCTTTGCGGAATTGGAGAACGGCGAGCGCGTCGATCTGCCGGCGGTCTATGACACCGTCTATTATCGGCCCGTCTTGGACCGTCGGCTCCGGGACGCTGAGACGCTGCGCTTCGGCGTCCCGCCCGCGCGTGCGAGCCTCATTCCATGACCGACGCGCTGGAGAAAATACGCGCCCGCGCCCAGGCGGCGTTGACCGCGGAGGAGGGGTTCGACAAGCGGGTCGCCTTGGATTTCGGCGAGGCGGGGTATGTGTTTGTGGACGGGCCCGCCGGCGTGGTGTCCGGCGAACAGGGCGAGGCGGATTGTACGGTGCGGGTCAGCTTGGACAATTTCGTCGCAATTGCGCGAGGCGCGCTCGATCCCGCCAAAGCGTTTCTCCAAGGCAAACTGAAAATCGACGGCGACATGGGGTTGGCGATCGCCTTGGCCAAACGCATGGGCGAAACCGAGTGAGCGGACCGACGCCATGCAGCTGACGGCAACCGCGTTGTCACATTTTTCCAGGAAAGTGCGTCTTGTATTGGACCACTATGGGCTCGATTACGACGTCGTGAACCCGGGCGATGTGGCCGACGCCGACCCCGCGGATTTCGCTGACAACCCCTTGATGAGCGTTCCGGTGCTGCGTGACGGCCCCGTATGGCTCATCGATGCCGATGCCATCGCCGCTCATGTGACGCGCCGCCATGACCCTGGCGACCGTTTCGGCGTTTTGGCGACCGACCCTGAGACGCTGGCGATCCGCGCGGTGATGAACGGCGTGATGACCAATGACGTGAAGCTCATTCTCGCCGCGCGCACCGGAACGGTTCCCCAAGACCACGCCTATTTCCGCAAAGCCGAGAAGGCGCTCCGCCAGGGGCTGGATTGGCTTGAAGCGCGGGCGGGCGCCTATGCCGCTGACGCGCCGGGCTATCAGGAGTTTCATCTCGTCGCGCTCTATGAGCATCTGGCCTATTATGAGCTGATTGACACCGCGGTTCCGCGTCTCGCCGCGCTGGTCGAGGCGATCGGCGCGCGTCCTTTGGTCAAACAGACGTCGCCCTTCGTTTTGGCGCCGAAAACGGCCGCCCCTTAAGCCAAAGCGCGTTGCAGCACCGGCAGCGCTTCTTCATGAACGCGGGGGTCGCCGGCGGCGATGATGCGGCCGCCCCGCCACGCCGGCTCGCGACGTCCGGACCAATCGCTGACCCGTCCGCCCGCCGCCTCGATGATCGGAACAAGGGCGCAGATATCGAACGGCTTCAGGCCCGCTTCGACGACCAAATCGACGCCCCCTTCCGCCAGAAGCGCATAGCCATAGGCGTCCAAGCCAAATCGCGACAGTCGCGCGGCGTCCTGCAAGAGCCGAAAGCCGCCCATTTCGGCGGGGTTGAACATGGCGAAGGGATCGGTTGCGGCCATGACCGCATCGCTCAAACGCGCGCACGGGCGCACGGCCAAACGCCGCCGCTCGCCGCGATGCGTTCGCCAGGCTTGGTCGGCGAACCCCAGCCAACGCTCATCGGTGAAGGGTTGGTCGATGACCCCCAAGACCGGTCGACCCTCATAGGCGAGCCCGATCAGGGTCGTCCAGGTGGGCGCGCCTATGATGTAGGCGCGGGTGCCGTCGATGGGATCGAGCAGCCATGTCCAAGGGGACCGGCCCGGTTTGTCCGGCCATTCCTCGCCTTCGACGCCGTGATCGGGATAGGTCTCCCCGATAAGCGCGCGCAAAGCCGTTTCGGCGGCGCGGTCGGCTTCGGTTACGGGATCGAACCCGTGGGCGGATTTGTTTTCAACGTCGTTCCGCGTGCGGAAGCGCGTCAGCGTGCAGGGACGCGCCGCGTCGGCGAGTGTTTCCGCAAAGCGGGCGAATTCGCGTAACGCGTCGAGCGGGACGGCGGTCGTCATGCCGCCGTTTAGCACGAGCGTTCGGGATTATTCGACGTTCAGCGACTTTGCGAGATCGAGCAGCCGACGGCGGGGACCCTCGCCCAGCCGGTAATAGGCCCGAATGAGGTCCATCGTCTCTTTCTGGGAGAAGACGTCCGGCGACAAATCGCCGTTGAGGAGGTGTTCCTCCAGGTCGTGGCCCAGACCGTCATAAAAGTATTGAACCGGCACATGCAGCGCTTCGCTGAGCTCAAAGAGCCGGCTTGCGCTGATGCGGTTCGCCCCGCATTCGTATTTCTGGATCTGCTGGAACCGAATGCCCACGGACTCCGCCAGCTGCTGTTGCGTCAAGCCCAACAAACGCCGACGCCGACGCAGGCGTTTGCCGACGTGAAGATCGATCGCGTTGGCCATGATCGCCCCTTCGTCATCCCGATGCGCCCCAGCGGCGCGTCGTCGCCCCAAAGCGAGCAATCCGCGTGCCAAGGAAAGGGCTCTGAACGGCGAATCGCGGCGCAGCATAACCGCGGGGGCGTCGCTATACGCATTTAGTATGATGCGTTGCAGCAACAGAGGCGTGCACGATTCTGCCGCTCAGCATCGAGTGGGCCTGAAAATAAAGAAAAATTCTGCAGATCATGACCGCTATGCGGAATTGCGGTGCACAATCCCGCTTGCCTGATTGTGCGGCGCGGGATAGCGTCATGGATGTCGCGGCGCGTTGCGCCGCCGCCCTTCATGGGCGTTTCCTCCCTAGACAGACTGGGCCGCGCGCAAGCGCGGCCCTTTTTTTGCGGATCAGCGGGCGCTCACTCCGCCGCCTGCAGCGCACGCCCGTGGATAAGCCGCGCTATCACGACCGCTAGATCCGATCTGAGACGCAAATAGCCCGGCGTCAGCGCGACCCGTGCTTCATCCAGGTACAAACTGCGATTGATCTCAATCTGTATGGCGTGGACGCCGCGTCGGGGCCGGCCGTAGCGCTCGGTGGAATAGCCCCCCGCATAAGGCGCGTTTCGCGCCACCCGATAGCCCAGCGCTGTCAGCTCCAATTCGATCGCATCGGCGACCCAACTGGCGCAAGACGACCCGTATCGGTCCCCTAACACCATGTCGACACGCCCGTGAGGGGCGTTCTTGTCCGCAGCGCCCGCTGAGGGCATGGAGTGGCAATCCACCAGGATTGCGCGGCCCTCACGCCGCTTCGTCTCAGTCAGGAGCGCTTCGACCGACCGATGGTAGGGGTGATGCAGCCGGCGAACGCGTTGCTGCGCCTCAGCGAACGGAATTGGCCGATCATAGATGGATGCGCCGTCCGCCACGATGCGCGGCACCGCGCCTAGCCCGGCCGCCACCCGCGCCGTGCGGCCGTTCACCCAAGAGGGCAGCGGACCGTCGAACATGGCGGGATCCAGCTCCCACGGCTCGCGATTCGCATCGAGATACGCGCGCGGAAACCGGGCTGAAATCAGCGGCGCGCCCAATGTCGGAGCGTCGGCGAATAATTCGTCCACAAAAGCGTCTTCTGAGGCGCGCAGCGTTAAGGGGTCCAGCGCCGTCTGCGACAGAAAGCGCGGGGAATAGGCGCGACCGCTGTGCGGGGAAGCAAAGACGTACGGTCCCGCGGCCCGAGACGGGCGCGAGATATCCACCGGTTGTTCATAAGGGTCGCCTATCGCTTGGGGGATAGAGCGCCCGAACGTCTTGATCGCGCCGTCCATCGCGGCCACTCTTCTCCCGCACGGCGAGGGCGTCAACCAGCTCTCGCTGCAGCGCAGTTCATAGCTGGTTTACCTCTTTGTATAAGGCTCGCACGAAGGCGCGCGGCGGTGCGCCGTCACCAACGGGAACGGCGATGGCGAAGATCCTCTTAGCGGAAGACGACGACTCGATGCGCGGCTTTTTGGCCAAGGCGCTGGAGCGTGCAGGTCATGATGTAATCTCCTGCGCGGACGGCGAAGAGGGCCTCGAAGCGTTGGAAGTAAACGATGCGCGTTTCGACTTGTTGTTGACCGACATCGTCATGCCGGGACTTGATGGCATCGAACTCGCGCGGCGGGCGGCGGAAATCCATCCCGATCTCCGGATCATGTTCATTACCGGATTTGCGGCGGTGGCGCTGAATTCAAACTCGGATACGCCGCAAGACGCGAAGGTGCTGTCTAAACCTTTCCACCTGCGCGAGTTGGTGGATGAGGTTAACCGGATGATGGCCGCCTGACCTGGCGCTGGTCAGAGTTTCTATACTGTCTCCTAGGTCACCCGGGGCACGCCGTCTTGGCGGGCGGCTTCGACGCCTCCGCATGTGACGCGCACGGCTGAATAGCGGACGCGCGCGGGCTCCTCGTAGCGGAACCCGATGGCGTAGTCGCGCGGAGGGTCATCGCCCGACCCGCTGACCGCGAGGCTCAAGACGCCGGTTGGTTCGTCGAGGGAGGTCTCCACCGTCACTGGGCCGCCTTCGCCGTCGGGCAAATTCACTCGTCCCGTAACGATGAGCGAGATTGCTTGGCCCGGTTGCCGGTTCACCCAGGCGCGCAGGTCTAGCACTTCGCACGGCGCTGAAACGGGAGCAGGCGCGGGCGTTATCGACCGCGAGGCGGGCTCGCTCGGTCCTGTTGAGGAGAGAGAGTACGCCGTCACGCCTGTGATGGCGGCGACGGCGCCCGCCGATGCATAAGCCCAAATTTTCATGATGTTAGCGTATCACACATTGTCTAGGCGGACGATGAGGCTAATCCGCCCGGCGCCTCGGCGACCCGCCTGGTCAAGCGGCGCGCCGCGCCTCCAACGCCGACAACGCGGCTTTTCGGCGCCGGCTGACAGGCACGCGCAGACCGCTTGTCAGAACCACTTCGGCGAGACCGCCGGCTTGAGGTTCGATGGACCGGACCGCGCCGGCCGCCGCCCACCAGGACCGGTGGGTTTGAACGCCGGGATACCCTTCCAAGGCGGCCAGGGCGTCCTCAAAGCGCATCAGCACGAGATCGTCCCCCGCACTTGTGTAGACGCGCACATAGTGGTCTTCGGCCTTAAGCGCCAAAAGCTCCGCGCCGCGTAAGGGCGGCGGCAGGCGTTGCATCAAAAATCCAAACAGACCCTCGCCCCATTGTTCTCTTCGCTCGCGCGCCAGCGCGTTGGCGATGAATAACAGCGGGGCGATCACCCCGAGCGTCAAAGCCATCCATTCCAGGAACGCCGCGGGCCACTGCGCAAGCACGCTCCCCATGGGCCAGGCGCCGAAAAGCAGAGAAACCGATGTCAGGGTGAACAGCGACCCCAGTGCGCAAAACGGCGGCGCGATCAGCGCAGCGCGCATGAAGGTGTAGCCGCGTCGCTCCGGAATGAGCTGCGAGATCGCCAGTCGCAGCAATTGCCACAAAAGGGCGGTCAGGAGAATTTTGAGCGTCCAATACGGCATGCGCACCGCCAAGGGCAGCGCAAAGGTGCCGAACGGCCCCGTGTAGCCAAGGCCTGCGCCGAGCAGCGCGATGAACGCCGCCTCAAGCCCGAACAGCCGCCAGCTCGCCCGGGCCCGCCGCTCACGAAACCACCCCGCCGCTCGCGATGCGTAAACGGCGACCAGGCCCCGTTCGCGAATTTCCTCGGCGTTTCCGCCGCTTGGGACTGTCACGCGCCGCGCCTCCTCGACTAGCTGTTGTTCGGCCGTCGCCTGTCGGAACGGCCCATTCGATACCCCGGAGGACCCCAAATGATGAAGCTTGCGTCCGGTTTTGCTTTCGCTCTCGCCCTGCCTTGGGCCGCCTCGGCGGCGGATTTGAGCGTTCGGATCCAAAATGTGACTGAGGAAAGCGGCGAGATCTACGTGCAGGTCTGCACGCCCGAGACCCGTGACGTGGCGCTGTCAGGCGGCTGCGAACCCCGAGCGATGGCGCCGGCCGAAGACGGAGTGGTGGTGGTTTTCGAAGATCTCGACCCGGGCGTCTACGGCGTAACCATGTGGCACGACGTCGATGGCGACGGCGAATTGCGCTCGAACGTCATGGGCATTCCACGCGAGCCCTTAGGCTACGCGAACGATGCGCGCGGCCGCTTCGGTCCGCCTGGTTTTGACGATTGGTCCTTCGAACTCGGCGAGGAAGACCTGGAAATCGTCGTGAACCTCTACCGATTGTAACTCGACTTAGCCGTGCGCCCGGGTAGAGCCCTGGCAGCGAATGTCCTAACCTCAGTTCGGATCCTTTTGGGGGCGCTGCGGCCATGAGTGACGTATCGGATAAGCTAAAGTCTCTGTCGATCGACAGGAGCGGATCGGCTCGGCCCCACGGGCGGGGTCATGGGATTTTGATCGCCGCCATACTGGCCCTGGCCGGCGCGATCGGATTCGGCGCTTGGGCCATTTGGCATGATCAGCCCGGCGCGCCTGGAGCGATCGCTCGGAATGGCGATGCTGAAACCGCTGCGCCCGCAGCCCCGGCGCCCGCAGCGGCGCCGGATGCCGCCGCCCGTCAGACGCCGCCTTCCTCCGGCGCTCCGCCAGCGGCCAGACGCGGGGATTTGGTGGCGTCCGGCTATGT
>CAZABJ010000015.1:0-9359 GCA_964483375.1 uncultured Caulobacterales bacterium
ACGTTGAAGGACGTGCTGGAAGCCGCGTGAGCGGCCTCAGCCTGCGCCGCGCCGGCCCTGAAGAGGCGGAAGCGTTCGCGCTTGTCGGCGCCGCCACCTTTCTTGAGAGCTTCGCAGACGCGCTGCCCGGCCAGCCGCTCATCGAGCATTGCGTGCGGGAACATAGCGCCGCCCGATACGCCGACCTTCTCAGCGCCCCAGACGCGGCCGCGTGGTTGGTCGAAACTGAAACCGGCGCGCCGGTCGGCTATGCGCTGGCCTGCGCCCCTGACCTTCCGCTCGCCAATCTTGGGCCGACCGACTGGGAGTTGAAGCGGATCTATCTGTTCTCCCAACGCCAACGCGGCGGGGTGGGGCGGCGTATCCTCGAAGCGGTGCTAGGCGAAGCGCACGACCGCGCACGGCGGCGGATCGTGCTGGGGGTCTACGAAAAAAACGCCGCCGCGATCGCCTTCTATCGTCGCACAGGATTTGTGGAAGCGGGGCGACGCGCGTTCATGGTCGGACAGCTCAAATGCGAGGACTTGATTTTCGCGCGCGCCGTCGGGCCGGAGCGCGAAAACAGCCATGACCAAACCGTGACTTAAGTCGTACCCGGTATCGTACGACCACCCCTTTCGCTCCTCCGCGCAGCGGGCTACATGACAGGATCAAGGCGGTAACGCGCCCCATGCTCTCGCCACCGCGCCGCGGCTCCCCCGCGCGCTTCACAGCCGACCCGACGGCCGGGTTTGCGCCGCGCCCCGCGCGCCCCGCCCGACCGCCGAGCCGACGCAATCGGAACGGATGCCATGTCGGATCGATCCAGCCGCAGCGATCTCAACGAAGCGTTTCTCGAGACAGGCTTTTTGGACGGCGCGAACGCGCTCTTTGTCGAAGAGATGCATGCGCGCTTCGCCGACGACCCCGCGTCGGTGCCTGAGAGTTGGCGTCGGTTCTTTGAGGCGGTCGGCGACCGGGTGAGCGAAGCCATCCGCGGCGCGCAGGGACCGTCTTGGGGCGCGCGCGGCTCTGATACCGAAAGCGACGAGATGACCGCGGCGTTTGACGGCCGCTGGCCGGATCAGCGGCGCGAGCCCCGTCCCTTACCGACATTGCGCGAGGGCGGGGCGGATTTGGGCGACGGCACCGACGTGCGCCGCGCGGTCATCGATTCTATCCGTGCGCTGATGATGATCCGCGCCTATCGGATCCGAGGGCATCTCGCTGCGGACCTCGATCCGTTGCGGATGACCGATTTCGGCGTGCAGCCAGAACTCGACCCCGCAACTTATGGCTTCGGCTCAACGGATTTGGATCGACCGATCTTCATCGACGGGGTGTTGGGCCTGGAGACCGCCACCATTCGACAGATGGTGGACATCCTAAAGCGGACCTACTGCGGCACCTTCGCGGTGGAGTTCATGCACATTTCCAACCCGCGCGAGAAAGCCTGGCTTCAGGAGCGCATTGAGGGGCCCGACAAAGGCGTCGTCTTCACCCAAGAGGGCAAGAAGGCGATCATGAAGAAGCTGATCGAAGCGGAAACCTTCGAGCGCTTCCTGCATAAGCGGTTCCCCGGCACCAAACGCTTCGGCGTCGATGGCGGGGAATCCATGGTTCCCGCGCTTGAGCAGATCATCAAGCGCGGCGGCGCCATGGGCGTGCAGGACATCGTTATCGGCATGCCGCACCGGGGCCGGTTGAACGTGCTCGCCGCGGTGATGGGAAAGCCTTACCACGCGATTTTCCATGAGTTCCAAACCGGCGATACGCTTGGGGAGTCCGAATACGGGTCCGGCGATGTGAAGTACCATCTCGGCGCGTCCTTCGACCGGGAGTTCGACGGCAATCCGGTCCACCTGTCGCTGACGGCCAACCCCTCCCACCTGGAGGCGGTGAACCCGGTGGTGCTCGGTAAGGCGCGGGCGAAACAGCAACAAATCGGCAGGCTGAAGCCCGGCAAATCCAATATCGACCGCTCCACGGTCATGCCGCTTCTCTTGCACGGCGACGCCGCTTTCGCCGGCCAGGGCGTGGTGGCGGAGTGTCTGGGGCTGTCGGGCCTGCGGGGTCACCGGAATGGCGGCACCGTGCACTTCATCGTCAACAACCAAATCGGCTTCACCACCAGCCCGAAGGACTCCCGGTCCTCGCCTTACCCGTCCGACGTCGCACTGATGGTCCAAGCGCCGATTTTCCACGTCAATGGCGACGACCCCGAAGCCGTTGTTTACGCCGCCAAGGTCGCCTCGGAGTATCGCCAAACGTTCGGCAACGACGTCGTCGTCGACATGTTTTGCTATCGCCGCTACGGCCATAATGAGGGCGACGATCCCTCCTTCACGCAGCCGCTGATGTATAAACGCATCAAGGGTCACCCCACGACGCGCGAGATCTACGGCAAGCGGTTGGTCAAAGAAGGCGTGGCGACGGCGGCCGAGATCCAGGGTTGGATCGATGAGTTCGAGGCGTTCCTGGACGCCGAGTTCGATGCGGGCAAGACCTACCGGTCCAACAAGGCCGATTGGCTCGACGGCAAATGGTCGGGCCTCGGCCTGCCCGAGGACGACGACCGCCGCGGCAAAACCGATGTCGATCTCGACACCCTGCGTATGTTGGGCGATCGGATCACGACGATCCCCGACACCGTGAACGCGCACCGCACGCTGGTGAAGGTCATCGACCGTCGCCGACAAGCCATCGAGAGCGGCGCGGGTCTGGATTGGGCGACCGCGGAGCATTTGGCTTTCGCTTCGCTGCTCGACGAAGGCTTCACCGTGCGTCTGTCGGGACAGGACTCCGGGCGGGGGACGTTCTCCCAGCGCCACAGCCATATCGTCGATCAGGCCACTGAAGAGCGCTACACCCCCCTCAACCATATCCGCGAGGGCCAAGGCCGATACGATGTCATCGATTCGATGCTGTCTGAGTTCGCGGTGTTAGGCTTCGAGTACGGCTACTCCCTGGCCGAGCCCAATGCGTTGGTGATGTGGGAGGCTCAGTTCGGCGACTTCGCCAATGGCGCGCAGGTGATGTTCGACCAGTTCATCTCATCGGGCGAACGGAAGTGGTTGCGCATGTCGGGCCTGGTTTGCCTCCTTCCCCATGGCTATGAGGGGCAGGGGCCGGAGCACTCCTCCGCCCGGCTTGAGCGGTTCTTGCAGCAATCCGCGGAAGACAATTGGCAGGTCGCCAATCTCTCGACCCCCGCCAACTACTTCCACGCGCTCCGCCGGCAGATTCACCGAGACTTCCGCAAGCCTCTCATCCTGATGACGCCGAAATCGCTCTTGCGCCACAAGCGTTGCGTTTCGCGACTTGAGGATTTCGGGCCCGGTTCTTCGTTCCACCGGGTCCTGCTCGATGACGCGGACCCCAATTCAGGAATGCTGGAAGGGCCGACCGGCGTCACCGCCACCGCGCTGGCGCCCGATGAAAACATCCGACGCGTGGTGCTGTGCTCGGGGAAAGTCTATTACGACCTGCTGGAAGAGCGCGAAAATCGCGAGATCGACGACATCTACTTGTTGCGGGTCGAGCAGTTCTATCCCGTGCCCGCTTTGTCCCTGATTAAAGAACTCCAGCGGTTCAAGAACGCTGAAGTGGTGTGGTGCCAGGAAGAGCCGGAAAATATGGGCGCGTGGCGGTTCATGGAGCCGAATTTGCGCGTCGTATTGGACAAAGTGGGCGGCAAGTCTAAGGCTGCAGGCTATGCGGGCCGACCGGCCACCGCGTCGACCGCAACCGGCATGATGTCCAAGCATCTGGAAGAACGAGCGAAACTTTTGGACGCCGCGTTGTCTGGCGCGGACGCGTAACCCCGGCCCCCGGCGCGGCCGGTCGGCGAAAACAAACGCAGGAGAGTGCGAAGATGACCGACATCGTGGCGCCGGCGCTTGGCGAATCGGTGACGGAGGCGACGGTCGCTCAATGGCTGAAAAAGCCGGGCGAGGCGGTGGCCAAAGACGAACCGATCGTGGAATTGGAAACCGACAAAGTCACCCTAGAGGTCAGCGCGCCCGAAGACGGCGTGCTCGCCGAGGTCGTGGCTGAGGAGGGCGCAACGGTGGGCATCGGTGCGCTTCTGGGCCGCGTCGAAGCGGGAGACGGCGCCTCGGCGGGCGGGTCGACGGCGAAAGCGGAAGCGCCGCCGGCGAAAGGCGGCGGGGAAACCGTTGACGTCACCATCCCGCAAATGGGGGAATCGGTCGCTGAGGGCACGGTGGCCAATTGGCTCGTCAAAGTCGGCGATGCGGTGAAGGTCGACGATCCGCTCGTGGAAGTGGAGACCGACAAGGCGGCGGTCGAGATTCCGTCGCCCGTGGACGGGGTGGTCGCGGAACTGCTCGTTGAGGCGGGCGCGGATGTGGAAGTGGGCTCGCTCATCGCGCGCGTCGCCGCGGGCGCTGGGGCGGCCAGTGCGGCTCCCAAGCGCGAGCCCGCCATGGCCGGCGCGGCAGCCGCCCCGGCTGAAGCGCGCCAAGGTTCCGATGACGGCTATGCATCCGGCTCAACCATGCCCGCAGCACGGCGCGTGTTGGCCGAGGCCGGCGTCGCATCGGGCTCGGTCGCAGGCACGGGCCGCGGCGGACGCGTGACCAAGCTCGACGCCATGCGCGCCATCGAAGGCCGGCCGCATCCCTCGGAGGTGACGCTGGCGCCGGGGCCCGCCCGAGAACTGGCTCCCCGTGAAGAACGCGTGCGGATGACGCGGCTTCGCCAAACCATCGCGCGGCGGCTCAAGGAAGCCCAGCACGTCGCCGCGATGCTGACCACCTTCAACGATTGCGACATGACCGAGGTCATGGAGGCCCGCAAACGCTACAAGGAGAGCTTCCAAGAAAAGCACGGCGTGAAGCTGGGCTTTATGGGCTTTTTCGTGAAAGCCGTCGTGGCCGCGTTGAAGGATGTGCCGGCGGTGAACGCCGAAATCGACGGCGACTCCATCATCTACAAGAACTTTCACGATATCGGCGTCGCGGTCGGCACCGACCGCGGCTTGGTGGTGCCTGTGGTGCGCGATGCGGACCAGAAGTCCTTGGGCGAACTGGAGCGCGATATCGCCGAGCTTGGCCGCAAAGCCCGGGACGGCGAGCTCGCGCTTGAGGATATGCAAGGCGCGAGCTTCACCATCTCCAACGGCGGGGTCTATGGCTCGCTGATGTCCACGCCGATCCTCAATGCGCCGCAATCAGGCATTTTGGGCATGCACCGCATCGAAGAGCGCCCGATCGTGCGCGAGGGCCAGGTCGTGGCCCGTCCGATGATGTATCTCGCGCTTACCTACGACCACCGCGTCGTCGACGGCAAGGAAGCGGTGACGTTCTTGGTGCGGGTCAAAGAGACCATCGAGGACCCCGAACGGCTACTCCTCGAGCTTTGAAAGCCGCCGGCGGGCGTGGACACGCACAGTGAGCCCAAGGCCGAGGGCGCGTCACCAGGCGCGCCTTCTGCTGGCGTTGAGCCATCCCGCCCGCCCAACGGTGTCTTGGCGAAGCTCTGGCGCAAACTGCGCGGCGGCTGACGACCAAACGCTGTTTCTGACGTTTGCCTTGAGCAAGGCTTCGCATTCGCGAGGGCGACGAAAAGGCTCTGCATATTCTCCCGTCGCGTGCTGACTCCCCTCCGAGCGAAACGCCAAACGATCGGTTAGACTTCCGCCTTGCGTTTGTAGGGGAGAGGTGCGGCGCGTGATCGTTTTGCGCTGGTTTATTGGCCTGGGTTTTTTGGGTCTTGCCGCTGCGGGCGCAGTGCTCCTCACCTATGCTGGAGCCTTCCGCGCGGGTTACTTGGCGGTCGACCCTGCGCTGTCAGGTCCGCGCTTGCTGCTGCTGGAAGGCTCCACCTGGTCCCAGCTCGTCGCACTCTTCATCGCGGTGATCTTCTACGCTGTCGTGGCGCTGCGCTTGTTCAGCCGCCGCCGGGCGTTCGGGGTTTGGTTGCTGGCGTTCTTGCTCGCCTTAGGGGCTTGGGCCTGGTCGAAGGGCTCAGGCGTATACGACGCCGCGCTTCCGCCCGTCGCGATCATGGCTGATTACGCCGTCATCGCGGTCAATGTGGTGGCGGGCCTGCTCCTCTTATGGATGGATCGCGGCTATTTGCGCTGAGCCCTTCGCGTTCGGCGGCGGGTTATTATTGAACGCCGCGCCGGGCGGCCTATTGTGCGGCACACGTTGATTTCTCCAAAAGAGCGAGCGCCCATCCATGTCCGAGACCTATGACGTCGTCATCATCGGCGGCGGCCCTGGCGGCTATAACTGCGCAATCCGTTGCGGACAGCTGGGCTTGAAGGTCGCCTGCGTGGAGAAACGCGAAACCCTTGGCGGCACGTGCCTGAATGTCGGCTGCATCCCGTCCAAGGCGATGTTGCACGCCTCGGAGATGTATGAAACCGCGCGCACGCGCTTTGAAGACATGGGCATTCAGGTGAAGGGGACGGTCAGCCTCGACCTTCCCAAAATGCTCGCCCAGAAGGACGAGGCGGTCGACGGTCTCACCAAAGGCGTCGCGTTCCTTTTTAAGAAGAACAAGGTCGACCACGTCCCCGGCATGGGTCGGATTGCCGGGCCTGGCAAGGTGGAGGTCGCTCCGATCGACGGCGGCGCGACGAAGACTTTGGAAACCCGGCACATCGTCATCGCGACCGGTTCGGAAGTCGCGGGGCTTCCAGGCGTCGACATCGACGAAGAGCGGATCGTGTCCTCCACCGGCGCGCTGTCCTTGCCGGGCGTGCCTAAGCGCATGGTGGTCATCGGCGGCGGCTATATCGGGCTGGAGATGGGCTCGGTTTGGCGTCGCCTGGGTTCGGAAGTGACGGTCGTGGAGTTCGCCGACGCCATCGTCCCGGCGATGGACGGGGAGATCTCCCGCACCTTTAAACGTGCGCTTGAAAAGCAGGGCATGGCGTTCGAACTCGGCCACAAGGTCACAAAGGTTGAAAAGCAAAAGACCAAGCTCAAAGTCGCCATCGAGCCGGCGCAAGGCGGGCAGGCGCGGTCGATCGACGCCGACGTGGTGCTCGTGTCCATAGGCCGACGCCCCTACACCGACGGCCTGGGCCTCGATTCGGTCGGCGTGCGGGTGGACAATCGCGGTTTTGTCGAGACCGACGGTTTCCGCACGTCCGCCGACGGCGTATGGGCGATCGGCGACTGCATCCATGGGCCGATGCTGGCCCACAAGGCTGAAGACGACGGCGTCGCGGTCGCGGAGTTGATCGCAGGCAAAGCAGGCCATGTGAACTACGACCTGGTGCCGGGCGTGGTCTACACCAGCCCGGAGGTCGCCACTGTCGGGAAGACCGAAGAACAGCTCAAAGAAGCCGGCGTGCCTTACAAAAAAGGCAAGTTCAGCTTCGCCGCCAATTCTCGCGCCCGGACCAATCATGAAACCGAAGGCTTCGTGAAAGTCCTCGCCCATGCCGAAACCGACGAAGTGCTCGGCGTTCACATGATCGGGGAGAATGTCGGCGAGCTTATCGCCGAGGCCGTGCTCGCCATGGAGTTCCGGGCCTCGTCTGAAGACATCGCGCGCACCATCCACCCCCACCCCACGCTCACCGAAGCGCTGCGCCAGGCGGCGATGGGCGTGGAGGGCTGGACCATGCAGTCCTAGGCGAAGCGGGGAGGGCGCGATGCGCGTACAGGGTCGAACGCGTGGCGGGATCGTCGTCATCGCGCTTGTTCTTTCCGGTTGCGGATTGCTGGGAGACCCCAGCCGCTCGGTCGTGCAGGCCGAGCTGGAGGAATACGAGCCTTATGTCGAACTGCTCGATTTCGGCATGACCAGCCGCCGCTTTCAGCATCCTTCCGCGGACCGTCCGAGTTATCGGGTGGACGTACAGGGTCAGGCGCGCGTGCTTGAGACCATCGCCGATCGGGTGACCCGTGGCGCGGCGGCGGACCGCTGCGGGGTGACGTTTCAGGACTACCCGCCCGGCGCCGTCGCCTATGAGGTGTTCGCAGAAGCGGGCGACATCATCGATTTCGCTGCGACCATGGCCTGCAGCCAAGAGGATGACGGCGCTTGGGACTGCTACTCAGCCTATCGGTTCGACAAAATCGACCCTGAAACCGGCGAGCGCTTTTTTGGATTTCCCAGTTCGCGCTTTGACGACTTCGAGACGGCGGCGAGGGTTGGGACGCCGGGGTTCGACGCGGTGTGCGAGGCCGCGCGCCGCTGAGCGCCGCGGACGCCCCCGGCTCGCCGCATTCGCGCTTATGATGGTCAGCAACACAAGAGCGAGGGCGGAGCATGCGGCTTCACGCAATTGCGGCGATCGCATTGATCTTTGCGGCGAGCGGGGCTGCGCAGGGTCAAGACGGGGCGCGTCTCGCGCTCGTCATCTGGAACGAGGATTACCCCGTCGGCGTCGGCCGGCTGCAGGAGCCGTCGGAAAGCGCTGCGGCCATTGCGGGCGCGTTGGAGCAGGCGGGCTTCACGGTCGTCCGAGCCAATGATCTCGACCGCCGGGCGTTGAACCGGCAGGTGCGCGCATTCGCCGATCGATTGACGGCGGCCGGCCCCGGCGCGGCTGGGTTTTTCTACTATGCCGGTCATGGCGCGAGCGCGCCGGTGCTGGGCGCGCAGCCTGGCGAGCAGCGCTGGGTCAACTATCTCGTGCCCGCCCAGACCCCGATCGCGAACGTGGATGATCTGCGCGACGAGGGCGTGGGGCTCGACGCGATCGTGGCGCGGCTGGAGACCGGCGCGCGGGCGAGCGGGGCGCACCTGTTCGTGGTCGTCGACGCGTGCCGGGATCTGCCGTTTTCGATCGAAGGCCGGTCTATCAATCAGCGCGGTTTCGGACCGGTGGCGACCGCTGCGCAGAGCACGCTGATCGCCTATTCCACGCCCAATGGCGAAACAGCGCCGGACACCGACGTCTACGCCCAGACCCTCGCCCAAGCGATTCTCGCGCCCGAACGTTCCGCCTATGACGCCTTCCGGGCGGCCCATCGCGACGTCGCGGCGGCGCGGGCGAGCTTCCAGCAGCCGCTGCTACGCGGCGATCCCGGCGATGCGTTCTGTTTCATGTCGTGTCCGGCCGCCGCGGACGACATCGCGTGGCGTTTCGCGCAGCAAACAAACACCGCCCAAGCCTATGGCGTGTTTTTGGAGATCTATCCCGACAGCCGCCATGCGCCGGAGGCCCGCGCGCGGCTGGCGGCGCTGGGGCCCGACCCCGAACCCGCGCTCGACCCCGCTGGCGCTTTGTGGGCCGTCTTTGGCGGCGGAACCGACCCCAGACCGCTGGAGCAGCTCATCCGCGATCATCCCGACAGCCCCTATGCGGCGATGGCGCGGGATCGGTTGGCGGAATTGGCGGCGAGCGCGGCGGCGCCCGTCGCCGCCGGACGGGTGGAGGTCGCCGAACT
>CAZABJ010000015.1:9459-46364 GCA_964483375.1 uncultured Caulobacterales bacterium
GGATACCACCGCGCGTGTGTGGGACGCCGCGACCGGCGCGGAGCTCGCCGTGCTCAGTGGACATGAGGGCGGGGTCTGGAGCGTCGCGTTCAGCCCTGACGGCGGGCGCGTGCTCACGGGGTCTGACGATAACACTGCGCGTGTGTGGGACGCCGCGACCGGCGCGGAGATCGCCGTGCTAGGAGGACATGGGAGCTCGGTCACCAGCGTCGTGTTCAGCCCTGACGGCGGGCGCGTGCTCACGGGGTCTTGGGATAACACCGCACGTCTCTGGGACGCCGCGACCGGCGCGGAGATCGCGGTGCTCGGCGGACATAGGGACGACGTCACCAGCGTCGCGTTCAGCCCTGACGGGAGGCGCGTGCTCACGGGGTCTTGGGATACCACCGCGCGTCTCTGGAATGCCGCGACCGGCGCGGAGATCGCCGTGCTAAGAGGACATGGGGAAAGGGTCATGAGCGTCGCGTTCAGCCCTGACGGCGGGCGCGTGCTCACAAGGTCTTGGGGTAACACCGCGCGTCTCTGGGACGCCGCGACCGGCGCGGAGATCGCCGTGCTCAGCGGACATGAGGAAAGGGTCATGAGCGTCGCGTTCAGCCCTGACGGCGGGCGCGTGCTCACAGGGTCTTGGGATAACACCGCACGTCTCTGGGACGCCGCGACCGGCGCGGAGATCGCCGTGCTCAGCGGACATGGGGGCTACGTCAGAAGCGTCGCATTCAGCCCTGACGGCGGGCGCGCGCTGACGGGCTCGACGGACGGCACGGCGCGGATTTGGCGGATCGGGGCTCAGTGACGGCGGCGCTAAGCGCTGCAGCCAATCGCGCCGAGGTCCTTCGCCCCACGGGCTCAGGATGACAGGGTGTTGTTTTTTCAGATAAAAAGAAGACCTGTCATCCTGACGAGCGCAAGCGAGGAAGGACCTAGTCGCCAAAGGGCGTGTTGTCACGCCAACGCCGCCAAACGACACCGCTAGTCTGCGGAATTCTCCGCCATCAACACCGGCTCGGCTTCGCGCGCCGACGGAGAGGCCTCCCACAACGCGGCGATGCGGTCGCGCTCGGCCATAAAAGCGGCGCGCTCAGCGTCCTCCAGCGACCGGCCCGTGGGCAGGTTGAGGCGCATTGGGTTCACGTGCTGGCCGTTGCGGATCACTTCATAGTGCAAGTGCGGTCCGGTGGAGCGTCCCGTGGAGCCGACATAGCCGATCGTCTGGCCCTGGCGCACGCGCACGCCGGCGCGGATGCCGCGGGCGAAACCATGCAAGTGGGCGTAGGCGGTCTGATACCCGTTTGCGTGGCGGATGCGGACATAGTTGCCGAACCCGCCAAAGCGGTTGGCGCGCTCCACTACGCCGTTGCCGGCCGCGTAGATCGGCGTTCCGGTGGGGGCGGCGAAATCCGTGCCGCGATGCATGCGGGTATAGCCGGAGATCGGGTGCCGCCGCGTGCCGAAATGCGACGACAGCCTTGCGCCGTTCACCGGCGTGCGCATTAAAAAGCGCCGCGCCGACCGGCCTTCTGCGTCGAAGTACTCCACCTCGCCATGCTCGTTCTCAAACCGATAATACTCAAGCCGCCGGCCGCGCGGGGTGAACGCCATATAGTAAAGCGTGCCCGGCCGCACCGGACGCCCTTCGGGGTCGACGAACTCTTCAAACAGAATTTCAAAGCGGTCGCCGGGATGGATCTCGCGCTGGAAGTCAATGGAATAGCCAAGCAGATCCGCGATCTCAGCGATGGTTTGGTGATGCGCGCCCTGGGCGGTCGCGTCCACGAACAGGCTGTTGGTGATCTCACCTTCCGCTCGCACGATGCGCGCGGTGAGCGGGGTCAGCACGTCGCGGGCGCGGAAATCCCCGTCGGCCACCTGGGTGAGGTGCACCAAGCGGGCTTCTTCGGGCTCGAAGGCCAAGCCCATCAGCCGAGCCTCCTCCTCGGTGCGGCGGAGATAGACCGTCACTTCTTGCCCCGCCTGCAAGCGGCGGAGATCGAACACCTCCGAAAGCGCGTGCACCGCGGCGTTGCGTTCTTCTCGGCTCACGCCCGCCCCGTCGAGCAAGCCCGCCATGGTGGAGCCGCGCGCAACGCGGCGGATCTCTGCGGTGCGGCCCTCAAGCGCGCCGGCGAGCAGGGCGGCGAAACCCTGATCTTCGGCCAGGGCGCGGGTGAGGCGCGGTTCAGGCAGGTCGGCCAGGGCGGTTGGTTCGATTTGGGGCGGCAGAACCGAAGCGAGGGCGGCGGCGGAAGCGACGCTCGCCGCGCCGGTCGGCATGACGGAGCCGCGGGGCTCGCTGCGGTCAGCCACAAAGACCGGTGCGGTCGGATCCTGCGGCGTCGGCCGCAAATCCCCGGCATAGCTGGCCAAAGCGACCGCCGCGCCTACCCCGACGGTGATCTCGACCGCACTTCGAAACTGCAGCAAAAGCGACATCAGAGCTGAGCGCTTTTTGCGCCGACGGTAGAAGTACATCGCCTTAGACCCTATTCGCATCGCGTTTTCGCTTTTTGCGGGTGCAAGTCAGCGGCCAGGTTCCAACGGAGGATCTTGACGAAACGTTACATGTTCCTGTCGCGCTTCTGAGGGCCCGCGAGCCGGTTGCGCGCAAATCCGTTCTTATACCGAGCAACACCGCAGACCGCATGCAACGCTTTTCCACAGACGTTCGAAAGGGCACGGTCATGCGCATGACACGACGACGCGCTAGAGTGGCGTTCCACCGGGGGCGGAGAACATGATGACGTCAGTGAGAAGTTGGATTCTCGTCGCGCTCGCCGCGGCGCTGTTTCTCACCATGACGGGCCTGGCCTGGGTCTTCCGGGCGCCCATCGCCACCGCCGCAGCGCGCCAGGCGCTCGCCGCAGCCGGGGTCGAAGGCGAACTCGTCGTCGAAGAGGTCGGGTTTTCTCAGATCCGGGTGACGGGCTTGCGCATTGGATCTGAAGCGCGACCCGCCGTGCGCGCGAATGTCGTCCGGTTGGGTTACGGACTTGCGGATATTTTTGCGCTGCGCGCCCGCAGCGTCCGCGTGGACGGTTTGGTGGTGAACGCCGAACTCCAGGAAGCCGGGTTGGGCCTAGTCGGTCTTCCTATGGCGACGGCGGGGTCTGAACGGGGCGGAGGCGGGCGGCTGCCCGAGCGCATCGAAGCCGAGGACGCCGTGATTACGATCGCGACCCCGGCGGGAACGCTCACCGCGGATCTGGATCTTGTGGGCGGCGCGGCGGGCGGTTGGCGGCTTGAGGCGGCGGTTCGCCCGGCCAGGATCGCTCAAGACGACAGGGTACTCGACCTCGCCGCGGCGGCCGTGAATGCGACGATCAATGAGGATGGCGCGGAAATCGACGCTGAACTGAGCGTTTCCGAACTTGTGGGCCGGGCGTGGCGCGCCGACGATGTCGATCTCGAACTGCGGTTCACCGGCGAAGCGATGGACCTTGCCGACCTAACCACGATTGAAGGCGCCGGCGCCTTGGCGCTGAGCGCTGAGGGAGCCGGCGTGGATGCCGAGACCGCCGCTCGGCTCGCAGCCTTCGCGCCGCAGATCCGAGGCGAAGCCGGGGTGTTTGTCAGCCCCCATGTCGAGGTGTTGCGCGAGCTCTTGGTTGAGGCGCTGCAAGGGTTTGACGCCCGCGCTGAGCTGCTCCTCGCCAGCGGCGACGGCCAGCTCATTCTTGCGCCTGACGGGGACCTTGAACTGTCCGCCGAAAGCGGCCTGACGCTCACCCTTGGGGCGGGCGATCCGCCGGTCGCGGACGCCGCATCGTTCTTGTCGGTGGATCCTGAAGCGGGCCGGGTCGAAGCCCAGGCTCTGCGCGCATCAATGTCCGGCGCAGGGGCGCCCTCGGTGACGCTCGATGTCACGCGCGCGGCGTATGAGGCCGAGGATGGCGGAGCGCTGCGCGTGGTCGGCGGCATGGACTTGGCGGATTGGCGGGTCGACGGCTTTGCGGTGGGGCTCGAGCTGAGCGCCGCCGCCTTGGATTGGACCCCGCAAAGCTGGCGCATCGAACCCAAAGGCGTCCTTCGGCTGGACGGTCAGCGCGGCGACTTTCGGGTCCGCGCCGGCCGGGCTGATTTCGACGCTGTGGTGGCCTGGGCGGAGGGGCGGGTGACGCTGGATTGGCGCGCCAGCGCTGACGAAGGCTCGCGCGACCCCGCACCGTTTGTGCTCGCCGCCGCCTCAGCCGCCTATGGCGATGCTGAATTCGGGCGGCTGCGCGTGCGCACGCCCTGGCCCGACGCCCGGGAAGGGCGGCCGCCGGTGTTCGCCGCAGATTCCGGGGCGGCCAATGCGGAATTCCAATTCACCGAGTCGCTTGTGACGGCCATCGCCGCGGGCGGCTCGGTGACGGCGGAATTGCCCGCCGGTTATGTGCGTCTTGATACCGGAGACGCCGGCGAACCGATCCTTTCGGTCTTCGTCCAAGGCCTTCGCGCCAGTGGAGCCACCGACCCAACCGAAGACTTGCGCGCCGAAGCCAGAACCTTGGAAGTCGAGACCACCCTCAGTCCCGAGCCGCAAGCGAGGGTGTTGGTCACGCGGTTGAGCGCGGAGGCCGCCGCTTGGCCGATCGTCTTGGATGAGGCGAGCGCGGACTTGCAGGCGACGTTCCGCGACGGGCGACCCTATGACGGGCGCTTCGGCATCGCGGCCACCGTTTGCGAGCCAAGTGCGTCCAACGTCGCCGCGGGCCGGGACTTGGAGCCGTGCGACGACCCGCCCACGCTTGCGCCCTTGGTGATTTCGGCGGAGGCCGACATCGTCGAGGGCGTGGCTGAAGGCGAAGCTTCGCTGGCCTTCGAAACCCCCGCTCTCGACGCGCTTGGCGGGTCGCTCGATTTGGGCGCGGCGCGCTATCGATTTGACCTGACGAACGGCTCGGGCGAAGCCTCTCTCGCCTCGACGCGCTTGTCTTTCGCGCCCACCCGCGGGGCGCTTCAGCCCCAACAAGTCGTGCGCGCGCTCGCCGGGACCATCGCGGAGGTGCGCGGGGCCGCCCGGGTGGAGGCGTCCGCCGACTGGTCGCCCGGGTCCTTGGACGTGTCGGCGAGGGTCAACATCGAGGAACTGGATTTTCAAACTCCGGTGGGGCGCGTGGTCGGCCTTCGCACCGACTTCACGATTGACGATTTGGCGGGCCTTCGCACGTCGGAGCCTCAAGAAGTGACCCTGGACGAGTTTGATCCCGGCGTGCCGCTGCAAAACGGGCGCTTTCTCATCGATTTGCGCGGCGATGTGGCGGTGATTGAGAGCGCCGCCTTCCCATTTGCGGGCGGGGTGCTGCAGCTCCAGCCCGTGGAGTGGATCTTCGGCGACCAAGACCATCGCGTCAGCCTCACCGCGCGCGACGTCGACCTGGCCGAGGTGTTGGCGCTGCGGCCGACGCCAGGCCTCACCGTCACCGGGGTGGTGCATGGCGCTCTGCCCGTCGCAATCGGCGAGCGGTCGATCCTTATCGACAACGCCCGGCTCAGCACGTCAGAGCCCGGCGTTATCCGCTATGTGGGCGCGGGAACAGACAGTTTGGCGGATTCAGGCGGGGAAGCCACGCAGCTCGCCTTCGGCGCGTTGCGGAATTTCCAATACCAATCGCTCAATCTCATCATTGACGGCGACCTGAACCGTCCCATGACCGTTCGGCTTGAGGCCAGCGGGCTTAATCCGGACATGGAAGGCCCGTTCCGCGGCCGGACCATCAATCTCAACGTGCCGATCACGGCGGATTTCGGCGGTTTGTTGCGCCAAGCGGCCGGCATCCGGGACGCCACGGAGATCATACGGGACGCGCAAAACCAGGATGAGGACGGTTGATGGGAGAGATTTCTCGCCAAGTGGGGCGCGTACGCTCTAGGACGCGCCGCCCAAATTTTGTCTAAGATGGTTCAAGCGCCGTTCAGGCGCGCGCGCTCAGTGTCTGACTGACGAGAGGAACAGGGTCATGCCAAGAGCTAGGCTTTCAGCCGCCGCGATCGCAGTCGTCGCCACCGCCGCCCTCGGCGCCTGCACCCACCGCATTCAGGTGGATCCGATCGACATCACCTTAAACGTCAACATCACCCAAGAAGTTCGGGTGGCGCTGGAGCCGGAGGTCGACGAACTCATCGTCGCCAATCCGGATCTCTTCTAAGTCAGCGTTGAAGCACGGAGCGCACGCCATGTTCAGGCAAATCGCCCTCGCCGCCGCCCTCACGATCGCCGCCGCCAGCCCCGCATGGGGACAAGCGGCCATCGATGTCGTCCGGTCGGCCAAAGAAACCTGCGCCATCGGGGAGCAAATCGACGGCTTCCTCGGGGTGGTCGATGAAAGCGCCGCCACCGACGCCATTCGCGACGCGATGGATGAAATCAACCTCCGCCGTCGTGCGCGCTACGCCGAACTCGCTCGCGAGCAAGGCGTCAGCCTCGACGTCGTCGCCCGGCTCGCCGGGGAGCGCGTGGTCGAACTCGCCGCTGAGTCCGGACACTGCTTCTTGGATGACAGCGGCGCCTGGTCAGGCGGCTGATCGCCGCCTCGCCCCGCGTCGTGTCACCGCGCGCATTGGAGGCGCGACGTTCCAGGCGTGATGCGCTAGCATCCGTCGGATGAAGACAGCGCTTCTGATTTTCGTTCTCGGCGGGCTGCTCGCGGCGTCCGCTTGGATGGTGGCGTCCAATTGGCCGACTGCGCAAGACGCTCAGTTCTCGGTCCATATGTGGATCGCGATGGGCTTGGGAGCCGGTTTGTCGCTTGCCGTGGGCGGCGGGCTGATGGCGTTGGTGTTTTTCAGCGCGCGCAAGGGTTACGACGATATCGAATCGCGAGACGAGTGAGCGATCGCCGCTCCGCGGCGGCAGAGGCTGTGGGCGAAATTTCGCGGCTTCTTTCACCTCGCGCGAAAGCTCGCTAGCGTTGGAAACATGACGAACCAAGAGCCCATTACGCCGGCCGACCTCACCGCGCTGATGTGCGCCCGGTTGTGCCATGACCTCATCAGCCCCATTGGCGCAATCGGAAACGGGATCGGCATGCTCGACGACCCCGAAGCCTCTGATATGCACGGCGAAGCGCTCGATTTGGTGCGCACCTCCGCCGAGCAAGCCTGGGCGAAGCTAGAGATGCTGCGCATCGCGTTCGGCTTGGGCGGCTCCGCGCCAGGCCGAATCGACGTCGGCGAGCTGCGCGGCGTGGTCACGCGGCGTTATGGGGGCGGCCGGCACCGGTTCGTTTGGAACGCGCGCGGCGAATCTTTCGACAAATTGACGGCGCGGGTGCTGTTGAACCTCATTCTCCTCGCCGTGGACGCGCTGCCGCGCGGCGGCGACATCACCATTGATGTGGACGGCGCTCGCATTGGCGTGAACGCCTCAGGCGCGCGCGCGCGTCTCGCCCCGCATGTCAGCGCGAACATCGCCGGTCATATCGGCGAGCATGGTCTCGAACCGCCTACGGTTCAGGCTTACTACACCGGGCTGCTTGCGCGGCAGGCCGGCGGGGAAGCGACCGCGACGGCCGAGGGCGAAACCGTGATTCTGTCCGCGACAGTCCCCGCCGAACAAATGGCGACCCACGCTGCTCAATAGGACATATGTCGGGTCCAAGCGAGAAAGCTTAATGAATACTTGCGCGTCGGCTGTCTTTGCTGCGTAGCCTTAGTCCGTTCTTAACAGCTTTCTATTGAAACTCCCCACTGCGTTGCCGACCGGGATCACGGCGCGTGGAGGGCCCTATGGACGATCTTCTCAGCGAGTTTCTGACCGAGACGGCTGAAAGCCTCGAAGTCATCGACACCGAACTCGTGAAATTCGAGTCCTCGCCGAACGACCGAGCCACGCTCGATAACATCTTTCGTTTGGTGCACACCATCAAAGGCACCTGCGGGTTTCTAGCGCTTCCCCGCCTTGAGGCGGTGGCTCATGCCGGCGAGACCCTGTTGGGGCGGTTTAGAGACGGCAAGCTCACCGTCACCGCGGGCGCTGTGACGCTGGTGCTTGAGTCCATCGATCGCATCAAAGACCTTCTCACCCATCTCGAAGCCGAAGCCGTCGAGCCTGAGGGCGACGACACCGATTTGATCGGGCGGCTTGAAGCTGCTGCGGAAGGCGCCCTTGAAGCGGAGGAGCCCGCACAAACGCTCCCCGCCGAAGAGACGCCTGAACCCGCGCCCCAGGCCGCCGCCGGCGAGCCGGAGGAAGAGGCGCCTCCAGCCCCGGAAGGGGAGGAACGGTGGGACGCGGATTTGGGACGGTCGCTTCGTCCTGGCGAGGTGTCGCTCGCGGAGTTGGAGGCGGCGTTTCAAAACGCGGATGGTCCCGACCTCGATCAGAGTGCCGTCGAAGCCGAACGGGCCGCCGCCACCGCCGAGCCGGCCGACACCCCCGAAGTCGCGCCGACCCCGCCCGCCGCGGCGGGCGTTCCCCCGCGCGTCTCCGACGCCGAAGAGACCGCCGACAAGCCTCGCGAACCTGGCGTCGCCGGCCAATCCATCCGCGTCAACGTGGATGTTCTGGAAAACCTCATGACGATGGTTTCCGAACTCGTCCTAACGCGGAACCAGCTTCTGCAAATGGTCCGAAACACGGACGACTCTGAGTTCAAAGCGCCGCTGCAACGCCTGTCCAACATCACCGCTGAACTTCAAGAAGGGGTGATGCAAACGCGGATGCAACCGATCGGCAACGCTTGGAAGAAACTCCCGCGGATCGTGCGCGATTGCACCCATGAACTGGGCAAGAAAATCAACTTGGTCATGGAAGGCCAGGACACCGAGCTCGATCGACAGGTCTTGGACCTCATCAAGGATCCGCTGACCCATATGGTCCGCAATTCCTGCGATCACGGCATCGAAAAGCCGGAAGACCGCGCGATGGTGGGCAAACCTGAGACCGGCCGGCTCACCCTGCGCGCCTTCCATGAGGGCGGCCACATCATCATCGAAATCGCCGATGACGGCGCGGGCCTCAACAGCGACAAAATCCGCCGCAAGGCGATTGAGCGTGGGCTGGTGACCGAGGATGAGGCGGCGCTGCTCACCGAGGCGCAAGTTCATCGCTTCATTTTTCACGCCGGCTTCTCGACCGCCGCGCAAGTCACGAGCGTCTCGGGCCGAGGGGTTGGGATGGACGTGGTTCGCACGAACATCGAACAGATCGGCGGCGCGATCGACCTGACCTCGGTGGAGGGGCTGGGCACCACCTTCACGATCAAAATTCCGCTGACCTTGGCTATCGTCTCGGCGCTGATCGTGGGATCGGGCGGCTCGAAATTCGCCATTCCGCAGCTTTCCGTGGTCGAGCTGGTGCGCGTAGGCGGCGCGGCGGAAAACCGCGTGGAGTTCATCAACGACACCCGCGTCTTGCGGTTGCGCGAACGGCTTTTGCCGCTGGTCAGCCTGTCTGAAGCCTTAGGCCTCGAGCAGCGCCCGAACGCGCGCGGCACGGCTTTCGTCGTGGTCATGCAGGTCGGCGGACAGCGTTTTGGCGTGGTCGTCGACGAAGTCTTCGACACCGAAGAGATCGTCGTGAAGCCCCTGGCCTCGAAGCTCCGCCACATCCCGGTGTTCTCCGGCAACACCATTTTGGGCGACGGCTCGGTCATCATGATCATGGACCCCAACGGGGTGTCGCAAACGCTGGGTCGGACCCAAGACGAGGTGGAGCGCGCCGAAGAAGCCGCCGAAGCCGTCAAAGCGGCGGAAGACGACAAAGACTCCTTCCTGATTTTCCGGGCCGGCGCGCCGGAGCCGAAAGCCGTCTCGCTCTCGCTGGTCACCCGGCTTGAAGAGGTCGACGTCGACCAAATCGAACGCGCCGACGGCGCCCTTTTGGTCCAATATCGCGGCGCTTTGATGCCCGTCGCCCATGCCGACGGCTTCGGGGAGCAGCGCGCGGACGGCAAGCAGCCGATGCTGGTGTTCACTCATGGCGGCCTAAATGCGGGCCTGCTGGTCGACGAGATCGTCGATATCGTTCATGAGCGCCTGAACATCGAAATCGGCTCCGCCGCGCCGGGCGTCGCCGGGACCGCGGTGTTGAAGGGCAAGGCGACCGAGGTCGTCGATGTGGCCCATCACCTGACCCAACTCATCCCCACCTGGTTCGACGCGCCGTCCACGAGGCTAAACGCCTTGGAACGGCGCGTGCTCTTGGTCGACGACAACGCCTTTTTCCGCAACATGATGACGCCGCTGCTGGCTGCGGCGGGCTATCGGGTCACGGCGGTCGCAGAGGCGGACGACGTGTGGCGGCTACGCGACGCGGGCGCTGAGTTCGACGCCATCGTCTCCGCGGTAGGCGAGGATGCGGGGGAACTCGCGGAATTCAGCGCGCAGTTGGCCAATGACGCCCGTTGGAGCGGAATGCCCCTTGTCGGCCTCTCGCCGAGCGGGCGGGCCCCAAGCCAAGTCGATGACAGGCTGGTGGCGCAATTCGTTCCCAAGGGCGAACGCGCCCTGTTGGTCGACGCCCTCAACACCATTCTCAATCCGAAAGAGGCCGCGGCATGACGACCGCCACTGACACCGCCCGCCGCGCTAAACCCGCCGCTGCAGCGCGGGAATTCGTGATCCTGAATATTGCTGAGCAGCAGTTTGGCGTGGCGGTGAGCGACGTCCATGACGTTTTCGCCCCGACCGGACTTGCCCGCGTGCCTTTGAGCCCTCCTGAGATCGCGGGCGTGCTGAACCTGCGGGGTCGGATCGTCACCGCCGTGGACGCGCGCGCGCGTCTGGGTCTGCCGCCGCTCGGCGAGAGCATCGAAAATGCGATGGCTGTCGGGATTGAGAAGGACGGCGAATCTTATGGGTTGGTCATCGATAGCGTCGGCGAAGTCTTGAGCCTACGCGAGGAAGAGTATGAGCCGAACCCCTGCAATCTGGACCAGCGTTGGCAGGCCGTTGCGCGTGGCGTGTACAGGCAAGAGGGGCGTCTCGTGATCGTTCTCGACATCGATCACATGTTGAATTTCGACGCGGCGGCGGCTGCGTAAGAACGAGCGAAGCGGCGCTCAAGGGAGACCGGAAAGAGATGAAAAGTTGCTTGGTGGTCGATGACAGTCGCGTGATCCGCAAGGTCGCGCGCCGCATCCTTGAAGACCTGGAATTCAATTGCAGTGAAGCAGCGGATGGCAAAGAAGCTCTCGATGCCTGTCGCGCGGCGATGCCCGATGCGGTGCTGTTGGACTGGAACATGCCGGTGATGAACGGCATCGATTTCCTGCGTCAGCTGCGTCAGGAACAAGGCGGCGACGCCCCGGTGGTGGTGTTCTGCACGACCGAAAACGACACCGGGCACATCACCGAGGCGCTCAGCGCAGGCGCGAACGAATACGTCATGAAGCCGTTTGACAGCGACATCATCGAAGCGAAGTTCGCCGAAGTCGGCTTGGTCTAAGCCCGGCCAGAAAGGGTCCCTTATGGCCGTCGCTCCTCTGCCGCGCCCGAATAGCGCAGCGTCTCACCCCATTTCCGTGCTGGTGGTGGACGATTCCGCCGTCGTCCGCGGCATCACCGCCCGGTGGCTGCGCGCCGAACCTTGGATCGGCGCGGTCACGCTTGCGTTTGACGGCGCGGACGGGGTGGCGAAAGCCGGCCAAAACAGTCCTGACGTGGTCGTGCTGGACGTAGAGATGCCGCGTCTCGACGGCCTGGCGGCGCTGCCGAAGATCCGCGCCGCGGCGCCGAACGCCCATGTGGTGATGGCCTCCACGCTGACCCGGCGCAACGCCGACATCACGCTAAAGGCGTTGTCAGCGGGTGCGAGCGATTATGTGGCGAAGCCCGAAGCCGTTCAGGGCGGCGCCGACGCCTACCGCACCGAGCTGCTTGCGAAGGTCCGCGCGCTCGCGGAGGCCGGCGCCCGCGCTGCGAAACCCTCCCCAAGCCCTGTCCGGACTGCACCGGCCCGTCCCGTCGCGCGCCCCCGCAGCATTCGTCCCAAGGTCTTGGCCATCGGATCCTCAACCGGCGGCCCCCAAGCCCTGCGCGTCGTCATCGGCGCGCTGGCCGGGCGGATCGATGCGCCGATCCTCATCACGCAGCACATGCCGGCGACGTTCACCACCATCCTCGCCGAGCATCTTGACAAAGCCTGGCCCGCCGGTCGGTCCGCGGAGGCTGTTGACGGCGAAGCGCTCAGCCCCGGCCGCATCTATGTCGCGCCTGGCGACCACCATATGACCATCGTCCGCCGCCCAGGCGGCGCGACCGCGCTTCGCCTGGATCAAGGGCCGCCGGTGAACTACTGCCGGCCCGCGGTCGATCCGCTTTTCCGGTCCGTGGCCGAGGCGTTTCCTGGCGAAGCGGTCGCGGTGGTGTTGACCGGCATGGGACAAGACGGTGCGGCTGGCGCGCAAGTCGTTCAAAAAACCGGCGGCGTCGTGATCGCTCAAGACGAGGCCACAAGCGTCGTCTGGGGCATGCCCGGCGCCACGGCCCGCGTTGGCGCGGCGGCTGCGGTCAAGCCGCTCGATGACATCGCAAAATCTATCGAGAACGTATTCGCAGGAGGAGCGCCATGAACCGCGCGATGTTCGACTATGTGGCGCAGCTGGTGCGAGCGCGTTCGGGGCTCGTGTTGTCTGTCGACAAGACCTATCTGCTCGAAAGTCGGCTCGCTCCCTTGGCGCGCCGCGAGGGCTTTTCTTCGATAGACCAGATGGTTACGGAGCTACGCGCAAAAAAAGACGAGCGCCTGGCTTGGCTCGTCACCGAAACCATGACCACCAATGAGACGTTTTTCTTCCGCGATAAGACGCCCTTCGAACTGTTTGAAAAAACAGTGCTTCCCGCAATGGCGGCGAGCCGGCGCGCGGGCGATCGGCTGCGCATCTGGTGCGCCGCCTGCTCCACAGGCCAGGAGCCGTATTCGCTCGCGATGCTCTTAGATCAAGCGCACGCAAAGCTCGGCGGGCTTCAGCCGGAAATCCTTGCAACGGATATCTGCTCGAAAGCCTTGGAGAAGGCCAAGAGCGGCGTTTACAGCCAGTTCGAGGTTCAACGCGGTTTGCCTGTGCGCCAGCTCGTGAACTACTTCGAAAAGTCCGACGAGATGTGGCGTATCTCTCCGAAACTTCAGCGCTATATTCAGTTCCGGCGGTTCAATCTGCTTGACGACTACGGCGCGCTCGGCCGCTTTGACGTGATCTACTGTCGCAACGTGCTGATCTATTTTGATCCGAAGACCAAAACCTCGATCCTCGACAGGATGGCCCGTCAATCACACGACGACGCCTATCTGTTCCTTGGCGCTGCTGAGACCGTCATGGGGCTGACGAACGCCTATAAGGGCGTCGAAGGACAGCGCGGGCTGTATCGGCGCGCCGGCGTCGCGGCGAGAGCGGCTTAGGCCGCCGTCAACGTCAGACCGGCGCGAAACCGCAAACAAAAAGGGCGCTCCCGGAACGGGAAGCGCCCTTCTTTTTCGATGGCTCCGAGGTGAAGCCTGACAGCTTACGCCGCTTTTTCTTCGGCCGGATCGCGCAACACGTAGCCGCGGCCCCAAACCGTTTCAATGTGGTGATTGCCGCCGGTGGCGTTCGCCAGTTTTTTCCGCAATTTGCAGATGAAGACGTCGATGATCTTCAGTTCCGGCTCGTCCATCCCGCCATAGAGGTGATTGAGGAACATCTCTTTGGTGAGGGTGGTGCCTTTCCGCAGCGAAAGCAGCTCCAGCATTTGGTATTCTTTGCCCGTCAAGTGAACGCGCTGCTCGCTCACTTCCACCGTCTTGGCGTCCAGATTGACGACGATTTCGCCCGTCCGGATCAACGATTGGGAGTGTCCCTTAGACCGACGCACCACCGCATGAATGCGCGCGACCAGCTCGTCTTTGTGGAAAGGCTTGGTCATGTAGTCGTCAGCGCCGTAGCCGAGGCCGCGAACTTTCGCATCGATGTCCGTAAGCCCTGACAAGATCAGAATTGGCGTGTTGACCTTCGCCACTCGCAGCGATTTCAGAACTTCGAACCCGGGCATGTCGGGCAAATTCAGATCCAACACGATGATGTCATAGTCGTAAAGCTTGCCGAGATCGATGCCCTCTTCCCCGAAGTCAGCTGTATAGATATTGAACCCGTCCGACTTCAACATCAATTCGATCGACTTGGCCGTTTGGGCGTCGTCCTCAATGAGCAAGACTCGCATGCTGATCCTCCAGCCAGGCCTCTATCCCCAGGCCTTCCCGCACCCTTAAGGTTAATCCGATCTCAGGCTACCCGACGGTTCGCTTAAGAAAGGTTAACGGCGCACAGGATCAATCAAGCGATTCATCCCGGCGGGCAAATCCGCCCCTGCGTCTCCTCGCTTCCCGATCCACGGCATTGCAAACCGTTCGTTTACGGCGGGGAAACGCCGCTTGGTTACGGTGTCTCTCGGCCGCAGAAGGCCGGCGAGAATAGGGCCTCCGGCGAAGCGATGCGTGAGCTGGTCCAAAATATTGAGCGGATCCGTCCGCGTCGTTACCGCGGCCGCGTCGCCGCAGTGAACGGCTTGATGATGGAGGCGACCGGCCCCGGTCCGGCCTTGGCGCTGGGCGCGCGCGCACAATTGAGCGACGGGGTGGGGGCGATGTGCGAGGTCATCGGCTTCCGAGACGATCGCGCGCTTCTCATGCCGTTTGACAGTTTGCATGGCGTGCGTCCCGGCGCGCCTTTGGATATCGAGCCCGAACCCGCCCGCGTGCGCGTCAGCGACGATTGGCTCGGCCGCGTCATCGACGCATTCGGCGCGCCCATCGATGGCGAAGCGCCGCCGGTCGAAGGCGGGGCCCCGCGCTTGCTTCGCGCGCCGCCGCCCTCCGCTCATACCCGTGCGCGGGTGGGCGAGCGCATGAATGTGGGCGTCCGCGCGCTCAACGCCTTTGTTCCGATGTGTCGTGGCCAGCGTTTGGGCCTGTTCGCCGGCTCGGGCGTGGGCAAGTCGGTGCTTATGTCGATGCTGGCGCGCGCGGCGGAAGCGGACGTCATTGTCATCGGTCTGATCGGCGAACGGGGCCGGGAGGTCCGTGAATTCGTCGAGGACGTGCTGGGTCCGGCCGGCTTGAAACGCGCCGTCGTCGTGGTGGCGACGTCGGATGAAAGCGCGCTGCGCCGCCGTCAAGCCGCTTACATGACGATGACGGTCGCGGAGCATTTCCGGGACCAGGGCCGCTCGGTCCTGTGTCTGATGGACTCTGTCACCCGTCTCGCCCTTGCGCAGCGGGAAATCGGGTTGGCCGCCGGCGAGCCGCCGACCACGCGGGGCTACACGCCGTCGGTGTTCGTCGAGCTGCCGGCGCTGTTGGAGCGCGCGGGTCCGGGTTCGGAGCGCGCGGACGGCCGCCCGGCGGGCTCCATCACCGGCTTGTTCACCGTTCTTGTCGACGGCGGGGACCATGACGAACCCGTCGCCGACGCGGTTCGCGGCATTTTGGACGGTCACGTGGTGATGGAGCGGGCGATCGCGGAACGCGGGCGTTACCCGGCCATCAACGTCTTGAAGTCGGTTTCTCGGATGATGCCGGGTTGCGCGACGGATGACGAGGCGGCGCTGATCCGCCGGGCGAGAAAGTTGCTCGCCGCCTATGAAGACATGGAGGAACTCATCCGCCTGGGCGCCTATTCAGTGGGCGCCGATCCGGATGTGGACGAAGCGATCCGGGTGCGCCCGGCGCTCGAGGCGTTTCTCGGACAGAAAAAAGACGAGACGACCTCGATTGAAGACGGCTTCGCGCAGCTCGCCGCTGCGGTCGGAGGCCCCCAAGACTCAGAATGAGGTGAAGGGAGAGGGTGATGCGGAGTTTGGAGTCCTTGATCCGCTTGGCGCGGTTCAAAGTGGAAGAGTTGCAAAAACAAATGGCGGAGGTCGACGCCGCACGCGCCGACTTGACCCGGCAAATCGATAAACTCGCTGAAAGCGTGCCTGAGGAGCAGGTCGCGGCCAATGCGTCGCGCGAAGGCTTCGTCGCTTATGGCAGTTACGCTCAGGCGGTCATCAAGCGCAAAGAAAACCTGCGGACCTCGGTCGCTGATGTCGACCAGCGCGCCGACGCGCTGCGCGCGCAGCTCGAAGAGGCCTTCCAGGAGCTCAAAAAGTTTGAGCTGATGGAAGAGCGTCGCCTCGCGCAGGAAGCCGCCAAGCGGCGCAAGCGCGAAGCCGCCCAACTCGACGAAATCGCGCAGCGGATGGCCGGCTGAGCAGACCGTCAGGGGAGGGCTGCGCCGCGCGGTTCAATCGGATGTGAGCCCGATTGATTTCCGGACGCCCTGAAAACGCCGTATGACGCCCTCGTTCGGATGCGATACGAGGGCGTCATGGGCAGACTTCTCGCATATGCGATCGCGGGCGCGATTTTGATTTTCGTCTTATGCCTGTGCTTCGCCGCCGGGCACGCCTTGCTCATCACAAACTAGCCGCGCCCGACGGCGAGCGGCGGCTTACGGCAGCGTCACCACGCGGCGACGGATATTGTTGTCTTCCAACTCTTCGCTGACGCCGTTTGCGGCGTCGGCCTCGGCGATGAAACGGTACTCGCCAGGTTGCCAGCTCAGCCCGCTCCAGAAGGGGATGGCGATGGTCACAGACTGGCCGGCCGGAATAACCGGCGCGTCAAAACCGATCCGCTGGGCCGGCGCGAAGGCGGGATGCCAATAGACGCCGGCAGCAACGGCCGGCGTGTCCGGACATTCCGGCGCGCCGCCGGACACGACCTCGCAGTCCAGGCTGACCACGCTGGCCGGCGCGTCGACCCGCCCGGCGTTGCGGATGATGATTTCGCCGTTCTGAATATTCTGAAGATTGGCGCGCAAATCCGGCGCGGCGGCCGTGGGGTCCCAGACCAGCGTGTCTACGTTGTTATCTTCATTGAGTTCGTTGGGGTTGAGCTCGGGACTAAGAAAGTTGTCGACCGACACCGTGAAGGTGTAGTCGCCCGGCGTCCAGGCGAGGTTCGCCCAGCCCGGTATGGCGATCCGCTCGCGCGCGTCCGGCGCCAGGGCGGGCACGTCGAATTCCAATCCGCCATTGCCATTGTCGAACGCCGCCATCGCCGGATCGTTCGGGCAATTGGTTGCGCAGCGGAGTTCGACGCGGGTGGCGAGCGACGGCTGATTTCCCATATTGCGCACGACCACGACGCCGTTGCGCACCCGGTCGACAATGGGTCGAAGGTCGGCCTGGGCCAAAGCAGGCGTGGAAAGGGCGACGTGAGCGCCCAGCGCGGCCAGGCAAAGCCCGGCGCTGTTAAGTACAGACGATGTCATGAAAAGTCCCCGTCAGACCAAAGTTGCCCTCGCCCCAAAACCCTCGCTGGCGAACAGGGCGACTTTGTGGCTGCTACGCCTCCCCGCGTTTGAGCGCCCGCGTCAGGAAACGCGCGGGGTGGAGCGCCTCGGCGGCGCCGCGCTCTAAGGCGCCGGGCTCCCCGCAGATCTCCGAGGCCAACGCTTCGCCCAAGAGCGGGGCCCAGAGAAAACCGCGGCTGCCGAGCCCGCTCAAAACGAACAACCCCTCGCGCAGCGGCCCGGGCTCCGCGCCAAGATCGCGCCTGCCCGTCGCGAGCCCCGAGAACCGAGCCTGAAACGCTTCAGCGTCGGGGACGGGACCGACCACGGGCAGGCGGTCAGGCGTGACCGCGCGCAGGCTCGCCCGGCCGGTCATGGTCTCAGGGTCGATGCGCGCGGCGAGCGCCGGGGCGGCGGCGCGCACTAGCTCGAGATTTCGGTGATCGTCCTGGGCATGGGCGACGACGGCGGCGGCGGGGCTCCAAACGTCATAGGTGGCGCCGAATGTCAGCGTGTCGGCGCCGTCAGGAATGGCGTAGCCGCCGATCGCGATCGCGCCCTCAAGCGTCCGGCCTGATACGCGCGCTTGGGTGATCTGCCCCCGGGACGCTGCGAGCGGCAGCCACTGCGCATCCTCAAACCGGCGCAGTCCCAGGCCGCAGGCGAGCACGCAGATCGCGCCTTCGCCCAGAACGCCGCCGTCCTCATCAAGCGCCCGCCAGCGCCCGGCGCCGCGGACCAGCCGCGCCGCGCGCGCTCCCAGCCGCACCGCCGCGCCGGTGAGAGCGCGCTCGACCACAAGGCGGGGGCGCACCAGGAAAGCGAGGTCATGCATCAGCGCGGGCTTGTTTGAGGCTTCACCCAGATACGCCGCAACGGCTTTGGGTTCTGCGAACGCGATGAGCGGGGCGGGCAGGGCCTCGCTGTCCGCAAGCGCGCGGAGGCGAGCGCTGTCGCGGTCGTCCTGGGCGAGTTCGGCGATACGGATCGGTCGGGCTGGGGCGTCTTGGTCGCCCAGTTTTGCGCCGCGTCTTTGGGCTTCGATTTCCGCGGCCACGCTCGGGCGGGTGAAGCCCGGCGAGCGATAGATCTCAGCGGCGAACGATGCAGCCGCTCGATGAAATCGCGCCTCAGGCCGGTCGTCCAAGTCCAATCGGGGCATCACAAGCCCCACAGGGTTGCCGCTCGCGCCGCTGGCCGGCGCCGCCGCGGCGTCGAGAACCTGAACGGCGAGCCCGCGCCGGGCGAGCGCGCGCGCCGCGAAGGCGCCTGCGACGCCTGCGCCGATAATAAGCGCATCGGCGGGCGGTCTGTTGCGGGAGCGCGGGGCCAGGACCGAGCGCGACGGCCGGCTCGGCGCGCCCTCAAAAACGCCTTCCAAGCGTTCGCGCTTCGCGCCGAAGCCAGGCTTTTTCTCCACCGCGAAGCCCACCGCGGCGAGCCCGCGCCGCACCTCGCCGGCGACCGTAAAGGTCGCTAACCGCGCGCCAGGGCGTGAATGGGCGGCGAGCGCTGTGAACACCTCCGGCGACCACATGGCGGGGTTTCGGGCCGGGGCGAACCCGTCGAGAAACCAGGCGTCAGCAGAGAACTCGAGCGCATCCAGCGCTTCGATGACGGTCAAATGCGCCAGAGTGAGCGTGACCCCGTCGTCAAACCGGCGTCGATGCACCCCGCGGATCCGGGCCGGCCACGCGGCCAGAAGCGCCTCGGCTTTCCGGTTGAGGGGATCGCGAGACTTGCCGCGCTTCAGCTCGGGCGCGGTTTCAAGCGCCCGCCGGGCTGTTTGAGCCTCCATCGGGAAGCCCTCGACGCTGACGAAATGCAGCCCCGCGCTCCCTTGCCGGGTTTGAGACCACAGCTCCCAAGCTGCCAGAAAATTCAGCCCGGTCCCAAACCCCAGTTCACCGATGCAATAGGCGTCGCGCTCCCGCCAGCTCTGCGGCAGACCGCAGCCGTCGAGAAACACGGCTTGGGTTTCTTGGAAGCCGTCGCGCGGCGCGAAATAGATGTCGTCGAAATCGGTCGACCGCGCGCCGCCTCTGGCGTCGATCGCAATCTGGGCAGGCTGGGGGGCGAGGCGCAGCCGCGGCGGGGGGGCGTCGTCGCGTTGGGTCACGCTCGGGTCCTCAGCCCGGTTTCGCCGCAGCGGCGCGTTTCTGCGCCCGCGCCGCCGCTGCGTCGAGGGCCTGCAAAAACCGTGAGCGGTCCGACGCGGCGAAGGACTTGGGCCCTGCGGTTTCGGCGCCCGCGGCGCGCAGGTCGGTCATCAAGTCCCGCGTGGCGAGAGCCGCCCCGATGCTGCTCTCGTCCCACACCGTCCCCGTCGGGGACAGCGCTTCGGCGCCGGCCTTCACGACGCGATCGGCGAGAGGAATGTCTTGGGTGACGACGATATCGGGCGGGCCGACGCGTTCGGCGATCCAGTCATCCGCCGCATCGGGGCCTTCCTCCACCACCACCATGGTCGAGCGGGCCTCCTGCGGGGTGCGCATCCAGCTGTTGGCGACGAACGTCACCGGGAGGCCAAGGCGCGCGGCCACCCGGCAGATTTCAGCTTTTACGGGGCAAGCGTCGGCGTCGACGTAAATCATCGTCATGGGACCGAGACCATAAACGCCATCGGCTCTCCCCCCAAACGCCTCAATGCCGCCCCGCAGCCGTCAAGAACACTCGGCTGGATAGCGGTCCCAAGCAGCGAGGGATCGGGACGGACGATGCGAACATTTCTTCTAGCGCTGGCGACGGCGGGTTTGATCGCGCCTCAGGCGGCGGCGCAGGGCCGTGGGGTGCTGACCCTGTGCGGGGAGGCCCATAATGTGACCGGCGGGGGGCGGTCGTCGGTCGAGGTTGAAATCGACAGCCAATGGTCGGACTTCACCATGATTTCGGTGCAGTGGCCCGACGAAGGCCTGTACGGTCGTCTCGACGGTCCCATGACGCGGATCACCGAGTGCCGGCCCGACCGGTTCTGCGCTGAGTTCGGCGGCGTATTCGCTGGGTTGGAGGCGCTGGGCTACAGCATGCTCACAAACGGTCAGGGCCGCGTCGCTCTTGACATGGCGCGGGACGGCTCGGAGGCGCGGGCGGTTTACTGGCTCGGGCCGATCGAGGGGTTCACCGACTTCGAACAGTTCGGCGTCTTAGAGTTGGGCGCCTGTACCGGGATATCCTAACGCCGCGCGCCGTCGGCGTTAGGCCGCCTCGGGCGGGATGGCGTTCAGCGCTTCGTCCAATTTGGCGAAGCTCGGCTGGTGGGAGGAGGGCACCTCGCCGCGTCCGATCTCTACGGAGATCTGCGCGGCGTTGCCGTGCAGATGCGCGACTAAGACCGCCTGAATGATCTTGTAGAACTGATGTTCTTCTTCGAGCACCGCGTTCAGGCTTGAGGCCATCGGCCCCACAAAGCCGTAAGCCAAGAAAACGCCCAAAAACGTACCCACCAAGGCGCCGCCGATCATTTTACCCAGATATTCGGGCGGCTCGTTGATGGCGCCCATGGTTTTGATGATGCCCAACACCGCGGCGACGATGCCCAGAGCGGGCAGGCCGTCGGCCATGGTCTGGATGGCTGAGGCCGAAGCGTGGGCTTCGTGGTGGTGCTTTTCGAGTTGACGCTCCATGGCGTCTTCGACCTGGTGAGGATCTTCCAGGTTCATCGTCATCATGCGCAGGGTGTCGCAGATGAAATCGACGGCGAAATGGTCCTTACAAATCTTGGGAAAACGGGAAAAAATCGAGGACTCTTTGGGGTTCTCGATATGCGCCTCAAGGGCGATGACGCCCTTTGTCTTCATCGTTTTTGTTAGTAGGTATAAGAGGCACAATAAGTCTTGGTAGTCTTTCGACTTCCACTTCGCGCCGGCGAACACCTTTCCGAACCCGCCCAAGGCCTGCAAAACCACCTTGAAGGGATTGCCGATCAAAAAGGCTCCGACCGCCGCGCCGCCGATCATCATCAATTCGAACGGCAAGGCCTTCATGATCAAATCGAAGTGGCCGCCGGCGAGCGTGAATCCGCCGAACACCATGGCGAAGACGACGATGATGCCGATGATCTGAAACATGAGCGGGTCCCGAGTTAGTCGCGGCCGCGTCGCCCTTGGAGGCGGCGCGCAAGAGACTATGACCGGTTACGCTTAAATCGCGGTTACGACCGTCCGGGCCGCATTGCGAGAGCGGGGCCCAAGGCGTAAACAAGCCCGGCGCCGTTGACCGGGTCGTCCGCGCCGGCGCCCCCGTCATGCGCGTCCGTTCCGACTTTTGAGGCCGCACCTGCCAGCTTCCAATCACACGCCCCACATCCCCGCGGGGCCGGCATGGCGTCGGTGAGCGGCCCCGATGGCGGCGCGCCGCAGGACCGGTCCGCCCTGACGCCCGCCGCCCGCGCCCGGGCGTTCCGCTTATTGTTTCTGTGTTTGATGACCAGCGGGATTGGGAACTCCATCCTGTTCGCCGTCCTCCCCCCGCTCGCGCGCGAGATCGCGATGGGCGAGATTTCGGTCGGCGTGATCTACACCATCTCTGCGGTCTTATTCGCCGTGATGAGCCAGGTCTGGGGCGCCGCGTCCGACCGCTTTGGGCGAAAGCCGATCATTCTGGTCGGACTTACGGGCTACGCCTTTTCCACGATCGCTTTCGCATTTGTCGTGGAAGTGGCGCGGGAAGCGGTCTTGGGCGTCTCCGCGACCGTCATGTTGTTGATGGTCGCGCGGGCTTTGTTCGGCGGGCTCGGGTCAGCGGCGGGGCCGGCCGCTCAGGCCTATGTGGCCGACCGCACGCCGCCGCGCGAGCGCACCGAAGCCATCGCCGCCTTGACGGCCGCGTTCGGGTTCGGCGCAGCGCTTGGGCCGGGGCTAGCGGGCTGGCTCGCCCCACGTATCGGCCTGGTGGCGCCGCTTTACGTCACCGCGCTCATGGCCATCGCCGGCGCGATTGCGGTGGCGTTCTTGCTGCCCGAACACCGACCGCCGTCGCGCCGGCTCGGCGCTAAGGGATTGCGGTTGGGTCTCATCGGCGACCCGCGTCTGCGAGCGATCTTGTTCGCCGGATGTGCGATTTGGATCGTCCAGGCGACCACGCTGCAAACCGTGAACTTCTACGTCATGGATCGGGTCGGGGTCGGCGGAGAATGGGCGACCCAACTCGCTGGGGCTGCGCTCACCGCCAGCGCGCTCGCCATGTTGGCCGCTCAGCTTGGCGTCATTCGCGTATTGCGTCCGAGACCGCGCCCGGCGCTGATCGCCGGCAGCGCCATCGGCTTGGCGGGCGCGTCCATGATGGCGCTCTCCACGGCCTATGGCGAAATCGTTTTCGCGAATACGCTTTTGGGGTTCGCCATGGGGCTTTCCCGTCCGGGCATGGCGGCGGCGGCCTCCCTCGCGGTGGAGCCTGAAGAGCAAGGCGCTGCCGCAGGGCTGGCCGCCGGCGCTGCGGGGGTGGGGTTCTTGCTCGCGCCCCTCACGGGCTTGGCGCTTTACAAGGTCGCCGGCATTTGGACGCCTTACGCCCTGAACGCGGTGATTTGCGCGGCGGTGGCGGCGCTCGCCTTGTTTCACCCCGCCATCGCGCGCGCGTCGGACCGTGCGAAAAGCGAGGCGGGGTGAGCCGTCCCAGCGCCTTAGCGCGTTTGGGATTCCGCCTGCAGCCTGGCGAGTATGGCGACATTGGCGAACGCATCCGCCGGCAGACCGCGTTCTTGCTGCCAGCGCCGCAACGCCCGGCGTGAATTGGGTCCGATGATCCCGTCAACGCCCCCCGTCGAGTAACCTAAGCCGGTCAGCAAACGTTGCATCTCTTCGGCTTGGGACCGGGAGAGCGGGCGCTCGTCGCGCGGCCAAGCCGTGAGGACGCCCTCGGAGCGCCGGGCGATTTGGTCAGACAAAATCCCGGCGGCCAACGCATAGGCGGTGGAGTTGTTGTACCGCTTGATGACGTCGAAATTGTCAAACGTCAGAAACGCGGCGCCATTCGCTCCGGCGGGCAAAATGAGTTCGGCTGACAAGAACTGCTCATCCGCGCTCCAGCCTGCGTGGTCCGCTCGGGTGACGCCGAGCGCCGCCCAACCGCCGACTGTGAGCTCGCGACCGTCGGCGAGCGCATAGTCGAAGCCCTCGGGCAAGGCGACTTCCGCGCCCCACGCCTCGCCCGTGCGCCAGTTGAAGGTGGACAAGTAGTTCGCCGCTGAGGCGAGGGCGTCGCCGCGGTTTGACCACACGTTCATGCGGCCGTCGCCGTCATAGTCCACCGCGTATTGGAGATAGGAGGTGGGCATGAATTGGGTCATCCCCATCGCGCCGGCCCAGCCGCCGATAAGCTCGCTGCGCGTCGCCAATCCGCGGTCGAGGATCTCAAAAACGGCGAACAGCTCGCCCTCGAACAAGTCTCGTCGCCGGCCTTCCCAGGCGAGCGTCGCCAGGGCTTGAACGACGTCGTCATCGCCGATGAACGAGCCGTAATTGCTTTCCAACGCCCAGATTGCGAGCACCATTTCGCGCGGCACGCCGTAGCGCGCCTCCAGCGAGGACAACAGCGCCGCCTCCTCGGCCATGCGCATGCGTCCGGTGTCCACGCGCGTTTCCGAGGCGGCGGAGTCCAGATACTCCCAAATGGGGCGGACGAATTCCGGCTGGCTGCGATCGAGTTCGATAGCGCGCGCGTTCGGCTCCACGCCCCTCAGCGTCTCGGTCACCAGCTCCCGGTCATGTCCGCGGGCAACCGCGCGCTCGATGAACCCGGATCGCCACTGGGCGAAAGTTTCACTCTGGGCGGCGGCGGGCTGGGCCAAGGATGCGAATGCGAACAATGCGACGGCGATGAGCCTGGTCATGTCATACCTCGCCTTTCTAGCGCGCGGCGCGAGTCGTCTTGCTGCGACACGCCTTACGCGGGACGCGGGCCGCACTGCAAGCCGCGGGCCCAGGCGTTGACACAGACCCGCTGCGCGCATAATTTCCCGCGTCTGTTTTTGCCCGACTTTGGATGACCCCGACATGAAAGTCCGCAGCTCGATGAAATCGCTGAAGAACCGGCACGCGAGCTGCCAAGTGGTTCGCCGTCGCGGCCGGGTCTATGTGATCAACAAAAAAGACCCGCGGTTCAAAGCCCGTCAGGGTTGATCCGCACCGATGGCGTCGTCCTCGCACGCCGTCCTCTTCGACATCGGCAATGTCCTGGTGCGGTGGGATCCTGAGCGGCTCTATGCGGAGCTTCTGCCGGACGCCGCGGACCGCCGCCGTTTTTTGACCGACATCTGCACCATGGCGTGGCATGGCGAACACGACCGCGGCGTGCCTATGGCCGACAACGCCGCGCCGTTGATTGCGCGCCATCCCGACTATGAGAGCGCCATCCGCGCTTGGGATGAACGGTGGGACGACATGTTCGACGGCCCCATCGAAGGGACCGTCAGGCTCGTGGAACGTTTGGAGGCGCGGGGCGTCGCGTTGTTTGCGCTCACCAATCTTCCCGCCGAAAAAAAGTCGCATATCTTCGAGACGCTGCCGTTCCTGACGCGTTTCGAGGACGTCGTCGTTTCCGGAGAAGAGGGCGTCGTGAAACCCGATCCGCGCATATACGACATCGCGGCGCAGCGGATCGGCAGACCGCCTGAGACGGTGTTGTTCGTCGATGACCGGGAGGAAAACGTCAGCGCGGCGCGGGCCAAGGGGTTCCACGCGGTGGCGTTTCTCGACGCCGCGAGGCTTGAGCGCGACCTGGTCGCGTTCGGCGTCCTCGCCGAGGAGGCTTCGGCGTGACGGCGGGGCGGCTCTTCACCGCGGCGGTCGCGGCGCTCGCTCTGGTCTTCTCGGTCCAGGCTGACGAGGCGGCGGAAGGGCTTGCGCCCGACACCGACCGTCTGCTCGAGAGTTTGGCCGGCGCGGCGAGCGATGACGAAGCCCAGTTCCTCGAAGATGAGCTTCTGCTGCTCTGGCGGGGCGAAGCCGGGCCTACGGCTGAATTGTTGCTCGACCGGGCTGAGCTTGCCTTGGATGCGCGGCGCTTTGATGTCGCCCGGGATCTTATTGACGGGGTTCTCGACCTGTATCCCGACTATGCCCATGGCTGGGCGCAAAGCGCGCTGGTCGCCTATGCACGGGATGATTACGCGCGCGCTCTGACGGATGTCGACCGGGCGTTGAGCCTCGAGCCGAGCCATTTCGAGGCGCATTTCGCGCTGGGGCTGGTTCTTGAGGCGTTGGAGCGCTGGGAGGGCGCTTTTGAAGCCTATAGCCGCGCCTTGGAGATCCACCCGCTTATGGATGGCGCCCGCGCCCGGGCGCGCTCGGTCGAAACCCGCGCGCGCGGCCGTGAACTCTGAACGATGCGCGGCGTGTTGACCTACTTGGCTTTGGGACTTCTTGGGCTCGCGACCCTGGCGGGTCTTTGGTCGGTGGCATACGCCCGTTGGGCGGAAGCGCGTTGGCCCTCAGACGGCCGCATGGTGCAGACCCGTCTAGGGCCGGTTCATGTGCGCGAGGCGGGCGAGGGCAGGCCGGTGCTGCTCATCCATGGCGCCGGCGCGAACGCCCAGGAGCTGATGAACGCGCTTGGCGCGCCGCTGTCAGACACTGTGCGTGTCATCGCCATGGACCGTCCGGGCTTCGGCGGTTCGGCCCCGTTGGCTCCCGGCCCCAGATTGTCCGGACACGCTGCAACCGTCGCCGCCCTCATTGAGGCGGAAGGGCTGGAGCGGCCGATTATCCTCGGTCATTCCTATGGCGGGGCGGTGGCGTTGCGTTTTGCGCTCGATTACCCCGACATGGCCTCGGGTTTCGTGCTTCTTGGCGCGCCGAGCCAGGCCTATGTGGGGCCGGTGGCTTGGTACAACCATGTCACCGCCGCCCCCCTGGTCGGCCGGGCGTTCAGCCGCTTCATCGCCCCGATCGCGGGTCCCATCCTTCTTCCAAGCGCGGCGGACGGCGCCTTTCGGCCCGATCCCGCGCCGGAGCGCTACGCGGAGGAGGCGGGAATCGCGCTTTTGTTCAGACCTCGGAATTTCCGCGCCAATGCGCTCGACCTTTCCGTGGTCAACGCCGAGCTTGACCTTCAGGACGACCGATACGGGGAAATAACCGCGCCGGTCGCCCTTATCGCTGGGGACGCGGACCGAGCGGTGTACACCCAGCGGCACTCCGAACCCCTCGCCGCACAGCTTCAAGACGCCCGCCTCGCAATCCTCCCCGGGGCCGGGCACATGCCGCACTATGTCGCCGCCGATTTGGTCGTCGAGCATGTTTTGGCGCTTGCGGAGGGCGGGTCATGAGCGAAGACGCCGTCGCCCGCGCCTTGGCTTATCCCTTCGACCCGCCCGCCCAGGGTTATGTGTTCGACGCGGGTGAAGCCCGCGCCTTCGCGCCGGGTCGGGATTTGGCGCTTATCGAGGGGCGCAAGCCTATCCTCGCGGTAGGCTCCAACGCCTCGCCCCGGCGATTGGCGGAAAAATTCGGCGCTGCGGCGCGCGTTGCGGTGACGCGGGCCCAAGTGCGCGACCATGTGGTCGCCCACTCCGCGAAGTTCGCCGCCTATGGCTCCATCCCCGCCACGCTGCATCCGTGGCCCGGGGCGACGGCCCTGGTGCATGTCACCTGGCTTGACCCTGTCCAGCTCGCCATCATGGATGAAACCGAAACCCTAGGCGTGGCCTATGACCGCGCGCCGATCGCCGCGGCGTTCTCGGATGTCGCCGCGGATGGCGGGGCGGAGACCTATGTTTCCCGTGCGGGGGCTTTCGGCGTTGAAGGCCGACCGCTTGTGACCGCGTCCGCCGCCCATTCCGAACCCCCGAAAGGCGCGCCCTTGGCGACCCAACGCGAAGCGCAACAGCGCGCGGCGCGGCTTCTGGGTCATGACGGGTCGGTCGAAGCGTTTATTGCCGAAAACGTTAGGGATGCAGCGCTGCGCGAAGCGCGAAGCGCGACGCTGTCGACGCGGTCGGGTCTGGCCTATGGCGCGCCCGCACGCGCCGACAAGCTTTGAATCTCCAAAGAACGACGTCCTCAAACGGTCTAAGCTGCGCGTTCGTTCTGATTCGAGAGGGGACGCTGCGTGTCTGACACCGAAACCCAAGAGCCTGACGTCATCGGAACCGCGGCCCGCGAACAGCTCAAGAGCTTTGTGGCCCGGATCGAACGCCTAGAAGAAGAAAAGGCGAACATAGCCGCCGACGTCAAAGAGGTGTATGCTGAAGCCAAGTCCATGGGCTTCGACACCAAGATCCTGCGCCAAGTCGTCCGCGTGCGAAAGATGGATCGCAACGAACGCGCCGAGCAGGAAAGCCTATTGGACTTATATTTGTCTGCAGTCGGCGAAGTGTGAGCCCATGCCCCGTCGCGACGTTCCCAAAGCCAAGACCCGCCGGGCGTTGAGCAAGCTGCGCCGCGCGGTCGAAGCCGCCGAGGCGTCGGGCGACGACGCGGCGCTTTCGGCTTGGGAGAAGGCGTTCGCGGCCTCAGTCGAAGAGCGCTTGGAGACGTTCGGGTCAGCCTTCACCGACCCTTCAAAGGGCGGGGCGGCGGAGGCGCTGTCGGTTCGTCAGGCCGCCAAACTCCGGGAAATCGCCAAGAAGACAAAAGACAAGACTAAGGCGGGCCCGAAGGCCGCCGCCAAGGCGCGGGATGACGGCGACGCGCCCGCCTCGCCGCGCAAGGCTAGGACCGGGTTTCGCCGGCGTCGCTCAAGCGCGCCAGGCCCTCGCGTCCGCGATGTTCTCGAAGACGCCCCGGACAATGCCCCGACCCCGCGCCTGCGTGTGATTGAGGGCGGCGGGACGCCCAAAAAAACGTGAGCGCGGTGGGGCGGTCTGAGGATATCGAAGCGTTTTGGGCGGCGTATTGCGCTGAAACCGGCGCGACAGGCGCGCCCTTCGACGTGGACCAATTCGGCGACAGCCCCGCCATGGCTGACGAACTCGCCGCTCTCATCATCGCCGGCGAAAAACGTGCGACATGCGGTTTGGCGCGCTGGTTTGAAGCGAGCGAAGCGGGGCGACCGCCGCAACCCGGCGATCGGTCTATCGTTCTCAACGGGGCCGGCGCGCCTGTCGCGGTGATCGAAACCGTCGAAGTCCGCCTGGGCCCGGTTTCCAGCGTGGACGAGGCCTTCGCCTTCGACGAAGGCGAAGGCGACAAGAGCCGCGCTTGGTGGCTTGCGGCCCATCGCGCGTTTTTCGAGCGTGAAGCGGCGCGCGAAGGTTTTCAGTATAGTGATGAGATGGAAGCGGTATTCGAGCGCTTTCGCTTGGTCTGGACGCCCCAAAGCGCTTAGGGTTTCCCTGGCTAAGGGGAGTGTCCGCCATGTCGCGTTGCGTCGTTCTTGCTTTCACCGCGTTGGCTGCGGCCTGCGCGTCGAGCGTTCCGTATCCGTCCGAAAGAAGCGCTGACGCCCAGACGTCGGCGGCGGCGATCCATGACCGCGTGCTGACGCTCGACAGCCATATCGACGTGCCCCTGAACTACGCCACCGCCGAAGTGGACCCTGGCGGGTTCACGACCCTGCGGGCCGACCTGCCGAAAATGCGCGCCGGCGGTTTGGATGGGGCGTTCTTCATCGTCTATGCGCCCCAGCGTGCGCTTGACGAAGCAGGCTATGCGGAAGCGCTTGGGGAGGCGGAAACCCGTTGGCGCGGCATCACGCGCATGATCAACGCCTATCCCGACCAAATCGGACTTGCTTTGACGGCGGACGACGTGGAGCGCATCCACGCCGAAGGCCGTCTCGTGGCGCTTCTGGGCATGGAAAACGCCTATCCCTTAGGTCCGAGTTTGGATGACCTGCCGATGTGGGTGGAGCGCGGGATCCGGTATGTTTCCCCGACCCATTTCGGTCACAACCAGTTCGGCGACAGCGCTCAGTTCAACACGCCCGACGGCCCCCCGCCGCCGCTCCATGGCGGCTTGTCTGAGTTGGGCCGAGAGCTTGTGGTCGCGCTCAACCGGCACGGAGTGATGGCGGACGTCTCCCATGTCAGCCGCGAGACCATGCTTGACATGGTGGCCCTGTCAGCCGCGCCGGTGATCGCGTCGCATTCCGGCGCGACTGTGGTGGCTGACAGCGTCCGCAATCTGGATGACGAGCAGATCATCGCGCTCGCTGAGAGCGGCGGGGTGGTGCAGCTGGTGGCGCTGGGCGCCTATGTGCGAACGCCGAGCGCCGAGCAAATGGCGGCGATCGAAGTCATTCGCCAAGACATGGGTCTGCTGACGTTCGAAGCCCGTCGGGATGCGCCGGCGGAGGTCGCCGCCGAGTATCGCGCGCGGCTTCAGACGGTGAACCAGAGATTCCCCGCCGCTGATGTCAGCGATTTCATCGACCATATCGATCATGTCGTCGCCCTAGTCGGCGTAGAGCATGTGGGCATTTCTTCGGACTTCGACGGCGGCGGCGGCATCGTAGGGTGGCGTGACGCTTCGGAGACGATGAACGTCACCGCGGAGCTGCTCGCGCGCGGTTACACCGAGGATGAGATCGCCCTGATGTGGGGCGGGAACCTACTCCGGGTCATGCGCGAAGTGGAGGCCGTCGCGGCGCGCCTGCAGGCGGAGGAGGCCGCCGGCGAGTAGGCGGAACCAGCTACGCATGGCTCGTTCTGGCTAGTTCGCGGCTTCGCTCTTCACGCGCGCCACCGCCTCGCGCCACCCTGCTCGCAAGCGCTCTCGCGTTGCAGGGTCCATCTGCGGCGTGAAGATCCGTTCGGCCCGCCAGGCGCTCGCGCTCTCTTCCAACGAGCCGAAGATGCCTGCGCCCAGCCCGGCGAGCAGGGCCGCGCCCCAAGCGGTGGTTTCGATGTTCGCCGGACGCACGACTTCGATGTCGCAGATATCCGACAGGCGTTGCAGGAAACGATCGTTCGCCGCCATGCCGCCATCGACGCGCAGGCTCTTGGCCGGCGCGCCGTCGCCCGCGAGCGCATCCAAGAGCTCCCAGGTTTGATACGCCGCCGCATCAAGGGCGGCTTGGGCGATTTCCGCGCGTCCGGCGTCGCGGGTTAGCCCGATGATCGCTGCGCGCGCATCGGGGTCCCAGTGGGGTGCGCCGAGCCCCGCGAAAGCCGGCACCAAATAGACTTGCGCATCGGGTCGCGCCGCGGCCGCCAGCGCTTCGATCTCGCCCGCCCGGGCGATGAGCCCAAGCCCGTCCCGCACCCACTGCACGGTCGCGCCGGCCGCGAGGATGGAGCCCTCTGCGGCGAACGCCGTCTGCGTGCCGATACGGTAGCCGATTGTGGCGAGCAGGCGATTGGTCGAGCGCACCCGTTCCGCGCCCGTGTTGAGAACGAGAAACGCACCCGTTCCATAAGTGATTTTCACCGCCCCCGGCTCAAAGCCCGCTTGGCCGACAAGCGCGGCTTGTTGATCGCCCGCGACCCCGCGAATGGGCAGGGCCCAACCCAGCGCGGCTTTGTCGGTCTCGCCGAAAGCAGCGTCGCAAGCGCGCGCCTCGGGCAGGATGGCCGCAGGGACATCGAAAAGCGCAAGCATCTCCTCGTCCCATTGCGCGGTCTCAAGAGCGAACAGCGAAGTGCGCGCGGCGTTGGTCACGTCGGTGGCGAAGGTGCGCCCGCCGGTCAGTCGCCAAAGCAGAAACGAGTCGACGGTGCCGAAAGCGAGCTCCCCCCGCGCCGCCCGCGCGCGGGCGCCGTCGACATGATCGAGGATCCAGGCGAGCTTGGTTGCGGAGAAATAGGGGTCGAGCACGAGCCCGGTGATTTCTGCGACCTGGTCGCCATGGCCCGCTTCGCCAAGGGCGCGCGTCGCCCCCGCGGTGCGGCGATCCTGCCAGACAATGGCGTTATGGATCGGGCGTCCGCTGTCGCGCTCCCAGACGATGGCGGTTTCGCGTTGATTGGCGAGACCGACCGCCTCGACGCGCACGCCTTTGCCCTCGGCTTCTTTCAAGGCGGCGCGCGCCGTGGACAACGCCCCAGCCCAGATTTGCTCAGGGTCGTGCTCCACCCAGCCAGGCTTGGGGTAGATTTGCGGCAGCTCTTGAGAAGCGGTCGCCACGATATCCCCCTGCAGCGAGAAAACCGTAGACCGCGTGGAGGTCGTGCCCTGATCGATGGCCAAAAGGCCGGTTTTTTTCTTGCCGAACATCGAACGCGCCTCCACCACTGTTCCTCGCCATCCTAAAGCTTCGGCGGGCGCGATCGAGGGAGGCAAACGCTTTGGGCGACGCTGACACGTTCCCGTTCTTCGAACTTTCCTCCGACACCGGCGCGACCCTCGCTGTCTATGCGCGGGAAGCCGCCGCGCCGGCGCGCGGCGTGGTGCACATCAATCACGGCCTTGCCGAGCATGCGGGGCGTTACGCCAGATTTGCGGCGTTTCTCAACGAGCGCGGCTATCACGTTTTCGCCCATGACCATCGTGGGCATGGCCGCACCACTGCGCCGGACGCGCCGCCAAGGACCTTCGCCAAGCGCCAAGGGTGGGACGCCGTGCTCAACGACGTCGCTGCGGTGAACGCTGCGGCGCGCGCCCGACATCCCGGTCTTCCGGTGGTCACGTTCGGCCATTCCATGGGGGGAACCGTTGCGCTCACTTACGCCGCGCGGCGGCCTGAAACCGTTGACGCGCTTGCGGTGTGGAACGCGCAAACGCAGGCGGGTCCCGAGGTTGCGGCCGCCCGGTTGGTGCTTGGGTTGGAGCGCCTTCGCGGCGGGCGCGACGCACCGGCGAGGCTGATGAACGCGCTGAGCTTTGAGGCGTGGAACCGCAAGCTGGCCCCAAACCGCACGGATTTCGATTGGCTCTCGCGCGATGAGGCGGAAGTCGACGCCTATGTCGCCGACCCTGATTGCGGCTGGACGGCGTCAGTCTCCCTTTGGCGCGACCTGTTCGATGGACTCAGAGAGGCCGGCGAACGGTCGACCCTGGCGCGGCTTCCCGCGTCGCTGCCTGTCCACCTGTTGGGCGGCGCGAACGATCCCGTCACCGCCGGCGGGCGCGCCGTCCGGGCGCTGGCCGGAAGACTGCGAAGGGCGGGGCTGGGGGACGTCACCGATGACGTGCTCGACGACGTCCGGCACGAGACGCTGAACGAACTGGGGCGCGAGGCTGCGATGACGGCGTTCGCGACGTGGCTCGACCGCGTGACGGCGCGTTAGTCGTCTGCGTCTTGGGGCGCGGCCGGCGGTTCCAGGCACAGCCTTAGCCCCGTGAAGCCCTCGGTTGCGTCTCGATAGCGCGCCACAAAGGCGTCATAGGCCTCGTCGCGGTCGGCGTCTCGGGCGTCCACGATCTCCTGATAGCGGGTCGAGGAGGGGTAGATGAGCGCACTGCCGAACAAAAACGCGTCCGCGCCGTCGATGGTTCGCCGGCTGGAAAGAACCGCGACCTCTACGTCGCCATAGCCTTTTGACGCGAGCCAGGCCTCATGAGCGGCGACCGCGTTGCGGAACTCTTCCAGCGAGGCCCCCGCAGCCGCTGTGTTGAACCGCAAAACGGCGAGACGTCCCGGGCAGGTCTGCTCGGCGAACCCGGTGGGCAGAAATCCCTGGTCCTCAAGCGCGGCGAGGTCGGCGAAGGGCGCCGTCCAACGCGGTGCGGCGACGGCGGCCTCGTCGTCTTGGGCCTTGGCTGTGTTGAGGACTAACCCTGCGGCGCCCGCGATTAGGGCGGTCCGGATGATGGTCGCATTCATGGGCGGTCTCCCTGGATCTTTGCGTTAGACGCTAACAAGGACGCATAACGCCCGTATGACGCCTCAACTTCGCCGCGCTGCTTTGGGCACTCTCGCTGAGGCCAACCTGGAGGGACGCCATGTTCAAACCTCTCGTCGCCGGGCTCGCTGCGAGCCTCATCCTCGCCGCCGCCGCGGACGCCCAACGAAGCCAGCGCTTCCGCGTTTCGGAAAACGACATCGCCAGCGCGCCTGAGGCGCTCAATGCGCTCGACTTCGTGCGCAATCAAGCCCTCGGCGTGGAGGGACGTCTCATTTCCGCCCGGCCCGGTGACATCCCGGGCATGCTCTTGGTCCGTTTGCCGGGCGATGATTATTGGAATCCATACTCCATCCTGTCCGACGCCGAGCGGGCCGAGCGCGTCAGCGTGGAGGTGCTCGATCGCGAACAAGGCAACTATGTCGACCTCAATTTTCGTGAGGGAACCGAGTTCGGCACCGACGGCTCGCCGCTCTCGTTTCTCGCCGGCATGCTTGGCCTGCAGAGCTCTCGGGCCTTCCGCACCCGCTTTCGCTTTGAACCTCTGATGACGGCGCGGGGGCCGAGCTATGGTCCGGGCGAGCCCGACCTCTCCGACAAAGTCGACGCCTTCGCCGCGAGCTTCTCCGAGCGCGGCTTTGAGGCCTATTACGTCAACTCCGTCGACATTTATCGGAGCCTGACCGAACGCTACACCGCGAGCGACAACACGTTGTCGGCTGGTTTCGCTTTCGTGACCGGCGGTTCGGTCTACTCGCTCGAAGACGCGCAAACGCGGCAGCGCCTGCACTACGTCGTCAACGCCGTGCGCGTGCTGCCCCGCGGAACGACCGCTGAGGCGATGGGACCGCGCGCGGGCGGGGTCGAGACAGAACTCAGCGACGCAGATGCCCGCGCCCGGTTCGTCGATGCGGTCGGGGAGCTCGACGCATCGCTCGCCGCAGGCCGGAGCCTCATTGCGGAGCAGGGGCTGGCCGCAGCGCTGGCTCAGCCGGCCGACTAAGCGATCATGGCCGAAGACGGCGGGTCGACGGCCCTTGCTGAGGTCATGACGAGGGCGGTCGCGCGTTTAGAGGCGGCAGGGGCGGGGACCCCCGCCTTGGACGCCCGCCTCTTGCTGGAAGCCGCGACCGGGCTGTCGCGCGCCGATCAGCTCGCCGCGCCGGAACGGCCGCTCGCTCCTGAAGAGCGGGCGGCTTTCGAGCGGTTGGTGGCGCGCAGAGCCGCGCGCGAGCCGGTGGCCCAAATCGTGGGCCGCAAAGGCTTCTGGACGCTTGAGCTTGCCGTCTCTCCCGACGTGCTCACGCCGCGACCTGAGACCGAGCATGTGGTTGAAGCCGCGCTTGCTTTGTTGCCGCAGGACAAGCCGGCGCGGGCGTTGGATTTGGGTGTCGGATCCGGCGCGATGTTGCTCGCGCTGCTTTCCGAACGCACAGGCCTTTGGGGGCTTGGGGTCGATAGAAGCGAAGCGGCCTTGAGGGTGGCGGCGGAAAATGCGCGGATGGCGGGGCTCTCCGACCGGGCGGCGTTTGTCTGCGCGGATTGGGACGACGGCGTTGGCGGCGGGTTCGATTGTGTGGTCTCCAATCCGCCGTATATTCCGTCGCAGGAACTTGCAGCGCTTTCGCCCGAAACCAGGGCGGACCCGCCCGCCGCTCTGGACGGGGGAGCGGACGGGCTCGACTTCTATCGGAGGCTGGCGGCGGGACTGCCGCGTCTGTTGCGTCGGGGAGGGTTCGCGACGGTGGAGCTCGGGGCCGGTCAAGCCTCTGACGTGACGGAGATTCTCAGCGCGAGTGCAGAGCTGTGCCAGATAGAGACACGTCTTGACCTGGCGGGCGAAACCCGGGTCGCGATTGTGCGACGGCGATGATTTGTCCGCGCATGATTTAGGTCTTGGAAATGCGCAAAGCGCACGTTACGGTTCTGAGGCGTCGACAGAGCGGGGATCGCGGGGCTGAAGTCGCTGCGGCGGCGCGAACGCTGGGCTCGTGAGGGATTCGCCCTCGCCTGACGCGAATTTGAGCGAAGAATCACGCATGTCCCCGACCGGCGAAAGTCGCCGAGGGTCAGGGTGTGTAGAGCGCTAAAGCAAGGACTCGTTAGATGAAACGTCAGCGCGGACGCGGGCGCAAACCGAACGGCCAGTCCAATCGGCCGTTAGAAAGCAATGTCGGCGGTCAGAAAACGCGCGGTTCAGCGTCGCAGATATTCGAGCGCTACCAGCAACTCGCGCGCGACGCCGCTTCGTCCGGCGACCCGGTCGTGGCTGAGAATTACCTTCAGCACGCTGAGCATTATTTGCGAATCATGCGCGCCAACCAACAAGCGCAACGCGACCGCGCCGACGCCGAAGCGGAGGCGCGCGACGCCGACGCCGCCGAGGACGGCCCGCAGCCCCAAAGCGACGCCGGCGCCGGGTCAGGCGACGCTAATCCGTTGGAAGTCGTGACGCCGGAAGCCGGCGCGTTGGTTTCCGACCGCGCAGAGGGCGAGGACGCCGAACAGCCTGCGACCCGTCGCACCCGCCGCCCGCGGCGTTCCCGCACCAAGTCCAACGGGTCGAGCGACGTCGCCGAAGCGCGCGAAGCGCTTGATGCGGCGTCCAGCGAAGACGGGGCCGCCACCTTGGATCCCGCCGCAAGCGCGTAAAGCCGCGCGCGGCGCAGTCCGGCGTCTGGCCTGGGGTGAAAATCACCTGCGACGGAATGCGCCAGGGGCCGCGCGCCTTGCGCCCACGCACCCCCGAGCCTACCTGCACACCATCCGAAACGCCGTGAACGCGCCGCAGTCGGGCGTTCATGAGCTGCGTTTCGGTCTCGCTTCGAACGAAGGGGACCGTGATGGACTTCGAAAACTACACCGAACGTGCGCGCCAAGTGGTGCAGGCCGCGCAACAAGCGGCGCTCAGCGCCGGGCACCAACAGTTCACCACCGAGCACCTGCTCAAGGCGTTGCTAGAAGCGCCTGACGGGTTGGCGGCCGCGCTGATTTCTCGAACCGGCGGCCGAGCCGAGGACGTCAGCGCCGCGCTTGACCGCGCCCTGGACGCCCTGCCGCGCGTGGAAGGCGGGGACGGACGACTGTTCGCCTCCCAGCCGGTTCAAGAGACGCTAACCAACGCGCAGAAAATCGCCGAGACGGCCGGCGACCGTTACGTGACCGTCGAGCGGCTCTTGTTGGCGATGACGATCACCAAGTCCGCGCCGACCGCTAAGATTCTGGCCGATGCGGGGGTGACCCCGCAGGCGCTCAACACAGCGATCGAAGAACTTCGCGGCGGCAGGACCGCAGATTCAGCCACCGCAGAGGACAGCTACGACGCCTTGAACCGGTTCGCCCGCAACCTCACCGCGGCGGCGCGGGAGGGCAAGCTCGACCCGGTGATCGGCCGGGAAGAGGAAATCCGCAGGGCCATCCAGGTCTTGTCGCGGCGCACCAAGAACAACCCCGTGCTTATCGGCGAGCCCGGCGTGGGCAAAACCGCGATCGCGGAAGGTCTCGCGCTGCGCATCGTCAAAGGCGACGTGCCCGACAGCCTGAAGAACAAAGAACTTCTGTCGCTGGACATGGGCGCGCTCATCGCCGGGGCGAAGTTCCGCGGCGAGTTTGAAGAGCGCCTGAAGGCGGTGCTGTCGGAAATTGAATCCGCTTCGGGACAAATCGTCTTGTTCATCGATGAAATGCACACCTTGGTCGGGGCGGGCAAATCCGAAGGCGCGATGGACGCCTCTAACTTGCTGAAACCCGCGCTCGCTCGAGGGGAGCTGCGTTGCGTGGGTGCGACGACGCTCGATGAATACAGGAAGAACGTGGAGAAAGACGCCGCGCTGGCGCGTCGCTTCCAGCCGGTGTTCGTCAATGAGCCGACGGTGGAGGACACCATCTCCATCCTTCGCGGCTTGAAGGAAAAGTACGAGGTGCACCACGGCGTGCGCATCTCAGACGCGGCTATCGTCGCGGCGGCCACCTTGTCGAACCGCTACATCACCGACCGCTTCCTGCCT